>QXYU01000040.1:0-1093 GCA_009886755.1 Flavobacteriaceae bacterium
AAATTCAGCTCCAACTACGGTTGCCTCAGGGTTATTTCGAGCAATAAATACATTGGGTGTGGAGCGATCAAACAAAACAATCTCAATAGGATCATCAAAATTTTTGACAAAGCTGCTAATGGCAAAAAACTCCCCCTTGCTTCCATAATTTTCATATCGCAGATCATAATTCATAATCAACGAAGGCGTTACATTCGGATTGCCGTAGAATCGAGTACCCGTGATTGGATCTAAAATAACAGCTGTTGAGTTTTCCTTAAAGGATGGTCTTGCCGTCGTTCTATAGGCGGAAGCGCGTACTTTTTTACTATCACTGAGGGAGTAGATCAAGTTTAGCGAAGGGAAAAAGTCAGAACGATTCAAGAATTCGGCCTTGTCATGAGCTGTTTGACTCAAGGATTGTCCTGTATAGATTAATTTATAGTTTTCAAATCGTAAGCCTACAATTCCTTTGATTTTCTCATTCAGATTAACTTCTCCAGAGACATATGCGCTGGTTTTGTTGATGTCTGAGTCAAATTGATTTTCTTCCTGAAAACTTCCCGAGATATACGCACCACTAGCACCTTCAAAAGTCCACAAATTGTCATTCTGAAGCAATTGATTGGCTTGGCCGTTTAGATAGAGCGTAGAGCCAATATGGTTTACCGTGTAATAATCTGTACCAAAAACACGATTCTTAAACAAGTAAGCAGCCCCAACATCAAGTTTTACTTCACTGTCATTGATAGAGAATTTAGTAGAATAGTCAATTTTGGCATTGATCACATCTTCATCTAAATCTCTCCAAATTCGTTGGGGCAATCCTGCACCGTTGGGAGACAGCGCATAGCGATCACCATCAAGAATTTCAAAAACGGTAATTTTAAAATCTTTGTCATAGACCAAAGCTTTGGTGGCATTGGCTCTGATTTCTAAACTACTATTGCCCTCGTCGAGATTGTATTTAGCAGCAAAAGGAACGGATAAGATGGTTCTTTGGGTATAGGTGATGAAGTTTCCAAGGCCAAAAAAATCATCAGAAACAAACTCTGAAAAACCACCCTGTCTAACATTGGATACACCATTTTGAATCCACAAAAAGTTTAATTTG
>QXYU01000040.1:1103-2277 GCA_009886755.1 Flavobacteriaceae bacterium
AAGAAGGTGGTGTTGCTTCGGTAATTGACGCTTCCGATGTAGCCAAACTTTTTGCCATTGTCCAATTCAAAACTATTGCTAGTAGAAAACCCAAAATTGTAGTTCATAAAACTTGTTCCTGTGATAGGCTCCAAGTTTTTATCGAGCAATTGGGTGTAGTTGTTGATAATGCTGGTTGTGGGCCTGTCACGTGCGGGCTCGGGAAGAGATGCTCTTCGTGCGATCCGAAGCTTTCGATCGCCATAGTCGAAACCCAAGAAGTCTGTCTTGCTTGGCGCATCATAGATGTAGTTGTCTTGGAAGTGCATTTTGGGGTTGTAGGACATTCCAAAGCTGAAGTTGTATTCTGGGGTATTGGCGAAGTCTTTTAATTCAATATTGACGATTCCCCCCGTAAAGTCAGCATCTTGTTTGGCAGAAGCTGATTTGACAACTTGAATATTTTCGATTAGGTTGGTTGGAAAAATATCCAGTTGTAAGGTGTTTTTGTCTGGATCTAGACCGGGAACTTCCATTCCGTTCATGGTTGTTTTGGAATAGCGGTCACCGAGCCCTCTTACATAGACGTATTTTCCTCCTTCAATAGAAATTCCGGGCACTCGTTTGATGGCTGAGGCGATATCATTGTCTCCTGCCTTACGAATAGTTTGAAGAGACAAACCATCTATGAGCACAGCAGATCTTTTTTGGATGTTTAAAACCGCGTTTGCAGTATTGTTTTTTGCAGAAGAAGTAACTACTACTTCCTCCAATTCGGAAGAAGAAGCGTCTAAGGTAATTTCAAAAAGCTGACTTTGTGCATCCTCTGTTATGTTGATACCGGTAATTTTTTTGGTGTTGTATCCAACGAAAGAAACTTCCAGTTCGTACTGTCCTTCGGCCAACTCTTCAAAAAGAAACTTTCCATCAAAGTCTGAGGTAGTTCCATCCACACTTTGAAAAGGGCTGATTTGCTTTAACTGTATATTGGCAAAGGGAAGAATATCATTAAAATCTCCATCAATAATTTTTCCTTCGATAACGCCTTGTGAAAAAGCAAAAAGAGGGGCTAAAAATAGTAAATATAGAAAGTGTTTTTTCATGCCGCGAAACTAAACAAAATCGTTCACTATCGATGTTACCGATAGTGAACGATTAGGGTAAGTTATGATTAACAAAAAGGGTTTAGTTATTG
>QXYU01000040.1:2287-3648 GCA_009886755.1 Flavobacteriaceae bacterium
CTGTCCCCACCAAGTCCATTCGAACACTGTCTCATCTGCACCTTGGTCGGCTTCTGGTGTTGTTCCTATTGAAGCCCAGTTTTCGAAAGCTGTATTGATGTCACGATTGCTATTGTCGTTTATAGTGTTTGGTCCTACAATACTTGCTTGACTGAAGTTTCCATTGAAGTAAAAGTCGCTAAAGATGATATCTTCTGAACCACTAAGATCTGTTCCAAAAGAACGAGCAGTTACAATGTTTTTGTAGTTACCGTTATTTTCACTGAATTTTTCAAATTTAGATTTCTCAGCCGCAACTCCTTGGTATAGCACATTGGACATTTTGATTTGAATGTTTTCACGAATACGCCCCAGTTGATCACTATCCGAGGCATCTTCTGTGAAGCGTCCGTAAACGGTTAACTCCTCAATGGTGTTTTTAGCTTCATAGCTAATATCTTTGGCACCGTCGATTTCAAAAGCACCATCTGAGTCTACAGCATATTCTACGATGGCATTTTTAATCGTACCACTGTATGCCATGTCAATGTCAATTCCATCATCAAACTGATTCCATATCAAAAGGTTGGTAACATCAACTGTACCACCAAAAAATTCGACACCATCGTCTTTACTAGCAACAATCTCTACATTTTCGATTGTCGTTCTGTTGCCAACAGCTCCCAAAGTCAGCCCTTGTAATTCTACATCTGGAGCAACTTGTGTTCCAGAGTGACGAATAGACACATAGGAAATGCTTCCCGAATTATCGGTATTATCTGTTCCTCCATAGAAATTCCAAGTTTCTCCTTCGATAGCCAAAACCCCTTCAATTAGTTTTTCGTCAACGGCATCGGAGATTTGAGCTTTTCCAAGGATAATCAATCCACCCCATTTGCCACGGTCAAGTGGATTGCGATTTGTAGAGGGAGAACCGTAATCAATATTGTCATTGATATCCGTCATAATGATAGGGCTATTGGCTGTCCCATTCATATTAATTTTCGCACCACGAGCGACAATTAAGGCCGTAGCGTCATTATCTTGTCCTTCTCCGGCTTTGATAATCGTACCAGCATCTACGGTAAGGGTAACACCGTCCATAATAACCACTTTGCCTAGAATGAAATGAATTTGATCATTCGACCAAGTTTGATTTTCTGTGATTTTAGTAATACCACCATTAGAGCCGATTGTATTTGTGAGATCGGAAGTTGGAGTTGTAGGAGTCTCAGGGGTTTGGGACTTTTCGGGGACGGCAACATATTCGATTACGGGGTCGTCATCTGAACAGCCCAAAAAGAAAGTTACAACGAATAGAGTTATAAAGGAGATTTTTAGATTTTTCATTTTATAGGATTAAAATAATTTATGCCACAAAT
>QXYU01000040.1:3658-4967 GCA_009886755.1 Flavobacteriaceae bacterium
ATAAATACAAGTTTAAAAATGAACTGGGACACCCTACTATCACTAAAGCGCTTCGGCGATACCAACAAACGCTTACGATCCGAACAAGATGCTACCCGCTTAGGGTTTGAAGTGGACTACGATCGAATTGTCTTTTCAATGGCTTTTCGAAGCCTTCAGGACAAAACCCAAGTAATTCCTTTTTCGCAAAAAGATTTTGTCCATACTCGACTCACGCATTCCTTAGAAGTATCCGTTGTTGGACGAAGCTTAGGTCGTTTGGCAGGAAAGCAGCTGCTAGAAAAATATCCACATTTATCGGCAACTTTGGGTTATCAAGCCAACGATTTTGGTGCCATTGTGGCTGCCGCTGCGTTGGCTCATGACATTGGGAACCCCCCTTTTGGTCATAGTGGAGAGAAGGCCATTGGTCATTTTTTTAAAGAGGGTACGGGAAAGCAATACGAATCGAATTTGACAAAAAAACAATACGAAGACCTCTGTTCCTTTGAAGGCAACGCCAATGGATTCAAAATTCTCTGTCAGTCGCAAGTTGGCAGCCTAGGAGGACTTCGTCTGAGTTATGCAACGCTAGGCGCTTATATGAAATATCCCAAAGCATCTTTGCCCTATCGACCTTCACAGCATGTGGCCGATAAGAAATTTGGCTTTTTCCAATACGATCAGGCTATGTTTGAGGCCGTAGCGACCGAGTTAGAGATGCAGGGCAGCAAAAAGTATCATCGGCATCCCTTGGCGTATCTTGTGGAGGCAGCAGATGATATCTGTTACACCATTATTGATTTTGAAGATGGCATTAATTTAGGTTGGATCCCCGAATCCTATGCATTAGAATATTTACTGCAACTGGTACAAGGAACCATAGATACCAAAAAATACGCTTCCTTGGAAAGTCGTCCTCAACGATTGAGTTATTTACGCGCCCTAGCGATTAATAGTTTGATTCAAGAAGCAACTCGTGTGTTTATGGAGAATGAAAGTCAAATTTTGGAGGGGACTTTCCCTCACGCTCTTTTGGACCGTTGTCAATACCAGGCCCAGATCAATGATATTATCGGAATTAGCATCGACAAAGTATATCAGTCAGATGAGGTAGTGCAAAAGGAAATCATGGGCTATCAGGTATTAACCAAATTATTAGATGCATTTGTTGGGGCGGGGATTCGCGCATTGGAGGGCCGAGCCAATTCCTATGACAACTTATTGTTGCAACTCATTCCAGAGGGCACTCCATTTATTGGGAATACGCATTATGAAACCGTATTAAATGCCAGTTGTTTTGTAGCAAGTCTTTCCGACGGAAAAGCCA
>QXYU01000041.1 GCA_009886755.1 Flavobacteriaceae bacterium
GTTGGCCCACTAGGGCTCGAACCTAGACTCTTCTGAACCAAAATCAGACGTGTTGCCAGTTACACCATGGGCCAATTCTGCGCAAATTTAAACCTAAATATGAAATCATCAAACATTTTTGGAAGAAAGAGAATTTAATGTTTTGTGAAATGCACTTTTGAATAATGGATTAATTCTTACTTTCGCTCGAAAAGCAATACATGTCCGAAGGAAGCTATAACAAATGGAATAGAATTTTTGGATGGAGTGTTTTTGGAATTGGGTTACTCACCTACGGTCTAACGGTAGAACCCACGGCGAGTTACTGGGACTGTGCCGAATACATTGCCACTTCAGCAAAACTGCAAGTTGGGCATCCCCCTGGGGCGCCGCTCTTTCAAATGCTTGGTGCTTTCTTTGCACTCTTCGCAAGTAGTAGCGAGCAAATTGCTCTGACAGTCAATTTCATGTCGGTCTTTTCCAGTGCTTTTACCTTACTCTTTATGTTCTGGACGCTTACGCTACTGATGCGAAAACTCCCTGCCTATAAAAAATTGGAAAACGCTCAGGACGCAGTCCTTTTCTTTGGAAGTGCTGCCATTGGTGTACTTGCATATTGTTTTTCCGACAGCTTTTGGTTCAACGCCGTAGAGGCCGAGGTCTATGCTATGGCTACTTTTTTATTATCACTCCTTTTTTGGTTGGGGCTCCGCTGGGAACAAGACATGCTGAAACCCAAAGGAGATCGCTGGCTGGTGATGATTGCCTTTGTGATAGGACTCTCTTTTGGAGTTCACTTTATGGGCTTGCTCACCATTCCTGGGATCGGAATGCTGTATTATTTTAAACACTATCAAAAAGTTACTTGGAAAGGATTTGTTATCGCCAATATGGTTTCCGTGGCCATCCTTTTATTTATCTTCAAGCTCTTACTCCCCACCACCCTCGCCTTTTTTGGAAAAGCAGAAGTCTATTTTGTCAATACCATTGGATTGCCGTTTAACAGCGGAACCATCATTGCCGCTCTGGTTTTAGTTCTTTTGTTTTATTACGGCCTGAAGGAAACAAAAAAACAAGGATGGGTACAGCTCAACACGGGTTTGCTTTGCATCCTGTTTGTCTTGGTCGGGTTTTCTTCTTGGTTGATGATCCCTATCCGATCTAATGCCAATACCGTCATCAATGAAAATGCTCCCGACAACGCACGAGCTCTTTTAGCTTATTATAACTTAGAACAATACCCTGAAACCCATTTGTTCTACGGCCCCATGTTCTCGGATATGTATGCCGGTCAGGACAAAGCAGAACCTTACAAAGACGACAAGCCCAAATACGAAAGAGACGAAAAAACAGGGAAATACGTTATCGTAAACCATTGGGAACTTTCGGAAATCAACTCAAATGCGGCACACCGCGGATTGCTTCCACGCTTGTGGAGTCCAGAGCATGCTGGCAATTATATGAATTTTACGGAGCCGCTTGATTTTCAATTGACACCCGAATATCGCGGTAGTGAAAGACTTCGAGACCGTGTCAACCAATTTCGACAAGATGCTGAAGACGGGGTTCTTTCTGGAGACGACTACCACCAGTTCTACAAAACCTACGGCGCCTATTTAGACATCGAAAAACCGTCTTTACTGAGCAATCTAAGGTTCTTGTTTGACTATCAGATGAGCTATATGTACTGGCGATACTTCTTATGGAATTTCGCAGGACGCCAAAACGACTTGCAAGGAGACTTTTCCATCTTGAAAGGGAACTGGATCAGTGGCATTCCATTTATCGATTCTCTTTTCTTGGGTAATCAAGCGGCCTTAGATAACGATGCCAAAAACAATCGGGCACGCAACACTTATTTTTTCCTACCACTGATTCTTGGAATTATAGGACTGTATTTTCTTTACCAACAAGATCCCAAGCGTTTTTGGATTTTGCTTCTGTTTTTCCTTTTTACAGGCTTGGCACTAAAAGTATATCTCAACGAACGACCCTTTGAACCACGGGAAAGAGACTATGCCCTTGTGGGGTCTTTTTATGTCTTTGCCTTGTGGATTGGAATGGGTGCTTTTGCACTCACGCGATTTCTCAAAAAGAAATTTACTCCCACCGCTTCCCTTGCCGGTTTAGGGCTCTGCTTGCTGGCCGTTCCCATGCTTATGGCTTTTCAAAATTGGGATGACCACGACCGATCCAACCGCTACACAGCTCAATCTATTGCAAAATCCTATCTGCAATCCATCGATAAGGACAAAGGTGCTATGATCTTTACCATTGGCGACAACGACACCTTTGCCATCTGGTATGCACAAGAAATTGAAGGATTCCGAACCGATGTACGTGCCATCAACACCAGCCTGTTGGCTACGGACTGGTATATCGACCAGATGAAGCGCAAAACCTATGAAAGCCAGCCCATCCCCTCGCAATTAGAACACAAGCTATACGCTTTTGGAATTCGAGATTATATCAAACACGAACAACTACTCGACTCCGTACGTTGGGATATTGGGGACTTTGTGGATTGGGTGGCTAGTGACAACGACGCCACCAAATACAAAAGCCTACTACTACAATCGGAGGTGGATCCCAGGGCGTATCCTAAGAATACACAAGAATTGGTTTTTTACCCTACCAACAAAATCCGTTTACCTGTCAACAAAGAAAATGTCCTCAAAAGCGGTGTTGTCAAAGCCGAAGATGCCGATCTGATTGTTCCCTACATCGATATTGATTTGCCCACCAGCATCCTGACCAAAAACCAGATAATGATGCTGGATATATTGGCCAATAACGATTGGGAGCGACCCATCTATTTCACTGGAGGAAGCTTTGAAGATTCCGAATATATTTGGATGAAAGAATACCTTCAGTTGGACGGTTTGGTATACAAATTAGTCCCCATCAAGACCGAACTCAGCCCGATAAACCCCTATTTGATGGGGCGTATTGACAGCGAAACCATGTATGAGATTGTCAAAAAATGGAGCTGGGGGAATTCCAATCTGCCCCATATTTATCACGACCCTGAAACCCGAAAAAACAGCATTTCTTTCCGTAGTAATATGGCGCGACTGGCCGAACAATTGATTGAAGAAAAACAATTGGAACGCGCAGCAGAAGTCATTGACCTAGCCTTAGAAAAAATGCCTGTAGATTTCTATGGCTACTACAGCCTGTTGGTTCCTTTTGTCGATGGGTATTACAAAATCGGTGAAACCGAGAAAGCACAACAACTCGTTCAGAAAGTAGCCGATAAATATGCCGATCGATTGACTTATTTCGCCTCCTTAGACCCCAACCAACAATATGGAATCGGAGAAGAAATTATAACCGAAATTGAACGCTACCGCACCTTGATCGAAGCCGTGCTGGTTCATGATGACAAACAAATCCTAGAACAAATGCTGGATCAGTTTATGCAAACATCGCGTCCCTTTTTGTTCCTCTATGGTGAATTTGACTACTACACCGAATTGGAAGAAATCATGCTGGGATATTATTCTGCAGGAAACATTCTAAAAGCACGGATACTAGGTCGCGTCATTTCGGATGTATATCAAGATCGTATGGCGTTGTTTTCGCGTTTCCCACAGGAAGGTCAATTGCAAATCGTCCAACGAATCAAATCTGGAGTTATGAATTACCGCGCTTTTTTGGATGATATCAAAGTCAATGACACTATTACTTTTTATCGTCCCTTGGATTCACTTTACCAAGAAACAATTAAGGATTTGATTAAGGAATAGAACTCACGTAGAAGAAGTAGGCTCGCTACTGATGGTCTTGCATCAAACTGATTAGTGTATTGGCATCTTGCTCGCCACTTTGACGCCATAGCATTTCTCCCGCTTTGTAAATCATAAGCGTTGGAAGCACTTTCACTCGTAGGGCGTTGCAAAGTTTTTCATTTTTCTCCGTAACAATTTTGATGACTTTTCCGCTATCACCAATGGCTGCGGCGACATCTCTCAATACAGGATGCATGTTTTCAGTGAGGTCGTTTTCATCGTTAAAGAAGAACAACAACAATGGCTGGTTATCGTCTATAAGCTCTCCAAACTTTGACATAGTGTGGTTTTACGATACGAACAAATGTAGATTTTTTTTATCAAATCGCAACGGGCTTCTTTTTAAGGGTGATCAATGAGATCTCTGGCCATATACCCACACGCCCTGGATAGGCCAAATATCCAAAGCCTCGATTGACGTTTAAATACTGTTGTCCTTGGTTGTAAATTCCAGCCCATTGTTTATAGCGCCACTTGGCAGGACTCCATTTGATAACCCCAGGAATATCAATCCCAAACTGCATCCCATGGGTATGCCCGCTGAGTGTTAGATGAAACGGAAAGGGATGGGAAAGCACCTGAGCTTCCCAATGAGACGGATCATGGCTCAAGAGGATTTTAAAGTCCTCAGGAGCTACATCAGCAACAGCTTTTTCCAAGTCTCCTGCTTTTTTAAAACGCCCTTTACCCCAATTCTCAACTCCTACCAAGGAAATTTTCTCTCCCTCTTTTTCAAGTGATACACTTTCATTGAGCAACAAGTGAAAACCCATTTCTTTTTGAACTCGTTTTAAATCCTCCATATTTTGCCGTTTGGCGGCTTCGCTTTCCCAGTCCACATAATCACCATAGTCATGGTTCCCCAAAATGGAATAGACTCCCATAGGAGCGCTCAGTTTGGAAAATATGGATTGGTAGGGATACAATTCTGTCGTTTTATTATTGACAATGTCTCCCGTAAATAAAATGAGGTCGGGATTTTGCTGATTGACTAAGTCTACCCCATAGGCTACTTTTTCAGGATTGTCAAAGCTGCCGGAATGGATATCCGATATCTGTGCCAAGGTAAGCCCATCAAAAGCATCGGGCAGATCGTCAAAAGTCAGGGCGTACTTCAAGACCTTATAATTGTATTTTCCTCGAACCATCCCAATCAATAGAGCGGTAAATGGGATTGCTGCCAAGCCCAAAGCAATTTGAGAGATAAACTTTCTCCTTTCGGGAAGCATGCCCTCAGTTTGCTGAGTGGTCATATAACGATACAAAGCTTGCGGTAGTCGGATACTATCTTCTAAAAAAAGGAATAGAATCAAAAAGCTTTGGAACAAAAACAGGGAAAAAAACAAACCTAAAGAATAACTCATAAAATGAGAAAAACCACGGCTGCTCACATAATAGAAACTTTGTATGTAAAACAATGCCAAAATGAAAACAACTACGATCCAATATAGAATATGAACAATTCTATTGGAGGTAAAGGTTTTGACAGCTTGAAAAGCGTAAACTTGTATGAGTGCAGTAATGGCAATAACCAAAATCCAGCGAAAAACCATAGCGTATTTTTCGGGTAAAGTTAATGGATTTTTTGCGCCAAATCTTTAGCCTTTCCATCGGATAGACTCGCCACAAAACAACTGACATTTAGTAAGGTCTCGTAATGGGTCTTTCCAATAAAGGGAGTGCCTTCTGGAATGAGTTGTAACAGTAGGGTGTCATAGGAATTGGCTCGACCCTCCAATGCGTGAATTCCCGCTCCAACAAATGCATCCAATAATTTGGTCAATACCTGATAGCCCATAATTTCCTTTTGCACTACCTCATCCGACTGATATACTTTGGCAACGCTAATTCCGATAATATCATCGATCTGAGCTTGGTATTGACAACGATCCAAAAGAGCATGAGGGAAAGTCCCCTCTAAAATTTGACTTTCATTCTCCATAAACACACGAGCTGCTTCTTGAATCAAGCTATTAATGGCTAAGGCGCGTAAATAACTCAGTCGTTGGGGACGACTTTCCAATGAAGCGTATTTTTTGGTGTCTATGGTTCCTTGCACCAATTGCAGTAAATATTCTAATGCATACGACTCAGGAATCCAACCCAAATTGATGCCATCTTCAAAATCAATTATGGTGTAACAGATATCATCTGCCGCCTCCACAAGATAGGCCAAAGGGTGTCTGTGATACTTTTTGCCGTCTTGCATTTCTAACTCAGTCGCTACGGTCTCAAACATCGCTTGATCGTATTGGAAAAAGCCAAATTTCTTGTCGGCTACGTGCTGTGAGGGTCGGAAGGGCAGCGATGCCTTGGGATATTTCATATAGGCCCCAAGGGTTGCATAGCTCAAGCGAAGTCCCCCCGGACTGCCCGTTTGCGACTGGCAAAGTATTTTGAATCCGTTGGCATTGCCTTCAAAGGAACAGAGGTCCTCGTATTGTTCTTTTGTCAGATTTGATTCAGATTGCTTTCCAGCGCCCTCCTTAAAATAGTGACCAATGGCTTTTTCTCCGCTATGCCCAAAAGGAGGATTTCCAATGTCGTGAGCCAAGGCAGCCGCAGCCACAATGGCGCCAAAATCATTGGCTTGATAGCCCAAACTAGCCGATAAGTGCGGATATTTCTCAAGCAGATGCTTTCCTGCCAAACGCCCCAAGCTTCGCCCTACAACCGATACTTCTAAGGAGTGGGTGAGCCGAGTATGAACAAAATCTTTTTGCGAAAAAGGAATTACTTGGGTTTTGTCCTGAAGGCTCCGAAAAGCCATTGAAAAGACAATTCGATCGTAGTCCACTTCAAATCCTAGGCGGGTAGCGTCTTGTTCGGATCGTAAGCGTTTGTTGGTGTCGCCGAAGCGTTTTAGTGATAGTAGGGTGTCCCAGTTCATTTTTTAAAACTTGTGTTTATCGCCACATAAAGGATGTTAAGTTAAGGTTATTTGATTTGATTTACTTAACAAAAAGTTAGTGTTTTTGGCTTTAGAGTTAACGTACAACTAAAGAACAAACCGGGAGTGTCCCCTAGATTTGTGGTAGTAAACTTTTAACCTATAAAATGAAACATCTAAAAATCTCCCTCACAAGTCTATTGGCAGCAGCTTCCTTTTTTGCCTGTTCAGATGATGATCCAGTAACTGAGTATGTTGCCGTCCCAGAAACATCTCAAACCACTGATCAAACTACAACCACATCCACCTCTCCTGACACCAACACAATCGGTTCTAGTGGTGGTATTACTAAAATCACAGAAGATCAAACATGGTCCAATGATCAAATTCACATCATTCTGGGAAAAGTAGTGATTATGGACGGTGTTACACTCACCGTAGATGCCGGCACGATCATCAAAGCGGGGGAAGGACAAGACAACGATGCAACAACCCTAATTGTTGCTCGAGGAGCCAAAATCTATATGAATGGAACAGTCGAAAGTCCCATTATTATGACAGATATTAATGACAACATTGATTACGGTTCTCCCTCTACAAACCGCAACGCACTTGACCGTGGAAAATGGGGCGGATTGATTATCCTTGGAAAAGCTCAAATCTCCGATGCCGTTGACGAAAAACTAATTGAAGGGGTTTTGGCTATCGAAGGCGAAACTTGGAACTTCTATGGAGGAATGGATGACACCGATAACTCTGGAAACATTTCCTATGTGTCCATTCGTCACTCTGGAACTCAAGTCGCTCCAGATATCGAACTTCAAGGATTGACATTGGGTGCTGTTGGTAACGGAACTACCATTGAAAATGTAGAGATTGTTGCTAGTAAAGACGATGGTGTTGAATTTTTTGGCGGTGCGGTAAACGTCACCAACCTTTTAATCTGGAATCAGTTTGATGACGGAATTGATATTGACATGGCCTACAGCGGTACGATAAAAAATGCCATCGTAGAATATGCGGTAGATTCAGATGGTGCTTTTGAAATCGACGGAGCTAAAGATATTAGCTATGAGGCTCAAAATACCATTGAAGGACTGACCGTATATGGACGCTTTTCAGAAGATGCTTCCGACAGCGATCAACTAGGACGCATTCGTGAAAACATTCAGATCAAAATGTCCAATGTCCTATACCAAGGGGTAGCGGCTGAAAAGTCCAAATTTGAAAAATTTAGTGAAAACAACGGTAACTACAAAAATATCGTAACAGCTCGTTCTTTTGGAACAGATCTTAGTGGTTTAGAAGACATCATCTTTAGCGACTTTTACTTCAATGGAAACTTTAGTCAAGCTACCATTGTGGGGCCGAATACTGTAAACGACAACAGCAATCGAGATATCAATACTGCTTTCGGAATCTGGGCTTCGTTAGGAACATCCCCCGATGCCGATCAAGGTGCTGATGAATCCGAATTTACATGGACTTGGTGGAGTCAAGCCAATAACTAAACCTTTTTTGTTAATCATAATTTAACCTAATCGTTCACTATCGGTAACATCGATAGTGAACGATTTTGTTTAGTTTCGCGGCATGAAAAAACACTTTCTATATTTACTGTTATTAGCCCCTCTATTTGCTTTTTCGCAGGGCGTTATCGAAGGAAAAATTATCGATGGAGATTTTAATGACATCCTTCCCTTCGCCAACATACAGCTAAAGCAAATCAGTCCTTATCCGACTGTGGACGGAACCACTTCAGATTTTGATGGAAAGTTTCTTTTTGAGGAACTGCCCGAAGGGCAATACGAGCTAGAAGTTTCTTTCGTAGGATACAACACCAAAAAAATTACGGGTATCAATATAACAGCAGATGCGCAAGGTCAGCTTTTTGAAATCACCTTGGACGCTTCTTCTTCGGAATTGGAAGAAGTGGTGGTTACCTCTTCTGCAAAAAATAATACCGCTAATGCTGTTTTAAACATCCAAAAAAGATCAGCTGTTCTTTTAGATGGTTTGTCTCTTCAAACCATTCGTAAGGCAGGAGACAATGATATTGCCTCAGCCATCAAACGAGTGCCAGGAATTTCTATCGAAGGAGGAAAATACGTTTATGTAAGAGGACTGGGTGACCGTTATTCCAAAACAACCATGAACGGAATGGAAGTTCCAGGTCTAGACCCCGACAAAAACACCTTACAGTTGGATATTTTCCCAACCAATCTGATCGAAAACATTCAGGTGATCAAATCAGCATCTGCTAAGCAAGACGCTGACTTTACGGGAGGAATTGTCAATATTGAATTAAAAGACTTCGCCAATACCCCAGAATACAACTTCAGCTTTGGAATGTCTTACAATCCTAAAATGCACTTCCAAGACAACTATATCTACGATGCACCAAGCAAGACAGACTTCTTTGGTTATGACTATGGAGACCGAAAGCTTCGAATTGCGCGAAGAGCAACCCTACCCGAACCCGCTCGTGACAAACCCGCAACCAGCATCATCAACAATTATACTCAGTTGCTCGATAAAAACTTAGAGCCTTTGACAGGGACTAGTTTTATGAACTACAATTTTGGGTTTTCTACTAGCAATAGTTTTGAATTGAACAACGGGAAAAAGTTTGGCTACATCGGAAGCGTCAATTACCGAAGCAACACAACCTTCTTGGACGATTTCCTAAACAGCACGTATATCTTTAATCAAAATGGCTTTTCTCTTAACAGTCAGAACGACGGTCTCCTAGGGGCCGAAGAAAAGTTTGTAAATGTTCTCACCGGTGTTACTTATAGCGGAGATAATTCCAAATACAAATTAAACTTTTTGTGGATTCAAAATGGTGTCTCCAATGTTCGTCAGGGTGGTTTTTCAGAGTTTGTTTCGGATGATTTTTATGGTATTGGGAACTTTATTACCTACACCCAGCGAACCATCTTATCCGTTCCTTTTGCCGCAAAATACAATCTGGACGAAGGCAACAGCAGCTTAGAAATCAAAGCCAATGCTACCAAGGCCTTAGTCTATGATAAAGATTTTAAAATCACTGTTTTTGAAATTCTGGATGGAGGTCGCTATGCGCTGTCTCCCAATGGTGCTGGATTGCCCCAACGAATTTGGAGAGACTTGGATGAAAATGTATACAACGCCAAAGTTGACTACGCTACTAAATTCATTGTCAATGACAGTGAAGTAAAACTTGATGTGGGAGCCGCTTACTTGTACAAGAATCGTGTTTTTGGAACTGATTATTACACCGTAAACCACATTGGCTCTACACTCTATCTAAACGGTCAAGCGAATCAATTGCTTCAGAATGACAATCTGTGGACTTTCCAGGGCAACAGCGGCGCCTATATCTCAGGAAGTTTTCAAGAAGAAAATCAATTTGACTCGGAAATCAACAAAACCAGCGCATACGTCTCTGGAGAAGTTAATCTGAATGAAAAAATTAAAGGAATCATAGGTTTGCGATTTGAAAACTACAAATTGATCTATACGGGACAATCCTTGAGTCAAACGGTTTATAACAAAGCGGAATTCTTGAATCGTTCTGATTTTTTCCCTTCGCTAAACTTGATCTACTCCCTTAGCGATACAAAAAAAGTACGGGCTTCAGCTTATAGAACTACTGCAAGACCTTCCTTTAAGGAAAATTCAACAGCTGTTATCTTAGATCCCATCACAGGTACTCGTTTTTACGGAAATCCCAACGTGACGCCTTCGTTGATCATGAACTATGA
>QXYU01000042.1 GCA_009886755.1 Flavobacteriaceae bacterium
TCGGGAAATTGTTGATCCACTTGTTGTATCAATTTCTCGCTATTGAGTGTACCTAATAGCCATCGGATTATCTATTTTTTTTCCTAAGGAGGTTCTTTCCATAGCCGTTTTATTCCTTTTTTGCAATGTCTATATGGCTATCATTGTCCTGGCTAAATACGCCACATATCCTAACGAAATCAACTTTCCTCAATTCATTTGGATTCTTTTTAGCTTTTTATTCCCACCTATTGTGATTAAACTAATTCCTTTTTTTCATTCCCAATCCATCAAAAAAACCAATCTCTTTTTGGATGATTAAAATCGAAAATTTGTCAAAAAAATTCGGAACCAAAAAGATTCTTGATTCTATCCATTTAGAATTTAAAAAAGGAAAGATTTATGTGGTTGTTGGGGAGAATGGAGCCGGTAAAACGACACTTTTCAAGTGTATTTCTGGTCTTGAAACTTCTTCTGGAAAAATATCTTCTGATTTTATCTCACTGAAAAATACGTTGGGCTTATTTCTTACAGAACATTTTTTCTTTCCAAAAATTACTGGAAAAGAATACCTTCAATTACTCACCAACGCAAGGCAGGTAGAACTGCAAAATGTTCACGATAAAAACATCTTCGATTTGCCATTGAATCAATATGCATCCACCTATTCTACGGGGATGCAAAAGAAATTAGCCCTAACAGCTATTCTTTTGCAAAAAACGAGGTTTTCATTTTAGATGAACCTTTTAATGGTGTTGACATTCAAAGCAATTTGGTCATTACCGAAATCATCAAAAAACTAAAAGCCCTCAAAAAGACCCTCATTCTTTCATTACATATATTTTCATCCTTAGTTGAAATCTGCGATGAAATATTTTTGCTGAAAAACGGAAAGATCATTAAAAAGGTAACTCAAAAAGACTTTTCTAACCTGGCCTCAGAATTGAAAGAATTCACCATCGGCAATCGTATTGAAAAACTAGGATTATCCTAAAAATAATTTATCTCAAGGAATTACTGTTTGGACTTCTGCATTCAAAAAAAACGTACATTTAAAATGAATTTAAATCAAAAACCCATGGAAAACCCGACGCAACCACTAACCGCTTATATGCTCAAATATGGCGGTCTCCTTGGAGGAATCTCCATTATTTTTGCGCTAATGCTTTTCTCTCTTGATATGCACTATGGTCAAGAAGATGCTGTGAATTATGTAAACTATGCCATCTCGATCTCAGTAATTGTACTGGGTATTCACACCTTCCGAAAAGACAATGATGGTTATTTGGGGCTTGGAGAAACAATAAAATTAGGACTGGGAATTTCCTTGGTGTCCGCCATTATTGCAGTTGTCTATACCGCACTGTTAATGTATGTCTTAGAACCTGGTTATATGGCTAAAGTGATGGACTTTGCCAAAGAAAAAATGATTGATGATAATCCTGAAATGTCCCAAGAGGAACTTCAAATGACTCTAGACATGATGGAGAAATTTCAAGGCATTGGGCTTATTGCTGGTTTTATTCTGATTTTTAGTCTGTTTTTCGGATTCCTAACCTCATTGGTAACAGGTCTAATCCTAAAGCGCGCGCGCCCGGAATAAGCCAAGGGTTTTGTACCTTTGAGAAAATTTCAAAGCGCAATGCAATTCTCCCTCGTCGTACCCTTACTAAACGAAGCCGAATCCTTGGTGGAGTTGCAACAGTGGATCGACCAATCGTTAAAAGGTAAATCCTACGAAATTTTCTTTGTAGACGATGGCAGTACAGATACTTCATGGGAAGTTATCAGTCAACTCGCTGCCAAATATTCTCATATCAAAGGGATCCGTTTCCAACGCAACTATGGGAAGTCTCAAGCGCTCCACGCAGCGTTTGCTCGTGTTCAGGGTGATTATGTGGTCACCTTAGATGCTGATCTACAAGATTCTCCAGAAGAAATCCTACCCATGAAAGCCTTGCTAGAAGAAAACCAATGGGATTTGATTTCGGGTTGGAAAAAGAAACGCTACGACTCCATTTTATTCAAAAACCTCCCTTCTCGCCTTTTCAATTGGGCCGCACGACGTGTGTCTGGAATTTATTTGCATGACTTTAATTGCGGACTTAAGGTTTATAAAAAAGAAGTTGTTCAGACCATTGAGGTTTATGGAGAGATGCATCGCTACATTCCTGTATTGGCAGCACAGAGTGGCTTCCAAAACATTGGGGAAAAGGTGGTTCAGCATCAAGCTCGTAAATACGGAAAATCCAAGTTTGGCATTGAACGCTTTGTTCGTGGCTTTTTGGACCTCATCACCCTTTGGTTTTTGCACCGTTTTGGGAAATACCCTATGCACTTTTTTGGTTTGCTCGGCACCCTGATGCTGCTCTTGGGATTCGGTTTTACAGCCTATTTAGGCATTGACAAATTGTTCATCCACACCAGCCGCCGCTTGATCAGCCAACGCCCTGAATTTTATATTGCCTTGACAACCATGATTCTTGGAGCTCAGTTTTTTATTGCCGGTTTTTTAGCCGAATTGATCCTCAAAGGACGCCCCCACAAAGATCGTTATATCATCAATAGTTCGACCCCCCCGCATGGAAATTAATGAAAAAGTACGCCTTTGGCAAAGTGATGTTTTTGATACCGAGACGCATCAGGGACTCCAAAAACTTCAAAAAGACCCCGAAGCCCTTTACGATGCTTTTTATCAAGATTTGAGTTTTGGCACCGGTGGAATGCGTGGTAAAATGGGCGTTGGCACCAACCGTATTAATCAATACACCCTTGGGCGATGTACCCAAGGACTGGCTGGCTACCTGCATCAGTCATTCCCAGGCAAGATACCCAAAGTGGTTATTGCATACGACTCAAGACACAACAGTCAATCATTGGCTCAAAAAGTTGCCGCTGTTTTTGCCGCCAATGAGGTGGAAGTGGCGCTTTTTACCGAACTCAGATCCACTCCAGAGCTCTCCTTCGCGGTACGACATCTGAATGCTCAGGCTGGGATAGTACTTACGGCGTCGCACAATCCACCCATCTATAACGGATACAAAGTTTATTGGCAAGACGGCGGCCAGATTGTTCCGCCCCACGATCAAAATATCATGAAGGCCATCGACGCAGTCCCCTATGATCAGCTTTGTTTTGAGCCTGCCAAAGCACCCATTCACCCAATAGATCTTGAGGTAGATCAAGCCTATTGGAAAGCGGTCTTAGAATTACTACCCGAAGCACCCGTAAAACCAGAAGAGGTCAAAATTGTATTTACTTCCCTTCATGGAACGGCCATCACTGCCATTCCCAAAGTATTCCAACAAGCTGGCTTTGAATCTCTTTCTATTGTGAAGGAGCAGATGCATCCCGATGGGGACTTTCCTACCGTGGTCTCACCCAATCCTGAGAAACGGGAAGCCCTCTCCATGGCGATTCGTCAAGCAGAAAATGAAAATACCGATCTCGTCATCGGAACAGATCCGGATTGCGATCGTTTAGGAATTGCTTTTCG
>QXYU01000043.1 GCA_009886755.1 Flavobacteriaceae bacterium
TCGCCATTGATGCTGATGAGAACAAAGCCAGCTCAGGAGTTTACAGTTTTATTACGCAGTGATTGAGGTTGTTTTTAGAGGATTTTATTAGTTGTTCGAATAGTATTATCTTGATGACTTAAACCATAAATCTATTCTTATGAAAAAATATCTTTTTTCACTTTTTCTTTTAGTTTCTGTCAGCCTTAGTGCGCAGAACATTGCTTTTGACATGACATTTATCAATGCGGAAGATCCAGGCCTTTATGATAGTCACCTTAAAACCTATTTCCAACCGGTCAACCAACGATTGATTGACGATGGAAGAGTCTTGGGATGGCATGTGTGGAAAGTGGTCGATACAGCGCAAGCAGATTATACCCACCTAGCCGTTACGGTCTACGATATGGACAAAATGGATGATGATTATGATTGGTCTTGGGCTTCTTGGACAAAGCGCCTTCCCAATTTGACGGAAGCACACGCTCGTGAAATTGCTGAAATGATTAATGACAACCGGAAGATTGTTTTCCAAACCCAAATGGTCAATGTAGCAGAAGTACTTCAGCCAGGGGTGACTACCTATCCAGACATTGCTGTTTTGAATTTTATGAAAGTAAAAGACGGCAAAAGCAAGTCCTATGAAAACATGGAAAAATCCTTTACCAAGTCTATTGCCAAGGGATCTCCACGAAAAGGTTGGTCATTAGCCAAAAGAGTTGAAAATTTTGGAACGGACATTGCTTGGACCCATTTTACGGTAGATTGGTATGATAAATATTCTGACTATTTAAAAGTTGGAGCACGTCCTTCTTCCGATGCAGGAAGCTCTTATAAAGGAATAACAAAACTTCGCGATTTGCGATATCGTGTTGCCTTTAACAAGTTTATTTTCTTGAATGCAGAGTAAGCAACTATTATCCTAAAAAAAAACCCTCCAAAAGGAGGGTTTTTTTATACCCCAATTTTTTGAAGTGAGGTACGCACTCGTTTTAACTTTGCAGCAGTACCCAATTGATTTACAGCTTGATTAAATGGCTCAGCACTAACACCTCCTTGATAGCCTTTGGCTTGAACAATATTCAAAAACTGTTTGAGATCTATCAGTCCGGTATCACCAGGAAGCTCTCTTTCTTGGTCAATCTGAGCATCAATGGTTCGTCCTATCACAGCGTCGTTTACTTGAACCGAAACAATGTCTTTCGTTTGAAGGAAGTCCAGCGCTTTGGAGTCATCCCCTGCACAGTAACTGTGAAAACTATCCAGCAAATACCCAACATTGTCTTCTCCAATAGCGGAAATGAGCTCACGCAGTTCTGCAATGCTGTGTAGAAAAGGATATTTATCACGGGCCATAAGAGTCTTGGGGCCTACATATTCCAATCCCAATCGAAGCCCTTCTGCACCCATCACTTGGGCTATTTGCTTTAGCCGAACTTGGTGCTGATCAAAGTTTTGACGATAAGTGAGTTCCTTGTGGGTAGGCATAATCCAAGTAACAAAACTTGGAATACCATAGGAGGCAATGGTTTGGATATTCGTTTGTAAAAATGAAAGCCCTTGTTGGAATATAGCTTCCGAAGCTCGGAATTGAATGGGCAAGCCTCCGGAATCAAAAACAATATCGTTGGCTTTCATTTTGGAGAGATACTCTTTTTGTTGTGTTTTGGAGTAGGAAATCAATTCCTCTAAAACAGGACTAATAGCCTTGAAATTAAAGGAAATGGCATAGTCTAGCAGTTCGGTTGCAGTGCATTGCAGTCCTATTGCACCAGGGTTTAGACTGGCACGTAAGTTTTTTGCAGTGTTTTGCAAAGAGGTGGAAAGCGGAACAAAAGCACTCATTCCCGCGAGGGAAGTAGCTTGGATGAATTGTCTTCGTGTCGGCATGAGTTTTATTTTTTTGGATGTAAACGAATGGATTTTAATTCAATGGATTGGGTGCCACCCATAACTGTAGTTTGGAGGCTTAGCGGGTAGTTTCCTTTGGGAAATTTTAGTTCTCCAACTTTGTGAAGTTTCCATTGCATGGCTGGGGCTTCTTGTGTTCGTGGCACTCGATCATAATCCGGAAGTGCTAAGGGTTCAAAAACAGGCAATTGTGCAATGTTCAATTGCTGATCTTTGGCGTTGAGGACTAGCTTGACATTTTTATTTTCGGTATCAAGGCCATATTCTAGATACACTTCATAGGTGGTAGTCTCTAAACTTTCTACATTCCAAACCGCATAGGCTTGGGTGTCGGTCCAAAAGTCTATCCAATCATGGGCCCAGCCGTGTAGGCTGTGATAGGCAATACCGGTGTGTCGACGATCTTTTCGGAATTCAAAAGGAGGTTGTAACAAGGCTTGACTTGCTTCCAGCACCACTTTGGGCTGGCTAGGAAGCCCAAGTTGAAAGGGAAGGATTTTAGGTTTTTCAGGGAGTGTTGCTTCCCACGCATGAAATTCGGATTGTAATTGGGCTTTTAATTTGGGCAGTTGATCTTCAAGATTATGGGTTTGACCGCGATCATTTTTTAAATCATAAAGACCATTTTGGGTTAACAGCAAACTGTCTCGCTGTAATCGAACACGTCCTCCCCAATTATCAAAGAGTGTCCGATCCAGTACCTGTGATTTTTGCATTAAGCGAGGGGCAAAACTAGTGCCATCTAGAGTGTTTTTGGGATTGACGTGTACTCGGGTGAGATCAAGAAGTGTGGGAAGCAGATCGATATGCGCCCAGGCTCCTTCAATGCTTTGTCCTCCAGGAATAGTTCCAGGCCATTGAATACCAAACGGCACGCGAACCCCTCCTTCATCAACGGTTCCTTTTCGCCCTTTGAGACCATCATTATAACGGAGGGTTAAAGGACCATTATCTGTCAGGAAAATCACAATAGTATTTTCTTTGAGTTGAAGGGTATCGAGCAGTGCCATCATCCGTCCGAGATTGTCATCGATATTTTCGCACATACCGTATATGGCGGCTGTAAAAGCATCCAGCCCTTGGGCTATATACGGATCAAAATAGCGGTCAGGAACATGCAAGGGGGTATGGGGAGTTTGAAAGGTCACAAAACAAAAAAAGGGTTTGTTTTGCGCTTTTTTTTTTGCCATAAAATCAAGAGCCTCCTGAGTAATGACATCCGGTAGATAGCCTTCGGCAAGAAAGGCTTCTCCATCTTTTTCAATGGTGGTATCAAAATAGCTTGAATAGTGTCCAGAAGAAAATCCAGTAAAATGATCAAAGCCTCGTGCTAGAGGATGATATGGGTAATTCGCTCCGTTGTGCCATTTGCCGAATACTGCAGTCTGATAGCCTGCCTCTCGAAACAAATCCGCCATGGTTTGTTCTTCTATGCGCATGCGTTCGCGCCCTCGTGTAACGCCATGCACCCCAGCACGCTGATAGTAACGTCCTGTAAGTATGCTTGCTCGTGTGGGAGCACAAACAGGATTCACGTAAAATTGGGGAATGGTACTGCCCTGATGAAAAAACTGATCCAACTGAGGGGTATGGATAGCTGTGTTACCATGAAACCCCAAGTCACCATAGCCCTGATCGTCAGTGAGGATTAACAGTATGTTGGGAGGTGTTTTGGGAGCGCTGCATTGAAGACTGCAAAAGACTATAGCCAACAGCCAAATAAGACGATAAAGCATGATAAAGTTTCCTAACAATTTATGAAATTAAAAAAAGAACTACAACCCCTTGCGATACAAACCATGAAACAAGGTTTAAGCAAAGAGAATCAATTACCTTTATACCGAAATTAGCATTATGACACCGACTCTTTATCCGATTCGATTCCAACCTCTTTTTCAGTACCGAATGTGGGGTGGTGACAAGCTATCTAAGGAGTTGGGAAAAGCGGTGACCGAACCCTCTATTGGGGAAAGTTGGGAGTTGTCAGCCGTGGATCAAGCCGAAACGATGGTGTCCGAAGGCCCCTTAAAAGGGGAAAAACTTTCCACTCTCGTTTCACGTTACCAAGCAGACCTTGTCGGGAGAAAAGTATGGGAACAGTTTGGAGAGGAATTTCCACTTTTGATAAAATTTATTGATGCGCAAGCACCTTTATCCGTTCAAGTACATCCCAATGATGCTTGGGCCCGAAAGCACCATGACAGCTTTGGTAAAAATGAAATGTGGTACATTCTTCAAGCCGATCTCAATGCAGAATTGATTTTGGGTTTTGAGGAATCCATCTCGGCTGAAGTTTATCAAGACGCACTGGCTTCGGGAACCTTAGAAACATTACTACATAAAGAAAAAGTAACAGCGGGAGATGCTTTTTTTATTCCTACAGGGCGTGTTCATGCTATTGGTGCAGGAGTTTTACTTGCCGAAATCCAACAAACCTCTGATGTTACCTATCGCATTTACGACTACAACCGAGTGGATTCCAAAACGGGAAAAACAAGAACCTTACACACTAAGATGGCGCAATCAGTAGCCGATTTTTCGGCTGCGGAATCTTATGCAACCCTTTATCAAAAGAAAATCAATCAGCAAAATACCCTGATCAATACGTCCTATTTCTCAACACATTATGTGCTGTTAGAAGGGACAATACAGCGCAATTATCAAACATTAGACTCCTTTGTGGTGCTTATCGGAGTAGAAGGAGTTTGTGAATTGACATATCATAACAAAGCCTTTTCATTAAAACGAGGAGAAGTACTTCTTATTCCAGCATCTTTGGGTACGATCTCCTTGCAAGGGGATAAAGCCAGCTTGTTAGAAGTCCACATGCCTTAAATAGATACTATGAAAACCTTAAAATCTTTATTTCAAAGAATTAAATTGCAACGGAAAAGCGAAAACAGCTTTGAAGGTGAGAATTTTTTCACCCCATGGGGGAGAGTATATGGAGGTCAAGTATTGGCACAAGCACTGCACGCTGCCTATCAAACGGTTCCAAAAGATCGTTTTGCCCATTCGTTGCATTCCTATTTTATCCTTGGGGGAGATCTAAACCTTCCAGTGCAGTATGAAGTTGATATTGTCCGTGATGGTGGTAGTTTTACTACCCGTCGGGTTATTGCCAAGCAAAAAGGGAAGGCAATGTTCATTTTGGCAGCTTCTTTTCAGATTGTAGAAGAGGGCGTTACGCATCAAGAATGCTTCCCAAATTTCACACCGCCAGTGGCAGAAGATATTTCTAAAGATCTTCTTGAATCCACAGATATGGATCGAGCCAATGCTATATTAAAGGGAATGGAGATTGACCAAGTATTTCGGTTTTTACCCTTGGGAAAACAGATTATGGAAAACGGGCTGTCACAAGTGAAATTTTGGACACAGTCGTCGAGCTGGGAGGGATTCGGGATTGCTGAGAAACAACAATTACTGGCATTTATTTCCGATTTTGGTCTGATTTCAGCCATGTCCTTGCCGCATGAAGAAACCCTACAAAAAAAAGCGGTAATGATGGCAAGTTTGGATCATGCCTTGTGGTTTCATAGACCTTTGGAAGTCACACAGGGGGTGTTGTCTGTTTTGGAAAGCCCTAGTACCTCCAATGCAAGAGGTTTTACGAGAGGAAATATTTTCGATGCGGAAGGAAATTTGATTTCATCCGTAGCGCAGGAAGGTCTTTTTCGGGTTCACTAGTTTTTTCTAAAGACCAACAGTTTGTCGTTGTTCTGAGAAACCAAAAGAAGTTTATCTCCATTGGCAGCCGTAATCTTTTCTATGTCTCGAGCATTTCCAGGCACTTCAAATTGGGAATTCGCTTTAGGAACAATTTTGAAATCCTTATCCGCGACTTTAAGATGTAAGCCTGAAAAGGCATCTAAGGGACCAATGAAAGGTTCATTTCCAAAATCGTTTCCTACCAAAAGCAGTTCCATGCTGCCATTGTCTTCCAAGATTTCAAAACCATAAATCGGGGCCCATTGCGCCTCAATGGGGAGTGGACGATGGGTCCATTTTCCGTCTCCAAGATTTTCAATAAGCAAACTTTGATCGTTATTGATGGTCAATTGTGTTGAAGCTGCGAGTTGTTCCTCCGTCATAATTTTACTAATATCAGCCTTGGCGAAGGCTTTATAGGTATTGAATTTTTTTCGGAAATAAGGACTTTGACGGTTAAGATTGCCCCAAAAAGTTACGGGGTACTGCTTTAGTTTTCCTTGTTGATCTTTATTGTATGAAAACAAGAGAGGTTCATGAAACCCATTATCATCCAAATCATTTACGACAAGGGTGATGGGCGTTTTCTCTGAAATATTGAATGGGTTGTTTTGACCTAAATTTCCTGCGAGATAATCAAGGTCACCGTCTTGATCATAATCCACTTCTTTCAAGGATTGCCACCAGCCTTTAATGTTGGTCATTGATTTAGGTGTGGCAGCTCGTAGTCCCTGCGTATGATTTTCAAAAAACTGCAAGGGATGGAAGGGGCTACCGAGGATTAAATCTATTTTTCCATCATTATTAAAATCTGTGGCGAGAGCTGTAGCAATTCCTCCTTGTGGCAGGTTGTCTCCAAACACGGCTTTTGTCTTGTCCTCAAAGCGTCCTTGATTGTTTTCAAAAAAGAAGGACGGATCGGGAAAGGGATAGCTTTGAATTTTGATTTTCCCTGCTACAAAAAGATCCATTTGTCCATTTCCATCAAGGTCTATGGGTTGGAGCAAGGATAGCTGAGAGTCTAGTTTTGGAAAACGATTCACGTCTTGCGTAAAGCTTCCCTTTCCATCGTTGAGCAAAACCACAACTTTGCCGTAGTAATTGTTTTTTCGATATTCATTGTAGTTGAATAAAAAGACAATGTCTTTATCTCCATCGCCATCAATGTCAAAACTGTTGTGGTCATCGATGGTTGCTTCGCTGATTTCTTTTTTGGTAAATAAGGGTTGCGCTTTGAATTTCCCTTTTTTGTCCTGTATATAAAGGAGTGGACTTTCTCCGTCGGAACCGCTGATGACAAAATCATCGAGCTTGTCTCCATTGGCATCCAGGGGGGATATTTTGGGATTGTTTTCAGAAAGTTTTCGAGGGAGGAGTCGTTGAATATGAAAATCAGCACGGTCAATTTGCTGATGGGTATAGTCCAACGAAATGTCTTCTTGAATCGCACTAAAGGCTGATGTGGCAGAATGTTTCGGATTCATTGGGAACGCAAGTGGCGTCGACGGGATGGAGGCTGCTTGGTAGGAAAGAGGGATGGTTTGATTGGTCGGAATTTGTTTTTGAACTTCAACTTTTCCGTCTGGCCATCGGATTTCTAATTGTGAAATGGTGTCAAGGGTGCCCAATCCAAAATGGATACGATCATCAACCCCTGACATATAGCCACGGCTGTGATAGTTGGTGTGGGTTTGAAACTGGTCTTGTCCCGTACGAATCACAACTTGAGCGCCAATTCCCGTAGGATTGTTTGCAGGGCCTTTAAGCTCAATACTCAGGTAGCGATTACCATTGGTTGATGCTGTGTTTTCAAAGACAAAAGCTGGGTCATTAATATTATTAACGACATAGTCCAAATCCCCATCGTTGTCTAGATCACTAAAGACGGCTCCGTTTGAAAAAGAAGGAATTCCAATGCCCCATTGGTCACCAACGTCTTCAAAAGCCAATGCGCCTTTGTTTTGATAGGCGTAGTTTTTTTTCTTGACAATGGGAATACAGTCCAAAAGAATATCACTGTTAACGAATCGCGCCACGCTTTGACGAAAATCAGAGAAGTCTTTGTCCGTGATATCGCGAGGGAAACCATTGGTAATAAATAGGTCTTTGTCCCCATCATTGTCTGCATCAAAAAAAAGAGGTGCCCAGCTCCAATCGGTTTGGTAAATATCAGCCAACATTCCCACCTCACTAAGAGGCTGCTGGTTTCCATTGCCTAAATGCAGCATGTTTCTAGAGTGTTGTGTTTCGTAGTTCCACTTCCGGTCTAAAATGACTTTTTCATAGTTGCTGTAGGAAATGGTGGTCTTTTTTCGATAGTTGGACTCTCCCAGCATGTCCAATGAGATGATGTCCTTGAAACCGTCGTTGTTAAAATCAGCAACGTCAACTCCCATAGAAAACATACTTTGGTGTTTGAGATAGTCAGCCGCTCGATTGGTAAAAGTTCCGTCTCCATTATTGACATACAAAAGGTCATTGGTGATATAATCATTGGCAATGAATAAATCGGGCCATTGATCTTGATTGACATCCACCACGCCAATACCGAGACCAAAGCCTTCGATAGTGATCCCAGCCTCCAGACTTACATTGGTAAAGCTGCCATCTCCATTATTTCGGTATAATTGGTCGTTGCTTGGAGCGCTTCCGTCGGTAACTTTTTTTCGATAGGTGAGGGGAAGCACCTTGCTTTGCTCATTATTTAGTACATATAGATCTTGCAAGCCGTCTTTATTGTAATCGAAAAATGCGGCCCCCATACTGTTTCCTGCATCGGCCACACCATAGGCTTCAGCAGCCTCTTCAAAACGGATGCCGCCATCGGTTTGGGCGCCTTGGTTGATGTAGAGCAGGTTTTTGCGATTGTTTTTATACATGGCCAAACATACATATATATCAAGGTAGCCATCGCCATTCACATCGGCATAAGTGGTTCCTGTTGCCCATTGTCCAGTAGCATCTACTTGAGCGGTAGCGGTAATATCCTCAAACTGGAGATTACCAAGGTTGCGATAGAGTCGATTGGGAACCTGATTGCCTGTGAAAAATAGATCGCGTTTTCCGTCATTATCAAAGTCGGCAGTAATAACCCCACCCCCGTTAAAGACGTATTCCTCTTCTAGTATATTAATGGAGTCGTTTTCAATGATACGATTGTTAAATAAAACTCCTGATTTGGAACTGGGTATGGGAGAGAAAAGAGACGCTTTTTTGGATTGGCATGAAGATAAAACACATCCAATACTAAGGAGTGTGAAAAAAACAACTTTTTTGATACGGCCTAATGACGACATAAAATCAATTTTATGGGGTTCAAAGTACTATTTTTTTAGAAGTAATATGCTATATGTTGGAGTTCTCTACAAGAGGAAAACAGGGATAAAAGCCCTTGATTTAGACCTTTAATTTTGTTCAACGTAAGTTAAACAAATTGAACATGTTATGATACTAACAAATTATTACACCATATTTTCAGAATCTTTCATTTTTTTTAACAAATTTTTATAATTTAACGCCGCAAAAATAAACCAACAATAATGAAAAACAATTTTCTTTTTTCACTGACCTTATTCATGCTCACTATATTTATTGGGTCAGTGTACGCACAAACTGTTAATGGAACAGTTTCGAGTCAGGATGGCCCACTACCGGGAGCCACTGTATTAGTAAAAGGAACAACAAGCGGTGTCTCTACCGATTTTGATGGGAACTTCTCCATCGAAGCGGGACCAGATGACGTACTTGTTGTGTCTTTTATCGGATTTGCCTCTAAGGATGTTTCTGTAGGAGACCAAGACCAAGTTATGGTTATGTTAGAGTCCGACAACGAACTAGATGAGGTAATCGTTACTAGTTATGCATCTCAAACCAGAGGTAGTGTAACAGGATCTGTAGCTGTAGTAAACATGGATGATGCGGTAAAAACACCTGTTGTCAATGCTGCTGAGGCACTACAAGGACGTGTAACTGGAGTTACCGTTGTTACCAACGGAAACCCAGGACAAGCTCCTAAAATCAATATTCGTGGTTTTGGTACCAGTAATAATACCAACCCATTATATATTATTGATGGCGTTCAAATAGATGATCCCCTAGTACTTAACAACATCAACCCTAACGACATCGACCAGATGAACGTTTTGAAAGATGGTGCTGCTGCGATCTACGGAGCTCGTGCCTCTAATGGTGTTGTGATTATTACTACCAAAGGTGGTGGTTACAATATGGACCGTGCAAAAGTTTCTTTTGACTTTTACACTGGTACATCACAAATCTCGAACTCTCCTGAGATGTTAAATGCTGGGCAACACGCTCAAATGATTTGGGATAGTTATAACTATGATGGTGTTACACCTAGCCACCCTCAATATGGTAGTGGTTCAAGCCCTGTGGTTCCTTCTTCTATTATTGGATACCGAAGAGTTGTTGCATACAACCCTATCCAATTCTCTGAAGCTGGTTTCTCTGCACCTGTTACTCCAGGTGGAACAGATTGGGTTGACGCTGTAACGCAAGACGCACCTGTAACAAACGCTTCTTTCTCCGTTGCTAACGGATCTGAGTCTGCTCGTTACTACTTTGGTCTTGGATATCTAGATCGCAAAGGTGTAATGAACCAAACTGGTTTTGAAAGAGGAAACATCAAGTTTAACTCTGAAGCCAAAGTTAAAGACCGAATCAAAGTAGGTCAACACCTTAACCTTTCCTATTCTAACACGTCACCTGGAGTTGATGAGTCTATCGAAGGAGCCCTTCGTATGACACCATTATTGCCTGTGACTGATGCTGATGGAAACTACACTGGGGTTGCTGGTCCTGGACTGAGTAACACAAGAAACCCTGCGGCACAATTGTACCGTACACGTAATGACTACTTTAAGCGTTTAAACCTTATTGGAGACGTTTACATTTCATATGACATCATGGATGGGTTGACTGCTAAAACAACTATTGCAGGAGCCTTTAACACATTTGATTCTCGTCAGTTTACTTCTTTGGACCCTGAACATGGGGAGCCTATTTCAACACAAACGTTGAATGAGCAAAACCAAACTAGCTACAACTGGAACTGGACAAGTATCTTAAACTACAATGCTGAGTTTGGAGAGCACTCTGTCAGTGCTGTAGCTGGTATTGAAGCAGTGAAAAACAGCGGTAAAGGATCTGGTATTTCTCGTCAAGGGTACTTATTTGAAGAGCCAACGTTTTATTTACTTAGCAATGGTTCAGGTTTACCTAACGTAGATTATGCATATGACGGATATAGCACACTATTTTCTGTATTTGCCAACGTAAACTATAACTTAAGCGATAAGTACTTCTTATCTGTAACCATTCGTAATGATGAATCATCTCGTTTTGCTGAATACAAAAGCGATATTTTCCCATCATTTAGTGCTGGTTGGGATATTAGTAAGGAAGATTTCTTCCCTACTGGTGGACCTATTAACTATATGAAGCTTAAAGGTTCTTGGGGAACACTAGGAAATCAAACACTTCCTGCTGACAATCCAACAATCAACATTTCAAGCTTAAGTGTAAGCCTTGCAGACTACCCATTCAACAATAGTAGTCCAACGCAAGGGGCTTACCTACAACAAGTAGGAAACCCTAACTTGAAGTGGGAAACTTCTGAAACAGTAAACTTCGGTGTAGATTTAGGTTTATTGGACAGCAAATTGTCAATCTCTGCTGAATACTTCCAGATTAAGACAAATGACCTGATAACACGTGACTTTAGTTTGATTAGTACTACTGCAATTGATGCCGGTGCACCATTAGTAAACTTAGGAGATATTCAAAACACTGGTTTTGATCTGTCTTTAGGATATAGCGATGCTACTGCTAGCGGTTTGACTTATGACGTAAGCTTCAACTTGTCTCACTACAAAAACGAAGTTACTTCTTTGATTAACGATGCGCCCGTATTTGGACGTGGAGATCTTCGTAACGGTTCTATGAACAGAACAATTGTAGGCGGAGAAATTGGAGAATTCTTCGGAAGAGAAGTTACAGGATTGGATTCTAACGGACGTATGACATTTGCTGCTGACGAAGACGGTGATGGTGATGACAGAAAAGTAATTGGTTCTCCACACCCTGACTTTACTTACGGTATCAATTTGAATTTAGGATACCAAGGATTCGATGTTGCAGCCTTCTTTACAGGATCTCAAGGAAACGATGTATATAACTACAGTAAAGTATTTACTGATTTTGGATACTTCTTCCTAGGAAACAGAAGCGCACGTGTACTAGACGCATGGACTCCTTCTAACACAAATACTGATGTACCCGCATTGACTGCATCTTACCCACTTGAAGAATCTTCTCCAAACTCATACTTTGTAGAAGACGGTTCATTCTTCCGTTTGAAAAACTTACAGATTGGATACACACTTCCAGAGAGTGTAGTAGGTAGCATCGGAGCAGATTCAGTAAGAATCTTTTTACAGGGAACAAACTTATTTACACTTACAGACTACCAAGGATACGATCCTGAAGTTGTTGCTTATGACAACTTAAGTCTTGGAGTAGATGCACGAGTATTCCCTTTCTCCAAAACATTTACAATAGGAACAAATATTAAATTTTAAAGATAGATACAATGAGAAAATTAAGTTATTTACTCGCAATGCTCGTTGTCTTCGCGTGTAGCGACGACTTCACGATCTCTCCTGCTGTAGGAGCGTTAAGTGACGAAGCATTACAGAATGAAGTAGGTGTAAACCTAATGTTGACAGGAGCGTATTCTTCTTTGAACGCAGTCGTAAATCACGGCTACGGTAACGAATGGGGACGCGCAGCTGACAACTGGACAGCTGATGTATTATCTGACGATGCCCACAAAGGGAGTACTGATGATGATCAACCAGATTTGAAAGAAATTGAGTTGATGAACTGGTCACCAGCCAATGGATATTGGATGGCTCGCTGGGGAGTCCTTTTCGCAGGGACAAATCGTGCCAATGCGGTTATCTCTTTGATTAATGGTATCGAAGGTGGAGATTTTTCAGCTCAATTGGCTGAAGCTCGTTTCCTAAGAGGTCACTTTAACTTTGAGATTCAAAGAATGTGGGGTAAAGTTCCCTATATCTCTGATGAGAACTATTCTAACTCAGAGTTTAATCAGCCAAATGCCAGCGATATATACGCAGCTATTGAGGCCGATTTCACAGCTGCTGCCGCTTCACTTCCTAGCACACAAGCTGAGCCAGGACGTCCTACAAGTGCTGCCGCTAATGCCTATCTTGGCCAAGTGCTAGCGCAACAAGGGAAGTACTCTGATGCGCTTCCAAAACTTGAAGCAGCGATGGCGTCATATTCACTTTTATCTGAATTTGGTGACAACTTCAAAGCTAAAGGTGAAAATGGAACAGAATCTATTTTTGCGATTCAATTCCTTAATGATGCCGGACTAAGCTACAACGCAAATCGGGTTGGAGCACTGAATTTTCCAAATCCAGGACCTTTCGGTTCTTGCTGTGGATTCTATCAGCCAAGCCAAGATTTGTTGAATGCTTACCAAACAGACGCCAATGGTTTGCCTTTACTTGATACATTCAATCAAACGGATGTAACGAGCGACTACGGTGTATTGAGTTCAGAGTCTTTCACTGAGTTTTCAGGAAATCTTGATCCTCGTGCTGATTTCACAGTTGGTCGTCGTGGTATTGACTATAACGGATACGGTGAGCACATTGGTAAAGATTGGATTCGTGCTGGTTTTGCTGATATCTCAGGGCCTTACATGCCAAAGAAAAATGTTTTCCAAAAAGATGAAGCTGGTATTGTACAATCAACTGGTGGATGGGGTGAGCAATTATCCGGTTTGAACTATCACATCATGCGTTTGGGTGGTATCATGTTGTTAGCTGCAGAAGCTGCAGTTGAAACAAACAATCTGCCGAAAGCTCTTGGTTATGTAAATCAGATTCGTAATAGAGCCAAAAACTCTACTCCGGTTTTAGATGCTGACGGAACACCTGCAGCAAATTATGTCATCGAGCCTTATGCTTCTTTCCCATCACAAGACTATGCTCGTAAAGCGGTTCGTATGGAGAAACGTTTGGAAACAGCTATGGAAGGTCAGCGTTTGTTTGACCTAAGAAGATGGGGTAATGCTGAAAAAGTAATGAATGACTACTTCACAAACGAAGCACGCACCATTACGAATTTTGGTCAAAAAGTTAGCCCTTACCAAAGCAAACACAACGTGTTCCCAATCCCACAGCAAGCGATTGACTTGAGTGGTGGAGCACTACAACAGAACACAGGTTACTAGTAGTAATCTTTTGTTTAATAACAAACGCGCAGATTTTCGAATCTGCGCGTTTTTTTATACTTTAATGCGAACCAATTAAATAAAATTCATGACTAAATATTTGATGGGCGTATTGCTCTTTCCTTTTTTATGTATGGCTCAAACGAGTCTTTTCAATGGTCAAAATTTAGATGGGTGGACCATTCACGGTACCGAAAAATGGTATGTTGATGCCGGTGAATTAATCTGCGAAAGCGGACCGGATGAAGAATATGGCTACTTATCCACCAATCAGTTCTATGACAACTTTGAATTGAATTTAGAATTCAAGCAAGAAGCCAACGGTAACAGTGGTGTTTTTTTTCGTTCTACTTTAGAAGGAACCAAAATATCAGGATGGCAAGTAGAAGTAGCGCCGCCTTGTAAGCAAAATCCTAAGGAGGGCATCTGCCCTGGGGATGCTACTGGTGGAATCTATGAATCTTATGGACGTGGGTGGCTTATCAAACCTGATTTTGATAAAGATAAAAATCTCAAAATGGGTGCATGGAACGCCATGAAAATTATTGTCAATGGCGACCACGTTCAGACCTTTTTGAATGGAGTTCCTATGGTGGATTTTACCGATGCTAAGATCGGCGCTGGAAAGGGATCCATCGCGCTACAAATTCACTCTGGTGGGGGGATCAAAGTCCGCTGGAGGAATATTCAAATCAATACCTTATAACATGAACCTTCTCTCTAAATCACTGACTCTATTACTACTGGGAGGGCTGCTTGTGAATTGCGCACAAATGCCCAATAAAATAGAACCACAAAAACCTTGGCAAATTCTTTTTGATGGAAGTTCCACCGAAGGATGGCGAGGATACAATGCGGAATCCTTACCTCCAGGCTGGTCTATTCAGGACAGCACTCTGACTTTTATAACAGAAAGAGTCAAAGAAGAGGACTATGATTATAAAGGCAGTAAAGACATTATTTATGGAGCGGAGGAGTTCGATAACTTTGAATTGTATCTAGAGTGGAAAATCCCCGAAGCGGGAAACAGTGGTATTTTTTACCACGTGCAGGAGGACTTTCCTGGTATTCCTGAAATCGCTCCAGAGTATCAGTTGATTGACGATGTCAATTATACGGCTTTCAATGATATAACCGATTATAACCTACGCGTTGGGAACACCAACAATCCAAGTGAGTTGCAACCGACGCAAAAGACAGGTTCTGATTATGCCATGTATGCTGCTCCGGAAAATAAAAAATACAATCCAGTGGGGGAATGGAACAGTTCTCGAATCGTTTATACACCAGAAAAAGTTACCTATTATTTGAATGGAGAAGAGACCATTTCTTTTGTTCCCGATTCCGATGATTGGAAACAACGCAGAGCGACCTCTAAATGGAAAGACTATCCTGACTATGCCCGATTTAAAAAAGGGTACATAGGATTTCAGGACCATGGAAGTGGCTTGGCTTTTAGAAACATTAAAATCAGAAAACGCTAGTATGAACAAACGAGATTTTTTAAAAACATCAGCGGCGGCTTTGGGAGCAGCCCTATTACCAAAAGGAGGCTGGGCGATTACCGGACAACAAAAAATTAGAACGGCTCATATTGGAGTTGGCGGCATGGGAATGGAAGATTTAAAAGCCATTGCTTCGCACCCTCAAGTGGTAGTTTCAGCACTCTGTGATGTAGATCAAAAAGCCTTGGCAAAGGCACAAGAGCTTTTTCCAAACGCAAAAACATTTACAGACTATCGGAAAATGTATGCTAGTTTCTCAGAAGGAATAGATGCAGTAGTGGTCAGTACGCCAGACCATACCCATGCGCCTGCTTCATTATTGGGTATGGAGCAGAATAAGCCAGTATATTGTCAGAAACCACTGACACATCACGTTACAGAAGCCCGGGCAATGAAGAAAATGGCTGCAGAGAAAAACTTAATCACTCAAATGGGCATTCAGGTACATTCCTTTTATGATTATAAATTGGCGACCCAAATGATTCAAGGTGGGGTTATTGGAAAAGTCCATACGGTTCGCGCTTGGTCTAACAAAAACTGGGGTTTTGATGGCCCTGCCCCCAAGGGAAACGATCCGGTGCCAGAACATTTGGATTGGAATCTTTGGCTTGGAACTGCTGCTGAGCGTCCTTATAAAGAAAATTATTACCACCCTGCCAACTGGCGTAAACTCGTAGATTTTGGTTGTGGTACATTGGGAGATATGGGGGTTCACATCTTTGACACACCCTACAATGCCTTGGCTTTGGATGTTCCCAAAACCATCAAAAACAATTGCCGAAAACCCAATGGGTTTGGGTATGCAGAATCCAATAAAGTGACCTATACGTTTGGCCAAACGCCCTATACGACAGAAACCTTAACTTGGATTTGGGAAGACGGTTACAAAGCCCCACGAAAAAACAAAGCCATGCGTTTGCCCAATAATGACCAGTTGCCTGACCAAGGTGCCTTGTTTTATGGCGAAAAGGGAACCCTTTTGCTACCGCATTTTATGCAGTTGCCAAAGCTTATTGTTGATGGAAAGTATCAAGAGTATGATATTGAAAAATACGATCCAGAGAACACCCTTGGAGAACCGATTAGAAACTATGCAACCGAGTCTCCCAAGCACTATCATCAGTTTATTGATGCATGTCTTGGAAAGGCAAGCTGTTCGGCTCCCTTCTCCTATGCTTCTCGATTGACAGAAACGATCTTGTTAGGAGTTATCGCGGGGCGTTTCCCAAATAAAACCTTGCATTGGGATACGGAAAAAGCCTTGTTTGAAGAATCAGAAGCCAATCAGTATTTAGAAGGCGTAAATCGTTCTTTTTAGGCTCTTCTTTTAAAGCAGTCCTTGTTTCATCTGGTCGGCAGCAAAGTTGGCGGCTCGTGCCGTCATGGCCATAAAGGTCAAAGAAGGGTTTTTTGTTCCTGTTGAAGTCATGCAGGCTCCATCAGTTACAAAGACATTCTTGCAATCATGCAGCTGATTGTGTGCGTTGGTAACCGCCACGGAAGGGTCTTCACCCATTCGAGCCCCCCCCATTTCATGAATATCAAGACCAGGTGCCTGCTTGGAATCGACTTGTTGGATGTTTTCACAACCGGCTTTGCGCAACATTTGACTGGCTTGCTCCAAAAAGTCGGCTATCATTTTTTCGTCATTAGCCGTATAACCTACATTCAAAACAGGACTGGGAATACCGTATGGGTCAACTTGCTGTGAAAGACATACTTCGTTTTCCTTGACAGGAATGGTTTCTCCTTGCATATACATATGCACACTCCAAGGCCCGGGTTTGGCAGCCCGTTCAATATAATTGGTGCCAAATGTATCTCCATCTTCTTGGGTACGTCCCCAACCTTGGCGTGAAGCGGTGTAGTTTACCAAATACCCTCCTTTGAAGTTGACATCATTTCCTTTGATGTTTCGGAAGTTGGGAATCATGATAGAGGTTGGACGCCGCCCATAGTAATAACTGTCCAGATTTCCTTTAAACGTAGCATTGACTTTACCGCGATAATTATGAAAAGCCAAATATTTACCCAAATTACCATTGCTATTACCAAGCCCATTCGGAAAGGCCTCTGATGTTGAGTTTAATAAAATAGCGTTGGTATTGATGGTTGCAGCATTTACAAAAATCACTTTCGTGGAAAAACGTTGCTTTTTCTTCGAGTGACGGTCAATGGTTTCTACACCACTGGCC
>QXYU01000044.1:0-4411 GCA_009886755.1 Flavobacteriaceae bacterium
GATACATAACCTAATAATGATGGAACGCCCCTTCTATTACTTTTTGGAATTTTCAATGATTTTAATCTGCTCCATCTGCTGCCTTATTTTGCAACGGCCCAGACATTGGCCTTGTTGGGAGCGATTGATTCGTTGCTGACCTCAGTGGTGGCAGACAATTTGACCAAAACAAAACATTTACCCAATCGAGAATTAATTGGTCAGGGAATTGGAAATAGCATTAGTGCTCTTTATGGAGGAATTCCAGGAGCTGGAGCAACCATACGCACCGTGGTTAATATTCAATCAGGGGGAAAAACAAAGCTTTCGGGGATGGTAGCGGCCCTTGTACTTTTGATTATTTTATTGCTTCTTGCACCTATTGCTTCTCAAATCCCAGCAGCTGTTTTAGCGGGAATTTTGATTACCGTAGGAATTGGGGTAATGGATTATCGTGGCTTGAGAGCGCTTTCTAAGATTCCACGCTCCGAAGTAGGCGTGATGTTTGTGGTTTTGGTGTTGGCTGTGGTATGGAATTTAGTTTATGCAGTAGGTATTGGATTGGTATTAGCCTCCCTTTCTTTTATGAAGAAAATGGGCGATGTGACCCATGAAATGTCAGAAGTGGCTCCAGTTCAAAAAGAAAAAGCCTGGAAAGACGAGAAGTTGTTGAGTTCTGAGTTTTTAAGTAAGGTCTTTATAAAACATATTGAGGGACCTTTTTTTTTTGGTTTTACCAGTGATTTTCAGGCGCTCTCTAAACAGTTGCCTGATAGTACAAAAGTGGTATTCATTCGTATGGAGCGTGTTCCTTTGATTGATCAATGTGGATTATTTGCACTAGAATACATTCTTATTGAGCTAACACAAAAGGGAATTACTCCCTTTTTGGAGGGCGTTCGCGAACAGCCAGAATATATGATGCAAACAATCGGAATTTTAAACGAATTGATCCTAGAAGAGCACCAGTTTTCTGATTTTGAGTCTTGTAGGCTTTGGTTGACTGAGAATCTCGATCGATTTCATTAGTCTTTAATAAAAAAACCAGTGAAAAAGGCTGTCTTTGGTACAGCCTTTTTTTTTATCTTAGTTTCGGAACCATAAACCAGCATTATGAAACAGTTTCTCTACTTAGCCCTTTTGCTTCCCGGATTTATTTTTTCCCAAGCTTCTAACGCTCCTACTTGGGAGTATTCCGTGGTTTCGGATCTTCCTTTTCATACCCCTATGAATAATGAGTTCAAAGCTGCGGCAGAAGAATTGATGGCCAAAAAATGGACGCAGCAAATTCTAACAATACTCCTTGAAAACACCCATCAACAAACAGCGTTTCAAGATAAAATGCTATTTGATTTTCAGATTGTTGACCGCGCTTTCACACGTAAAGTCAACATTCCTATTAGCGTTCAAAAAGAGCTAATTTTCAAAATTAAAAAAGGGGATAGTGCCGCCTTGGAGCGTTTTTCTGAGGAAACGGAACGTTGGATTCTACGCTATATCTAATTGGTAGATCCTAGTTTCCCAAGCTTGAAGCTTGTTTTTCATTAAAGTAGCATAATTGCCCATGCAAAATATATATTCGGGATTTTCTTGCGTCCATTGCAGTTCGGTGTCTCCTAAATTGTGGACGATCATAAAGCGATGGGCTGCATTCTCTCTTTTATAGGTGTAGAGTTGTGGATGATTGGGATCCAGATCAGTGAAAGAACCATAAACGATTGTTGGATGCGCCTTGCGAAACGCAATCATTTTTCGATAGTAGTGTAGGATTGATGAAGTGTCTTTCTCTGCTTTTGCTACATTGATCTCGGAATGATTTGGGTTCACCGTTAGCCAAGGTTTTGCGTTTGAAAAACCAGCATTGGGGGTTGCATCCCATTGCATGGGGGATCGGGCATTGTCACGACTCTGCCGGTGTACTGCTTTTAAAAATTGAGCCATGTTTTTGCCAGCGTTTTTGGCAGCGACCCAAGCATTGCGGGTTTCGATATCATTATAGGCATCAATATGTGGATGCTCAATATTGGTCATTCCGATTTCATCTCCTTGGTAGATATAGGGGGTTCCACGCATTGTCATCAAAAGTGTAGCAAATAATTTGGCGGAGGCAACTCGGTGCTGGGTGTCATTGCCAAAGCGCGATACGATTCGTGAAAAGTCGTGGTTTCCTAGAAAAATGCTATTCCAGCCGTTAGAGCTATTGGTTGCGTCCCATTGCCTGAAAATTTCTTTAAAACGAACCCAGTCAATGGGAATGGGATCGTACTTTCCTTCGGGGCCAAAATCTATGGACATATGGTCAAAATGAAATACCATGTCGAGTTCCTTCTCAGATGCAGAAACATAACGCGGACCATGTTCAAGGTTTACCCCAGGCCCTTCTCCTACGGTTACAATGTCGTAGTTGGAAAGTACTTCTTGATTCATTTCTTTAAGAAAGGAGTGAACCTTTGGCCCGTTGGCATAATGTTGTTCCATTACGTCAATAAACGCCATGTTTTTGGGTGTGGATTTAAAATCAAGGCGTTTTGAAATTAAGGATATGACATCCATACGGAAGCCATCCACGCCTTTGTCAAGCCAGTAGGCAATGATGGCATAAATTTCGTGTCGAACTTTCGGGTTTTCCCAGTTAAGATCGGGCTGTTTTTTGGTGTAGAGATGCAAATAATACTCCTGAGTAGCATCGTTCCATTCCCATACGCTGCCATTGAATACGGATTGCCAATTATTGGGTGGGGCGTCAGGGGTTCCCGCTTTCCAATAGTAATAGTCGTGATAGGGATTGTCTCGGCTTTTGCGTGCTTCTTGAAACCAATGATGCTCGTCGGAGCTGTGATTGGCGACCAAGTCCATAATTAAGCGCATCTCTCTTTGATGGATCCCATCCAGTAAGGCCTCAAAAGCGGAATCCCCGCCAAACTCTTCGCTGATGGATCGGTAATCTGAAATGTCATAACCATTGTCATCATTGGGGGATTGGTAAACGGGACAGAGCCAGATCATATCTATACCTAAGGACTTGAGATAGTCTAGTTTTTCAAGAATTCCAGCAAGATCACCAATACCGTTATCCGTGCTGTCTTTAAAAGAGCGCGGATAAATCTGATAGACCACACCTTCTTTCCACCAATTTTTTTCCATATAGAACTCTAAAATACAAAGAAAAGCCTGCCCTGCTAAAGTGGCATTTTATAGGTCATTCTTTTGAAACATTTAGGTGTAATTTAATAACTGTTATTATTATTATTTCAAAATACGGACCAATCTTTTGTAAACCGTTTCTGATTTTAACCATGAATCTCCAATACTTGTGTTGGTGAATGGAATTTTACGATTAGGGTTGATTACCTAATCATTTAAAGTACTGGTGTCTCGGAGCCAATACCGATGGTGCAAACATTTAGTTTTGAAAGTATAGACGGTGCTATTGATCTAAGCGGGTTAAGTTATATCGATACGATGGTTACAGTAGTTAAAGTATTTAATTTTCTTCAAGACTTTTCAAGCGGATTTAATCCTTTTAAGGAGAGGGATGTTTGTTCCATTAAAAGCGGACTCGTAAAACACGAGCCCATCTTGTGTAGAAGTGTTCTATTTTCTACACGACTAGAGTTCCCATAGAAGTGCTTATTTCTGAAATCTAAGAATTTATTTCAGTGTAACGTTTGCGTGTCATAAAATTAAATGTTACGTTTGCGTTACATATAAATAAAATCACATTATGGAATATCAAACTGAAATCTTAATACCGATTTTTGGAATGCTTACGGGAATCATAATTCCAGTGTCTGTATTTATCTGGCTGTATAAAGATGCGAAAGGAAAGAGAGAAACTGTTTTAGAGATATCTAAAAATCTAGAAGATCCTTCTAAAGTAGAAGAATTGTTGAAAATCTTTGAGGAAAGAAAAAAAGAACCAATAGATTATAGAAGAAATGGGGTGATTACATTATTTGTTGGAGCCGGTCTCTATTTATTGGGATATCTAGCGATTGGAAGGATATTAGAAGGCGTTGGCGCTTTGGTTGGTCTAATAGGGATTGGGACGCTAATAGCGGGATACCTCTATCCAAATACAGGAAAAGAACTAACAAATGCTGTTGAAGAATTTGAAAAGAAATAATAATGGGTAAAAACCATGAAAAGCTCTTAAATAATTTAGAACAATTGAGAAAATCTGCCGAATTAACCCAACAAGAATTATCCATTAAGGCAGAGGTTTCAAGAAAGAGTATTAATGCGATAGAGAACGGAGTCTATGTGCCTTCAACTGTACTGGCACTGAAAATCGCAAAAACCTTAAATTGTAAAGTAGAAGATTTATTCATGCTGCCTTAAATTAGAAATCCTATTCTGAAAATGTGCCTAATGGAATGAAATCAGTTATTTTGAAGGGCGGACTTTATGCCGTATTTGATTACAAGGGATT
>QXYU01000044.1:4421-24759 GCA_009886755.1 Flavobacteriaceae bacterium
GGATTAAGTTCTGACAATTCAGTGTTTGAATATATTTTTTAGAATGGTTACCTAAATCTGCTTTTGAGATTGCTGACAGGCCTCATTTTGAGGTCTTGGGAAAGAAATATAGAAATAATGATCAGGAGTCAGAAGAAGAAATATGGATTCCCATTATCCCAAAAGATGAAAAATCATAGGAGGTTTTAAGCACTTTATCGCAGTCCATTTATGTCATATCGTGAAACAAAATTCCAAATCAATTCAGCTGTGGTCTTACCTTTAAAAGTTGTATTAAACCAAAGATGGTCTCCTCCGATATATTTATAATGCTCAACAGAAACTGAGTTATCACCTTGGCTATAGACATAATGCTCAATGGATATTCCTCCACTATTTTCAGTAGTTACAGTTGGGCTTGTGGATGTATTGTTAAAATCAATCCAATGGTCTAAGATACTTTGTGCAGAGCTCCAGTCATTGCTCCCATTATATGGGAGTACAGCATCAGAAGTTCCATGAAGATGGACTACAGGCATAGGATGACTTGTAGTTCCTATACAGTCAAGCATTACTCCTGAAATAGATGCTACCGCAGCAATTAAATCACTTTTATAATTCGCAAGTCCATATGCCATCATACCGCCGTTAGAGTATCCTGCAGTATAAATTCTCTTCATATCTATAGCATACTGAGATGAAATCTCATTTATTAGGGCTTCCACAAAACCAAAATCATCAGCATCACTTTTATTGTCCCCACCAGTTGGACAAGCATTCCAGTGAGAGGAACCCTCTGAACAACTACCTTGAGGATAGACCAAAATAAAGGGGGCTGATTCTGCTAATGAACGCATGTCTGCATCATTCATAAATTCACTTGCACTACCTCCAAAACCATGGAAATTAAACAATACGGGGACTGCGGATGCACCATCATAAGAATCAGGCACATATATTAAATACGCTCTTGATATATCGTCATGGATTATTGATCGGGCATTAGCGTTTGTATAACAGGCTTCGAAATTTTTATGGGTCTCAACTTTGTTACAGCTAATAAGTACTTCTAGTAAAAGAATTAATGGTACTAACGATTTTCTCATTAGTTAAAAGTAACAAAACGGTTATACTATAATAGTATAACCGTTTTGTTGTTTTAGTAGATAACTCTATTGAAATATCGAACTTAAGTTTTACCCCAGTAGACTTCTTGGAAGTTAATAAATCAATTCAATTAATTATTTAGATCCCTCAAAAAAGAAGAGTTCCTCAATAGCTATCTCAAATAACTTTGACATCTTAAATGCTGTGGGTAAACTTGGATCAAATTTTTCTTTTTCAATCGCATTTATCGCTTGACGTGAAATACCAATTAAGTTGGCTAATTCTTCTTGTGTCAATTTTTGATTTTTCCTTAATTCCTTTAGTTTATTTTTCATCGAAATCTTCTTGAATTAACGATATTAGCAATAATGTATGAAAGTGAAATAAACATCATTAGATATTCGAATTCAGGTTCCTTCCCAATAATTCCAAAATCAAAAGACACTTCATATGTTAGACCAACTATTACTGTTAAACCCAATGTAATGGCCATTGTTTCAAATTGAATTCTCTTTTGTAATTCGTCATAAGTCTTAAATAAATTTTTATGAGCGATTATCATACCTACTCCAACAGCAAAATTTATTATTAATCCTATTATAGTGTATACTTTATTATCCCAAAGTGAGTTTTCTGCAGCTGTCAAAATACCTAAACTTACTACCCATGCTAATGTCCATGCCAGCAAAATTTTATTTTGTTTTTTTTGATCTTTCATAATATTATTTTGTAATGTTTACTTTACAAATATATGAAAAAATAATTAAATGTAAGGTTTTATTTACATTAAATGTGTATTCATAAAAAAACGGTCACACTTTATAAAAATGTAACCGTTTTATTGTTTTAGTAGCGAGGGCAGGACTCGAACCTGCGACCTTTGGGTTATGAGCCCAACGAGCTACCTACTGCTCTACCTCGCGATTTGAAGTGCTAATATAGGAACAAAAACCACGCCAAGCAAATCAATCCTACTGAAGTCCGTATCTTTATCGTGTGAAAGAAAACACTCATAAATCGGGATTCATTTCCATCATTGGAAATCCAAACGTTGGAAAATCAACCCTTATCAATGCCCTTATGGGGCTTGACCTTTCGATCATTACTCATAAAGCACAAACAACTCGACATCGTATTTTAGGTTTGGTCAATGGCGATGACTATCAATTGGTCATCTCAGACACCCCTGGAATCATCAAACCGGCTTATGAAATGCAAACCGCTATGATGGATTTTGTCAAAGAGTCGTTGGATGATGCTGACGTACTTCTGTATATGGTGGCTTTAGGGGAAACCAAAATTAAAGACGAAAGACTCTTTCAGCGCATCTCAAAAACAAAAGCACCTTTGTTGGTCTTGTTAAATAAAATGGACTTAAGTCATCAATCCGAATTGGAACAAGCGGTGATGCACTGGCAAGAATTATTACCCAACGCCAAGGTCTATCCCATTTCGGCATTGACGCAATTTTTTGTTCCAGAACTACTCCAGTTATTGGTAGAATTGGTGCCTGAAAACCCACCCTATTTCCCCAAAGATCAGATTACAGACAAGCCCGAACGTTTCTTTGTCAATGAGGCCATTCGCGAAGCCATACTGAACAACTACACCAAGGAAATCCCCTATGCGGTGGAGGTGATTACAGAGTCTTTTATAGAGGAGCCCAAGATTATTAAAATTCAAGCGGTTATTCTTGTGGAGCGCGAAACACAAAAGGGAATTTTGATTGGACACAAAGGGAAAAAACTCAAACAAGTAGGATCCACAGCGCGACACTCATTGGAACGCTTTTTTGGAAAGAAGATTTTTCTGGAAATCTTCGTGAAAGTCGCTAAAAATTGGCGTTCGAATCAACAGCAACTCCGAAGGTTTGGCTATCAAAACTAAGCTTTCCCTGCTGCCTTCGCTTGGAAACCCGTACTTTTGCACCAATTAAAGATCTATGAGCACAATTGTCGCTATTGTTGGGAGACCCAATGTTGGGAAATCCACGTTTTTCAACCGCATGATTCAAAAGCGCGAAGCTATTGTTGACGCCGTGAGTGGCGTTACACGCGACCGCCATTATGGTAAATCGGATTGGAACGGCAGAGAGTTTACCCTTATTGATACCGGAGGCTATGTAGAGGGCAGCGATGATATTTTTCAAAAAGAAATCGACCGTCAGGTGAATCTTGCGATCGAAGAAGCGGACGCCATCCTTTTTATGGTGGACGTTGAAGCTGGAATTACGGGCATGGACGAGGCGGTGGCACAACTGTTGCGCAAGACGGCCAAGCCTGTTTTTATTATTGCCAATAAAGCGGATAATGGTAAACGGGTTGAAGATGCGGCGGAGTTTTATGCACTTGGTTTTGAGTGGCTGTTTCCGGTATCCAGTATCAATGGAAGTGGAAGTGGTGAACTCCTGGACGCCTTAGTAGAACAACTGCCTCCTCAATTGGAAACTCAGGATGACGGATTGCCTCGATTTGCGGTTGTAGGACGTCCCAATGCTGGGAAGTCTTCCATAATCAATTCGCTTATTGGTGAAGAAAGATACATTGTCACGGATATTGCCGGAACTACTCGCGATAGCATCGATACTCGCTACAATCGCTATGGGTTTGATTTTTTCTTGGTGGATACCGCGGGAATTCGCAGAAAAGCCAAAGTTAAAGAAGATATTGAATTTTACTCCGTGATGCGGTCCGTTCGAGCGATAGAAAACAGCGACGTTTGTTTGTTGGTAGTTGACGCTGCACGCGGTTTTGACGGTCAGGTGCAAAATATTTTTTGGCTAGCACATCGCAACCAAAAAGGAATTGTCATTCTGGTTAACAAATGGGATTTGGTGGAAAAAGAAACCGGCTCTGTAAAAGCGTTTGAGGCGACCATACGCAAGCAAATAGAACCCTTTACCGATGTGCCGATTGTCTTTGTGTCGGCGACTACAAAACAACGCATATACAAGGCTTTGGAAACAGCTGTTTCGGTCTACCAAAGTCGATCTCGGAAAGTACCCACTCGTAAGTTCAACGATTTGATGCTTCCCATTATTGAAAAAACACCCCCTCCTTCTCTCAAAGGCAAATATGTCAAGATTAAGTTCTGTACTCAGCTTCCAACACCTTTCCCGTCCTTTGCTTTTTTCTGCAACCTACCCCAGTATGTAAGAGATCCTTACCGTCGATTTTTAGAGAATCAGTTAAGGGAGAACTTCGATTTTACAGGAGTTCCCATCAAGATATTTTTCCGAAAAAAATAAGATTAAAGCTGATCGCGAAAGCGTTCAAGTGAGTCTTTGATCTTTTGAAGTTTTTCAAACAAGGCTGTTTTGGGATCTTCCTTAGTTTGCATTTTCAGTTGTTTCTTGGCTCCCTCAATAGTGAGTCCTTTTTCTTTGACCAAGTGATAGATCAGTTGGATGCTTTTGACATCTTCAGGAGTGTATTTCCGAGTTCCACTGGCTTTTTTTTGCGGTTTGATCTGATCGAATTCCTTTTCCCAAAAGCGCAATAATGAGGTGTTAACGCCAAAGGCCTTAGCAACTTCCCCAATGGAGTAATACCGTTTTTCAGGTAATTCAATGTGCATTAGTCTAGGGATTGATTCTCTTGGCTCGCTTCGGTGAGGAGTTTGTCGAATTCTTCAGAAGAAAGCTGACCGTAATAGAAATTCATCGGATTGATTTTTTTCACGTCCTTAAAAATTTCATAGTGCAGATGAGGCCCTACGGATCTCCCAGTGCTTCCTACAAAACCAATAATATCACCTCTTTTGACCTTTTGACCTCTTTTGACATTGTATTTGTTCAAATGGGCATAGAGGCTTACATATCCAAATCCATGATCGATACGTATGTGTTTTCCATAACCTGAAGAACGGTTGTCCGCACGTTTAACAACACCGTTGCCTGAAGCATAAATCGGAGTGCCCCGAGAAGCTGTAAAATCCATTCCATAATGCATTTTACGTTTCTTGGTAAAAGGGTCTGTTCGGTAACCGTAACCAGAGGCCATCCGAATCAAATCTTCGTTTCGTACCGGCTGTATAGAAGGAATAGAAGCCAATAGAGCTTCTTTGTCCTTGGCCAGTTCTTCGATTTCGGCTAGCGATTGCGATTGAACGACAATCTGCTTGGTTAATACATCAATGCGTTTGGTAGTGTTTACGATAAGTTCCGAATTGGCATAGCCTTCAAGACCTTTGTAACGATTAACACCCCCAAAACCAACTCGACGTTGGGCTTCAGGAATGGGGCTTGCTTCGAAATAAACTCGGTAAAGATTGTTGTCGCGATCTTCAACATTCTCCAAAACAGACTCAATCTGTGCCAAACGACGATTCAATATGTCGAATTGTAGCTCGTAATTTTTCAATTCTCGTTCCTGAACAATCTCTGTTGGAGTATTGAGCCAACGGGTATTGATCAAGGCAAAAAGCAAGACAGCACCAAAGATGGCTGAAGAAAGTAAGAACAAAAGAAAGTTGGATATCCGTAGCGGTGTAGAGTTTTCGACGGGTAAATACGAAAGCGTCTTCGGGTCGTAATGGTATTTTACTTTTGGCATATATTAAAATGTACCACGTTATTTAATCTTGCAAATATAGGAAAATTTCTGCCTTGAATTTGAAAACCAAGAGGGTAGGCTTTTCCCATGATATCCGTTACCTTTGCAGCATTCAAATAAAAAACAAAAAACATGAAGTCTTTTGAAGTCCGGCAAAAATTTCTAGATTTTTTTGAATCCAAGCAGCACGCTATAGTGCCTTCTGCACCGATGGTGATCAAAGACGATCCTACTCTATTGTTTACCAATGCCGGAATGAACCAGTTTAAGGCCTATTTTTTAGGACAATCCACCCCTCAATCTGTTCGTGTGGCGGACACGCAAAAATGTTTGCGTGTTTCTGGGAAACACAATGACTTGGAAGAGGTAGGGATTGACACCTATCACCACACCTTTTTTGAAATGTTGGGAAACTGGAGTTTTGGCGATTATTTTAAAAAAAAGGCCATCAATTGGGCGTGGGAACTGCTTACGGAAGTATATCAGATTCCCCCCGAAAAGCTCTATGTGACTATTTTTGAGGGAGATGCCAAAGAAGGCTTGGAGAAAGATCAAGAAGCCTACGACTACTGGAAAGCGTTGATTCCCGAAGACCGTATTTTGAATGGGAACAAAAAAGATAATTTTTGGGAAATGGGCGGCCAAGGGCCTTGTGGTCCTTGTTCCGAAATCCATGTGGATATTCGCAGTGAATCCGACAAAGCAAAAGTTTCTGGAGCGGGATTGGTCAATCAAGACCACCCAGAAGTCATTGAGGTGTGGAATTTGGTATTCATGCAGTTCAATCGTAAAGCGGATGGCTCCCTTGAAAAACTTCCTGCGCAACATGTTGATACAGGAATGGGTTTTGAGCGACTTTGTATGGTGTTACAGGGGGTTCGGTCCAATTATGACACGGATGTTTTCACACCCTTGATTCGTGAAATTGAAACGCGAACAGGTACTGAATATGGGGTCAATGAAGAAACGGATATTGCCATTCGTGTTATTGTAGACCACTTGCGAACCGTATATTTCGCCATTGCCGATGGCCAGTTGCCAAGCAATACAGGAGCTGGATATGTAATCCGACGTATTTTGCGCCGTGCCATTCGATACGGATTTACCTTCCTCAATCAAAAAGAAGCATTTATCCATCAGTTGGTCGCTATTCTAAATCAACAAATGGGGGCTGTTTTTCCTGAACTCAAACAGCAACAAAATTTAGCAGTTAATGTGATTCGCGAAGAAGAAAACTCTTTTCTAAAGACCCTAGATCAAGGCTTAGTGCTTTTGGACAGCCTATTAGCTGGTTCAAAAGACAAGGAGATTGGCGGTGCCAAGGCCTTTGAACTATATGATACTTTTGGATTTCCATTAGACCTAACAGCATTGATTGGTCGTGAACGAGGATTTAGTATTGATGAATCAGGTTTTGCTGTGGAAATGGACAAGCAAAAAGCACGTTCTCGTGCAGCCGCTGCTTCCTCTTCCGACGATTGGCAGCTATTGCTGGAGAATCAAGTTGAGGAATTCGTTGGGTACGATTTACTAGAGACGGAAGTTAAAATCACCCGCTACCGAAAAGTTACTTCCAAAAAGGAAGGGGATATGTATCAGCTGGTTTTCAATTTGACACCTTTCTATCCAGAAGGTGGGGGACAAGTTGGTGATAAAGGCTATTTAGAAGATGCCAAAGGAGATATTCATTATATCACGGACACCAAAAAAGAAAATGATCTAATCTTACATTTTTGTAAGACACTTCCTAAAGATACCAAAGGCAATTTCAAGGCGGTTGTAGATGCCAAGCAACGAATGCGAATCGCATGCAATCATACTGCGACACACCTGATGCACCAAGCACTACGTGCTCTTTTGGGTGATCATGTTGAGCAAAAAGGATCTATGGTGCACTCTGGAATGTTCCGTTTTGATTTTTCACATTTTGCAAAGGTTACTTCTGAAGAGCTCTTGCAAGTAGAACAATTTGTGAACGCACGTATTCAAGAGCAATTACCTTTGGAAGAAAGTCGTAATATTCCAAAATCAGAAGCCGTAAAACAAGGTGCTTTGGCCTTGTTTGGAGAAAAATACGGCGATACGGTTCGTGCTATCCGTTTTGGACAATCCGTAGAATTGTGTGGTGGCACCCATGTTTCCAATACCCGTCAAATTTGGCATTTTAAAATCACGGGAGAAGCGGCTGTAGCGGCTGGTGTTCGAAGAATTGAAGCCATCACTGGTGATGCAGCTAAGACTTATTTTGAAGAACAAAATGAGGTGTTGAATACGATACAAAAATTGTTGAACAGTCCGCAAGATCCTGTTAAAACCATTGGTCAGTTGCAAGCCGAAAATGCTCAGCTTAAAAAAGAGGTAACGGCATTAAACAAGCTCAAAGGACAAATTTTGAGAAAAGAATTGGAAACGGAAATTACCGAAAAAGGAGGGATTCAGTTTCTTGCCAAGCAAGTAGATATGGATGCCCAAGGAATTAAAAACCTAGCCTTTGAATTGGGTCAAAACAAAGATAATTTGGTTTTGGTTTTGGCTGCGGTATCCAATGAAAAACCCATTTTGAGCTGTTATATATCCAAAGCGCTTGTAGTGGATAAAGGTCTGAATGCGGGGGAAATGGTTCGCAATCTTGGGCAGCACATTCGCGGCGGTGGTGGTGGACAAGCCTTTTTTGCCACAGCTGGCGGAAGCTATTCAGAAGGAATTTCAGCCGCTTTAGAGGCTGCTCCGGGACTTGTTTTTTCCTCTTAATTATCTTTTTCAGGGGGGTAGGCAGACAATATTTCGGTAACCAAAGTGTGAATACGTTCATCCCGTTTGGGGGTCATTTCCAAAAGCGGCCCGCGGCCACGTCCTTGCCAAACAAGTTGCTTGGTTTTTCCATCAATCAAATCGATATATAGAATTCCTTCGGTACGGGTACTAATGTTTTGAAAAGAAGGCCCCATAAACCAAGGATTCCAACCCCAATTCCATCCCCAGTAGTTGTTATTATAATAGACTCGTTCCTTGGCTTGTGTACTGATACGAATCAATAGGTCGGGTGATTCCGATTTGGATAAACCTTTGGTGTCTAGATTGGCATCTATACTTCGCAGGATACGCCGTTTGTCCAAGTCTGAAATGCTAACAGCGTCAATGTCTTTTTTGAGATAGGCGTAAGTAATGTATTGACTAAAGTCAACGGCACTATCAAAATCTGAAAAAACAGCGATTGAAGAACAGCCAACAATGAGAAGTGGGGCAGCCAAGAGGAGAATCCATTTTTTCATATCAAAGTATTTTTCTGTGTTAAGATCAAAAACTATGCCCTAATACTAACGTCCTTTTTTGGCATCATATCCATAGGGACAGTGGCGGCAACCGCTTTGGCAACAATAACCGCGCTTGAGATGATACTTTTCAGTAAATACGCGATAGCCTTCCGGACTGAGATAAAAATCCCCTTCTTCCAAAGGGGGGAGTGGGTCTAGGGGCATCTTTTCCTTTTGAGACTAAGGTACAAACCTTTGTATCTTTATCCAACAATCAGCGCTATGTTTGGAACGTCTGTTTTTAGTGAAAATCAATTTATTGATACCTTAAATGGCATTCGGTTGACTGTCAAACGAGAGGATGCGGTACATCCGCAGGTATCAGGCAATAAGTTCCGAAAACTCCAATATAATTTTTTGCATTTGCAAGAGCATTCGTTAGGGCAAGTCCTTACTTTTGGCGGTGCTTTTTCCAATCATCTGGCCGCTGTGGCTGCCGCAGGGGCTGATTATGGCATTCCAACATTGGGTTTGGTACGAGGGGAAGAATGGCAGGGAAAAGTATCGAAAAGCCCAACCCTCCTTTTTTGTCGTTCGAAAGGGATGCAGTTACACTTTCTGACACGAGCAGAATACAAGGAAAAGCGAATTCCATCGGTTTTACAATCCTCCAAACAGTATGTGTTGCCTGAAGGAGGCACCAATGCCTTGGCCGTAAAAGGATGTACCGAAATATTAGGCCCAACGGAAGAGGCTTTTGATACCATCTGTAGCTGTGTAGGCACTGGGGGAACCCTTGCAGGACTGATTGAAGGCAGTACAGCACAGCAATACATACTTGGATTTCCAGCCTTAAAGCATTCTGATTTGGAAACGGATATAAGACAATGGACAAGCAAGGAAAACTGGGAATTGGTTCGCGGCTATGAATTTGGAGGTTATGCCAAGGCCTCAAACGAATTGATTGGTTTTATGAATACATTTTATAAAAAATATGGAATTCCTTTAGATCCAATTTACACAGGGAAAATGCTTTTTGGTATTTTTGACCTCATAAAGAAAGAGCAATGGCGATGGGGTACAAAGGTTTTGATTATTCACAGTGGAGGACTGCAAGGACTTGCCGGATTCAATCAGCGCAATCAGCAAAAGGGACTTCCTTTGCTCAACTATTCTTCTGTCTGATTTTCTCCCTTGCATTGACGGGCTGTGGGGTACGGAAAGTACGAATCAAAGAAAATACGCTATCTAAAACACAATCTACTCCAAAAGCGGAGCAAAAAGCACAAGGCAAAACGTCTAAGCCGTCCGTCAAAACAGCTAAAAATCAATTTCAATACAATCCCAAGCAAAGCACGGCTGAGCGCATTGCTTATTATATTGAAGTATTTAGCCCCGTCGCACAAAAAGAAATGGCGGAATTTCGGATTCCGGCCAGTATTACCCTAGCACAAGGTTTACTGGAATCTGGCAATGGGAGTGGTCGTTTGGCAAGGGAGGCCAACAATCATTTTGGTATTAAGTGCCATAGCGATTGGAACGGTAAGCGTATTTACCATGACGACGATCGGAAAGGCGAGTGTTTTCGGGTCTATCAAAATCCGTTTACCTCCTATCGGGACCATTCATTGTTTTTGACCGAACGCAGTCGCTATGCTTTTCTATTTGATCTGAACCCCACCAATTATAAAGCATGGGCGCGTGGATTGAAAAAAGCAGGCTATGCCACCGACCCTAAATACCCACAAAAATTAATCCGCTTGATTGAGCGTTACCAATTGGATCGTTTTGATAAAAAGGTCAAAATTAAAAACCGCACAGCAGTAGCCAAAGTGAAATATCGCGCTTCGAAAGAGCATCACACCGTACAAAAGGGGGATACTCTTTACAGCATTGCCCGACAATATGAAATTCCGGTTAAAGAACTCATTCGAGTCAACAAGATTAAAAACAACACCATTTATCCTGGGCAGGAATTAACCCTCCCTCAACTTGATTAATATGCAATATCAACGAAGCAGTACCCTTTTTCAAGCGGCTCAAAATGTGATTCCTGGCGGGGTCAACTCCCCAGTTCGTGCTTTTCAAGCCGTGGGCGGCACACCTATTTTTGTCGATCATGCAAAGGGAGCCTATCTCTATGATGAAGACGGCAACCGCCTGATTGACTATATCTCTAGTTGGGGACCTATGATTTTGGGACATGCTTTTGAACCCGTGATTGCGGCTGTTAAAGAACGTGCGGATAAAGGCACTTCTTATGGAATGCCGACCGAGTTGGAAACTCAAATTGCCGAGTTAGCGGTGTCTATGCTGCCGAATATGGATCAGATTCGGATGGTGAATTCCGGTACGGAAGCCTGCATGAGTGCGGTTCGTTTGGCTCGTGGCTTCACGGGACGTGAAAAATTGATCAAGTTTGCCGGATGTTATCACGGTCATTCCGATGCTTTTTTGATTCAAGCGGGTAGTGGTGCTGTCACTTTTGGAGCGCCCAGTAGCCCCGGGGTTACCAAAGGAACCGCTAAAGACACCCTTTTAGCAGACTATAACGATTTGGAAAGCGTGGTACGCCAGTTTGAACAGCATCCAGAAACCATTGCCGCCATTATCGTGGAGCCCGTGGCGGGTAATATGGGGTGTATTCCTCCCAAAGCTGGATTTTTGGAAGGCTTGCGAAGCCTCTGCGATCAATATGGAGCCTTGTTGATCTTTGATGAGGTGATGACAGGCTTTCGCTTAGCCCCCGGAGGGGCGCAAGAACGCCTAGGGATTCGTGCCGACATAGCCACCTATGGTAAAGTGCTGGGAGGTGGATTGCCTGTGGGGGCTTTTGCCGCTCGAAAAGAAATCATGGCACAGTTGGCTCCATTGGGGCCAGTTTATCAAGCGGGAACCCTGAGTGGCAACCCTTTGGCGATGGCCGCAGGCTATGCCATGCTACATCATCTACAGTCGCACTCAGATGTGTTTGACCGTTTGGATCGGAAGTGTGCCCAACTGGAAGAAGGAATGCAGGCTTTGCTGGAAACCAAAGGACTACCTTATCAGATCAACCGATTGGGGTCAATGCTTTCCCTGCATTTTACGGATCAGCCGGTGGTGGATTTTAAAACCGCTGCCTTAGGCAACAACGACCACTTTAAAAATTATTTTCATGGGATGCTGGAACGTGGGGTTTATCTGCCGCCTTCTGCCTTTGAAAGTTATTTTTTAAATGATGCCTTATCAGAAGAAGATATCGCCTTTACACTTTCGACTTTTGAGGATTGGTTAAATACAAAATAAAATCAACTAAAACGAGCTTTTCATTAGCAAATGGAATTGCTTAAAACAACTAAGAGACAAGGTTTACCCAAAGCCCTGATTCGTCTTTGGTTACTTTGGCCAATTTTTTTGCTGTCAATCCTTTGATAGCAGTGTCCCATTTTTTGTTGCTTAGACCTGCATTTTCTTTTAATGCGGGAAGCGCAACAGGACTTTCTTTTTTCAAAAGATCCAAAACGATTTTTTCTTCAGCGGTCAATGCTACAGCCTTTTGTTCTGGCTTCATTTGAGGAAAAAACAGTACTTCTTGAATGGAGCTGTTGTTGGTGAGTAACATACAGAGGCGATCGATTCCGATGCCAATTCCTGAAGTGGGAGGCATCCCGTATTCCAGTGACCGTAGAAAATCTTGATCGATAAACATGGCTTCATCGTCTCCTTTTTCGGAGAGTTTAAGCTGTTCTTCAAAACGTTCTCTTTGGTCGATCGGGTCGTTTAATTCCGAATAGGCATTGGCCAATTCTTTCCCATTGACCATCAGTTCGAAACGTTCGGTCAGTTTTGGATTGCTGCGGTGTTCTTTGGTCAGCGGACTCATGGATTTGGGGTAGTCAATAATAAAGGTGGGTTGGATGTAGTGGTGTTCGCATTTTTCCCCAAAAATCTCATCAATCAATTTGCCTTCGCCCATACGATCATCAACTTCAAGTCCCAGACCTCTGGCGGTTTCACGAAGCTGCTCCTCGTTCATTGCGGAAACATCAATTCCCGTATGGGTTTGGATGGCTTCCAATATCGGTACTCGTGGATAGGGCGCTTTAAAGTCAATGCGGTGGTTTCCTACAGTTACCATTGCGTTTCCAGTAGCTTCAGTGGCCACTTTTTCTAGCAGTGTCTCTGTTGTTTCCATCATCCAGAAATAATCTTTGTAAGCCACATAGAGTTCCATAACGGTAAACTCTGGATTGTGGGTGCGATCCATACCTTCGTTACGGAAGTCTTTGGCAAATTCATACACGCCGTCAAATCCTCCAACAATGAGTCGTTTCAGATACAGTTCATTGGCAATTCTGAGGTATAAAGGAATGTTGAGAGCATTGTGGTGTGTCACAAATGGACGAGCCGCAGCACCGCCTGGAATGGGCTGCAAAATCGGTGTTTCCACTTCTAAATACCCTTTTTGATTAAAGAACGAACGAATGCTTTGGGTGATTTTAGTTCGCTTTATAAAGGTGTCTTTTACTTTTGGGTTAACGATTAAATCAACATATCGCTGGCGGTAACGTAGTTCGGGATCATTGAATTCATCATAGCTGTTTCCTTCGGCATCCGTTTTGGGGAGCGGCAGGGGGCGCAGGGTTTTATTGAGTACCTCAAAGGAACTTACTTTAATGGTGGGCTCTCCCACTTGAGTGGTAAAAAGGCTTCCTCGAATCCCGATAATATCACCGATATCAAGGAGTTTTTTATACACTTCATTATAGGCGGTTTTGTCTTCCCCGGGGCAAATCTCATCACGATTGAAATATACTTGGATACGCCCCTCACTGTCTTGCAATTCCGCAAAGCTGGCTTTTCCTTGAATGCGACGGGACATAAGACGTCCAGCAACCACCACTTCCTTTGCTTCCACAAAATTGGCTTTGATCTGTTCCGAAGTATGATCAACAGGGAATAAGGCGGCTGGGTAGGGATTGATTCCCAAAGCTTGAAGGCTGTTTCGTTTTTCTCTACGAACCTGTTCTTGTTCCGAAAGTGCACTCATAGGATGATTTAATTTCGGCAAAGATACGGATTGACGGACAATAGGAACTAAAATTCCTATCTTTGAAAAAACCTATTTATGAGTTTTTGGCGCGTAGTACTTTCCATTTTCTTTCCCCCTTTGGCGGTGTATGACCAAGGGTGCGGTTCGCTCCTTGTTGTATTTATTCTGACCCTTTGTGGTTGGGTGCCGGGTGTAATTGCTGCTCTGGTAATTCTAAACAATCCCAATAGATTCTGATTTTGGAAGCAAACAAAACCGTTCATGTGCAACATTTAGGTCAGCAGCCTTACAAAGAATGTTGGGACTATCAACAGGAATTGTTTCAGGGGATCATAGATCAGAAAAAAGCAAACCGCCACACGGAATCGCCCCAGCCAACGCCCAATTATTTGTTGTTTGTGGAGCACCCTCCTGTATTTACTCTAGGGAAAAGCGGAAAAATAGAACACCTTTTATTAAATGAGGAACAACTGGCACATCAGGGAATAGCCTTTTACAAAAGCAATCGAGGGGGAGATATAACCTACCATGGCCCTGGGCAAATTGTGGGCTATCCAATTTTGGATCTCGATCATTTTTTTACAGATATCCATCGTTATCTCCGCACTTTGGAAGAAGTGATCATTGCAACCCTTGCGGACTATGAATTGAGTGCCACAAGAAGTTCGGGAGAAACAGGTGTTTGGTTGGATGTAGGAACGCCTTTTGCTCGGAAAATATGTGCCATGGGCGTGCGTGCCAGTCGATGGGTGACCATGCATGGCTTTGCTTTGAATATCAACACCCACTTACCTCATTTTGAGTATATCGTACCCTGTGGAATTCAAGGAAAAGGGGTGACTTCTCTAGCAAAAGAGCTGGGCAAAGAAATCCCATTAAAAGAAGTACAAGACCGAATTTTATACCATTTTCAAAAACAATTTGAAGCGGAATTAGCGATTGATCTGGTAAATCAATAGTCCATTATTTTCTGCAGCGACAACCAGTTGGGTCTTTTTCTTTTGATCCAAACTCATGTCTGCAGCCTCCACTCCATAGACAGGGAAATTCGCTACTGGGGTTGCATTGCTGTAATACAGATATACCTTTTGAGACTCGATGTCTGTAGTAGTGATGTATAGCGTATTGTTTAGATAAAATATTTTAGGTGCCGTATAGTTTCCATAGGGAAGGGTGACGGGAATCCCTTTAATGTTCAGATTGTTTTCCGAAAGGGTTACTAAAGATTTATTGGTTGCATCAATTTGATGTCCAGGTTTTAATTCATAAGGACTTTTAATAATGTTTCCACGAGTGTCAATTTGCACAAGGTTGCCCTCTAGATCGGAAGTGGTAAAGGTGTCGAGATACTGATACACCTGATTTCCACTAAAATTGAGATGCTGTTGCATTGGGATGCGGTCTTTCCCCATTCGATTTAAGATGCCAAGAGTACCGTTGTTGCGTTGGAGCAATAGATAGTCTTTCTTTTTAATACGCGCATGCTTAGGCGGATGGATCAGCGGAGCTTTGAGTTTACTTCGGGTAAAGCCTTTGACACGTTTTCCGTTTTTGTCATACATCAAGAGGCGTTTGTCTTGTGCTAATACAAAGCGATAGTTCTTATTGTTGTCATAATCGAAAATGGCAAGAGGAAGGGGCTTGTCAGAGGCAGGAAGTTTGATTTTAAAGGGCTTGACTTCTTTGCCGTTACGATCCAAAATATACAGGTACTTCAGGGTTCGGAAGGCCATCTGCCATTTTTTGTTTTTGTACAAATCGACTTGTTGAATCGGACCGATGATAGGCTCTTTCAGATCTTTTTTCCAATAGAGATTCCCTTGGCTGGAAAAAAGGTAGAGCGTGTTTTGCACGTCTTGGACGACCACATCCATTCCTTTGGTGCGATGGTTTTTAAGCCATTGGGGCCCCAATGCGATTGGACTTTCTACACTGAAGTTTGCTGTAGAGACCACCCGACCTTGTTCTTTTTGGGTACGAACGTTGCCAAACCGAAAATGCAAATGCGTAAAATCAGTTTCTCCCACTCCTTGGAGGGCTACAAAAGGATAGGATTTAGAAGGAAATTTTTTGGAGTCAAACAGGGTTTCGGTAGCAGCAACCCAAAGGAATGAGCCACGACTCGAAAAGGTATAGGCAAGGTCTTGATAGGCTTTGTTTTGATCCAAAACCCGTCCGTCTCTATAATTGGAAATAATATGCTTTATTAGTTCTTCGCTTTCGGTAAATAAGACATAATTATCCACTAGAGCAATCCATTGCAGTGCTTGGGTTTGCCCAAAAGCTTTACTTAGTTTGCTAATGGTTTCCGGCAGGCGGATTTTGAAATAGCGGGCTCCTCGATAGGTTTTTTCATTGGTCTTTTCGGCAAGAAGCGGAAATTCATTTTCCAAACTATTGAGGTGCATCAAAAGAGCCTTTTGGCCCCGATAGCGGAGCCAGCCCAGTTCATCAACTAAAGACAGTACTCTTAAGTCAACTTGTTTTAACGCCATGTTTTGCAATTGGCTAAAGCGTCTAAAATTGGTTTCCAATTGTGCCATATTACTCACTGGAAAAGAGAAGAAAGCATCCATTTTTTCAGGGGCCACTTTGGGCAGTTCACTTGCTTTTCGTTCCAGTTTTTGAATCCAATTCATAGGATTGGCAATAGAGTCGTTCAGCAGTCCGATGCCATCCCATTCCAAGGGTTCTTCAATTTCCATATCAAAGGCCAACCAGCCATTTATTTTGTTTCTGATAAAAGGGGCTTCGGGGAGCAAGATCCTGTTAAGGGCATGCGTGCCCGGCTGTATCAATAGATTGACAGGACTTCCGTTATTAAGACTTTCCTTTAGGTTTTTAAATGTGGGATCTGCTGATTGATTGCTGATCTGGGTGAAATTGCGAATACAGTTTTCAAGAGCCAAAAGGGTGGTAGAACGCAACTGCAGTCGTCCGACCGTAGCTTCAAAAATGCGCTCTTCCGATTGATGGATCTGAACGCCTTCATATTTTTTTAGTTTGGCGTTGGTGTTGGGAAGGGTGTCGTTTTTCTCTTTTCTCCCAATATAGGTTGTGGCATAGGTTTCTTTTCCTTGGGGGGAAAAAACATACAAATCACCACTACTAGGCTGCGAAGGAGTTAATGAAGAAAGCGTACTTTCCAAATCGGAGTAGTGATCTTTCCAATAGCGTAGTATTTTGTTGTTGTCAAAAGCCGGGCTTAGTTCTACAAAGTCGTTGACTTGTACAATAGCTATGGCATTGTGTGGAACCAGTTGGTAGGGAGTGGCTCCTTCGAGGCGGTTTTGCTGGCAGGCAGTGAGTGCCACAAGCACCGCAAGCCCAAGCGATATGAATCGAAAAAGGAAGTTGGGGAGGAGGTTTGATTTCAAAAGTCAAAATTTTGCTTCCTCAAAAATAAGAACTTATAAATTGAGTACCAATTGCTCGGGTAAGAGTCGAAAAGATTTCCGGTGATGTGGATTGGATCCACATTTTTGAATAGCTTCTCGGTGTGCACGGGTAGGGTAGCCTTTATTTTTGTCCCATTGATATGCTGGGAAATCTTTGTGCAGATTTGCCATATAGGCATCACGTGCGGTTTTGGCAAGTACTGAGGCAGCGGCAATATTCAAAAAACGGCCATCGCCTTTGATCATGCATTGGTGTGAAATGTCAGCATAGGGGTGAAAACGATTTCCATCCACCAATATGTGTTCGGGAACGATTTGGAGCTGCGCAAGAGCCAGGTGCATGGCTTTGATGGAAGCATTGAGAATATTTATTTGATCAATTTCTTCTGGGAAAACATGTGCCACCGCAAAGGCAACCGCTTCCTGTTCGATTTTTTCTTTGAGTTCCAAACGAACCTTCAACGATAATTTTTTGGAGTCATTGAGTCGGACGGAGGTGAAATTGGAAGGGAGGATTACTGCTGCCGCCGTAACGGGCCCTGCCAGACAACCCCTGCCTGCCTCATCGGTGCCAGCTTCAATACCATCAAACCATTGTTTTTCTAAAGCCATACGTTTCTTTCATTAGTACACAATCTCAAAATTCTAAAATACCAAAATAGTGTAACTTCGCAGACGAATTCCAGCTATCCATGAAGTTTCGTTTTTTAGGGGTCATTATCGTAATCGCAAATCTTGCTTTTGGGCAACAAAGCAACCGTATTGACTCACTTTCTGCCACCCCTGTCGAAAAAGTATTGGACAGCATTCCACTCCCACGACGGGACTCTTTGAAAATGCCAGTGGACAAAAAAATACTTGATAGTTTCGTTAGAAAGGAATTAGATACTATTTCCGTTGACAGTCTGAGCCCTAAAAAAGACAGTTTAACAATTGTTAAAGACAGCCTCAAGCTAGGAAAACCAAAAAAGAAGAAACAAGGAAAGCGCAGAGTTGTTCGGCGACGTCTCATTGAAATTGATACCGTTTCTTTAATCAATAACTACAAAGCCTATTATGAGGACGGGCGTGAAGAGGTTGTGGATACGACACTAACCATCCAAAAGGATTACAAATTCAACTTTCTTAGAAAGGATTATTTTGAGCTATTGCCGTTAGCTAATGTCGCTGAAGGTTTTAACCGAATGGGGTATGACTTCCGTGAGCAACCTATGGGTCCAAAATTAGGTGCACGAGTGAATCAGTTTGGCTTTTTTGAAAGCAAGGACATCCCTTATTATGAAGTAGCAACCCCTTTAACAGAGCTTTTCTTTCGAACTACCTTCGAGCAAGGAGAGCTGGTGGATGCCCTCGTGACCGTCAATCCTTCGCCTAAGTTCAATCTGATGGTGGCCTACAAGGGTTTACGCTCTTTGGGAAGGTATCAAAGTTCGCGATCTAACGGAGGACAGTTCCGAGGCAGTGTCAATTTTAATGATGCCCAAGAGCGCTATCAACTCCGAGCGCATTTTGTGGCGCAGACTCGCGAGAATCAAGTCAATGGAGGACTGGATGACCAAGGAGTTTATTTTTTTGAAAATGCACCCTATTACCCAGAGATTGATGCCGAGGGAAATGCCGTTTTGGATGAAAATGGCGAAGTGGTTGAAGTATTCTATGATGGCTTTTTGGATCGCTCTCGATTATCAACAAATATTAGAGCAACCAGCATTCTTTCTGGGAGACGCTTTTATTTGGGGCAAACCTATCAATTGAAACAAAAATCGGGGGACAGTCTAAAGCAACCCTTGCGAGTTGGGAATCGCTTTACTTACGAGTCACGCTTTTATGAATTTGATCAGAATAGTACAATTTCAGATTTTTTTGGAACCATTGATCCAGCAGCAGAAAGTGTTTTTGATCGATCGGATTTAAAGACACTTACCAATGAAACCTTTTTGGAGGCTAAACTTCCTTTTGTAGGAAAGTCAAAAATTGGCATGCAATTCAAGCGCTGGGATTTTGCTCATGGGCGAACTGCCAATTCGACCAACACAACCTATTTGGGCCAACAAACAAATCAATTGGCACTTCAGGCGCAATGGAAAAACAATACCGAAAACTGGAGTTGGGGTGGACAGGTTCATCATTCTTTATTGACAAAGCTCAAAACGCATCATTACGAATTGTACGCCCAACGAAAATTGTTTAAAGATTGGGATCTATCAGTCAATACTCAATACCGAAGTCAACCACAAAACTTTAACTTTTATCACTATGAAAGTGACTATGTGGATTTGAATTGGGATCAGCCCGATTTGAAAAACACCGAACGATTTAGTGTCTACGGCACACTAGGACACACACGATGGCTATCGCTGCAAGCGGAATGGCATCGAATTCAGAACTACACTTATTTTAGAAGCACAACACGTTTAGCTGATTGGGGGGAAAAGTTAGAGGCAACCCCATTTCAGTCGAAAGATGAATTGCAGTACTTGAAACTTCGACTTTACAATCAGCTTAACTTGGGCAAGTTTTCTTTAACAAACACTGTTCAATACCAGCGCGTGTTACAGCTGGAAGCAGCACGTTCTGCTGGTGAGTTTGGAGAACCTCAATTGTTGAATGTACCCGAATGGATCACACGAAACACGATTGCTTTTTCGTCCGAGATATTTAATAAGGCCCTGGTTTTACAGACCGGATTTCACTTTCAGTTTTTCACAGGATTTTATGCTGACGCGATGCATTCGGTTCTTGGGGAGTATGTAAATCAAAATAATCAGCTGATTGGAGAGTATCCTCGGATCGATTTTTTCATAAATGCAAAAATTTCTCAGACGCGATTATTCCTCAAAGTGGAACACTTAAACAACACTCAAACAGGCTATCGTTACTACGCTGCGCCGTTTTTTCCCTATCGGGATATGAGTATCCGTTTTGGAGTGGTCTGGAACTTTTTTCAATAAAAAAATATTTTTATTACAAAAGAGTTTTGATAGTGGAAAAAGGGTTTTATATTTGCAGCCG
>QXYU01000045.1 GCA_009886755.1 Flavobacteriaceae bacterium
TGAGTTAAACCCAACCACAGCCGTAAGACCTATTAATTCAGTAAACTGTTGTTTGAAGTTTGCACTGACGTTATGGTCAACAATCATGTTAGTGATGTTCGTGGTACGATAAATACCTAGACGATTACCATCAACACCTCCTTTGTTCTGGCCATACTGCTGTCCCTCAGTAAAGGTGTCTATACCATATCTGTAAACAACATTAATGTCGTCTGTGATGTCATACTTGAGGTTTGCACTTCCAAAAAAGCGGTTAGTTTTATTTCTAACCTTACTGTTATCTACAGTCCAACGAGGATTTTGGATAGAGTTTGAGGTTCTATAGTATAGAGATCCACCATCAGCTCTTTGGTAAGGCATACCCATCAGATCAACACTTCGAGGAGTATACATCAAATCACCAAAGATTGAAGCACCATCACCATCAACACCACTACCTCGTGATGCGGCAATCGGAGGACTTTTCATATCACTCAAGGCATAGTTTAAGCTAGCATTTACGGTTAACTTATCCCTTTTGATAGAACCACCAACTCTTAAGTTATCTTTTGAAAGGCTGTTACCTGGGGTAAATCCTTCATCTGTTGTTTTAGTGTAGCGCACGTTGTATGAAACACCATTACTTCCTCCATTCAAACCTACAGATGTAGAGTTAAATACACCTGTTCTGAAGAAGTTAGGTACACTTTGGTAAGGCTTATATTCGTATTCTGAAGCAGCTATATCTTCGTATCCTGCAATGTATGCAGGTACGTTGTTGATTGAGAAGGGATGATTAATAAATACTCTTCCATCTCTAATATCAGTTAACTGTCCTAACCAAATATTAGGATTGGTATCTCCAAATTTAGGTCCCCAGTTACTGAAATACCAGAAAAACTCCTGGTCGAAACCATTTCCATACTCATTTTGATAGTCTGGTAAATGTGGATCGCTAAAAAATGTAGAATTCGAAACACTTACTTTGGCCTCGGCCTGCTTAGAAGTGGTATTGTTAGTAGTGATTAAAATTACACCATTTCTACCACGGTTACCGTAGAGAGAAGTTGCACTTAAACCCTTAAGTATATTTATATCCTTTATGTTGTTAGGATCAATATCTAAAAATCTACTAGTTTGAGTACCGTCGTCGAAAAAAGCAGATTGGGCATTTGTATCGCTTCCAAATGGAACACCATCAACAACAAAAAGTGGTTGATTGGATCCTGTAATCGAAGAATATCCACGTATAACAATATTAGTAGACGATCCAGACAAACCATTTGAAGCTGTTATGTTAACCCCAGCTGCTTTACCTCTCATTAATCGTCCAATGTCACCTGAAGGTCGTTCAGTAACTTGATCTGACTCAACTTTGGAAATTGAATATCCTAATTGTGCCGCTTCCTTTTCAACCCCTAGAGCTGTTACAATAACTTCCTCTAGTTCGTTGGATTGTTCGAGAGAAATTTGCATATTCCCAGAAGCCGTTAACACAGCTGTTTTGTATCCAACAAAACTAATTTCAAGAACATCTTCTTGAGAACCTTCAATCTGAAAGTTTCCGTCAAAATCAGAGCTTACTCCATTTGAAGTGCCTTGAACGAGAATTGTAGCACCTGGAAGAGGTACTCCTTGGTCATCGGTGACCGTACCAGTGAAGATTTCTTGCGCTATTGCAAATTGCAATGAGAGCAAAGAAAGCAACAATAGTTTGCTTAAGCTTTTCATACTTTAGTTTAATTAATTAAAAATATAGTTAGCATTTTTCGAACCGCTAATTTATTTATATTGTTAATAAAAACAAAGCGAAATGTTAAAAAGTGTTAAGCCTGCCGCCTTCACTTTGAATATTTTAACATAATGTATTGTAATATAATAGCTTGCGATTCTTTAAATATATCTTTTATTCACAACATAATCTGTGAATATTGCAAATCATCAGAATTGAAGGTTTTCAGCTTTTCTGTTTTAAGAAGATTTTTCAACGCGTTTTCCTTTTCATTTAATACTTTTTGAAGCCCACTTTTACTTTTTTTAAAGAGCTTATTATGACTTGATCCATTTGTTAAATAATTGATTTTGTTCCCTTGGTTTGCGCGATAATCTTACAAGATATTGGCTTGAAAAGCCTTAGGGAAAGCTTCGTTTTGACTGCTTGAAAAATGAAAGAATACATTCGTTGCTTACAGTTATGATTTGCTGTCAATAGTAATCAGACAGTGAGACTACGGCTGTTTTTAACCAAAAAGGTGATGTAAAAATGAGGTATAAAAAACCGCCCGGGGCGTTATTTTACAAGTTATAAATTTAAAATATTTTTTATCCCAATTTACTTTACCCGCTAATAATGCATTAGGAGTATTTTGATTCAGTTCTGTTTCCGTTTGTGGATATATCCATCGTGTTGGAATCGCTACACCATTGTTGGGTTTTAGAGATGGAATGTTTGTTCTTCTCCAGTCTGAACAGGATTCAGGGTTTGCATATAAAGCAAACCATTTTTGTGTCATGATCTCATTAAGGGAGATTGATTCTGGACTTACCTTATATTGAGCACATAATTATCGAAGTCTTCTTCACTAAGCCCTAAGCTTGAAAAAGAACTTTTAATCCCAGTAAAATATGCTTCTTTAATATTTTCTTGAGATCCACCTGTGGCAATTAAAGATTCAGCCTTCACAAATTGTAATTCTGAATAGCTAACTAAAGACGCTGCTTGATCTATTGTGAAGAATTCATGGCTATCATATAAGTCACCATAGAGAGAACTACCATCTCCATCATAAATATCAAGTCTTGGATCGTTGTAAGACGCCAAAGCATCTCCAAACGCAGGATGATCCAATATCACCCCGGTCACGTTTGAATTGGTACCAAGGCGCTGCAGTGGTGGCAGAACTACCAAATTTAAACGTCATATCTTCTTCATTGGAACCAAAGGCTTGGTTAATGGAAGAAAGTGCAGAAGTGTAATTGGAGTTGGATAATAACCCTTGATGAACGTATGCACGATCCTCAATAGCGTGTGTAGCTTTGATCCAAAGAGAAGCGTCTCCAGAATAAATTAAATCACCAGAAAGAGGGAGTCCTCCATCATTTTGATTTAAATTTTGGCGAGCTGAATTTAATAAAGGATGAACTTCATCGTAAATAGATGCTTGCGAATCACATACAGGCTGTAAAACCTCGATACCGTTCAAAGCTTCTGTCGCGTTCGATTTTGCAATAGTCTCCGAGGTTACATTTTGCACCGCATAACAAAGTGCTTTCGCTTCTCGTTTAATCCCCAAAGAAGTAACTACAACTTTTTCAAGAAGGTTACCGCTAGCCATTTGAAAGCTGTATTTACTATCAGCCTCCACGCTTTGGGTTTGCGATTTATAGCCCACAAAGCTGACTTCAAGGGTGGCGCCGTCTGCTACTTCCATACTAAAGTTGCCATCAAAATCGGAAGTAACTCCATTGGCAGTACCTTGTTCCAGGATGGTGGCTCCAGGCAGGGGCACACCCTGATCATCGGTCACATTCTCCGTAATGGTTCGGGTTTGTGCACTGGCCACACTAATTAAGTTCGAGCCAAAAAAGGCACGTAAGCATACGTATGTACTGTTTCATAAATAGATAGTTTTAGGTTGTAATAAGATTTGTGACTATAAAAATGGAGAAAGGCTTAGGATTCTCAAATAGGGAGTTGCGTATATCCGATCAAAAATCTTCTAGAAAGCTTTGATTTCATAAGAAAATGTTAAAATATGCCTACTATATTAATTTGTGCAAAAATGGAATCCCCTAAATAGAGATTTTTGCTAAAAAAATCTTAAAACGGCTTTGGATTATGGATTCTTAAGGTTGCTTTTAGGGTGTATTTTTCAGTAGCTTGATATTGTGTAAAAAAACTTGTCAGAAAAAACAAAAAAACAATAATTAGGGTTTGAATTCCATAAAAAAACGCCTACATTTGCACGCCCATAAAACTATGGGGAAAACAATTTTTAGTTAGAATATATGCCAACTATTGCACAATTAGTACGAAAAGGAAGAGTCACGATTACCAAGAAGAGTAAATCGGCTGCTTTGGATTCGTGTCCTCAACGACGCGGAGTGTGTACCCGTGTATACACCACCACGCCGAAAAAGCCGAACTCGGCCATGCGAAAAGTCGCGCGGGTTCGATTGACCAATGGAAAAGAGGTCAATGCTTACATTCCGGGAGAAGGACACAACCTCCAGGAGCACTCGATAGTATTGGTTCGTGGCGGAAGAGTAAAAGATCTGCCCGGAGTTCGATACCATATCGTTCGTGGAGCATTAGACACCGCAGGGGTAGAAGGTCGTTTACAACGTCGTTCCAAATACGGAGCCAAGAGACCTAAAAAATAACGTGAACAAGACACTTATACACCCATGAGAAAAAGACAAGCCAAAAAGCGCCACCTGCTTCCCGATCCTAAATTCAACGACACCTTGGTGACAAGATTCGTCAATATGTTGATGTGGGACGGGAAAAAATCCGTGGCCTTTGATTTATTTTATAACGCCATCGATATCATCGAAGAGCGCAAACAGGACGAAGAAAAGTCTGGTTTAGAGATATGGAAAGAAGCCCTTTCCAATGTTATGCCACATGTAGAGGTGCGCAGCCGCCGTGTGGGGGGTGCTACCTTTCAAATCCCAATGCAGATTCGTGCTGACCGTAAAGTGTCTCTAGCCATGAAATGGCTCATCAGCTTTTCACGCAAGCGCAATGAAAAATCTATGGCCCTTCGCCTTGCACAAGAATGCTTGGCCGCAGCCAAGGAAGAAGGAGCTGCCGTCAAGAAAAGAACGGATACGCACAAAATGGCCGAGGCTAATAAAGCGTTTTCACATTTTAGATTTTAATCACCAATAATAATTATATCTCTTACGAAGCGCCATGGCCAGAGACTTAAAATACACTAGAAACATCGGAATTGCTGCCCACATTGATGCGGGTAAAACCACTACTACGGAGAGAATTCTTTTTTATACAGGGGTAAGCCACAAAATTGGGGAAGTTCATGACGGTGCCGCTACCATGGATTGGATGGAGCAGGAACAGGAACGTGGTATTACCATTACCTCTGCTGCAACCACTTGTACTTGGGATTTCCCAACGGAACAAGGTAAGCCCACAGCAGACGCCAAAGGATACCACTTTAATATTATTGATACTCCTGGTCACGTTGATTTTACAGTAGAGGTAAATCGATCACTCCGCGTCTTGGATGGATTGGTTTTCTTGTTTTCTGCCGTTGACGGAGTGGAGCCACAGTCAGAAACCAACTGGCGTTTGGCTGACAACTACAAAGTACCACGTATCGGATTTGTTAATAAAATGGACCGTCAAGGGTCTAACTTCTTAGGCGTTTGTCAGCAGGTTCGTGACATGCTTAAATCTAACGCCGTACCAATCGTTTTGAATATTGGTGACGAAGAGGATTTTAAAGGAATTGTTGACTTGGTAAAAAACCGTGCTATTGTATGGCATGAAGACAATTACGGATCTACTTTTGACGTTATTGACATTCCAGACGACTTGAAAGACGAAGCGGAAACCCTCCGTGGTGAGTTGATCGAAGCCGTTGCCGAATACGATGAAGGTTTGTTAGAAAAGTATTTTGAAGATCCAGACTCTATCACCGAAGAAGAGGTTCACAATGCATTGCGTGCAGCAACACAAGACATGAGTATAATTCCTATGGTTTGTGGTTCTTCTTTCAAAAATAAAGGAGTCCAGTTTTTGTTGGATGCTGTTTGTCGTTACTTGCCTTCTCCAGAAGACAAAGAAGCGATCATCGGCACCGATCCGGATTCTGGTGACGAGATTTCGCGTAGGCCTTCCAAAGACGATCCGTTTGCAGCCTTGGCTTTTAAGATCGCAACAGACCCTTATGTTGGTCGTTTGGCTTTCTTCCGTGCCTATTCAGGGCGTTTGGAAGCGGGATCTTATATTTTGAACAACCGCTCCGGAAAGAAAGAACGCATCTCACGAATCTACCAGATGCACTCCAACACTCAAAACTCGATTGATTTCATCGAAGCAGGAGATATTGGAGCGGCAGTAGGATTTAAAGATATTAAAACAGGAGATACACTATCTGCTGAAAAATCACCCATCATTTTGGAAAGCATGGACTTCCCTGATCCAGTTATCGGTATCGCTGTGGAGCCCAAGACCAAAGCGGACGTGGATAAATTGGGAATGTCTTTGGCCAAGTTGGCAGAAGAAGATCCCACCTTCCAGGTAAAAACGGATGAAGCTTCTGGCCAAACGGTAATCTCCGGAATGGGAGAATTGCACTTAGATATTATTGTGGATCGTTTACGACGCGAATTCAAAGTTGAAGTCAATCAAGGACAACCACAAGTTGAATATAAAGAAGCCTTGACTACCGCTGCGGACCACCGCGAGGTATACAAGAAACAGTCTGGAGGTCGTGGCAAATTCGCAGATATTGTGTTTACCATCGAGCCCGCTGAAGAAGGAAAACAGGGTCTTGAGTTTGTGAATAAAATTAAAGGGGGGAATGTTCCTAAGGAATATATCCCAGCTGTTGAGAAAGGATTCAAAGATTCGATGAAAAACGGTCCTTTGGCTGGTTTCGAAGTGGACGCGATGAAGATTACTCTAAAGGATGGTTCTTTCCACCCTGTAGACTCGGATTCTCTTTCCTTTGAATTGGCAGCCAAAATGGGCTTCAAAGCTTCAGCAAAATCGGCTCGTGCCGTGATTATGGAGCCGATTATGAAACTAGAAGTATTGACTCCCGAAGAGAATATGGGGGACATCGTTGGAGATTTGAACCGTCGTCGTGGCCAAGTAAACTCTATGGACGATCGCGCCGGCTCCAAGGTAGTTAAAGCTGAAGTGCCACTCTCTGAAATGTTTGGTTATGTAACCTCGTTACGTACCCTTTCTTCCGGTCGTGCTACTTCTACAATGGAGTTTTCTCACTACGCAGAAACACCTTCCAATATTTCGGAAAGTGTGATTGCAGAAATACAAGGTAAAAACGCTTAATACGCCTCCTTATGAGTCAAAAAATTAGAATCAAACTCAAATCGTACGATCACAATTTAGTGGATAAATCGGCGGAGAAGATTGTGAAAACAGTCAAAACGACTGGTGCTGTTGTCACCGGTCCTATCCCATTGCCGACCCACAAGAAAATCTTTACGGTTTTGCGTTCTCCTCACGTGAACAAAAAATCAAGAGAGCAATTTCAATTGTGTTCCTACAAACGATTACTCGACATCTACAGTTCTTCTTCCAAAACCATCGACGCATTGATGAAGTTGGAGTTGCCCTCTGGAGTTGAAGTAGAAATTAAAGTATAAGTAAATCATTTAAATTATAATCATGTCTGGGTTAATAGGAAAAAAAATCGGTATGACCAGCTTGTTCGATGAGAACGGGAAGAATATTCCCTGCACCGTAATCGAATGCGGTCCATGCGTGGTTACCCAAGTCAGAACCGAATCGGTTGACGGCTATGAGGCGCTTCAGTTAGGTTTCGATGACAAGGCAGAGAAGAATGTTGGTAAAGCGGCCCAAGGCCATTTTGCAAAAGCCAACACTGCTCCCAAGCGAAAGCTCATCGAATTCCAAAACTTTGAAGAAGATCATAAACTTGGGGACACCATCACAGTTGAATTATTTAAAGAAGGCGAATTTGTCGATGTCAGCGGAACATCCAAAGGAAAAGGTTTCCAAGGGGTTGTAAAGCGTCACGGATTTGGTGGTGTAGGACAAGCTACCCACGGTCAGCACAACCGTCTTCGTGCCCCCGGTTCTATCGGTGCGGCCTCCTATCCGGCGCGTGTATTCAAAGGAATGCGCATGGCGGGGCAAATGGGAAATAGCAAAGTAAAAGTTCAAAACCTCCGCGTTGTGAAAGTAGTTGCTGAAAAGAATCTACTTGTGGTCAAAGGCTGTGTGCCTGGTCACAAAAACGCCTACGTAACAATTCAGAAATAATGGAAGTAGCTGTTGTATCAATCGAAGGAAAAGAGACAGGGAGAAAAGCCAAGCTTGACAATGCTGTCTTCGGGATCGAACCCAACGAACACGCCATTTATTTGGACGTAAAATCTCACTTGGCCAACAAACGTCAAGGAACTCACCAGTCTAAAGAACGTGGAGAGATTGTCGGGTCGACTCGAAAAATCAAAAAACAAAAAGGAACAGGTACTGCCCGTGCGGGAAGTATCAAGAATCCTTTGTTCCGTGGAGGAGGTCGTGTATTCGGTCCATTACCACGTGACTATTCACAGAAAGTCAACAAAAAAGTGAAACGTTTAGCGCGTAAATCTGCCTTGAGCATGAAAGCGCAAGAAAAAGCAATCATTGTGGTTGAAGACTTTCAATTGGATGGACCCAAAACCAACACCTATCAAGGAATTCTTTCCTCTTTGGGTGTAGCAGACAAAAAGTCGCTACTAGTCTTGGGTGAAGCCAATAAAAATGTATATTTGTCGTCGCGCAATTTGAAACATTCTGATGTTGTAACAGACTCAGAATTAAACACTTACAAAATAACAAACGCTACACGTTTGATTCTTTCTGAAAGTGCTATTGCGAACATTGAATCAACTTTGAACAAATAAGTCATGGGTATATTGATTAAACCAATCATCACAGAAAAGGCAACGGCCTCTAGCGAGATGTCCAATTGCTACACTTTTTTGGTGTCCAAGACTTCCAACAAAGTTGAAATCAAAAAAGCCGTAGAAGAAGCTTATGGCGTGGCGGTAGAAAAAGTCCGCACCATGAACTATGGTCCAGAACGTAAAGTACGTTACACCAAAACAGGATTACAAAAAGGCAAAACCAATGCAATCAAGAAAGCACTTGTGCAGGTTGCAGAAGGAGATGCCATCGATTTTTATAGCAATTTATAATAGCGTCATATGTCAGTTAGAAAATTAAAACCAACATCCCCGGCGCAGCGTTTTAGAGTAGTAAATGGATTTGACGCCCTTACTACTGATAAGCCGGAGAAAAGCTTGCTTTCTTCGAAAAAGCGATCTGGGGGAAGAAACAACAAAGGGAAGATGACTGTCCGTCACCGCGGAGGAGGTCACAAAAAACGTTACCGTATGGTAGACTTCAAGCGCAGTCGTTTTGACATCGTTGCGGAAGTAAAAACCATCGAATACGACCCGAACCGTTCCGCGTTTATTGCCTTAATTGAATATAAGGATGGAGAAAAGAGCTACATTATTGCTCAAAACGGACTGCAGGTAGGCCAAAAGCTAGTCTCCGGACCCAAAGCCTCTCCAGATTTAGGTAATGCCATGCCGTTGGCCAACATTCCTTTAGGAACCATCATCTCTTGTATTGAGTTACAGCCTGGAGCCGGAGCCGTTATTGCTCGTTCTGCAGGAACCTTCGCACAATTGATGGCGCGTGACGGAAAGTTTGCCACCATCAAAATGCCATCAGGAGAGTCACGTTTGATCCTTGTTACTTGTATGGCTACTATCGGTGCGGTATCCAATTCCGACCACCAGTTGATCGTTTCCGGTAAGGCGGGTCGCTCCCGTTGGTTGGGCCGTCGTCCACGTACACGACCGGTTGCAATGAACCCAATCGATCACCCCATGGGTGGTGGAGAAGGGCGTGCCTCTGGAGGACATCCACGTTCTAGAAACGGAATTCCTGCAAAAGGATTCAGAACGCGTTCTAAGACAAAATCGACGAATAAATTCATCATTGAACGCAGAAAAAAATAAGCACTTATGGCACGTTCATTAAAAAAAGGACCCTTCGTACATCACAGTCTTGAGAAGAAAGTGATTAAAAACGTAGAAGAAAATAAAAAAACAGTGATCAAAACCTGGTCTAGAGCCTCCTTGATTACTCCAGACTTTGTTGGACAAACGATTGGAGTACACAACGGACGTCAATTTGTACCGGTCTATGTTACCGAAAACATGGTCGGACACAAATTGGGAGAATTTTCTCCAACACGTTCTTTCCGAGGTCATGCTGGAGCCAAAAATAAAGGTAAAAAATAAGCAGAGCCATGGGAAATCGTAAAAGACAAAGCGCTGAGGCTATCAAAGAAGCCAAAAAGAACACGGCTTTCGCTAAGCTAAACAACTGCCCTACATCACCACGCAAAATGCGTTTGGTAGCCGATCAGGTTCGTGGGGAAGGCGTTGACAAAGCGCTAGCCATCTTGAAATTCAGCCCAAAGGAAGCTTCTCGACGTTTGGAAAAACTATTGCTTTCGGCCATTGCCAACTGGCAAGCCAAAAACGAAGAAGCTGATGTGGAAAATGCTGAATTGTTTGTAAAAGAAATTCGTGTAGACGGAGGTCGTATGCTGAAACGTTTGCGCCCAGCACCACAAGGCCGCGCCCACCGAATTCGCAAAAGATCAAATCACGTAACGCTCGTACTGGGAGCCAACAATATTGAAAGTTAATTATGGGACAAAAAACTAATCCAATAGGTAATCGTTTGGGAATCATCCGCGGATGGGATTCCAACTGGTATGGCGGTCGTGACTACGGCGATAAATTGGCCGAGGACGACAAAATCCGTAAATACATCCACGCACGTTTGGCCAAAGCCAGTGTGTCCAATGTAATTATCGAACGTACCCTTAAGTTGATCACCATCACCATTACCACTGCCCGTCCCGGAATCATCATTGGTAAAGCCGGTCAAGAGGTGGACAAGCTCAAAGAAGAGTTAAAGAAAATTACAGCTAAAGAAGTACAAATCAATATTTTCGAAATCAAGCGTCCTGAGTTGGATGCCCAATTGGTTGGTGCCAGCGTTGCACGTCAGATCGAAAGTCGTATTTCATACCGTCGTGCCATCAAAATGGCTATCGCTGCTGCCATGCGTATGAACGCAGAAGGGATCAAAATTCAGATCTCCGGTCGTTTGAATGGAGCTGAAATGGCACGTTCTGAAAGCTATAAAGACGGTCGTATTCCATTGTCTACTTTCCGCGCCGATATCGACTATGCTTTGGTTGAAGCCCACACCACTTACGGTCGTTTGGGAGTCAAAGTGTGGATCATGAAAGGTGAAGTATACGGAAAACGTGAATTGTCTCCCCTTGTTGGTATGTCCAAGAAGAGTGGTGGAGGCGCCGGTAATGGAAAAGGGAACAACCGCCAACGCCGTCGTAAATAATTAGAGTTTAAGAGTCAACAGTTATGTTACAACCTAGAAAAACTAAATTCCGTAAAGCGCAAAAAGGGCGCATGAAAGGAATTTCACAGCGCGGACATCAGTTGTCCAATGGGATGTTCGGAATCAAATCGTTGGATTCCAAGTTTATTACCTCCCGTCAGATCGAAGCCGCTCGTATTGCCGCTACTCGTTATATGAAAAGAGAAGGGCAATTGTGGATCAAAATATTCCCAGACAAACCCATCACCAAGAAGCCCTTGGAAGTACGTATGGGGAAAGGAAAAGGAGCCCCTGAATATTTCGTAGCCGTCGTTAAGCCGGGCCGTGTTTTATTCGAGATTGCTGGAGTTCCATTGGATGTTGCTAAAGAGGCCCTTCGTTTGGCTGCTCAGAAGCTACCCGTTAAAACAAAATTCATCATCGCACGCGATTTCGAAGCGTAACACGAATTGATCATGAAACAAAAAGAGATTCAAAACCTATCGAAAGATGACTTGCTAGACAAGTTGAACGATGTGCAAAAAGAATACGAAACGCTTGAGTTGAACCACGCGATTTCTCCTCTGGAAAATCCCGTACAGCTTCGAACCGTTCGACGAACCATCGCCCGATTGAAAACCGCAATCGCCGCACAACAATAAACCTGAGGAAATGGAAAATAGAAACCTTAGAAAAGAAAGAATCGGAATTGTGACCAGCAATAAAATGGAGAAATCCATCGTTGTGTCAGAAGTAAAACGTGTGAAGCATCCCATGTATGGGAAGTTCGTTTTGAAAACGAAAAAATATGTTGCTCACGATGATGCCAACGATTGCAATATCGGTGACACCGTAAAAATTATGGAAACCCGCCCGCTGAGTAAAAACAAATGCTGGCGATTGGTAGAAATCTTAGAAAGAGCTAAATAAAATGGTACAACAAGAATCCAGACTCAAAGTGGCTGACAATACCGGAGCCAAAGAAGTACTCACCATTCGTGTATTGGGAGGAACCAAAAGACGGTATGCCTCCATCGGAGACAAGATTGTCGTTACTGTTAAAGACGCCTCTCCCTCAGGAACGGTCAAAAAAGGACAAGTATCAACCGCTGTTGTGGTTCGTACCACGAAAGAAGTTCGTCGTCCTGATGGTTCCTATATTCGTTTCGATGACAATGCTTGTGTATTGTTAAATCCAACGGGCGAAATGCGTGGAACACGTGTTTTTGGTCCCGTGGCTCGCGAACTGCGCGACAAGCAGTTTATGAAAATTGTTTCACTAGCACCTGAGGTGCTTTAAGCTAAGATCCTATGTCAAAGATTAAGATCAGAAAAGGAGATAAAGTACAGGTCATCGCTGGCGCTCACAAAGGGTCCGAGGGAACTGTCATGAAAATTTTGGTAGATGCCAACAAAGCAATTGTTGAAGGGGTCAACCTAGTGAAAAAACACAACAAGCCCAACGCACAAAACCCGCAAGGAGGGATCGCTGAAAAAGAAGCACCCATCCAAATTTCCAACCTTTCATTGCTTACAGCAGAAGGAGAGCCTACGCGAGTTGGCTATCGTATGGAAGACGGTGTGAAAGTTCGTTATGCTAAAAAATCTAATGAAGTCATTTAAGTCATGAGTTACGTTCCAAGACTAAAACAAGAATATAAAGACCGTATTGTCAACAGTCTCAAAGAAGAGTTTGGTTACAAAAGTATTATGCAGGTACCCAAGCTAGAAAAGATTGTTCTAAGCCGTGGTGTGGGTCAGGCAGTAGCCGACAAAAAACTCATCGATCACGCACTAGATGAATTATCTACAATCACTGGTCAAAAAGCCGTTTCTACACTTTCCAAGAAAGATGTTGCTTCCTTTAAATTGAGAAAAGGAATGCCCATCGGGGCCAAAGTAACCCTTCGTGGTGAGCGCATGTATGAATTCCTTGACCGCCTAGTAACCACTGCTCTACCACGAGTACGTGACTTTCGTGGGGTAAAAGCAACTGGTTTTGACGGCCGTGGTAATTACAACTTAGGGGTGACAGAACAAATTATCTTCCCTGAGATTGATATTGACAAAGTCAACAAAATATCGGGAATGGATATCACTTTTGTGACATCAGCCCCTACTGACAAAGAAGCTAAATCACTATTACAAGAATTGGGACTTCCCTTTCAAAAGAACTAATTATGGCAAAAGAATCCATGAAAGCTCGTGAAGTGAAACGAGCAAAAATGGTTGCAAAATATGCAGCTAAAAGAAAGGCTCTCAAAGAAGCTGGCGACTATGAGGCGCTACAAAAGCTTCCAAAGAATGCCTCTCCAATCCGTATGCACAACCGATGCAAACTCACCGGAAGACCCAAAGGGTATATGCGACAGTTTGGTGTTTCAAGGGTAACTTTCCGAGAAATGGCCAACCAAGGTTTGATCCCAGGAGTAACTAAAGCCAGCTGGTAATAAAATAAACGCATTATGTATACAGATCCGATTGCAGATTATTTGACACGAATCCGAAATGCGAATGCCGCAGGTCACCGAGTGGTTGACATCCCGGCTTCTAATTTGAAGAAAGAAATCACTAAAATCTTGTTTGATCAAGGTTATATCCTCAGTTACAAATTTGAGGAAACTGAAAATCACCAAGGAAATATAAAAATTGCTTTAAAGTATGACAAGCTCTCCAAGGAGCCTGTTATCAAAGCCTTACAACGAATTAGTACTCCTGGTCTACGAAAGTATACCGGATCTGATTCTCTTCCACGTATCCTCAATGGATTGGGAATTGCCATTGTCTCTACTTCCAAGGGAGTGATGACCGGTAAACAAGCGACCAAAGAAAATGTAGGTGGTGAATTAATTTGCTACGTCTACTAAAAAGAATACAATTATGTCTAGAATAGGAAATAATCCCATTACGATCCCAGAAGGCGTTACTGTAACGATCCAACCCAGTCTTATTACTGTAAAAGGTAAACTAGGGGAGTTGACACAGCAATTCGAAACGGTAAGCGTAACCGAAAAGGACGGGACCCTTGAAGTAAGCCGTCCAACGGATTCCAAAGATCACCGCGCCAAGCATGGATTATATCGTGCCTTGATTGCTAACATGATTCAAGGAGTAAACGAAGGTTTTGCCAAAGAACTCGAGTTGGTAGGGGTTGGATACCGTGCCAGCCACCAAGGCCAAAAACTTGACCTTGCTCTTGGATTTTCACACAATATCGTATTAGACATTGCCCCAGAGGTAAAAGTTGATACAGTTTCCGAAAAAGGAAAAAATCCTATCGTAAAACTTAGTTCATACGACAAGCAGTTGGTGGGCTATGTTGCAGCCAAAATACGTTCCTTCCGCAAACCGGAACCTTACAAAGGAAAAGGAGTGAAATTTGTCGGAGAAGAAATTAGAAGAAAAGCAGGTAAATCAGCATAATAGAGCACTATGGCACTATCTAAACTACAGCGAAGAAATCGCATACAACTTAGAATACGTAAGACAATTAGCGGAACGCCTACGGCTCCACGCCTGTCTGTATTCCGAAGCAATAAAGAAATTTATGCGCAGTTGATTGACGATGTCAATGGTATCACCATTGCCTCGGCTTCTTCTCGTGAAGACGCAGTAAAGGCTTCCGGGAAAATCGAAACAGCGCAGCAAGTAGGGAAACTTATTTCTGAACGCGCACAAAAAGCCGGAATTGAAACCGTACGTTTTGACCGTGGCGGCTACCTCTACCACGGTAGAATCAAGGCCTTAGCTGATGGCGCACGTGAAAGTGGATTAAAATTTTAAATCGCAACGATGTATCATAATTATAAAAACGTAGAATTGGTAAAGCCCGTCGGTCTCGATCTTAAAGATCGTTTGGTAGGCGTACAACGTGTTACCAAAGTAACCAAGGGAGGACGTACTTTCGGATTTTCAGCCATCGTTGTAGTGGGTGATGAAAACGGAGTGGTAGGTCAAGGCCTTGGAAAATCAAAAGAAGTTTCTGAAGCGATCTCCAAAGCCGTAGAAGATGCCAAGAAAAACCTGGTACGCATCCCTATCGAAAAAGCAACACTTCCTCATGAGCAAAAAGGAAAATACGGCGGTGCCCGCGTTTTCTTGAAGCCTGCCTCTGAAGGTACTGGAGTTATTGCCGGTGGTGCTGTTCGTGCGGTATTGGAAGCAGTGGGAGTTCACAATGTACTATCCAAATCACAAGGATCGTCCAACCCCCACAATGTGGTAAAAGCCACTTTCGATGCTTTGTTGCAATTGCGCAATCCATTGATGGTCGCTAAGCAACGCGGAATTTCATTAGATAAAGTGTTTAACGGATAAGACCTCTCCTATGTCACAGATTATAATCACACAAACAAAAAGTAGCATCAAGCGCTTGCAATCGCAAAAAAGAACCCTAGAGGCTCTTGGCTTACGAGGCATTGGCAAGGAAGTTACTCATGAAGCCACCCCTTCTATCTTAGGAATGGTGGATAAAGTAAAACACTTAGTTTCAGTAACAGAAGCATAAAGAACAAGAAGATGAGTTTACAAAATTTAAGCCCGGCATCGGGATCTACACATAAGAACAGCAAACGCGTAGGACGCGGCCAAGGATCTGGGAAAGGCGGAACAGCTACCCGAGGTCACAAAGGAGCCAAGTCTCGTTCAGGCTATTCCAAAAAGATTGGTTTCGAAGGAGGGCAAATGCCACTTCAACGCCGTGTTCCTAAATTTGGTTTTAAGAACATCAATCGCAAAGAATACCAAGGCGTCAACCTTGATGTTCTTCAGTCTTTGGTAGAAGCGAAAAAAATTAAAGGTGACGTTTCCCTTCAAACGCTTATTGACTTGCGTTTGGTTGGAAAAAACGATTTGTTAAAGATTTTAGGTCGTGGCAAATTAGATGCCGCTCTAAAAATTGAAGCACACAAGTTCACTGCTACTGCTCAAGCCGCTATCGAGGCTGCTGGTGGAGAAGCTGTAACGATCTAATTAATACGGATGAAGAATTTTTTAGAAACCATATTGAACATCTACAATATCAAGGAACTCCGTGATCGAATTGGAACAACCTTGGTTATTTTATTGATTTACCGCTTTGGTGCCCAGATTGTTTTGCCTGGAATTGACTCTGTTCAGTTGGCAGAATTAAACAGTCGTGCCGATGGGGCAGGATTGTTGGGACTCCTGAATGCTTTTACAGGAGGGGCTTTTGCCAATGCTTCGGTATTTGCCTTGGGAATCATGCCTTACATTTCGGCATCCATTGTTGTTCAATTAATGGGTATTGCCATTCCGTATCTTCAAAAACTTCAAAAAGAAGGGGAAAGCGGACGCAAGCAACTCAATCAGATTACACGCTGGTTAACTATTTTGATTTGTGTCGTTCAAGCACCTGCTTACTTATATGGTTTAAGCGCGTTGGGAGTTCCCGATAGTGCTTTTATCTTTGGTCGTGGGCCACTATTTATTATTTCCTCTGTTATTATCCTTGTTACAGGAACGATCTTCGCCATGTGGTTGGGAGAAAAAATCACAGACAAAGGAATTGGAAATGGTATTTCTATCTTGATTATGGTCGGAATCATTGCAAACCTTCCGTTATCTTTTACACAAGAACTGGTTTCACGAGTTAGTGAAAACAATGGAGGTCTGATGCTTGTATTGATTGAATTGGTACTTTGGATTGTCATCATCCTTTTGAGTATACTTTTAGTCATGGCGGTTCGACAAATACCTGTACAGTACGCGCGTCGTACCGCAGGGGGTGCCAATGAACAAAATGTTTTCGGATCAAGACAATACATTCCACTCAAGCTTAACGCTTCGGGTGTAATGCCGATCATTTTTGCACAAGCTATTATGTTTGCTCCTGCTTATGTAGGGCGATTAATGGGAGACTCCGATGTAGGGCAATGGATGCAAACCAACTTTTCCGATATATTCGGATTGTGGTACAATGTACTCTTTGCAACTTTGATTATTATTTTCACCTATTTTTATACAGCCATCACCGTTCCTACGAACAAGATGTCTGATGATTTGAAACGAAGCGGAGGTTTCGTTCCAGGAATTCGTCCTGGAAATGAGACCGCAGACTTTTTAGATACTGTTATGTCGCACATTACCTTTCCGGGCTCCCTCTTTTTAGCGGGAATTGCTGTTTTTCCAGCCTTTGTGGTCAAACTTATTGGTATGCAGCAAGGATGGGCATTGTTTTATGGCGGTACGTCTTTGTTGATTATGGTTGGCGTGGCAATAGACACTGTGCAACAAGTCAATTCCTATTTATTGAATCGTCATTATGATGGTTTGATGAAGACGGGTAAAACACGAAGAAACAACAAGGCATAATGGCTAAACAAGCAGCAATAGAACAAGAAGGAACAATCATCGAGGCACTGTCCAATGCAATGTTCCGTGTTGAATTAGAAAATGGGCATGTAGTTACGGCACACATTTCAGGGAAAATGCGTCTTCACTACATTAAGCTGTTGCCCGGAGATAAAGTAAAATTAGAAATGAGTCCTTACGATCTAACCAAAGCAAGGATCACTTATAGATTTTAAAAAGTAAACAATGAAAGTAAGAGCTTCCTTAAAGAAAAGAAGTCCTGAGTGTAAGATTGTTAGACGCAAGGGACGTCTGTACGTTATAAACAAAAAGAATCCTAGATTCAAACAAAGACAAGGCTAAACTATGGCAAGAATTTCAGGGGTAGATATTCCCAAACAAAAAAGAGGCGTCATCGCACTGACTTATATCTTTGGTATTGGTCGCAGCCGTGCTCAGCAGATTTTAGCTGAAGCGAAAGTGAGCGAAGACAAAAAAGTATCAGACTGGAGCGATGCGGAGACAAGTAGTATTCGTGAAGCCGTAAGCACTTTCAAGATCGAAGGAGAATTGCGTTCAGAGATCCAGTTAAATATCAAGCGTTTGATGGACATCGGTTGCTATCGTGGAATCCGTCACCGTACTGGTTTGCCCCTTCGTGGTCAGCGAACCAAAAACAACTCTAGAACCCGTAAAGGAAAACGTAAAACGGTAGCCAACAAAAAGAAAGCTACTAAATAATCATTGAGATATGGCAAAAGTATCTGCGAAAAAACGTAAAGTAATTGTTGACGCCGTCGGCGAAGCACATATCAGTGCTACTTTCAACAACATCATCATTTCATTGACCAACCTGAAAGGCGAAGTTATTGCTTGGTCTAGCGCTGGTAAGATGGGCTTTAGAGGATCTAAGAAAAACACTCCCTATGCAGCACAAACGGCTGCAGAAGATTGTGCAGGAGTGGCTTCGGAAGCGGGTCTGAAAAAAGTAAAAGTGTATGTTAAAGGCCCAGGGAATGGAAGAGAATCTGCGATTCGAACCCTTCACAACAATGGGATTGAAGTTACTGAAATCATCGATGTAACCCCTTTACCACACAACGGATGTCGTCCACCGAAACGAAGACGCGTATAATTTTTAATTAGCTATCGGGAGTGAGTTCCAGTCATCGAAGGAACGACCTTAATTCATGACCTCAGTCCCATTAAAACAACAAGTATGGCAAGATATATTGGTCCTAAGACAAAAATTTCAAGAAAATTTGGAGAGTCTATTTTTGGCTCTGACAAATCTTTCGAAAAGAGAAACTATCCCCCTGGACAACACGGGAATAACCGCCGAAGAGGAAAAAAATCAGAATATGCAATCCAGTTAATGGAGAAGCAAAAGGCCAAGTATACCTATGGTATTTTGGAACGCCAATTCAGAAACCTTTTTGAAAAAGCGACACGTAGCAAAGGCGTTACGGGAGAGGTTCTGTTGCAAATGTGTGAATCACGTTTGGACAACACTGTATTCCGTTTGGGAATTTCCCGCTCACGTTCCGGTGCTCGCCAGCTAGTATCACACCGACACATTACGGTAAATGGTGAAATCGTAAACATTCCTTCTTACCAGCTTCGATCTGGTGATGTGATTGGTGTTCGTGAAAAATCCAAATCCCTGCAAGCCATCCAAGACTCTTTGGATGCTCATGCATCAGTTTACGAATGGTTGACCTGGAATGGGGACACCAAAGAAGGAACATTTGTTACGACGCCTGAGCGTTTGCAGATTCCTGAAAATATCAAAGAGCAACTCATCGTAGAATTGTATTCTAAATAATCCCTAACCGAACGAACAACTATGGCAATATTGAATTTTCAAAAACCCGATAAGGTAATCATGATTGATTCCTCGGAATTCGAAGGTAAATTTGAGTTTCGTCCTCTAGAACCTGGTTACGGGTTGACTGTAGGGAATGCACTACGCCGTGTATTACTTTCTTCATTGGAAGGATTTGCAATCACTTCTATCAAAATTGATGGGGTAGAGCACGAGTTTTCTACGATTCCTGGCGTGGTGGAAGATGTTACCGAAATCATTCTAAATCTAAAACAAGTTCGTTTTAAGCGTCAAATCGAAGACGTAGAGGATGAGAGTGTAACGCTTAATATCAGCGGACAAGATAAACTCAAAGCGGCGGATATTCAAAAATTCACTTCTGGTTTCCAAGTATTAAACCCCGATTTGGTGATCTGTAATCTTGAAAAGTCAGTTCAAATGAATATTGAGTTGACCATTGAAAAAGGTCGTGGATATGTGCCTGCTGAAGAGAATAAAAAGGTCAATGCACCCCTAGGTGGTATTGCCATCGATTCTATCTTCACCCCGGTAAAAAACGTGAAGTATAGCATTGAGAACTTCCGTGTTGAGCAGAAGACCGATTATGAAAAATTGGTTTTTGAAATCATTACGGACGGTTCTATTCATCCTAAGGATGCACTAACTGAGGCGGCCAAAACTTTGATTCATCACTTCTTGCTATTCTCTGATGAGCGAATCACACTTGAATCAGATGAAATCGCTCAAACAGAAACTTATGATGAAGAATCCCTTCACATGCGTCAGCTCTTGAAAACAAAATTGATAGATATGGATCTTTCGGTTCGTGCTTTGAACTGTTTGAAAGCCGCTGAAGTAGAAACACTAGGGGATTTGGTATCCTATAACAAAAATGATTTAATGAAGTTCCGCAATTTCGGAAAGAAATCGTTGACAGAACTTGAAGAACTTGTTGTCCTTAAAGGCTTGACGTTTGGCATGGATTTATCCAAGTACAAACTCGACAAGGAATAAAGAGACAATAATTATTATTGACATACCATGAGACACGGAAAAAAAGTAATGCATTTAGGGCGCAAAACAGCCCATCGCAAATCAATGTTAGCCAATATGGCTTGTTCTCTCATCGAACATAAAAGAATTAACACTACGGTAACAAAAGCGAAAGCGCTCAAGCAGTTTATAGAGCCTTTGGTTACCAAATCCAAAAATGACACAACCCATAACCGTCGATTGGCGTTTAGTGCACTTCGTGATAAAACAGCGGTCACTGAACTTTTCCGTAATATTTCGGATAAGATAGGCGATCGTCCAGGAGGGTACACCCGAATCATTAAACTGGGGAATCGTCTCGGGGATAATGCTGCAATGGCTATGATTGAGTTGGTGGACTTCAACGAAGTTTATGAAACGAACAAGACGGAGAAGAAAAAACCAAGACGAAGTCGCGCCAAAAAAGTAGCTGAAACATCTGAAGCTCCTGTGGCAGAAGCTACTCCAGAAAGCGAAACTCCTGCTGAAGCAACGGAAACAGAAACCAAAAAAGAAGATTGATTTTGACGCAGATGAATCAAACATCGAAGCACTCTCTTTTTTGAAACCATTTAATAAAAGGATAAACTTGAAGTTTATCCTTTTTTTGTGATTATAATTTATATTTGCAACGACTTATGAAGTATAAGGAAAGAAAACGTGCCTTAGTTCTTTTAGCAGACGGTACCCAATTCTTTGGAAAAGCAGTAGGGGTAACAGGAAGTAGTTTTGGAGAAATTTGCTTCAACACTGGAATGACAGGTTACCAAGAGATTTTTACAGACCCATCTTATTTTGGGCAACTGATGGTGACAACCAACGCCCATATTGGGAATTACGGTGTCCTTGATTCAGAAGCTCAAGCCGATCAAATTATGATTGCAGGGCTTATTTGTAAAAACTTTAGTTACGATCACTCTCGTGTTGCTGCCACGGATTCGCTCCTGAATTATCTGGAGGAAAATAAATTGGTAGCAATCTCTGATGTAGATACCCGTGCCTTGGTGAACTATATTCGGGACAATGGAGCCCAAAACGCTGTAATCACAACCGAAATAGAGCGCTTGGATGAACTTCAAAAGCAGCTTCAACAAACTCCTTCAATGGACGGATTGGAACTGGCTTCAAAAGTATCAACCAAAGAGCCCTATTATGTTGGAAATCCAGAGGCGAGTCTCAAAATTGCGGCCCTAGATCTTGGAGTAAAACGTAATATTCTGAATCACTTATCGAGCCGGGATGCCTACATTAAGGTGTTTCCCTATGACACACCTTATGAGACGCTAGCCGCTTGGAATCCGGATGGTTATTTTATCTCCAATGGTCCTGGCGACCCACAACCACTTACGGTTGCACAACAAACAGCAAAAGCTATTTTACAAAACGATCAACCCTTGTTTGGAATATGCTTAGGACACCAAGTAATTGCCCTTGCCAATGGGATACCAACCTATAAAATGTTCAACGGTCATCGAGGAATTAATCACCCTGTGATCAATCTTAAAACTGGAAAAGGTGAAATCACTTCGCAAAATCATGGATTTGCCGTTGAACGCAAAGCGGTGGAGGCTCACCCAGATATTGAAATCACACACGAACATTTGAATGATCAGACCGTTGCTGGGATTGCCATTAAAAATAAAAAATGCTTTTCGGTTCAATACCACCCCGAAGCAGCTCCAGGACCCAATGATTCTATTTATCTTTTTGATCAATTCATTGAAACCATAAAACAATAACCAAAACCAAACCGAATTTAAACGATGAGTATTATTGTAAAAGTACATGCCCGAATGATCTTCGATTCTCGAGGAAATCCAACAGTAGAAGTAGATGTAGTGACAGAGACCGGTATTCTAGGGCGCGCTGCGGTTCCTTCTGGAGCCTCCACAGGAGAACATGAAGCTGTAGAACTTCGCGATGGTGGCGATCGTTTTATGGGGAAAGGTGTTTCCAATGCTGTTTCCAATGTTAACGACCAAATTGCGACGGCTGTAGTAGGTCAGTCTGTATTTGAGCAGAACAAAATTGATCAACTGATGATCGATCTTGACGGTACAGCCAACAAATCAAAGTTGGGAGCCAATGCAATCCTAGGTGTTTCCTTAGCCGTAGCCAAAGCTGCTGCCAATGAGTTGGGGATGCCTTTGTATCGTTATATCGGTGGAGTTAGTGCCAATACACTTCCTGTTCCGATGATGAATATTATCAATGGAGGATCACACTCTGACGCACCTATTGCTTTTCAAGAGTTTATGGTGATGCCTGTTGCTGCTGATTCTTTCTCTAAAGCCATGCAGATGGGTACAGAGATTTTTCATCATCTAAAAAAAGTATTACACGACCGTGATTTGAGTACAGCTGTTGGAGACGAGGGTGGTTTTGCCCCTACCTTAGAGGGTACTGAAGATGCTCTTGATACGATCATCAAAGCGGTTACAAACGCTGGATACAAAGCGGGAGAAGAAGTGATGATTGCTTTGGATTGTGCTGCGGCAGAATTTTATAAAGACGGTGTTTATGACTATTCCCTGTTTGAAGGTGCAGAAGGGGTAAAACGTAGTTCTGAGGAACAAGCTCAATATTTGGCAGCGCTTTCCCAACAATATCCGATTATTTCCATAGAAGATGGAATGGATGAAAATGACTGGGAAGGATGGAAATCCCTTACAGATAAAGTAGGTGATAGCGTTCAATTGGTTGGAGATGACTTGTTTGTGACCAACGTAACACGTCTTTCAAGAGGTATTGAAGAAGGAATAGCAAATTCTATTTTGATAAAAGTAAACCAGATTGGTACGCTTACTGAAACCATTGCTGCGGTTAACATGGCGCACAAGGCAGGGTACACCTCTGTAATGTCTCACCGTTCCGGAGAAACAGAAGACAATACCATTGCTGATTTGGCTGTGGCACTAAATACGGGACAAATCAAAACAGGATCGGCCAGTAGAAGTGATCGAATGGCGAAATACAACCAACTCCTTCGTATTGAAGAAGAACTGGAAGCTCAAGCTTATTATCCGAAAGAAAATGCGTTTAATCTCTAGTATTTTTTGATGTAACGTTAAGTGTTAAAAAGAGGTGACTATTAAAGTCACCTCTTTTTAGTTATCAAAACGCTTTGTGTAATGACTAGCAGCCATTGCCGCAAAGTTTCCTAAGACGAGTTCTCGGGGGTTTTCCGTATTGTATAGATTGCAATTGAATAAGACCCTTTTGGCAAACTCAGGGAGTAAAACCCATAGTCATTTGTAATAACACCTTGATTCAGCCTCTGAGCAATCACTGTGGCTCCGATTAATGGTTCACCACTATTTTTATCGTTTACCGTTCCATGAATCGTGAACTTTTGTTGGCTAAAGGCAGAAGGACAGGCCTAAAAAAAAAGCAGAAAAATAAAGGCGGCGTTCGGAAAGCGCATACTATGTAAGATTTGGATTTTAAAAATATTGAAAAATTTAATGGCTGTCAAAACAACCTTAAACTTTAAGAATTCATTAAAACATTTAAGAATTTATTATTTGACCAACTACGATTTTTTAAAACCTTCATTTTTCAGTAATTTTGCACCTCAAATTCACCATTTATGAGCACTTCAGTAAAACTCACCTACAATGACAAAACCTATGATTTTCCTTTGGTTAAAGGATCTGAAGACGAGTATGGTATTGATATCAAACAGTTGCGTGCTCAGACAGGACTCATTACGCTTGACCCAGGCTATAAGAATACAGGGTCTTGTCAAAGTGAGATTACATTCCTGAATGGTGAGGAAGGTGTCCTAAGGTATCGCGGATATAGCATTGAAGATTTGGCCGAAAATGCCAGTTTTATTGAGGTGGCCTATCTCTTGATTTTTGGAGAGTTACCATCTAAGAAAACGTTGCAGAGTTTGGAACAAAAAATCCATGATGATTCCTATGTGGATGAGGATTTAAAATCTATTTTGAAAAGCTTTCCGAAGTCAGCACATCCCATGGGAGTTTTATCTTCTCTGACTTCTGGGTTGATAGCGTTTAATCCCTCTTCGGTAGATGTAAACTCTGAACAGGAAATGTTCGAGGCAATCATTATGTTATTAGCCAAGTTTCCCATTTTATGTGCTTGGACACATCGCAAGGTCAAAGGATTGCCTTTGAACTATGCCAATACCTCATTATCCTATATTCAGAATGTGGCCCATATGATGTTCAAAAAGCCACACCAAGACTACACATCCAATCCGATTGTCATCAATGCTCTGAATAAATTATTAATCCTTCATGCAGACCACGAGCAAAACTGTTCTACTTCTACAGTTCGTATTGTAGGTTCTTCGCATGCCGGCTTGTTTGCTTCCATTTCTGCGGGAATATCTGCATTATGGGGCCCTCTTCACGGAGGTGCTAACCAAGCGGTTATCGAAATGTTGGAAGCCATAAAAGCAGATGGTGGAGACACAGCTAAATACATGGAGAAAGCCAAAGACAAAAACGATCCTTTCCGATTGATGGGCTTTGGGCATCGCGTGTATAAAAACTTTGATCCACGGGCAAAAATCATCAAAAAAGCGGCGGATGAGGTACTCAACGATTTGGGGATTCATGATCCAATTTTGGATATAGCCAAAGGATTGGAACAACAAGCCTTGAGCGATCCTTATTTTGTAGACCGTAAGCTTTATCCCAATGTTGATTTCTATTCGGGAATCATCTACCGTGCAATGGGAATCCCTACCGAAATGTTTACGGTAATGTTTGCATTGGGCCGCCTTCCTGGCTGGATTGCTCAATGGCGTGAGATGCGTTTGCAAAACGAACCCATCGGTCGTCCTCGACAAATTTATACAGGCGCAACACAACGCACTATCCAAAAGTAAGTTACAGATCCTCTATTGACGGTGGAGTGTTTCTGTTTTTTTCATTCCGGAGTTTCCGAAAAAATTGATGCACGCTATCGTTGGCATATACTTTCACGAAATATTGATCCATATACACTGAGTATTCGCTCGCCTTTCCTTTGTAAAGGTGAAGTTTGTAGTAGGGGATAATTAAGGCGTAGGTTTCAAGTAAGCTTCGAAACCGAACAATGATCCCTTTGGGTCGCAATTCAATATTGCAACTGTTGGTGTTGTGATCCAAAACAAGCAAGTTGTGAATTTCAATACTAGATTGAGAGATAATCAACTTGGGAGAGCCAATGCCTCCCAGTTGCCAGCGTTGACTTAGCTTGAAGGGTGGCCCCACTAATGCGCCTATAGCTGCAGTCACTTTGGGCTCGTTATAGGAATTATTAACCAGCATTTTTATTTTAAATATACGGCAATCCCATGGAGACTGTGTTCTGTCCAACAATATATTTATCTTTGCCCCGCCTATGAACAGCTTAGATACGCAACTCGCAAAAAAAGTCAACGAATTTTTAACAACTACTTTTTCGCTTCCAGAGCAAAATTTAGATTTCCAAGCCACTCGCAGTGAATTTGAAGGCGACCGCACTTTGGTGTTGTTCCCTCTTTTGAAAGCCACTCGCTCTGCTCCGCAGGTCTTGGGTGATCAGTTGGGTGCTTACCTAGTCAAGGAATGCCCTTGGGTTCGTTCTTTTAACTTGGTAAAAGGTTTTTTAAATCTGAGTATTTCGGATTCTTTTTACCTTGACTTTCTCAATCAAATTAAAGACGATGTTACCTATGGACACCAACGTCCAACTACATCCAGTGAGACTGTAATGGTGGAATATTCTTCCCCCAACACCAATAAGCCCTTACACTTGGGACACATACGCAATAACTTATTGGGCTATTCGGTGGCAAAAATCATTGAAGCCGCAGGGAACAAAGTAATCAAGACTCAAATCATTAACGACCGTGGCATACACATTTGTAAGTCAATGTTGGCTTGGCAGCGTTTTGGTGATGGGGAGACTCCCATTTCAGCACAGCTCAAGGGCGATCAGTTGGTTGGAAAGTACTATGTCCTCTTTGATCAGAAATACAAGGCTGAAATTCAGGAGTTGACAGCACAAGGCAAAAGCGAAAAAGAGGCCGCTCAAGAGGCACCTCTTCTAGTGGCAGCGCAGGAATTACTCCGCCGATGGGAAGCCAACGATCCAGAAGTGAGAAAACTTTGGGAGATGATGAATGGATGGGTCTATGAAGGTTTTGAAAAAACCTATCAAGATTTAGGTGTTTCCTTTGATTCTTATTACTACGAGAGCAAGACCTATCTGTTGGGAAAATCAATTATCGAAGAAGGTATTTCCAATGGGATTTTTTACACCAAAAACGATGGCTCCGTTTGGGTTGATTTGACAGCCGAAGGATTGGACGAAAAATTACTCTTACGTTCCGATGGGACAGCTGTTTACATGACTCAGGACTTAGGTACAGCTTCCCAGAGAGTAAAGGATCACCCCGAAATTCAGGGAATGGTATACACGGTGGGGAATGAGCAAGACTACCACTTTAAAGTATTGTTTTTAATTCTCAAAAAACTGGGATACTCTTGGGCGGAGTCACTCTATCATCTTAGCTATGGAATGGTTGATTTGCCATCAGGAAAAATGAAAAGTCGTGAAGGGACTGTGGTGGATGCTGATGATCTGATGTTACAGATGGAGACTACAGCAAAAGAAATCTCCGAACAACACGGAAAACTCGACGCCCTTTCAGAACAAGAAAAGAAACAATTGTATCGCGATATAGGCCTTGGGGCGCTAAAGTATTTTATTCTCAAGGTCGATCCTAAAAAACGAATCTTATTTGACCCAGAAGCTTCGGTGGATTTTAACGGGAATACGGGGCCTTTTATTCAATACACCCATGCACGGATCCAGTCAATCCTAAGAAAGGCGCCAGAAGGGCTTAAAATGAATCCTGAGGCCTTCGTAGCCTTAGACACGAAAGAAAAAGAGATTTTAAAGCAGCTTTTGAGCTATCCTGAAGTGCTGGAGCAAGCTGCCGCGCAACACAGTCCCGCTTTGATTGCCAACTTCGTGTATGAGTTGGTAAAGCGTTTTAATTCCTTTTATCAGAATATTTCCATTCTCGGGGAGACCAACGAAGCCTTATTAGGGATGCGAGTGCTACTATCCCAAAAGGTGGCTGAGACTATTGCAGCTTCGTGCAGTTTGTTAGGGATTAATGCTCCCGATAGGATGTAAAAAAAAATCGCTC
>QXYU01000046.1 GCA_009886755.1 Flavobacteriaceae bacterium
TTGGACATATATATGTTAGGGTAATAATGCATTTTATGTAAATAAGTAGACGATTTCTTTTTATGAGAAAAGCTATATAAATAATCCTCATAGCTTTCTGTCAAGGAAATATTTAGCGTTGTTTCTACTAATCCTTCGCTATAGATGTAGTATGTTGTATTATTATCTCCATAAAAAGAATTAATAGTTAAAGACTCATTTAATGAAGGGTCACTAGAATAAGTAATTTTTCTCTTTGCTAAACCTGAATGTAAAGCTCCGTTATAAATTAATGGTTCATTAGGATCTTCAACTACAGGTATTTCACCGGAAATCAATCTTTCTTTAACTGATTTAGAAGTAAATGTTTTAACTGGGTATTGAAATTCTTTTATTTCATTATTCATTAAAACATCAAAAGGTTCAATTTTATCCTCAATCAAGTTTTGCCCAAAAGAAACTATTGGAACAAACAGTAAAAAAAGAAGTAGCTTTTTCATTGTGCTGGTTTTAAGATCGTTTAATATACTCATAATAAATAATCCAATCTATTATACAAACAACGGCAAGTCTTCACTTACTTCATTAGCAGCTTATTTAATACTTGGTAAAGTCTATTGTAAGGCTATTTGAAGCATCTTAATACGCTGATTAGCATCTAAACTTTTTCAACTAATTCACCACTAATGCAAGCAAACAAACCCATCTGGGGACTTGCGCTGATTATAATATTAACGTTACTGCTTCTTCAAATACTGATTACACACTTTCAAGAACAGATATAAATGGAACTGTTTCAGGAGATGACCCTTCTATAACCATAAACTTAGGTGATGAAATTAATTTTATCATTAATGCCCCTAATCATCCATTTTACATTAAAATAGTACAAGAAACAGGCACTAATAATTTAGTAAATGGACAAACAAATGCTCGGTAAAAAAAATGGAGTCAGACGATGTGAAGATATGGATGATCAATACAGGATGGACCGGCGGTGGTTTTGGTGTTGGGGAGCGTATTCAGCGAAAATATACTCGTGCCATAATTACTGCAATATTGGAACAGAAATTGAATTATGTTGGATATCGAACGCATTCGATTTATGGAACTCAAATTCCCCTGACTTGTTCTCAAGTGCCCAGTCAGATTCTGAGTCCGAGAGAAATGTGGAAGGACGATGTCGCTTTTTACAAACAAGCCAATGAATTGGCGCAACAGTTCATTGAGAATTTCAAGAATTTTGAATCCTATGCTACCGAAGAAATTTTAGCGGGAGGGCCAAAACTGAAAGTATAAAACAGAGTTGCAATTGTAACAAGGCAGCATCTTGCAAAGATTTACAAATCGTTTATAGGTAGGGGGGTACTGTTTACGCTGTGAAAATTCAGCCAGTTTTATTTGCTAAAAATAGCACCCATTTTTTCTTTCTCCTCAGCGGCTAATTGGGCATCAATGAGGATTCGCCCACTGTGCTCATCGGTGATGATTTTCTGGCGTGAGGCGATCTCCATTTGTGTCTGTGGCGGTATGGTAAAGAATGAACCTCCAGAAGCACCTCGCTCTACCGGTACAATGGCTAAGCCGTTTTTGACATTTGAGCGGATTCGTTTGTAGGCCGCAATCAAGTGTTCTTCTATTTTCTTTTCGAACTCAGCAGATTTTTTGGCGAGCATTTCTTCTTCTTTGGCTGTTTCGCTCAACCTAGCATCCAGCTCACTTTTCTTGCCTTTCAAGTGCTTTTTACGTTCCTCGGTTTTACCAGTGAGTTCCTCAATGGTAATATTTTTTTGTTCGATTTTGGCTTGGAATTCTTTGATATTCTTTTCCGCCAATTGCATTTCCAATTCTTGGAACTCTTGTTCTTTTGTGATGGAGTTGTACTCACGGTTATTGCGAACCTTATCCAAACGAGCGGCATATTTTTTATGCTCTTCTTTAGCTACTTCGATGTCGTTTTTCTTGGCTTTGATTTGCAATTCAAAGTCAGCGACTTCTGTAGTGAATTTTTCCAATCGGGTATCCAAACCAGCGATGTCGTTTTCGAGATCTTCTACTTCAAGAGGAAGTTCACCCCGAACGTTACGAATTTCATCCACACGCGTGTCGATTAGTTGTAAGTCGTAAAGTGCTCTTAATTTTTCTTCAACAGATGTTTCCTTTTTTTTTGCCATGCTAGAAATAGTTTACTGGATTGGTGTTTGTCCCAGCTAAAATGAATGCGAAATTAGGCATTTTTTTGCTAAGATAATCAAGGATTAATTTTTTTGTAAACTGCTCACTTTCATAGTGCCCTATATCGATCAATAAAAGCTTCCCTTCTGCCTGATAAAAGTCATGGTATTTTAGGTCTGCCGTGATATAAGCATCAGCCATTTGATACTTGGCTGCGCCAATGGCAAAGCTACCGGAACCACCCAGCACCGCTACTCTCTGAATGGGTTTGTCAAGCCGTTGACTATGGCGAATACTCTTGGGGTTAAATACTTTTTTGAGTTGTTGTAAAAAAGCTTCTTCACTTGTGGGAGTGGCGAGGGTACCAATACTTCCCATGCCTCTGTTCGGATTTTCATTGTCAGGGGTGTAGATCTCAAAGGCAATTTCTTCGTAAGGGTGTGACTCGTGCAAAGCACGAAGGACTTTGGACTGCAAATGACTCTCAAAAACGAGTCGCACCTGAGTTTCGGTTACTTGAACGCTTTCTCCTTTTTTTCCAATTGAGGGTTGTGCTTTTTCGTTAGGACGGTATTGGCCTTGCCCTTTATTTTCAAAGCTACATTCAGTATAGTTTCCCAATGCACCCGCACCTTGGGCAAACAATGCTTCTTTGATTTTTTCAACAGCCTCACTGGGAGCATAAAAGCTTAACTTTTTTAGGCTGTCCTTTTTGGGGAGTAAGAAGCTGCAGTTTTGAAGGCCTAATTTTTGTGCAATACCATAGTTGACCCCTTTTGGATGGTTGTCCAAAGCGGTATGGAGGGCATAGATGGCAATTTTATTTTCTAAGGCTTTTAGCACAGCCTTTTCAACGTAGTTTTTTCCAGTAATACTTTTTAAGCCTGAAAAAATAATGGGATGAAAACTGATGATGAGATTGCACTTTTTGGTAATCGCCTCATCCACAACAGTCTCTAGGGTGTCCAAGGTGATGAGTGCGCCCGTACACTTTCTGTTTGAATCTCCGACAAGTAGGCCTACGTTGTCAAATTCTTCAGCGGTTGCAGAAGGAGCCCAAGCTTCAAGCAGGGCAATGATCTCTTTTATAGTTGGCATATTCATGGATGCATCGATAATGATTTCACAAATTTATTTGACCTAAATATAGCGTATCTTTAGGCTTGTGAAGTTAGTACGATTTCTTTTGTTTCCCCTAGCATTTCTTTACGGTGCCATCTTGGAAGTGCGCAACCGTCTTTTTGATGTGGGTTATCTATCCTCTAAGACCTTTGCAATCCCATTGATTGGTGTGGGAAATCTCGCAACCGGCGGGACGGGTAAATCGGTAGTGATCGACTATCTGCTTTCGCACTTCAAAGATCGTTATTCGTTGGCAACCTTGAGTCGAGGATATGGACGATCTACCCAAGGGGTTCTTTTCGGAGATGAGAATGCTACGGCTAAAACCCTGGGAGACGAGCCCTATCAATTTCTTTCCAAGCACCCTGAAGTAACGGTTGTCGTTGCAGAAAAAAGAGTGGCAGGTATAGAGATGCTTTTGAATCAAAAACCGCACATGCAAGCTGTTCTTCTGGATGATGTACTCCAACACCGTTGGATAAAACCCCAACTTCAGATTCTAACAACCACTTTTCAAAATCCCTATTCTAAAGATTATTTGGTTCCGGTTGGAAATCTTCGGGAAAGGAGAAAGGGAGCCCACCGTGCCAATATCATATTGGTTACCAAAACACCCAGTGATGCTTCAAGAGATGCCATCGAAAGTGTCCGAAGCTCGCTTGGAAAGGCACCCCATCAGAACATCTATTTTTGTGCTATAGGATATTCCGATCTGGTATTGGGCATAAAACAGGAGCGTCTTATGGATTTTGAATCTGACCCTTTTCTTCTAGTGACAGGAATTGCTAATGCAGCCCCATTGGTAGCCTTTCTCCAGAAAAAAAAGTTGCACTTTGAGCATTTGGAATATCCCGATCATTATGATTTCCCCCCCGCATCCATTAAAAAAATACAAGCCAAAGCAGCATCAAAGAAAATTCTTACAACTGAAAAAGATTATGGTCGATTGAGACCATTGTTGCCAGCAACAACCTCACTGTATTATTTACCCATCCATCTTCAATTTTTAAATGGGGAAGAAGAGCAATCTTTTTTGAGTCAGATCGAAGCCCAGTTACAGCAGAATTAGTCAATGTGTTTGTGAGCCTTGTAAGAAGAGCGAACTAAAGGGCTGCTTTCTACATGACGAAAGCCTAAATCTAAGGCATAGGTTTCGTATTCTTTAAACTCTTCAGGGTTAATAAAACGCGACACCGGAAGGTGTTTTTTGGAAGGCTGTAAGTATTGTCCAATGGTAACGACATCAACATGATGGGTACGGAGGTCTTCCAGCGTTTGTAAGACTTCTTCACGGGCCTCACCCAATCCAAGCATAATTCCAGACTTGGTTCTATTGATACCCTGTCGTTTCAAATAGCTAAGGACTTCAAGACTTTGGTCGTATTTGGCCTGAACCCGAACTTGACGAGTGAGTCGGCGAACGGTCTCCACATTATGTGACACCACTTCGGGAGCTACGGCTATGATCCGGTCGATATTTCTTTCATTACCTTGAAAGTCTGGAATTAGGGCTTCAAGGGTCGTATTGGGATTTAGTCTTCGAATGGCGTTAACCGTTTCAGCCCAAAGAATGGAGCCCATATCTTTCAAGTCATCTCGATCAACAGAAGTAATCACAGCATGCTTGATCTGCATCAATTTGATCGACCGTGCCACTTTATCGGGTTCGTCCCAATCGACGTTTCCGGGACGTCCTGTCTGAACCCCGCAAAAGCCACAAGAACGCGTGCATATGTTTCCTAAAATCATAAAAGTAGCGGTGCCTTCTGACCAGCATTCCCCCATATTCGGGCAGCTTCCAGAAGTACAGATGGTGTGCAGATCGTACTTGTCGACCAAACTTCTTAACTCGGTGTATTTTTTGCCCGTTGGTAACTTTACCCGAATCCATTTGGGTTTCTCCACGCGCTTCATTCCTTTCTCTACTTTTTCCAAATGTTCCATGGGTCAAAGATAAAACTATTACAGCAGACTCAAAAGATAGAATAGTGCGAAAGCTGTGAGGAAAACAATCCCAATTCGACTCAGCCAACGCATGACTGTGTTAGGTTGCGCTTCCTTAGGCATGTGAGAACTGGTGACCAAAAAATAATTTAATATCGCAAACAAAGGGGCCGTAATAAAAGACAAAATGGTTGCAATTTGCACTAAAGTGCCCATTTCTGACAAAAAGAAAAAGAAAATGGAAAGGGTGCCGATACTTAGAACAAGTATCCAAAACAGGTAACGGTCTTTTTTTTGATTCCAAAGTAATTTTCCGATTTGCGACATCACTCTAGGGGAAGCATCCAGCGTGGTCAGTGTGGTGCTAAACATTGTTGTCAATGCTGCCAGTCCGATGATTCCGTAAAAGGCGACCCCGAGATTGGAGGTATAAAGTGCAATCAGTTGTCCAGCAAACACAGTACCTGAATTGGAGAACTCAAGACCTGATTCGAACATGACCGTAGCCCCCAACCCCATAAAACAAATCCCTAGAAAAACAGTTGTCCAGTAACCGACTTTGAAATCAAAAAGGCCTTCGGATAAATTGAGTTTGTCTTTGACACTGCGCTTTTTTTCCAATGTCCATAAGGAGTGCCAGATAGAAATGTCCATGGGAGCTGGCATCCATCCCATAAAGGCTGCTAAAAATAATAAGCCTTCGTTGGCTGGAAAAATTTGAGTGAGCTTGGTCGGTGAGGCATCGTTTCCTAGGGCGATGCTGAAACTAACAACACTGCAAATCGTTAGGACTAGAATGATGATTTTGATGACACGATCCAAAATGGTGTAACGTCCGATAATTAAAATGAGTAGACAAATCCCTGTAATGATAGCACTCCAAATCCCCAAGTTGGTTGTGAAACCAAATAGTTCCGAAGCAATACCCGCTGTGACAATGGTGACAGCGGTTTGAACGGTGAACATAGTGGCGATATTTAACACAAAGTAGAGCCATAGCAAGGGTTTTCCTAATTTGAAATAACCCTGGAGAAGATTTTCGTTGGTTGCCAAAGCATAACGTGGGCCGTATTGAAAAAAGGGATATTTGAAAAGGTTGACCAAAAGCAACGCCCAGAGAAGCCCCCAGCCATAATCAGCGCCCGCACGAGTGGATTGTACCAAATGCGAAACTCCTATAGCAGCCCCAGCAAATAAAAGACCGGGTCCGAGCTTGGCGAAAATCTTATGCTTCATAGATTTAGTTTTTCGGCCAACAACTTTTTGGCGCGGAACAATTTCACTTTGATGGTGCTCAGGGGTTGATTGCAATGTTGCGCCAGTGCGTTGTAGGTATACCCTTCAAAATAGCGCAATTGGATTAATTGACGGTAGTCAGGAGCCAGCGATTGGATATGTACCAGAAGACTTTCCAATTTTTGATTGGCGATCATTTCCTCTTCAGGGCTGAGTTGGGCACGTTCCCATTCGGGAACTTCGGCCATTGTTTCGGTTAATTTCGATTTTTGGGTTTGGGTTTGACGTTGCTGGTCAATCCACAAATTAAGAGCAATGGAAACAAGCCATGTGGAGAACCGAGCCTTTCGGTCAAATTGGTCAATTTTATCAAATGCCTTTGAAAAACACTGTACAGCTAATTCTTCAGAAAGTGGCGGGTTGTGGTTTTTTTTCAACAAATACCCATAGACATAATCCCAATGAAGATCGAAGAGGTGATTGAAGGCGCGCTGATCGTTTTCAAGCGCATTGTCAAGTAGTTGCTTTACATCCATAGGATCGCCTAAGGCACCTCAAAATAAAAAAATTAATTGAGTTGCGGATCAGTCTTTCGGCATTCTTGTTCTGTAGGAAGTTTCCCACAATACCCACAAGGTTCATTCTCTTTATTCAAGAATGGAGACTGACTGGCACAGGTTCCAGCAAATTCACCATCTTTTTTAGCCCAAATTTTAATAGCAATACCAGCACATGCTATAGCTAGGAGTCCAAAAGTGAGTAGGAATAGTTTCATAGGGTAAAAATACACAAACTTTATAAAAGCAATCGTCTCTAAATTGTAGGACTTGTCTTACAGTTGCGGAAGGGTTAAGTCAACCAAATTTCACGAAATCATATCCGAAAGCAGTAATAAACCCAAATCCCTCTATGCTTCACTAATTATTCTTAACAACTACAGTTCAAGTGACTGTAACCAACACAATTACATTTTTCAATAAATAAATATAGTGTTGTGGTTTGATTGAAAAACGAGAATATTTAGGGAGCGAGGGATTTTTTACAATACAAATTGGTAGCAGATTCTGACTAAGAAAAAAACATAAACTAGAGAAACACTGAACTTGAGAAAAACACCAGTGAGAAACCCTATCAAGGAACCTAAAGCAGATTTTAGGGCCATTTTTTTATCTTTTGGGTTTTGACTGAGTTCTCCTGCAAAAGCGCCTAAAAAAGGCCCGAAAACAATCCCCAAAGGACCTAAAAACAGTAAGCCAATCACCAAGCCTATGGTGGAGCCTATCATCCCACTTTTTGTCCCCCCAAATTGTTTGGTCCCCAACATAGGGATTATATAGTCTAATAAAAATACCCCAAGTGCAATGGCAAAAGTTACTATGAGAAAATTTTTATCCATGGGAACCCAATCGGTAAGGTGAAGCAGCAGCAGCCCAAGCCAACTAGTGATTGGACCGGGAATGACAGGCAAAAAACTCCCTGCAATCCCCAATAGGGCAAGTAAAATTCCAGAAAAAAGCAGTACTAAATCCATACTATGAAAAGTGTCTTGACGAACTTAGAAAAAATGATTAATTTTAGGCGTAAAAAACATCCAAAAATGTATCGTTCAACTCATAAAATATTAAATCTATTTTTTTTCCTAATTGTAATCGCTTCTTGTGATTCGTTTAACACAAAAGTTCCGGCATCAGAAATCAAGAAAGCCTCTGCTTGGTCAGACGCCGACCAGTTTCCTTCTTTTGATAACTGCGAAGGACTGGAAGGTGAACAGTTACAGAAGTGTTTTGGAGATACTCTTGGAGAGCGTGTCACACAATACTTAGCTACGCAAGAATTGATTGCTGATCGAGCTATTGATGCAGAAATTATTTTGGTGATTGCGATTGATAAAGAAGGAGCTATGAGCTTGAATTCAGTTGAAGATCCCAATTATGTACTTACTGACGTGTCTGGCTTAGAGGATATCTTGACGCAGGCTGTTGCTGAAGTACCCAATGCGCTTCCTGCCGTAAAGACTAATGCAGATGCACGTGTATCGGTATCATTAAAGCTTCCCGTTCAGATTGTGGCGCAGCCTGCCGAATAATGGCAGATGAGAAAATCATCCTTGGGATTGATCCTGGAACCACCATTATGGGATTTGGATTGATTCGGGTTATTAAAGGGCAAATGGAACTTATCCAAATGCACGAATTACAGCTTAGTAAATACGGGACGCATTACCTAAAGCTAAAGCAAATCTATAAACGGACGGCTGAAATCATAGAGGCACACCTCCCCGATGAAATTGCTATTGAAGCTCCGTTTTTTGGCAAAAATGTACAATCCATGTTAAAATTGGGGCGTGCTCAAGGGGTTGCAATGGCTGCGGGACTCAATCGAGAAATTCCTATCACAGAATATTCTCCCAAAAAAATTAAAATGGCCATTACAGGTAATGGGAATGCATCTAAGGAGCAAGTTGCTAAGATGCTGATGAGTATGCTCAAAATTAAGGAGATGCCCAAAAATCTTGACTCAACCGATGGTTTGGCTGCTGCGGTTTGTCATTTCTACAACCAAGGGAGCATTACCCAAGGAAAGAAATATACTGGATGGAGTGCTTTTGTCAAGCAAAATCCTAAAAAAACCAATTCCTAAATAGGGTATGGCTGGCCTCTATGTACATTTCCCATTTTGCAAACAAGCCTGTCATTATTGTAATTTCCATTTTTCAACCCAGCTCAAAAAAGCACCCGATTTTCCAATACTACTTGAAGAAGAATTGGAATCCAGATACACTTTTTTAGAAGCAGCACCTCTTGAGAGTATTTACTTTGGCGGGGGTTCCCCATCCCTAATGAACCCTTCGGATATTCAAAGGCTAATCCAAAAGGCTAAAGAGCTTTTGGGGACTATCCCACAAGTAGAAATAACAATAGAGCTCAATCCCGATGATGTGACCATTCCGTATTTGGAAGGTCTACAACAGGCAGGTATCAACCGTGTGAGTCTCGGAATCCAATCATTTTGGGAATCCGATCTGCAACTAATGAACAGAGCTCACAATCGAGAACAAGCTTTGACTGCGCTGTCTCAATGCAAAGAGCATTTTGACAATGTTTCAGTAGATTTGATCTACGGAATGCCTGGCAGCAGCTTAAGAAAGTGGCAAGAAAACCTGGAGGTGTTGGCCTCTTTTGAAGTTCCCCATTTGGCAGCCTATGCCTTAACAGTTGAGCCCAATACTGCTTTAGCCCATCAAGTGAAAAAAGATCAAATTGAGCTTCTGCCAGAAGAAGAAGTGGCGCAGCAATACGAATGGCTTGTAGACGATATGACGAAACAGGGGTTTGTGAATTATGAGTTTTCAAATTTTGGACAGCCTGGCTCCTTTTCGGTTAATAACTCGAATTACTGGAAACGAAAACCCTATTTGGGAATTGGCCCTGGAGCGCATTCTTATGACGGGAGACTCCATCGGAACTGGAATGTGTCGAACAACGTCTTATATCAAAAAGGGATAGCTTCTGGTCAGCTGGCAAATACGTCTGAAATTCTTACCCAAAAGGACGTATTCAATGAAACCATTATGACAGGATTACGTACCCGGTGGGGAGTCAATCGGGTGGCAATACAAGAGCAATTTGGAGCAGTTTATGCGCGTCATTTGGAGACACAAGTTGAGGAACATTTGATTCAGAAAAATTTGTTCTGGGATGGTGACACCTTATTGGTTAGTCGTCAAGCTCGATTTTTGACTGATGGAATTGCCGCAGACTTATTCTTAGTCAATTTCGACTCTTAGTGTTGTGCTTTCCAAAGTGCAACATAATTGTCGTAGAATTGACTGATGGTTTCAATACCTAAAAAGAAATTCTTAATTCCATAATGTTCATTTGGAGAGTGAATAGCGTCACTGTCTAGTCCAAAGCCCATTAAGATGGTTTTGCACCCTAGAACTTCTTCAAACATGGGCACAATAGGGATGCTTCCTCCGTCACGTAATGCAACAGGAGTAATGCCAAATACGGACTCGTAGGATTTGCTAGCCGCTTGGTATCCTATCGTATTGGTTGGAGTTACATAGGGCTGTCCGCCGTGATGGGTAGTTACCTCCACACGAACCCCTTTAGGAGCGATTTTTTTAAAATGAGTCGCGAATAGCTTACTGATTTCATCCCATTGCTGATTGGGAACCAAACGCATGGAAATTTTTGCGTGCGCTTTGCTGGGAATGACTGTTTTGGCCCCTTCGCCCGTATAACCACCCCAAATTCCATTGACATCTAGCGTGGGACGAATCGATTTCCGTTCGAGAGTGGTATAACCTTCTTCCCCGTGGAGGGCCTCTAAATCTAATGCGGCTTTAAAAGCCTCATTGTCGATCGGGGCTTTTTCAATATCATTGCGTTGTTCGGCAGTATACGTTTTGACCGTATCATAAAAATTCGGAATAGTGATTTGGTAGTTTTCATCATGTAAACTAGCAATCATCTCACATAGCATGTTGATTGGGTTGGCAACCGTACCGCCGTAAAGTCCAGAATGCAAGTCTCGATTGGGTCCTGTGACCGTTACCTCCATATAGGACAAACCACGAAGTCCTGTGGTAATGGCTGGCTTTTGAAGGCTGTTGATGCCTGTATCAGAAATAAGTATAAGGTCACATTTCAGTTTTTCGAGATGCCCTTTAATAAAGTTTTCCAAATTATCACTTCCTACTTCCTCCTCACCTTCAATCATAAACTTGATGTTACAAGCCAGTTCTCCCTGTGATAAAATATTTTCTACAGCCTTTACATGCATAAAAAGTTGTCCTTTATCGTCACAGGCACCTCTTGCGAAGAGTGCGCCTTCTGGGTGAATTTCTGTAGCCTTGATAACCGGATCAAAAGGGGGGCTATCCCAAAGTGCGACAGGATCGGGTGGTTGTACGTCATAGTGACCATACACCAAGACGGTGGGAAGGCTATTGTCAACCATCAACTCACCATACACAACGGGGTGCCCGGGTGTATTGATGACTTCTACTTCTTGACAGCCGATCTCTTGAAGGGAATCAGCGACCCATTTTGCCGCTAAACGAACATCATTAGTGTAGTTAGAATCAGCACTAATTGATGGAATTTTTAAAAATTCAATAAGTTCGTTGAGTTGTTTTTGTTGCTGATCTGATAGTGTCATAGGAATGTCTTTTGGGGTAAAAGTAACCTAAAATATGCAGTCTAGAAACCTGTTTGTTTTTCAAAAAATCGACTATATTTACCCCACTATCAAAACAAACACTATGCGGGTGTGGTGAAATTGGTAGACACGCTAGATTTAGGATCTAGTGCTTCACGGCGTGGGGGTTCGAGTCCCTTCACCCGCACCAAAAAAACCGGAGTGAAAGCTCCGGTTTTTTTTATCGAATTATTTTGAAATTGTTGAGCTTGATATCATCAAGTCCATCTTCATCGAAGGGATATTCCATCTGATCCTGAATATTATAAAGTGAAATCAGAATAAACTCACTTAGTGCAACAATGAAATAGGTAACCCATCCTGGATTATCAAAACCAATCTTATTAATTATGGTGGGTGTATAAACCAATGGAAAGATATAGATGAAAATAAGACAATAGGCCTTCAAGCTAATAGGTGTTCGGTGGGTGTGCACCGCAATAAGGTTTTCTTGGCCCTCGTGTACGTCTTTCATAAAACGGAATATCTTTTGTCGAGCACCACCCGAGATCATTTCACTATTCTCCTGGATGAAATCAAAAAGTGCTGCCATATTTTGGTCAATCTTGGTCGTTTCATAGCTATCTCCAGACAAATACTCCATAAAGTCATCACTGATGGTGACCAAAAGAGCTTGAGCATTTTCTTTTAAATCATCAGGGAGTTTACTACCGTTTAAGATAAAATACTCAATGGTTTTAAGACCGCTTCGAAAGCGTGATAAAAACTCCAAAGCCTTTTCACGCCTTTTGAATGCGCCGCGAATGGCGAATACCAAAGGAAAGATAATGGCGATACTGACCAGCGTCAGATCAATATTATAGACCACTCCGAAGTGATACGAAATGTAGGGAACAATGCACGAAATGATCATCGTGATCAATGTTCGGTGATTCAAAATAGATAAATAGCGTATCAAGTGCGTGAATTTTATAATTTAGTGGGATAAAACTATAATTAATATTATGAAAAAACAAGTTGTATTCGCAGCGCTATTTCTCGTAAGTAGTGGTCTCTTTGCTCAAAATGAGGCAATGGTAACCAAATTGTTTCAAGAAGCCAGCCCCCTTGAAATTCAGTTAAGTTACTCCAATAAAGAATTACGTAGAGACACCAATGATAGTACCTACATTGATGTTGAGATGAAATATAAAGAAGCCGGAGAGTGGAAGCTTCTTCCAGTAAGACTCCGTGCCCGAGGGAATTTTCGTCGTGCCAAATGCTATTTCCCGCCTGTTAAAATGAAAATTAAAAAATCCTTATCGAAAGGCACTTTATTCGAAGGAAACAAAAAATTGAAGCTCGTTTTGCCATGCATGTTGGAATCTAACAACAATGACAACATCGAACAAGAACTCTTGGCTTACAAATTGTACGAAAAAATCTCCCCCTATCACTTCAAAACGCGCAAAGTGAAAATCACTATGTTGGAACAAAAAGGGAAAAAAATCAAAGAACACAGTCTAGACGGCTTTTTGATTGAGGATGACAACTTGGTTGCCGATCGTTTCGAAGGGAAAGTATTTGAGCGTTATATTCACCCTCTTGCGATGGATGCTGACAGCTCTGTGAAAAATGCATTTTTCCAGTTCATGATTGGAAATACGGATTTTTCTGTTGCTTACCAGCACAATGGAAAACTGCTATATATCGACAAAAAGATCATCCCTCTACCGTATGATTTTGACATGGCAGGTTTGGTAGATGCGAGTTACGCTACCGTTAATACCTCTTTAGGAATTAACTCTGTAAAGGATCGTGTTTATCGTGGATTCAAACGAGAAGATGATGTACTTGAATCTGTACGGGATCACTTCTTGAGTCTAAAACCAGAATTGACTGCGATTGTTCAAGGCATCAAAGGGGATTTTGATAATGAAAAAGAGTATGCGTCTACAGAAGAATTCTTTAACAGCTTTTACAGCGTTTTAGAAGATGATAAGGCTTTTAAAAAGAAAATTTCCGACGGTGTTCGGACCAAATAATACGATACAAGTTTACTCTTTAGACACGGCTGTTTTCAACTTAGTGAAAATGGCCGTGTTTTCGTATATACCAGCAAATTGCTCTGCAGCAGGCCCATAACTAAATACGGGTACCATTGTAGCACTGTGTCCTTTGGTATTAAAACCTCCACTAACCTGATTTCTCTTAATATTTCCTTTGGTGAGCGCAAGGCCTCCTGTCTCATGATCAGCAGTTACCACAACAAGAGTATTCCCATGTTTTTTGGCAAACTCCAAGGCTACACCAATGGTTTGGTTGAATTCTAAAAATTCAGACACCACATAAGGAACGTCGTTGGCATGCCCACCCCAGTCAATTTGTGAGCCTTCGGTCATGATGAAAAAGGGTTTACCGCTTTGATTTAGCTTATCCAAGGTGGCCGAGAGCATATCTGGCAAAGCCGGTTCGCGTCCCATAGATTTTTTAGGGGGCTCTTCATAATAGGTCAATAAACCAATTTTGTCTGCTGTACTACTGATATATTCATCAAGGCTCTCCGCAATTTTATAGGGGCTATCAGTGTTTTTCAGTAAGTTTTTGCCATCGTCTCTTCGAGTGAAATGCTTCTTACCGCCACCTATGAAATAATCCACGTTGGATGACATTAGTTGAAAGGCAATTTCCTCATATTTTTTACGTGTATCAACATGGGCATAGAACGAAGCGGGAGTAGCATGGACAATACTACTGGTTGCTAGTAGTGCGGTTTTATAGCCAAGATTAGCGCAGTGGTCTAAAATCGAAGGAATTTTTTCGTTTTTAGAATTCATGCCAATTACACCATTGTATGTTTTTTCTCCACAAGCCATGGCCGTTCCGCTGGCTGCCGAATCAGTTACTAGATATCGAGCCGCTTGGGTCTTAGACAACCCAACATATTCAAATTTTTCCAGCTCAGTATTATTGTTGTTGGCATACATTCCAGTGGTTATCTGGGTTAGACCCATGCCGTCGCCAATGAGGAAAATGATATTGGGAGGGGTTTCTGTTTGACCAAAAGACAAACTAAAACTAATAAGGGATAGGAGTAGGATATAGTTTTTCATTCTTGTATTTGTGCTACTAATGTAAAAATTTTATCAGTTGCTATCTAGTAGTTTTTTTATTGAAAATGGATTGTTGTTAAAATTGCTGTTTTTTGTTCTAAGAGAATTCTCGTTTAAAGCAGAGTTTAAGTGGGGAAATCAGCGATTAAAAGTAAAATGGAACACAAAACACACAATGATATCTTTTTTATCTAATTTTAATCTCTGATTTCTGAACGCTAACAAAGCCATTGAATCGAAGAATACCCACAACACTTGGAAAATAAAACAACTATTTGAAATGATTTTTTAGGGATTAAAAATGGAAATAGACTTTGTCGTTACTTGGGTTGATATGGACGATCCAGCTTGGAGTAAAGAATTCTCTCAATATTCAGAAAAAATTGATAACACGGTTAATGAATTATCCGAAGCGCGTTTTCGAGATTATGGATTTCTGAAATATTGGTTTCGAGGGGTTGATAGTTTTGCACCATGGGTTAGAAAAATACATTTTGTAACCTCAGGCCAAAAACCAGACTGGCTCAACGTGAATCATCCAAAGTTGAATCTGGTAAGTCATAAAGATTATATCCCTCAACAGTATTTACCCGTTTTCAATTCCAATTTGATTGAAATCTATATGCACAAAATCCCTGATTTGGCGGAGCAGTTTGTGTATTTTAATGATGATTTTTTTATCACAAATCACCTCGATTCGAAACGCTTTTTTGAAAATGGATTGCCGAAGGATATTGCCGCATTTCGGAAAAATACAGGGTTGTCTCAATTCGAAAAAATGCTCAAAAACAACATCAGGCTCATCAATAAACACTTTGATAAAAAAGAAGTTTTTAAAAAAGATGCTTGGAAATGGTATCATCCGTCTTACGGAAGTAGAGGGAGGCTTAATTATCTACTGAAGTATTACAATGAATTCATCACGCTGCGCACGCCTCACAATGCCCAACCATTTTTAAAAAGCACCTTTGAAGAGGTTTGGAAGCACTGCGAGGAAGAACTCAAAGGAATGTCTTCCCATAGATTCCGGAGTAATAAAGATTATACACCTGAATTGTTTAGAACTTGGCAGATTTGCAGTTCCAACTTTATTCCATACAATACCTACAAGGACACAAAAATGTTTCCTCTAATGATTAAGTCTAGAAAAGCGATCAAGGCAGTACGTGAACAGACCTACACTTTGGTTTGCTTGAATGATAACGTACATATTAGGACTTACCAGCAGACAATGGAAAGCATCAAAGAATCGTTTGAGAGTATTTTACCAGAAAAATCTGCTTTTGAATTGTAAAATGAATCCTTAAAGGGAGGTGTTATTTTTCAAACGTAGCTTTTACGGGAAATATTTTCTTCAAAAAGGGCTCAACATGTGACCTGTGAAAGTCCGTGGCGTGCTCTGAGTCGTTTAGGCAAAAAAGTTGTGGATCGTATTTAGATATATATTTTTGATAATTCGTCCGATGCACCCGTAATCGACATGATTCTTTTCGATCCGCATATTTTAAAATTCCACGCTTGTTTGCTAAAGCATAATAATTGATTAGCATTCGATGAATATCTGTTTTATGTCTAAAACGATTTAAAAACATGGTTTCTAATTCTTCTTTGAATACCTCTTCAACCACGGCTTTATAATCACTTTTCAAAAAGGCATCAATATTGTGATGCTGACTGACAGGATAAAATAAGCCAAACCTTTTTTTGAACAATGTATAAGCATTTTCAATGGCTAGGCGGTAGGTGTTGACGTTGATGTTAAGCGCTTTTTTGAGCTTTATTTTATACCGGATCAAGGGGTTATAAAGCATTCTCATGATAGGAATACCGTCTTTGAAAAAGAAAGATGGTTCAAGGTCAGCATTGACAAACATATCATCATTAGCATAGAGAAAATGCTCTGATAAGCCTGGAATTTTATAAATAAAGTATTCAATAAGACTGGAGTTAAAAGAAGGGATTACCTCCTTTGGGAAAATTTCGGAATGAAAAACGACCTCAATCTTTGGATGATTGGTGTCTAAAAAGGCAGGGATTTGATCATCAGTAACAATGAATATTTTTCGAATCCAAGGAAGGTGTTTTTCAACCGATCGTAAAGAATACTTTAACTCTTGATTGTCTTGATAACGCCCTACAGTATTAATTTCCGTATCCATATAGCGCCTTTTTTTCTCCTGCCATTTGGGGTCGTTCCCATCCACCCATAGGTACACTAAATCGATATTTTTTTCCATGTAAAAAACGTGCTAAATAATTTCCCAAAATTACTAATAATTGCGGAACAATTGCGGGCATAACGACCCCAAGAAAGAAAGGCGCGGCTCCTTGTTAAAGATAACTCGCAACGAACGGGAAAAGACGAAGTTGAAAAATGAAGCCGATACTGTTTTTCTTGTTTTTTAATTAATGAAGTGCCTTCAGTTTTTTTACATTTGAAGAGAAAAAAAATGACATGGAAAATATCCGAATGGTTGACCTTCAGGGACAGTATCAACAAATAGAAAAGCCGCTATCAGAAAAAATGAAGGCGGTAATTGAAAGTACTGCATTCATAAATGGTCCAGCGGTTCAAGAATTTCAAAAAAACCTAGAGGCTTATTTAGGAGTTAAACATGTGATTCCCTGTGCCAATGGAACAGATGCGTTGCAAATTGCATTGATGGGTCTGGGTCTAAAGCCAGGGGATGAGGTGATCACGGCTGATTTTACTTTTGCCGCTACCGTGGAAGTTATTGCGCTTTTGGGATTGACCCCTGTATTGGTTGATGTCGATCCGCAAACATTCAATTTGGATTTGGAAGCTGTAGCCGCTCGTATAGGCGCTAGAACCAAGGCAATTATTCCGGTTCATCTTTTTGGTCAAACCGTGGATATGGAGCCATTGATGGCCTTGGCAAAAACACATCAGCTTTATGTAGTAGAGGACAATGCTCAAGCCATTGGCGCTACCTACACTTTTTCCTCAGGAGAAAAACAAAAAGCAGGAACCATTGGAGATATTGGAACAACCTCATTTTTTCCTTCCAAGAATTTAGGAGCTTATGGGGATGGAGGTGCTCTTTTCACCAATGACGATGCGTTGGCACATGCTCTTAGGGGAATTGTCAATCATGGAATGTATCAGCGCTACCACCATGATGTGGTAGGCGTCAACTCTCGATTGGACGCCCTGCAAGCTGCGGTGCTTGACACCAAGTTGCCTCTATTGGACTTCTACAATGAAAGAAGGAAAATGGCAGCCGCACTTTACACCGAACGTTTACAAGCTAACGAAGCCATTACAACTCCTCATCGTAGTGGAGACTGTGATTCGCATGTATTCCATCAATACACCCTCAAAATAAAGGGTGTCGATCGGGACAAGCTGGTTCAGCAACTGGGTGCTTTTGGTATCCCAACAGGAGTCTACTACCCCATTCCACTGCATTCCCAAAAGGCATATACAGATCCTGACTACAATGAATCAGACTTCAAGGTGACCAATCAAATTGTAAATGAGGTACTATCCCTTCCCATGCACACAGAGCTGACGGTAGAACAAATCGATTATATTTGTGAGAAGCTGCTGCATTCGGTAGCATCGAACTAAAAAAAATCAGCATGAAAAAACTAAGCATTTTCCTTGTATTAGCGACTACTGTGGCTTTTTCACAGCAAACGTATTTGCATTGTGGAGCCATTTTTGACGCTCCAAAAGGCAAACTTATAAAAGAACAAACCATTGTAGTTGAGGGGAATAAAATCATCCAATTGCAGAAAGGATATATCCAACCGACGGGTGAAAACACCACTGTCATTGATTTAAAAAACAAAACCGTACTGCCTGGTTTCATTGATATGCATGTTCATATTGAAAATGAGTACAACGCAACGAGCTATATCAATCAATTTGTTGATAACGATGCCGACACAGCTTATGATGCGGCCTTGTATGCGCAACGTACATTATTGGCGGGTTTTACAACGGTTCGTGATATGGGCGGTAGCGGGGTAAATGTCTCCTTACGTGATGCCATTGCGGCAGGCAAAGTGCCAGGTCCACGGATCTTTACAGCGGAAAAAGCCATCGGAACGACTGGAGGGCATGCAGATCCAACCAACGGATCAAAGAAAAGTCTTATGGGAGATCCAGGACCCGCTCAGGGGGTAATCAATTCTCCTGAAGACGGCAAAAAAGCCGTTCGTCAACGGTATAAAAATGGTGCGGATTGTATTAAGATTACAGCTACAGGAGGTGTGTTGAGTGTTGCCAAAAATGGACAAAATCCTCAGTTTACACTAGAAGAAATAAAATCCATTGTATCGACAGCAAATGACTATGGAATGCATGTGGCAGCCCACGCCCATGGAGATGAGGGAATGTATCGTGCGGTCTTGGGGGGTGTAACCACCATAGAACATGGAACCTTGATGTCTGTCCGGACTATGGATCTAATGAAAGAAAAAAACGCCTATTTGGTAGCAACGATTACCGCTGGAAAACAAGTGGCTGAAAAAGCAAAAATCAAAGGCTATTTTCCAGATGTGGTAACTCCGAAAGCATTGGAAATTGGGCCACAAATTCAGGACACCTTTGGACGTGCTTACAAACGTGGTGTTCCGATTGCTTTTGGAACCGATGCTGGGGTATACCCACACGGCTTGAATGCGCTTGAGTTTGGATATATGGTAGAAGCCGGCATGCCCGAAGTGAAAGCCCTTCAATCGGCTACAATCACCAATGCACGACTTCTTAAAAGCGAAAATGAATTGGGGCAAATTGCCGTTGGTTTTTATGCTGATATTATTGCCACCGACAGCAACCCATTGGAAGATATCAAGACATTGGAGTCCATTCCTTTTGTGATGAAAAATGGACTTGTTTACAAGCAGGACTAAAGCAAATCCTGACCAGAGGCGGTAGTTGCTTCTCGATCTATTTTCTTAATCAGTCCTTGGAGTACTTTACCGGGACCAATTTCTGTAAAATCAAGAGCACCATCAGCGCGCATATTTCGTACACTTTGGGTCCATTTGACAGCTGCTGTTAGCTGCGCAATCAAATTCTTTTGGATGTTTTCAGGATCTGTTTCTCCTTGCGTACTAACATTTTGATAGATCGGAATACTTGGGCTCTTAAAATTGGTCGCTGCAATGGCTGCCGCCAACGTTTCTTGTGCGGATTCCATCAAGGGAGAGTGAAAAGCGCCACCCACAGGAAGAACTAAAGCACGACGGGCTCCTGCTTCGGTAAGGGCTTCACAAGCAGCGGTTATGGCGGCGCGTTCTCCAGAGATTACCAATTGACCGGGGCAGTTGTAATTAGCTGCCACTACCACACCGGGCGTACCTTTACAGACTTTTTCCACAACGGAGTCTTCCAGACCCAATACGGCGGCCATGGTTCCTTCTGTTTTTTCACAAGCTTGTTGCATGGCTTGAGCTCGTTGACTGACCAATTGAAGGCCCGATTCAAAATCTAAGACCCCGGCAAAAGTCAAGGCGGAAAACTCTCCCAAGGAATGCCCAGCTGCTGCTTGCGCTTCGACCGTATCTCCTAGAATTTCGGCCAAAATTACCGAGTGAAGAAAGATGGCAGGCTGGGTGACCTTTGTTTGTTGTAAATCCTCTTTACTGCCTTCAAACATGATTTTGGCAATATCAAACCCCAATATTTTATTGGCTTGTTCAAAACGTTTCTGTGCTTGTGGATAGGCTTGGTGTAAATCCTTGCCCATTCCTTCAAATTGGGCTCCTTGTCCCGGAAAAACAGCTACTTTCATCAGTTTAATTTTTATTGGTTTCAATGCGATGGCATGTTAGCCATATTGGTTTCAAATGTCTGTTTCTTATTTTCTTTGATAGGTAAGATAAGAATGTGGAAGAACTTCGGATTCACCCGTATGATTTTCTTCATTTACTAGCTCCCAATGCTCGGGATCAATGTCAGGGAAAAAAGTATCTCCTTCATAATCTTTATGAACACGCGTAAGTTCCAGTTGATCCGAAAGAGGAAGAGCTTCTTTGTAGATTTCTCCACCTCCGATAATAAAGGGTTGCGGGTCTTCTGCTGCAATTTTAAGTGCCGCTTCCAAAGAAGAACAAACAACAGCATCGGCTGCTGTATAGTCAGTATTGCGAGTGATCACAATATTGGTACGATTGGGAAGTGCTTTGGGGAGCGATTCAAAGGTTTTGCGGCCCATGATGATGGCATGACCAGAGGTCAGAGCCTTAAAACGTTTTAGGTCATCGGGGAGGTGCCACAAAAGTGTATTGTCTTTTCCAATGGTGTTATTGGTAGCAGCGGCAACGATGATGGTGATTTTTTTACTCATAAATAAAACATACCCTCAAGACTTGGTTGATAACTATCCTTCAATTCCTTATTTCAGATTCAAGCCTATTGAGATTTACTTGTATTTTTGACAGCAAAAGTACGTTTCCTAATTGAAATGAGAGATACCTTTCCGGCCCTTGATGAGTCGATTTATTTAAATACCGCATATGTTGGCTTGCCCAGTAATTCTTTGATGGATCTTCGCGCCGCATTTGATCGCCAATATTTGCGAGAAGGAGATCAATTTAAAATCAAAGGATATGAGCGTCTGGAAAGCCAGCGCGAAGCTGTTGCGTCCTTTTTGGGAAGCGATGCTACACAGACTTTTATCACACCAAATTTTTCGATTGGTTTTCGATTTTTATTGGATGTTCTTCCGGCCAACACACGAACTTTAATCCTTCATGATGAGTACCATTCTTTGGAAAATGCATGGAACGAAAGAGGGCTGATTGCCAAACGAATTGCATTGTCGGTGACTGTGGAAGCTACTATAGAAGCGGAGTTGGTAACGGGGAACTACGATGTTTTTACATTTAGCGTTGTGCAATACACTTCGGGGGTCTTGTTGGATTTGGAGGTTCTGACTCGAATAAAAAAGCGATTTCCCGAGGTTTTATTTATTGCGGACGGCACCCAGTTTATTGGCGCTGAAGCTTTTAATTTCGAACAATCTCCTTTGGATGTGATTGCTGCCAGTGGTTATAAATGGCTCTTGGCGGGTTTTAGTAATGGTTTGACTTGTGTCAACCAGGCGTTTTTGGATTTTTGTGGTATCACCAAAGAAAAACTAGAGGCCATTGTATATGCCGGACACTTTGATTTTTTAGGGGCGGCCTCATTGGCTTTTGCGACCGATCAATTGACCGAGCTCAATTTTCCTGCTTTATTAGAAGAAAAAAACAAGATTGCCAACTGTCTACGCCAGGGACTTGCGAACCGCAATTTGCTTGATCCGATAGTAAATGCGCGTAAAAAACATGCTTCTATTTTCAATATTTCAGGAGATGCGGCATTGTATGAGCAACTGCAAAATCGAGGGGTGCGCTGTTCTCAACGAGCTGAAGGCATTCGCTTATCGGTTCATTTTTACAATAATGAAAACGATATCGATCGTTTTTTTCAAGTTTTTGATTCGCTGGTCTAAACCGCTACTTTTCCACGAATAAGAGGGTGCGGATCGTATCCAATCAATTTAAAATCATCATAACTGAACTCGAGGAGGTCTTTGATCTCAGCATTTAGTTTCATTTGAGGAAGCAGTTTGGGTGTGCGCTCCAGTTGGGTTGCGATTTGTTCTTGGTGATTGGTGTAGATATGGGTGTCACCAAAAGTGTGGATAAAATCTCCCGCTTGGTAGCCGCAAACTTGAGCAACCATCATTGTGAGAAGGGCATAGGAGGCAATATTAAAAGGCACCCCTAAAAAGACATCAGCACTGCGCTGATAGAGTTGACAAGAAAGTTTTCCATCGGCAACATAAAACTGAAAGAATGCATGACAAGGGGGAAGGGCAGCTTTGTTGTTGGCTACATTTTCTGCAAATGAAACGGAAGTATCTGGGAGCACTGATGGATTCCAAGCTGTAACCAACATTCGACGGCTGTCAGGATTGGTTTTCAGGGTTTTGATGACTTCTTGAATTTGATCGATACCTTCACTATTCCAATTGCGCCATTGATGTCCATAAACTGGACCAAGGTTGCCCTTGTCATCAGCCCATTCGTTCCAAATACGCACTCCGTTGTCTTGTAAGTATTGAATATTGGTGTCGCCTTTTAGAAACCAGAGCAATTCATGGACAACCGATTTTACATGAATCTTCTTGGTGGTGACCAGCGGAAACCCTTCGGATAAATCAAAACGCATTTGATATCCAAACACACTTTTGGTTCCGGTGCCGGTTCGATCCGTTTTATTACTGCCGTGATGTTGAATGTGTCGGATTAAATCAAGATACTGTTGCATGCGTTGCTATTTTACTCAAAAATAGAAAGGCAAAAGACAAACAGACGAGTCCTTTGGGAATAGTTTTCAAATAAAGATTAACAAGCTATTGCTTGCGTTTGGAAATCTCGTCGCGAATCAGAGCGGCTTTTTCGTAATCTTCGGCGGTGACAAACTTTTTTAAGAGCGTTCTGAGCTTGCTCAGAGAGATTTTCTCCAATTTTTCTGGGAGTGCCGTGGGTTGTTTGCTTTGTTCGGTGACAAACTCCTGAATCCAGTTGTCTTCCGAGAGCTTTCGCTCATTGCTGGTGCTAATGGCGGCTGAAAATCCAGCGCGTTTCAAAATGGTGTCATAAGTGAAGATTGGCGCATTGAAGCGCAAAGCCAAGGCAACGGCATCGGAGGTGCGAGAATCGATGATTTCTTCAATTTTGTCACGCTCACAAATAAGACTGGCATAAAAAACACCATCCAATAGTTTGTGAATAATGACTTGTTTGACATGAATCTCAAAACGAGAGGCAAAATTTTTAAATAAATCGTGGGTTAGTGGACGGGTTGGTTTGATTTCTTTTTCCAGAGAAATGGCAATAGCTTGGGCTTCAAACCCGCCAATAACAATAGGGAGTTTGCGGTCACCTTCTGCTTCGTTTAGGATTAAAGCATAGGTTCCTGATTGCGTTTCGCTGTAGGAGATTCCTTTAATTTTTAGTTCCACTAATTTCATGCGCTCTTGGCTAGGTACATTAACAACGCGTAAACTTGCGTTCTAGTACACATACAAGGTAATTATTTTTCAAATATTAACGAATAAGTAGTTTTCGATCCTTGTTTCACGCCTTGTAGATATTTCGTAAATTTGTCCCGAATTTGACATTATATAGTCCTATGATTACAATCCAATTTAGAGAGGCGATTCAACAAGCCATGACGGAGGAAATGCGAAGAGATGAAACAGTTTACCTGATGGGGGAGGAAGTTGCCGAATACAATGGTGCTTACAAGGCTTCCAAGGGGATGCTTGATGAGTTCGGCCCCGATAGGGTGTTGGACACCCCAATCTCTGAGTTGGGATTTGCAGGAATTGGCGTAGGTTCTACCATGACTGGAAACCGACCTATCATAGAATTTATGACATTTAACTTTGCGTTGGTTGGAATCGATCAGATTATCAACAATGCGGCGAAGATTCGTCAGATGTCTGGAGGACAATTTCCGTGTCCTATCGTATTTCGGGGCCCTACGGGCTCTGCGGGCCAATTGGCTGCCACACACTCCCAAGCTTTTGAAAGCTGGTATGCGAACTGTCCTGGTTTAAAAGTAATAGTACCTTCCAATCCCTACGATGCCAAAGGCTTATTGAAGTCTGCCATTCGCGATAACGATCCTGTGATTTTTATGGAATCGGAACAAATGTATGGCGACAAAGGCGAGGTGCCTGAAGGTGAATTTACGCTTCCGATCGGTGTTGCTGACATCAAGCGTCAAGGAAATGATGTGACCATTGTTTCTTTTGGAAAAATTATCAAAGAAGCCTACAAAGCCGCTGATGCTTTGGAAAAAGAAGGCGTTTCTTGTGAAATCATTGATTTAAGAACGGTTCGTCCGCTGGATTACAATACTGTTTTTGAATCCGTAAAGAAAACAAATCGCTTGGTAATCCTAGAGGAAGCCTGGCCATTTGGAAATGTTGCTACTGAAATCACCTACCAAGTGCAACAAGAATTATTTGACTATTTGGACGCACCGGTGGAAAAAATCAATACCGCTGACACCCCAGCGCCCTATTCTCCAGTACTTTTGAAAGAATGGCTTCCCAATAGCGAAGACGTTATCAAAGCTGTGAAAAAAGTACTGTATGTAAAAGCTTAACCCTCCCCAAAGTATTATTTTTCAAATCCATTGTGGTTGTTTATTTTTACGCCGCTAAAAATTTAGATTCAATTATATGACTTCGATTCTTTATGTACCAATAGCCCTATCCATTGTGGGCCTCCTTTATATGTTTGCTCGCGCACAGTGGGTTCGCAAACAAGACGGAGGAAACGAAAAAATGCAAGCCATTTCTAAAAGCATCAAAGAAGGTGCTTTGGCGTTTCTCCACGCAGAATACCGATTGCTACTGATTTTTGTACTGATTGCTTCTGGAGGTCTTTTTGCCATTTCAAGCTATGTAGAGACCACGAGTGTCCTTATTATCCCTGCCTTTGTAGTGGGGGCCTTCTTTTCAGCTTTTGCTGGAAATATTGGGATGCGTATCGCTACGGAAGCCAATGCACGAACCACACAAGCCGCACGTGAAAGTCTGCCCAAAGCGCTTCAAGTCTCCTTTGGCGGAGGAACCGTTATGGGATTGGGAGTTGCTGGATTGGCTGTTTTAGGTCTTTCTCTTTTCTTCATATTATTCCTTAACATTTTTATGGGACAAGAAGGAAGCTTCTACGATAATATGACAATTGTATTAGAAGCCTTGGCTGGATTTTCACTAGGAGCTGAATCAATTGCTCTATTTGCACGTGTGGGGGGTGGTATCTATACCAAAGCCGCAGACGTAGGGGCTGACCTTGTAGGGAAAGTAGAAGCAGGAATTCCAGAGGATGACCCTCGTAACCCAGCAACAATTGCTGATAATGTAGGAGACAATGTAGGGGACGTAGCCGGAATGGGTGCCGATCTTTTTGGTAGTTATGTTGCGACCGTTTTGGCTTCTATGGTATTGGGGAACTATATCATCAAAGACATGACAGATGCTTCTGGAGCGCAATTTGATGACGCTTTCGGCGGAATGGGACCTATTTTGCTTCCTATCATGATTGCTGGTGTTGGAATCATTGCTTCCATCATCGGAACCTTTTTGATTCGTATTTCAAATAACGACGCAAAAGAAGCAGAAGTTCAACGTGCTCTTAATGTTGGAAATATCACATCTATTTTGATCACTGCCGTTGCCGGTTATTTCTTGATTGACTGGATGTTGCCTGAAACCATCAATGGAATGAAGTTCTTTGGTGAAGGAACTAAAGACATCAGTAGCTTTAATGTATTCCTTGCCACGATTGTTGGTTTGGCAGTTGGCTACTTGATTTCATTGTTTACAGAATACTATACCGCTTTGGGTAAAAAACCCGTTTTGGATATTGTACAAAACTCATCAACAGGAGCGGCCACAAATATCATAGCAGGCTTGGCTACAGGGATGATCTCTACGGCGAGCTCTGTATTGCTTTTTGCCTTTGCGATTTGGGGTTCTTATACCCTAGCAGGGTTTTATGGAGTGGCACTTGCTGCTTCTGCAATGATGGCCACTACTGCCATGCAATTGGCTATTGATGCCTTTGGCCCGATTGCTGATAATGCTGGTGGTGTTGCTGAAATGAGTGAATTACCAGATGAGGTTCGTGAACGTACCGATATCCTTGATTCCGTTGGGAATACCACAGCCGCTGTAGGAAAAGGATTTGCGATTGCTTCGGCAGCGCTTACAGCCTTGGCTCTTTTTGCCGCTTATGTCACCTTTACAGGAATTGACGGAATTAATATTTTTAAAGCTGATGTTTTGGCTGCCTTATTCATCGGGGGAATGATTCCCGTAGTTTTCTCTGCACTAGCGATGAAAGCTGTAGGGAAAGCGGCCATGGAAATGGTTGAAGAAGTACGTCGTCAGTTTCGTGAAATCCCTGGAATTCTTGAAGGAAAAGGGGAACCCGAATATGGAAAATGTGTTGAGATTTCAACGCGTGCAGCCCTTCGTGAGATGTTGATTCCTGGATTTATCACCTTGGTAACACCGATCATCATTGGATTTGTCATGGGGCCAGAAGCCCTTGGAAGCTACATGGCTGGGGTGACGGTATCGGGAGTGTTATGGGCTATTTTCCAGAACAATGCTGGAGGCGCTTGGGACAACGCGAAAAAATCTTTTGAAGCTGGAGTTGAGATCAATGGTGAAATGACCTATAAAGGATCCGAAGCTCATAAGGCTGCTGTTACAGGAGATACTGTTGGAGATCCTTTTAAAGACACTTCAGGACCTTCAATGAATATCCTAATCAAACTAACCTGTTTGGTTGGCTTAGTGATTGCTCCTATTTTGGGAGGTCATGGCGCAGAAGGGCATGCCACTGCATCCACAACCATGCATCAAGAAACGATACAGAAAGAAGTATCTGTAAATGTTGAAACAGTGGAAGGAACTGAAACGATGAAAGCTACGATCACTGTTACTACAACCAAAGACGGTCAAACGACTGAGTTTGTAGAGTTGATTGAAGGCACTAAAGAAGAAATTGCAGCGGTTGTTGCAAAGAGAAAAGGGGTTGATGTTAAAATCACTTTGGAGAACGAAGAATAAAATCGTTTTTTAGTATAATAGAAAAGCCGGTCTTAAACCGGTTTTTTTCATTGGAAGAGACCGTGGAGTTCGGCGTCAATTTTTTCTATAATGCTTCCGAGGTCATTGGGATTTTCGACAAAGTCGAGGTCGTCCACATCAACAATCAATAGCTTTCCTTTACTGTATTGACTGATCCAAGCCTCGTAGCGTTCGTTCAATCGACTTAAGTAGTCGATGCTTATACTGGTTTCATAGTCCCTGCCACGCTTGTGGATTTTATTGACCAGATTGGGAATGCTGGATCGGAGATAAATCAATAAATCCGGCCCTTTGACAGCTGCTTCCATCAACTCAAAAAGTGAGTAATAATTGTCGTAGTCTCGTTTGGTCAAGAGTCCCATCGCGTGCAAGTTGGGTGCAAAAATAAAAGCATCCTCATAGATGGTTCGATCTTGAATCACACTGTGCTGGGCATCGCGAATCTGCATGAGTTGTTGAAAACGACTTTTCAGAAAATAGACCTGTAGATTAAAAGACCAACGTTCCATATGATTGTAAAAATCATCCAAATAAGGATTGTCAATCACGTCTTCGTACTGGGCTTCAAACCGATAATGTTTGGCAAGGAGTTCTGTCAGGCTGGTCTTTCCAGCACCAATATTTCCTGCAACGGCAATGTGCATTTTTTTCAAATCGTAACGCGTTATTCGCTTGCTGCAAAGTACTAAATTTTGATTAAAATCGACAGCGTCAAATCAGGAAACAACGCCTTCTGATGTTCCCGTTATACCTGAAACATCATACAATTAGTTTACAGAGTTGCTATTAAGGGTTGACCATCGATTAAACTTAAACAGAGCTATTAAAACTTTTTTTTGGTAAGAGATATTCAGCCAACCCCAAAACAACCACTTTCTCCCAAAGTAAAATTCTATCAAAAGCAAGGTATTTGCCCTTGGGATGGTATCGATATGGCTTGGATGGCAACAGTAGGTTTATCATTAAAAGAGGGTACAGGTTTGGGTTTTGTACAGTACTAACCTACAAAAAACTTTGTTATTTATAATTTAGTCCTTAAATTTGCACCAATACGAGGAAGGATTTGACTGATTGCAACCTCGATAAAAAAATGCTAAAGCAGTGTTGCTTTTACCAAAAGACAAATCCTTCCCCCATTTAAAAGCAACAAAAAATGTCATACTTATTTACCTCAGAATCTGTCAGTGAAGGCCACCCCGATAAGGTCGCCGATCAAATCAGCGATGCCTTACTCGATCATTTCTTGGCTTTCGATGCCGACAGTAAAGTAGCTTGTGAAACCCTTGTCACCACGGGTCAAACCGTTTTGTCTGGAGAAGTAAAAAGCAAAACCTATTTGGACGTTCAGCAAATTGCGCGAGACACCATCAATAAAATTGGCTACACCAAAGGAGCCTATCAATTCAGTGGAGATTCCTGTGGGGTGATTTCCCTAATCCACGAACAGTCCCAAGACATCAACCAAGGGGTGGATCGTGCTTCCAAAAAAGAACAAGGTGCCGGCGACCAAGGCTTGATGTTTGGGTATGCCACGGACGAAACCGAGAACTATATGCCGTTGGCACTCGATTTGTCTCACAAGATTTTGATTGAACTAGCGGCGTTGCGTCGCGAAAACAAAGACATCACCTATTTACGCCCAGATGCCAAATCACAGGTGACGATTGAGTACAACGATCAAGACCAGCCGGTTCGCATCGATACCATAGTGGTTTCCACCCAACACGATGCTTTTTCCAATAATGATGAAAAGATGTTGGCCAAGATCAAAAAGGATATTGTCGAGATTTTAATCCCGCGGGTGGTAGCCCAACTGCCTGTATCCCTACAGGCACTTTTTAATGATGACATTAGGTATCATATCAATCCTACCGGGAAATTTGTCATCGGAGGACCGCATGGCGATACCGGATTGACGGGTCGTAAAATCATTGTGGATACCTACGGCGGAAAAGGAGCCCACGGAGGCGGTGCCTTTAGCGGGAAGGACCCCAGTAAGGTGGATCGCTCAGCGGCCTATGCCGCTCGTCATATTGCCAAAAATCTTGTGGCAGCTGGAGCCGCCAAAGAAGTCTTGGTTCAGTTGAGCTACGCCATTGGTGTGGTCGCACCCACTTCGGTGTTTGTAAACACCTACGGCACCAACCAAACGAACTTGACGGATGCCGAATTGGCCGCACAAATCCAAACGCTTTTTGATTTGACGCCCTATGGAATTGAAACTCGTTTGAAGTTGCGCAACCCGATCTATTCCGAAACGGCAGCTTATGGTCATATGGGAAGAGCACCCGAAACGGTTTCCAAAACCTTTGAGTCTCCTTATAGCGGAAAGGTCACCAAGGAAGTAGAACTTTTCACCTGGGAAAAATTGGATCAAGTCGCCGCCATTAAAAAGGCATTTCAACTTTAAGGTAAGCAGTTCGTTAGATGCAATCGCAGCTTGACATACAACAACTTTCAGTGACCGCCCCTAGGAATCTAGGGGGTGTGTCCCTGTCTTACCAACTGTTTGGACAAAACCCGGCGACCCATCCCGTGGTGATGGTCAACCACGCTTTGACAGGAGATGCGCAAATCACGGGTAATGGAGGATGGTGGGATCAATTGGTGGGGCCTCAAAAAACAATTGACACCAATCGCTTTGCCGTTGTGGCTTTTAATATTCCCGGCAATGGGGTGTTGGATTCTCAATTGAACAACTATATGGATTTCCATACGGGAGACATTGCTGATCTTTTTTATCAGGGATTGGAACAGCTGGGCATTCAGAAACTATTTGCCATCATTGGCGGTTCGATTGGCGGCTGTATTGGGTGGGAGTTTATGGTGCAGTACCATTCGATGGTGGAGCATTTTATCCCCATTGCCACAGATTGGAAAGCCACCGACTGGCTGATTGCCAATACCTATCTGCAAGATCAGATTCTAAAGAACTCGTCCAATCCGGTTCATGATGCACGGCTGCATGCCATGTTGTGCTATCGAACTCCGGAATCATTTGCCTATCGTTTTCAACGAACAGTGAATGAAGAAGCACAATTGTTTAATGTAGAAACCTGGTTGCGTCATCATGGAGAAAAACTCAAACGACGTTTTAGCGTACAATCGTATTTAACGGTCAATCATCTGTTGCGTTCGGTAAATAGTGAGCGGAACGGAATTTCGTTAGCCAAGGCCTTTACTGCAACAAAGACCCAATTCCATCTGATTGGAATTGACAGTGATCTTTTTTTTACCCCCAACCAAATACAAACGACCTATGAAACCCTTAACACCGAAGGAGTAGCGGTTTCCTATGCGGAGATTCAGTCCTTGCACGGACATGATGCTTTTTTAATTGAATACGAACAAATGGAACAATTCCTAACCCCCATTTTTTATTAAATATCCTATCATGAAAGTAGAACTAGAACGACTAAACAACGATTATTTATTTGAAGTAACCAATTCCAATGGCCATCGGGTATTGCTGGACAACAAATCCAAAACGGAAGGAAGTGTCAAAGGGATCAGCCCAATGGAATTACTGTTGATGGGCCTTGCGGGCTGTAGCAGCATTGATGTGGTGGCTATTTTAAACAAACAAAAAATCAACCCCACTTCAATAAAAATGGAAGTAGTGGGCCAACGCCCGGAAAATGCCGTTCCGGCGCTTTTCAATACCATTACAGTCAAAGTATTGCTTGAGGGTGATTTTTCGGCTGACAAAGCCAAGCGTGCTGTTGCCCTTTCTTTTGACAAGTACTGCTCTGTTTCCAAAACCTTGGAACACACCGCAGCCATTAATTATGAAATTTATCTAAACGGAGAAAAAGTATGAGTACTCAATTTGAGACCAAAGCGATTCGAGAGCAGTTAGAGCGTTCCCAGTATATGGAGCACTCCACTCCGCTCTACCTGACCTCTAGCTTTGTCTTTGAGGACGACGAAGACATGCGTGCCTCTTTTGCAGAAGAAAAGAAACGCAATATCTACAGTCGTTTTACAAATCCAAACTCGGAGGAGTTTGTCAATAAAATCTGTGTACTGGAAGAAGCGGAAGCAGGGGTTGCCTTTGCCAGTGGCATGGGAGCTGTGTTTTCCACCTTTGCAGCACTGCTCAATAGCGGCGATCATATTGTCTCCGCCCGATCTGTTTTTGGTTCAACCCATTCCATGTTTACCAAGTTTCTACCCAAATGGAATATTGAGACCACCTATTTTGATGTCAGCCAACCCGAAACGATCGAGGCTTGTATCCGTCCAGAAACCAAACTCATTTATGCAGAAACGCCCACCAATCCGGGTGTGGATCTTTTGGATTTGGAACAGTTGTCACAAATCGCTAAAAAGCATCATCTGATTTTGGTGATTGACAATTGTTTTGCCACTCCTTACCTTCAGCAACCCATCCAATTTGGAGCGGATTTGGTGATTCATTCCGCCACCAAATTAATCGACGGACAGGGACGGGTCTTAGGCGGCGTGACCGTTGGTAGAAAAGACTTGATTCGTGAAATCTTTCTCTTTGCCCGCAACACTGGTCCGGCCTTGTCTCCCTTTAACGCTTGGGTGCTTTCAAAGAGTTTGGAAACCCTGGCGGTGCGTTTGGATCGCCATTGCGATAGTGCTTTGGCTTTGGCACAGTTTCTAGAAGCCCATCCGCAGGTCAACTGGGTGAAATATCCCTTCTTGCCCTCACATCCGCAATATGAGATCGCCAAAAAACAAATGCGAAAAGGGGGGAATATTATTTCTTTTGAAATAAAAGGCGGCATTGAATCGGGTCGTGTATTCCTCAATGCCATTCAAATGTGTTCGCTATCGGCCAACCTTGGGGATTCCCGAACCATTATAACCCACCCAGCCTCAACGACCCACAGCAAACTCCAGGAAGAAGACCGTCTATCGGTGGGTATTACCGATGGGATGATTCGTCTTTCCGTTGGATTGGAGCATCCAGATGATATTCAAAATGATGTAGCAAACGCTTTAGAACAACTATGAAAGGACTTGAATCAATTTTAAAGGAGCGAATACTGGTGCTTGATGGCGCCATGGGAACCATGATTCAAGCCTATGGCTTTAAGGAAGATGATTTTCGTGGGTCTCGTTTTCAGGAGCATCCCTCTCCTTTGCAAGGGAATAACGACTTGCTAACACTCACACAGCCAGAAGCTATAAAGGCCATTCACGGAAAGTATTTTGAGGCCGGTGCGGATATCGTAGAAACCAACACCTTTTCTTCCACCTCTATTGGGATGGCGGATTATCAAATGGAAGACTTGGTTTATGAGCTGAATTACGAAGCCGCTACAATCGCCAAAGAAGTAGCCGATGCTTTTACCGCCAAAGAACCCAACAAACCTCGTTTTGTTGCAGGATCTATTGGGCCCACCAACCGAACCGCTTCCATGTCTCCCGATGTTAACGATCCCGGATTTCGTGCGGTTACTTTTGAAGATTTGGTAATCGCCTATAAAGAGCAGGTTGAGGGTTTGGTGGCAGGAGGTGCCGATATCCTTCTTGTCGAAACGGTCTTTGACACCCTCAATGCCAAAGCGGCGCTTTATGCGATTGATGAACTCAAACAAAAAAATCACTGGGAGATTCCGATCATGGTTAGTGGGACCATTACCGATGCCAGTGGTCGCACTCTTTCAGGGCAAACGGTTGAAGCCTTTGCGGTTTCGGTATCTCATATTCCGTTGCTTAGCATTGGTTTTAATTGCGCCTTGGGCGCAGACCAATTATATCCGTATTTGAAGCGTCTTTCTGATTTGACTCCTTTTGCGGTTTCGGCGCATCCCAATGCAGGATTGCCCAATGCCTTTGGCGCCTACGATCAAACCGCAGAAGAAATGCGGGATCTGATCAAAAATTATGTAGACAATAAGCTAGTGAACATCATCGGTGGCTGTTGCGGAACCACACCAGAACACATTCGTTTGATTGCGGAAGTCGCCCAACAAAGCTCCCCTAGATTGTATAAAAAAGTATCTCATGTCCAATAAAGCACCGACACTTCAACTTTCGGGCTTGGAATTACTCGAAGTAACGCCCGATACCAATTTTGTGAATATTGGGGAGCGCACCAATGTAACCGGTTCTCGAAAATTCTTACGATTGATTGAAAATGGAGATTTTGAGACAGCTGTAGAGGTGGCTCGTGAGCAGGTCGAAGGCGGAGCTCAGATCATCGACATCAATATGGATGAGGGGCTTATTGATGGCGTAAAAGCCATGACGACTTTTTTGAACCTGATCGCTGCTGAGCCAGATATTGCCAAAGTTCCTGTGATGATCGATAGCTCCAAATGGGGAATCATAGCGGCTGGTTTGCGCGTGGCACAAGGCAAAAGTGTGGTGAATTCCATTAGCCTCAAAGAAGGGGAGGAAGCCTTTATTCGTTTGGCTAAAAAAATCAAGCAATTTGGAGCTGCCGTTGTAGTAATGGCTTTTGATGAAGACGGACAGGCTGACAACCTAGAACGCCGCATCGAAATTTGTCAACGCTCCTATAATATCTTGGTGAATCAAGCGAACTTTGCGCCGCAGGATATCATTTTTGATCCCAATATTTTCCCAGTAGCTACAGGTATGGAGGAACACCGTCGGAATGCTTTAGACTTTTTCCTAGCAGCCCAATGGATTCGTGAAAATTTACCGTATGCCAATGTCAGTGGTGGTGTGAGTAATGTGTCCTTTTCCTTTCGTGGAAACAATGCTGTGCGAGAAGCCATGCATTCTGCTTTTTTATATCATGCCATTCAGCATGGGATGAATATGGGAATTGTAAATCCAAGTCTGTTGGAAGTTTATGATGAGATTCCCAAAGATTTATTGGAACACGTAGAAGACGTTTTGCTAGACCGTAGAGACGATGCTACGGAGCGTTTGCTCGATTTTGCGGAAAGCGTCAAAGGGCAAACCAAAGAAAGCAATCAAGAAAAAAACGTATGGCGGGAAAAGCCCTTGCAGGAACGTATTTCCTATTCGTTAGTCAAAGGGATTGATGCGTTTATTATAGAGGATGTCGAAGAAGCGCGAACGCAAGTAAAGCGCCCTTTGGAGGTTATCGAAGGACATTTGATGTCTGGGATGAATATCGTTGGGGATTTGTTTGGAGAAGGGAAAATGTTTCTTCCTCAGGTGGTCAAGTCGGCGCGTGTGATGAAAAAAGCCGTAGCCTACCTACAACCCTTTATCGAAGATGAAAAAGACAGCGCAACGCAAAGTGCTGGAAAAATACTAATGGCCACTGTAAAAGGGGACGTTCACGATATTGGGAAAAACATTGTGAGTGTGGTTTTGGCCTGTAATAATTTTGAAATTATCGATCTTGGCGTGATGGTTCCCCCGGAGAAAATCTTGGAGGCAGCTGTCCAAAACCAAGTGGATGTGATTGGTCTATCCGGTTTGATTACTCCATCGCTAGATGAAATGGTATTTGTAGCGCAGGAGATGCAACGTCAGAAAATAGAGATTCCCCTTTTGATTGGAGGAGCCACAACTTCCAAAGCACACACAGCGGTCAAAATTGCTCCCATAAGTGAGAATCCGGTGATCCATGTGAACGATGCTTCCCGAGCTGTGACGGTAGTGAGTAACCTGCTGAGCAAAGACCAACAAAAAACCTATGTGGCTGGAATTCGATCGGACTACGATGCGTTCCGTGAAAAATTCTTGCAGCGCAGTGAACGAAAAACCTATCTGTCACTGACCGAAGCACGCTCTAATGCGCTGACGTTAGACTGGAAAAACTATCAGCCCCTCAAACCCAAAAACTTGGGGACCCATACCCTTCGTGATTTCCCATTGGATCGTTTGGTGCCTTATATCGATTGGACTCCATTCTTCCGTTCTTGGGATTTGCATGGCAAATATCCTGAGATTCTCTCGGATGCTGTGGTGGGACCTCAGGCGACAGAATTGTTTGCCGATGCACAAAAAATGCTAACCGTACTTAGGGAGGAAAAGTGGTTGGAGGCACGAGCTCGTTTTGGACTGTTTCCTGCACACAGTCAAGGCGATGATATTATTTTGTACGATCCAGAGCAGCCCGAAAAACCCATCAGTAAACTGTTGACCCTGCGACAACAATTGCAGAAAAAAGCCGGTCAGCCCAATATTGCGCTATCGGATTTTATGGCTCCCTCAACAGTGGGCTATCAAGACTATTGTGGTGCCTTTTGTGTGACAACAGGTTTTGGCACCCAAGAAAAAGCAGCTGCCTTTGAAGCGGACAATGATGACTATAGCGCTATTATGATCAAAGCTTTGGCAGACCGTTTGGCGGAAGCCTTTGCGGAATATTTGCATGAGGCCGTACGCCAAAACACTTGGGGCTATGCCAGCGATGAGGGGCTGTCAAATGAAGAACTAATCGCGGAGCAATACAAAGGAATTCGTCCGGCACCGGGCTATCCCGCATGTCCGGATCACTTGGAAAAAAGGGAACTCTGGAAACTCCTTGAAGTAGAAGAAACCATTGGGGTAAGCCTGACCGAAAGTTTGGCTATGTGGCCAGCGGCTTCGGTTTCTGGCTACTATTTTGCCCATCCCAAAGCACAGTATTTTGGCTTGGGAAAAATCACAGAAGAGCAGTTGGAAGACTATAGCCAACGACGTAATATTTCGATTGACGAAGCACGAAAGTGGCTCAATCCAAACCTTGTAACCATATGAAAGCCCATAATCTGCCTGTCGGCAGACAGGTTGGCATTTAACACAGCAAATACCAAATACCAGTCGAAATGATTAAAGCTTAAATAACAACTACTTGTATTTTTTAAACAGTGAAAACCGTTAAACAGACATACGAACTAAATGATATCACGAGCCTAGCGAATAGGCGTAGCAATGAGGTATTTTGTCTGTCACCTAGCAACCATTCATAGCCATGAAAATTTTAGACCATATCGCCCAATCCCAAGGGAAAACACAGTTTGCCTTTGAAATACTTCCGCCCGTAAAGGGACAACATATCGATTCTATTTTTGCAGGGATTGATCCTTTGATGGAGTTTCAACCTTCCTTTATTGATGTAACCTATCACCGAGAGGAATATGAGCTTAAAACCTTGGACAACGGTTTACTCGAAAAACGAATGATCCGTAAAAGACCCGGTACCGTGGGGATCTGCGCTGCCATTATGAGTAAGTACAATGTGGACGCCGTACCTCATGTGCTTTGTGGGGGTTTTACCAAAGAAGACACCGAAAACCTCCTTATCGATTTGGATTTTTTAGGCATTGATAACGTGGTAGCCCTTCGAGGGGATGCGGTGAAAAACGAAACCTATTTTACTCCAACCGAAGGCGGACATCACTATGCTAGTGAGCTGGTAGCTCAAATTGCTGATCTCAACAAAGGGGTTTATTTGGATGAAGACCTTGAACAGGCTTCCGCTACTGATTTTTGTATTGGCGTTTCCGGTTATCCCGAAAAGCATATGGAAGCTCCGAGTTTGGATACGGACATTCAATACTTAAAAGAAAAAATTGCCGCTGGTGCCGATTATATCGTTACCCAAATGTTCTTTGATAACAGCAAGTTTTTTGCATTTCAGGACAAGTGCCGAGAAGCGGGCATTGAGGTGCCGATTATTCCCGGACTAAAACCGATTGCCACAAAGCGACAGTTGAACTTGTTACCGCATCGCTTTCATGTGGATCTGCCAGAGGACTTAATCAAGGAAGTAATGGTTTGTAAAGACAACAAAGCCATTAAGCAGGTGGGTGTTGAATGGTGTATTACACAAAGTAAGGAATTACAACAGGCAGGCGTTCCTTTTCTCCATTACTATTGTATGGGGAAATCAGAAAACATCAAAAACATTGCAGAGGCGATTTTTTAAGTACTTGTCAACTCGTTAAAACGTTGTTCCAAGTTTTTGCTTTTGTGTTGGAGGGCGACAATCTTGAGACCGTTGTCGTGCGCAAAATCAAAGACCATGGGGCGGCGGTCTTCCTCAGTGTCAAATTCAATTTCGTATTGAAAGTCGAATACATTTTTGACGCTTACAGCATTTTTTATGCGCTCCAAAGCAACGGGTTCCACCCGATAGTCAAAACTGACTTCTACAATTTGTTTTTCTTGTGCTCTGAGATTTTGAAGCGACTCATCCAAAACGATTTTTCCTTGGTGTAGAATCACCACCCGATCACACAGGGCTTCTACTTCGGATAAAATATGGGTGGAAAGGAAAATAGTTTTTTCTTTTCCCAAATCCAAAATCAGTTGCCGAATCTCCCCAAGTTGGTTGGGGTCAAGCCCAGTGGTAGGCTCATCCAAGATAAGCAGCTGGGGATCGTGAAGCAAGGCAGCGGCCAGCCCCACCCGTTGTTTATAGCCCTTGGATAGGGTCGTTATTTTTTTATCCAGATGTTGTTCAAGTCCTACTTTGGCAGCGATGTCTTCAATTGGTATTGCCGTAAGACCGTAAAGCCTTCCTACAAAAAGGAGGTATTCTTTGACATACATATCGCCATAAAGCGGATTGTTTTCCGGGAGATAGCCCAGTTGTCTTTGCACGCTTTGTGGATCTTTTTTTAGGTCGTGTGTCTCAAAACGAATGCTTCCTTCCCATTGGGTCAAATAGCCCGTTAGGATTTTCATCAAGGTTGTTTTACCTGCTCCGTTGGGACCTAAAAAACCAATGATTTCTCCTTTTTTGAGACGTAGGGTTAAGTTTTTTAAAATGACTTGGTCGCCATAGCTTTTACTTACGTTCTCAAGATGGAGTTGCATGCTGCTTTTTTTCAAAGATATAACTATATCGCATATTAAAAGGGAAACGATTCGTCTCAGGTGAGACTCGTTAGGATTTTAGACAGCCCTGCTTTTTCTGTTGCAAAAAGACATCCGTTGGCCGTTCTAGTAAAAAAAGAAAGGCAAAAATTTGTTTTTTAGCCCAAGCCCATTAGATTTGTAGCTTATTACAATTATGAACACACAGTTTACCTATTATCGCAGCTTTTTTTACTTCTTTTCAGAAGGTGGCCGGGCTTTGTAATTAGTAAACACTATATAAAACATAAAAAGTCCTGACCATTGTTCGGGACTTTTTTTTTGATATGACACAAAAAATTGGAATACAAGGCGTGGCCGGATCTTTTCACCATCAAGTGGTGATGGAATATTTTGGTGAATCGTCACCCATCAGCCCCTATGACAGCTTTCCTTCGCTCGTTCAGGGCCTTTTGGCTGGAGCTGTTGATGTGGCCGTCATGGCCATTGAGAATTCCATTGCGGGTTCTATTATTCCAAACTACGCCCTCATTGACCATAACAATCTGGTGGTGACAGGAGAACACTATCTCAATATCAATCACCAATTACTGGCCTTGTCGGGAGAAACCCTTGAAACCATCCAAGAGGTTCGTTCGCATCCGATGGCCTTGTTGCAGTGTGCCAATTTTTTTCAGCAACATCCGCATATTCGTTTGGTGGAAGCTGACGATACTGCCGCTGTAGCACAGCGTATTGCAGAAAATCAATGGAAAGGATTAGCGGCGATTGCGAGTGCCGCAGCTGCCAAACGCTATGATTTAGCAACTTTAGCACCGTCCATTCAAACGATTGAAAACAACATTACCCGTTTTGTGATCGTAGAAAGAGAAGTTCCTGAATTGAATGCAACAGTGAACAAAGCGGCTTTGATGTTTACTCTTGACCACCAGCGCGGGAGTCTGGCGACCATTCTCAATGTGATGAGTGACTGCCAACTCAATCTGACCAAAATACAATCGCTACCTGTGATTGAAATTCCCGGTAAATATGCCTTTTTTGTTGATGTTACTTTTGATGCGCTAGCGCATTACACTAAGGCCAAGTCCATCCTAACGATTATGGCGCAACACTTTAAAGTGTTGGGCGAATACACCAAGAAAAAATAACATGACAGCCAACCGATTAGCCAGTGTTAAAGAATATTATTTTTCCACCAAATTGCGGGAAGTAGCGGCATTGGTGCAGGCAGGCAAACCCATTATCAATATGGGGATTGGCTCTCCCGACTTGGCACCCCACCCAGCTGTGGTGGAAGCTCTCAATGCAGGAATGGCACATCCCAAAGCCCATATGTATCAAAGCTACCAAGGCTTGCCTGAATTGCGAAACGCCATGGCAGACTTCTACCAGCGGTTTTACCAGGTGTCTTTAGACCCACTATCCGAGGTGCTGCCCCTTATGGGATCCAAAGAAGGAATCATGCATATATCCATGGCCTTTCTCAACAAAGGCGATCAGGTATTGATTCCCAATCCGGGTTATCCGACCTATAGTTCGGTGACGAAATTGCTAGAAGCAGAACCCGTATTCTACGACTTGCAAGCTGAAAACCAGTGGCAACCCGATTTCGAAGCACTGGAAGCTTTGGATACTCGCAAGGTGAAATTAATGTGGCTTAATTATCCACATATGCCCACAGGAGCCATTGCCCAAAAAGGAAGCTTTGAAAAATTAATTATATGGGCCAAGGAACGTTCCATTCTGATTATCAATGACAACCCCTATAGTTTTATTCTAAACAAACAGCCGGAAAGTATCTTGTCTATTCCTGGAGCCAAAGAAGTCGCATTGGAATTAAATTCCTTGAGTAAAGCTTTTAATATGGCGGGTTGGCGCGTAGGGATGTTGAGTGGTCGATCGGAGACACTCCAAGAAGTGTTGAAAGTAAAAAGCAATATGGACTCTGGAATGTTTTACGGCATTCAGCAAGGGGCTATTGCGGCACTTCAAGCAGATCCCCAGTGGTTTGAAGACCTTAATACCGTCTACCGAAAGCGACGCGATAAAGTAGAAGCCCTTGCCACGACTTTAGGAACTACTTTTGACTCCCAAAGTGTAGGAATGTTTGTTTGGGCTAAGCTGCCGGCAGAAGTCTCCGATGCGGAAGCCTATATCGATTGGATCCTGTATGAAAAAGATATATTCATCACGCCCGGAAGTATTTTTGGGAGCCAAGGAGCCGGCTATATCCGTTTTTCACTGTGCGTGTCTGAAGAAAAAATTCAAGAAGCACTAAACCGAATGCAATCATGAAAATCGCTGTTATAGGAATTGGGCTGATAGGAGGTTCTTTAGCCAAAGAACTCAAAAAGCAATACCCTCAAGCTACTTTCTTGGGGATCGATCATAATGCAGCGCATTTGGAAACGGCCATTGCCCAAGAAACGGTTGATACGGTTGCTACACTCTCGGATATAGACAAGGCAGATCGCGTCATACTTAGTATTCCTGTCAAAGCAAGCGTGGCGTTGCTGCCGCAGCTATTGGATCGGATTTCGGAAAATTGCTTGGTATGGGACGTAGGGTCGACCAAAAAGAGTATTTGTGAAGCGGTGGCATCGCATCCCAAACGAGAGCAGTTCCTCGCAGCACATCCTATTGCTGGAACGGAAAATTCAGGACCCCAAGCCGCCCATTTAGGTTTGTTTGACGGAAAACCACAAATTTTATGTGAAGCCAAAAAAACCCGAGCCGACTTGCTGGATTGGGCCAAAAAAAGCTTTCGCCAAATGGGTATGTACTTGCGCTTTATGGAGCCAAAGGAACATGATAAGCATATGGCTTATGTGTCCCATTTATCACATATCAGCTCCTTTATGCTCGGGAAGACCGTTTTGGAACGAGAAGATGATGAACAAAATATTTTTGATCTAGCAGGGAGTGGATTTGAATCAACAGTCCGTCTGGCAAAGAGTTCTCCAGAGATGTGGCTTTCCATCTTTGAAGACAATAAAGCGCCCATTTTGGATATTTTGACCGCCTACATCGACAACCTAGAGAATTTTAGAAAGCAACTGGAAGAAGGGGCTTACAACGACTTATACAATCAACTGAAAAATACAAATCAATTAAAAACCATCCTTAACGGAATTAAACCAAATTAAAATGGAAAATACTCCCGCAATGCGTGACTGGCTAACCGATTTTGGTCTCGATCATCCTTTGGTGATTGGGGGGCCTTGTAGTGCTGAAACAGAAGAACAGGTGATGAAAATCGCCCAAGAATTAAAAGATAGCGACGTCACGGTATTTCGTGCCGGTATATGGAAGCCGCGAACCCGTCCTGGAAATTTTGAAGGTGTTGGTGCCATTGGTCTCAAATGGCTCCAGCGTGTCAAAGAAGAAACAGGGATGCTTACGGCGACGGAAGTAGCTAATAAAGACCATGTGAAATTGGCTTTGGAACACGATATTGATGTTTTATGGATAGGTGCTCGTTCAACGGTGAGCCCTTTTATTGTGCAAGAAATTGCCGATGCCTTGGAAGGCACGGATAAAATTGTGTTGGTCAAAAACCCGGTAAACCCTGATGTGGCTTTGTGGCTAGGTGGGGTGGAACGTTTGTACACTGCAAACATCAAAAACCTAGGTTTGATCCATCGTGGTTTCTCCAGTCATGGTAAAAGCAAATACCGCAACAATCCCGAATGGCAAATTGCCGTTGAAGTACAAAATCGTTTTCCAGACCTCCCTTTGATTTGTGACCCCTCACACATTACAGGCAAGCGCGATATGATTTTTGACACCTGTCAAATGGCATTGGACCTTAATTTTGATGGCCTGATGGTTGAAAGCCATTGGGATCCAGACAATGCTTGGAGTGATGCTGCACAGCAAGTAACACCTGCGGCTTTGGTTCAAATCATGGAAGACCTCAAAATCCGTAAAACGACCACAGAGGAAGAAAGCTATCAGTCCGAGTTGCAAAATTTACGAGCTCAGATTGATGTAGCAGATCAAACGATATTGGATACTTTGGGCAAGCGAATGAAGGTGGCTGAGGCCATTGGAGAACTCAAAAAATCGAATAATGTAGCGGTGCTTCAAAGCAAACGTTGGAATGAGATTTTGGGAAAAATGGTTTTGGAAGGAGAGGAACGCGGTTTGAGTGAAGAGTTTGTATTGAAGCTTTTCAAAGCGATTCACCAAGAATCCATCAATCACCAAGAACAGATTGTGAAAGCATAGTCAAAAAAAACCGGCTTTTAAGCCGGTTTTTTTTATAATCAAATGAGCTACTTGTTGGCAAGGATCGAATGGTTTAGGCCAAAGCTTTGGCAACTCGTCCCATTGCTTTTTTGATTTGATCTTCAGAGGCGGCATAGGAAATCCGAATACAGTTAGGATCTCCAAAGGCATCACCTGTTACGGTGGCCACATGCGCTTTTTCAAGAAGATAGAGCGCAAAATCGGTGGCATTAGCTATCGTATGCCCTTGTAGGGTTTTTCCAAAAAAGGAAGATACGTCTGGAAAAACATAAAAAGCTCCGTCGGGTTCATTGACGTTAAAACCATCCATTGCACGAAGCAAATCGATAATCAATTGGCGACGGTTTTTAAACTCATCAACCATATACTGAATTTTAGACACAGGTGCTTTGAGAGCACTGATAGCAGCGCGTTGGGCAATACAATTGGTTCCGCTGGTAATTTGTCCTTGCATTTTATTACAAGCCTTGGCAATCCATTCAGGAGCTCCAATATATCCAATTCGCCAACCCGTCATGGCAAAGGCCTTGGCCAAGCCGTTAACGGTAATGGTGCGATCATAAAGCGAAGGAATAGCAGCAAGGCTAAATACCGCTACACCGTAATTGATGTGTTCGTAAATCTCGTCTGAGAGAATGAAGATATTGGGATATTTTTCCAATACTGCTGCCAGTGCATGGTATTCAGCTTCCGTATAGACCGTTCCAGAAGGATTATTGGGAGAATTGAACATGATGAGCTTGGTTTTGGGCGTAATAGCCGCATCTAACTGCTCGGGTGTTATTTTAAAGTTTTGTTCGATTCCTGTAGGAACAATCACGGGAGTGGCTTCAGCCAGTGTGGCTATAGCGGAATAGCTAACCCAATAAGGTGCGGGAAGCAACACTTCATCACCAGGGTTAAGCAAGACCATACAGACGTTGGCGATAGACTGTTTGGCCCCAGTGGAAACAACCACTTGGGAGGGTTTGTAGTCTAGATTATTATCGCGTTTAAATTTTTCACAAACGGCTTCTTTCAGATCTGCATAGCCATCTACTGGTGAATAGGAATTGTAATTGTCGTTGACCGCCTGAATGGCTGCATCCTTGATGAAGTCAGGAGTATTAAAGTCGGGTTCTCCTAAACTCAATCCAATGACGTCAATTCCTTGACTTTTAAGTTCTCTTGCTTTGGCTGCCATTGCTAGTGTAGCAGAAATGGGCAGACTATTAATTCTTTCGGACAGTGCCTCCATAATATAAAAAAATAGTTAGAGCGCAGGCTTGAGCCCCATTCTCTTTATAAATTTAAAATGCGAAAGTAAAGCACTTCGAGTCGTTTTGTACTCATTGTAGGGTAAATTAAACTCTTTAGCTGTTTTTTTAATGATTTTCGCAATTTCACGATAATGTACATGCGAAATATGGGGGAAAATGTGGTGCTCAATTTGAAAATTAAGCCCTCCAACATACCAATTAACCAACCAGTTTTTTGGGGAAAAATTTGCTGTTGTGTATAACTGATGGATGGCCCATGTGTTTTTCATTTCTTTACGATTCTCATCAGGGAGAGGCATTTCGGTGTCTTCCACTACGTGCGCCAATTGGAAAACCAAACTTAGAATAAGTCCTGCCGTATAATGCATTAGCAAAAAGCCGATTAAAATTTTCCAAAAAGCAATATCAAGAACCAAAAATGGAATGACCAGCCATCCGATGAAATATAATATTTTGGTTATCACCAATGTGGTCCAAAGTCGGCGAGGGCTCTTAGTTTCCGCCACACTTTTGTGATCTCTCAAATAGCGTCGCATTTGACTAAAATCTGAGACTAGGGCCCAACGGAGGGTTAGCAATCCATAGAGGAATACAAAATAAAAATGCTGGAAACGGTGAAATGGTTTCCAGGGTTGATGGTCAGAAAAACGCAAAATTCCATTCGCCTCAATGTCCTCATCGTGTTCGTGGATATTGGTAAAAGTGTGATGGAGGAAGTTGTGTTGGACCTTCCAGTTGTAGGAATTTCCTGCCAAAAAATAGATGGTATCTCCCATAAGTTTGTTGATCCAAGGTCGTGAAGAGTAGGATCCATGGTTGCCATCGTGCATCACATTCATGCCAATTCCAGCCATGCCCACACCTGCTAAAAAGCAAAGTCCGAGTTGCTGCCAAGAAGACATAGGTATCGTTAACAGCAGTAAATATGGAACAACCAAGAGGCCGATCATTACGACCGATTTGATGTGGAGTTGGAAGTTTCCTGTTTTCTTTAATTGATTTTTTTTAAAATGGGCATTGACCCTATTGGTCAATTCTTTGTAGAAACCCTTTAAGTCTTTTCGCGGGAATTTTATATACATAGCATTGTTTGTTATTACGAATGTAATAAAGATTGATAGGTTTACTACCTTTGAATTAAAATTCTTGGAACAACTTTTACATTATTTTCCGAACCTCACATCATTTCAACAGCAGCAGTATAAAAAAATGTTCTCTTTGTATGTTGAATGGAATGCTCAAATCAATGTAATTTCAAGAAAAGACATGGATGGATTTTATGTTCGTCATGTTCTCCATGCCCTTGCCATTGCTAAGTATATCCATTTTCAAAAAGGAACGCGTGTGTTTGATGTAGGAACAGGTGGAGGATTTCCAGGGATTCCTTTAGCCGTTTTTTTTCCTGAGGTCGAATTTCATTTGATCGATAGTATTGGAAAAAAAATAAAGGTAATCAATGCCGTAGCGGAATCACTAAAGCTTACCAATGTCGCCACACACAACACACGGATGGAACAACTTCCGTTAAGGGCTGATTTTGTGGTTTGCCGTGCTGTGGCTCCTATGGAAACCCTAGTACATTGGGTGGGTGATAAAATCCAAAAAACTTCTCAAAACAACATACCCAACGGGTTGCTTTGCCTCAAAGGAGGTGATCTTTCAGGGGAATTAACTGCCTACCCCAAGGCAGCGGAAATGGCGCTAAAAAATTATTTCTCTGATGCTTTTTTTGAAACCAAAAAACTGGTGTATCTCCCCCGATAAATACCTACTCTTTGGCTAAAAAAGGATAGCGGTAGTCCGTAGGAGTTACAAAAGTTTCTTTGATCAAGCGAGGGGATACCCAACGCAATAGGTTGAAAACCGATCCAGCTTTGTCATTGGTTCCCGAACCTCTAGCACCTCCAAATGGTTGTTGTCCTACCACAGCCCCAGTGGGTTTGTCATTAAAGTAGAAATTTCCAGCACAATTTTCGAGCGCATCAAAAGCCTCTTGCAAAGCGTAACGATCTTGAGAAAAGACCGCTCCCGTCAAGGCATATTCTGATGTCTGATCCACCAATTGAAGCGTTTCTGCCCATTGTTCGTCTTTGTAAACATAAATAGTTACTAAAGGACCAAAGAGTTCAGTGCTCATGCTAAAATAGTTAGGATCTGTAGTTCGAACGACGGTTGGTGATACGAAATAACCAACGCTATCGTCGCAATTTCCTCCAATGAAAATCTCTGCCTCGGTATCTTTTTTAACCTGTTCAATAGCCCCTTTCAGACGATCAAAGGCGCCTTTGTGAATGACTGCAGTCATAAAGTTTTCAAAATTCTCCGGAGATCCCATTTTGATTGTGGCGACTTCTTTTTTTACATATTGCAATACCTCTTCTGCAATGGATTCTGGCAGATAGACACGTGAAGCAGCGGAACATTTTTGTCCTTGAAACTCAAATGCCCCTCGGATAATCCCCGTTGCTACCTGTGCGGGGATGGCAGAAGGATGAGCGACGATAAAATCTTTTCCACCGGTTTCTCCTACTATTTTAGGATAGGACTTGTAGTTTTGAATATTGTTTCCGATTTTCTCCCAAATGTTTTTAAAGACAAAAGTAGATCCAGTATAGTGCACTCCGGCAAAATCTGGTGAGGCCAAAACACGGTTGGTGACCATTTCGGGATCGCCCATTACCATATTAATGACGCCATCGGGAAGTCCGGCTTCACGGAAAACATCCATTACAATCTTGGCAGAGAAAATTTGATGATCGCTGGGCTTCCATACAATAACATTCCCCATCATGGCAGCACTGGCTGATAAGTTTCCAGCAATGGCTGTAAAGTTAAAAGGGGAGATGGCATAGATAAACCCTTCGAGAGGTCTGTATTGCAAGCGATTCCATATTCCCGGACCGGATACGGGCTGGTTTTGGTATATTTCCTGCATAAAGGCGACATTGAATCGCAAAAAGTCAATGAGTTCGCAGGCAGCATCAATTTCGGCTTGATGAATGGTTTTGGATTGTGCTAGCATGGTAGCGGCATTGATTTTGGCGCGGTAGGGACCAGCAATGAGTTCTGCAGCCTTTAAGAAAATAGAAGCACGAGCTTCCCAAGGCATGACGCTCCATTGTTTTTTGGCAGCTAAAGCACTTTCAATAGCCGTGTCCACTTCTGTGGGAGTTGCTAGATGATAGGTTCCTAGTGTGTGTTGATGCTCATGCGGTGGATGCATGCTGGCAGTTTGCCCTGTTTTCTCTTCTTTCCCTCCAATAAATAACGGCACCTCAATGGGCGTTTTGTACATTTTCTTATAAGTGGCCAATACATCTTTCCGTTCCTGGCTTCCAGGGGCATAAGCGAGTATGGGTTCGTTTTCGGGTACGGGTACAAAAGAATTGCTATTCGACATTGGATAGAATTTTAAGTTTTGGTAAAGATGCTAAAAAAAAGGAAAAAATCGAATGCTAGTTGAGCGCAAAGGGAGCTGCAAGTTTAAAGGCCGGAATGTCTACATGGAATTTTTTGGTACTGCTAAAGTCAATCATAATATACGATCCTTTCATTGCTCCAATAGGCGAGGTGAGCAGACAGCCAGAACTATACTCGTATTGTTCTCCCGGATTGATCACAGGTTTTTTACCGACAACCCCCGAACCATTGACATATTGAGGACCGTTATGGCCTTCCATAATTTTCCAATGACGTGTTAGGAGCTGGACAGAATTTTTGCTTTCATTCTCAATCCGAATGTTGTAGGAGAAGGCGTAATGTTTGATATAATTCTTCACATAGCTGCCATTATAGGAAGTAGCTACAGAAATTTTGATACCACGAGTGACTTGATCTAACATAATGAATAACCAAACGTTAGCACTAAATTACAAAAAATGCTTGAAAATCAAGCGATAAGGATTTTTTTATGTTTAATTCAATAATTGGAAAGAGGAACCAATGCCCACACCAATTAAACGATCATTCAAATCTCCAAAATTTCGATAATACACTAACACCAAATAGCGGTTCTCTGTTTGGGCAAAAGACCCTCCGATGGCATAGGGATCAACCCCTTCAGGGGTCTCAATAGTATAGCGGTAATTATAGAACCCTTGCTTTAGTAGTAAGGTCGCTTCATAGGCGTTTAATCCTTGATTATACTGCATACGAGCGCTTTCTTCTCGCTGGTAATTGTTAAACTTTCCGAGGATGTAAAGATCGGCATTGGGGATGGCAGCGAGAGCCGAAAGGCTAAAGTGCACACGGGTGTAATCAGCTTCAATAGCACTGTCTTGGGTGCCCTGTAGGGTGCGGATTTCAAAATCACCGTTGATATCTGGAGCTAGGGTATAAGGAAGATTGGCTCGTAGAATATCGGTATATAAAAAACTATCATAACGATCGCTTCGCTCCACAAAGCTGACACTAGGAGAGCTCACGCGTAGGTCTTTGGTGTCAAAAAACAAAAATTCATTCCCACCACTAAATCGACTTTGTTCTTCATAGCGATACTCCAAACTGGTATTATTGTAGTATTGAGGTGTCAAATCTGTGATGGCGGTATCCCAGTTATCGTTTTGCAACACAACTACCTTGACCAAACGTTCTGGATCCCGAAAGGCAGCCCCTTTGGGTGTGACAGAAAACCGAATGCTTTGATGGGTGTTGAAAAAGTCTAAGGCACGGGTTCGAAAAACACCCACCGCAACATTGGCTTCGTTTTTTGAAATTAAAAAACGTCGTGAAAACACCAATGCGTCATCACTGTTATAAATTTCAAGCATATAATTTCCTGACAATAAAAACCGCGTATTGTCATTGGGGAGTTGCAGTCGATAATGAGTATAACGTTGGAGGGTATTGGTGGAACTTCGGAAGTCATCAATTCGGAGATTGTCAAACCCAGCCAAATATTCATTTTTGAACAAATTTGAAGGGCTCCAATCGTAATTGAAATAGGAAATCTTATAGTAATAATCGGCATCAATGGCTTTTAGATCGTCAAATTCGAGCACAAAACGAGCTCCCGATTCCAAAACGGGAAACTGAATTTCGGAATTCAAAGCCTTGAACACAACGGATTTGATATAGTCTGGAGAATTTTGTTCAAGCCCCTCTTGACTGTGGCTAAAAAAACAGTTTAGGCTAAAGACCCAGTAAAATAGCCAATTAAGCTGAATAGGGGTTGCCATGTTGGGAGGAAAAAAAGATTGAAAAGCCATGCTAGTTAAACAACTATTTAGATTATTTATAAATAAGAAGGATTGATCCGCATTCGCTTTACCTCCACAAGCATAATTAGTAAATTTGAACGATTTTAGAAAACTTGATTCAATGTCAAAAGGCATCCGTACCCGAAAAGGGGCCACCATCTCTCTAAATGGTGAGGCTGAAAAGATAATTAAAGAATACACATCCAGTTCATCTGTAGCAATACAACCTGACGATTTTTTTGCAATGACTCCTAAGCTTTTAGTAAAAGAAGGGACTGTTGTGGAGAAAGGAGCACCTATATTCTTTGACAAAAACAAGCCCGAAATTCAATTTGTATCTCCTGTTGCTGGGAAATTAACACAAGTACTAAGAGGAGCTAAGCGAAAGATTCTCGCATTAGTGCTCACCCCCGAAGGCGATAAAGCTGTAAAGCACAAAACGACACAATGGGAAAAACTCAATCGAGAAGAAGCGATTCGTCTTTTGCTTGATTCAGGAAACTGGCCTTTTTTAGGTCAAAGACCCTACGGAGTTGTAGCCAATCCCAAAGCAGATCCTAAGGCTTTGTTTATTTCAACCTTTGCTTCGGCACCTTTGGAAGTGGATTTTGATTTTTTATTAAAAAATAACAAAGAAGAATTCCAAAGAGGAATTAACTTTCTTAGCAAACTGGTTCCAGAAATATTTTTGAGCGCGGAAGCCTCCTTTGGTGGATTCTTTGAAAATATTGAAAACGCGACCTATGTTCCTGTAAAAGGACAGCATCCGGTTGGAAATTTGAGTGTTCAAATCCACCAGTTAGCCCCCTTGAATATGGGCGAAACTGTTTGGACTATTCGCCCAGAAGATGTAGTCAATATTGGCGTCTTTTTGGAGACAGGCGAATTTTCGGCACAACGAACTGTGGCTGTCGCGGGAAGCGCTGTGGGTGCACCACAGTATATCAAAACCATTATTGGAACCCAACTTTCTGAATTGTTAGACCAGGCAGAAGTTGATCAAAACCTAGCCAATAGATATATCAATGGGGATGTTCTTTCGGGAACAGCCACTACCGAAAACGGCTATTTAGGCTATTTCAATAATTTAGTAACAGTAATTCCAGAAGGAAACGAATACCGCATATTTGGTTGGCTTCCCTTTTTGGATAATCATATCCCTAGTTTGTCCAAGACTTCATTGGCCTGGCTTTTTGGGAAAAAGAAATTTGATGTAAACACCAATCTCAATGGCGAAGAACGTGCTCTTGTGGTAACGGGTGAAATGGAAAGAGTATTTCCGATGGATATTTTCCCTATGCAATTAATCAAAGCCTGTATGACCGGTGATATTGAAAAAATGGAAGCCCTCGGAATTTACGAAGTGGTGCCTGAAGATTTTGGTTTGGTAGATTATGTCAATACCTCCAAGATCGAGGCGCAAGAGATAATTAAGGATGCGTTAACGCTGATGATAAAAGAAGTAGGATAATATTTAGACGTATGAATTTTTTAAGAAACCAACTAGACAACCTCAAAAGACCTTTTGCCAAAGGCGAAAAATGGGAGCGTTTTGCTCCAGCTGTTAATGCCTTTGACACCTTTTTGTTTGTACCCAACCACACTACTACCAAAGGAGCGCACATTCGTGATGCAGTGGACTTGAAGCGTACGATGGTAACCGTTATTTTAGCATTGATGCCCGCTTTGTTTTATGGGATTTACAATACAGGTTACCAACATTTTATTCAACTAGGGACACCCTTCACTTTTATGGAAGCCTTTGTTCACGGTGCGTTTAAAATCGTCCCGATGATCATCGTTTCCTATGTAGTCGGATTAACTATTGAATTTGCTTTTGCTGTATATCGCGGTCATGAGGTAAATGAAGGTTACTTGGTCACAGGAATGTTGATTCCTATGATTATGCCTGTTGATATTCCACTTTGGATGGTTTCTATTTCGGTGGCTTTTGCGGTTTTGATCGCTAAAGAAGCTTTTGGAGGAACTGGGATGAACATTCTAAATCCAGCACTAACGGCACGGGCTTTTGCCTTTTTTGCATATCCCACTTATATGTCAGGAAACAAAGTATGGGTTTCGGAAGCGGGTAACGTAGATGCTATTTCCGGAGAGACTATTCTAGGAACATTGGCGGCTGGACAACAAGTTAATTACTCCTTATTCGAAATGTTTCAAGGAGCCATCCCTGGTTCCATAGCCGAGACGTCCACTTTATGGATCTTGGTTGGTGCTGTGATCTTGATTGCAACGGGTGTAGGAAGCTGGCGAATTATGGCAGGTGGTGTCCTCGGTGCTGCTGTTATGGGCTTCCTATTTAACCTTTGGGGTGCCAACGCTTTGATGAGCTTTAATTGGATGAACCATCTGGTTGCGGGAGGCTTTGCTTTTGGGATTGTATTCATGGCTACCGATCCAGTATCTGCAGCACAAACAACCAAAGGGAAATGGATATACGGAATTTTGGTAGGGATCTTTTGTATCATGATTCGGGTCTTTAACCCGGCCTATCCAGAAGGGGTAATGCTTGCCATTCTATTGATGAATGTGTTTGCCCCTACTATTGATCACTATGTGATCCAAAGCAATGTCAATAAACGAAAGAAACGCTGGGCTACCAGCCAACTTAAAACGGCCTAAGAAGATATGAACAGAGATAGCAACGCATACACGTTTTTATTTGCTGCTGCCATGGTAATGGTAGTGGCTTCTTCCTTGGCTTTTACGGCTACTACTTTGAAGTCGCGCCAAGCAGACAATATCCGTAAGGAGAAAATGCAAAACATTTTGGCTACCATCGGAATTGAAACCGATCGGGAAAAAGCCGAGCTTTTGTACAAGGACTACATCACGAAGGAAATGGCACTCACAGCTACTGGGAGTGTGGATAAAGAAACCAACGCCTTTACCCTTAAGCTAAACAATGAAATCAAAAAACCGGCTTTGGAACAACGTTTTCCTTTATACATCGCCGAGGTAGATGCCGAAAAATTTTACATCATTCCACTTCGCGGTGCTGGACTATGGGATGCCATCTGGGGCTATGTAGCTTTAGAAAGTGATAAGAACACTATTCGCGGTGCCGTATTTGATCACAAAGGAGAAACCGCTGGTTTGGGAGCTGAAATCACACAGCAGTGGTTTCAAGATCGCTTCAAGCAAGAAAAGGTTTTTGATAAAAACGGTCAATTGGTAGGGATTAATGTTTCCAAGACCAACAACGATCCAACGGATAGCGACAAAAATGATCACGAAGTAGATGCAATCTCAGGAGCGACCATCACAGGAGATGGCGTTACAGCAATGATATACGAACGCTTACAACACTACTTACCGTTTTTCAGTCAAGAGAACAACACAGTAGCTGCAAACTAATACAACCATGGCAAACACAAACAAAACCTCCGAAAAAGAGCCTAGTATTCTCTTTGTAGCCAAAGAGAAAGAGCCACTTTTTTCCAAAAAAAACAGAGCCTTACTGACCGACCCGATGGATGACAACAATCCCATTACGGTTCAAGTATTGGGAATTTGTTCTGCCCTTGCGATTACGGTACAACTCAAGCCAGCCTTGGTGATGAGTATTTCGGTGATGGCAGTGATGGCAGCCAGTAATGTCATCATCTCTTTGCTTCGCAACCTGATTCCTAACCGAATCCGAATCATCGTCCAATTGGTCGTTGTTGCCTCCATGGTGATTTTGGTAGATCAAGTACTCCGCGCTTTTGCTTATGACGTCAGTAAAGAACTTTCCATCTTTATCGGCCTTATTATCACCAACTGTATCGTAATGGGACGATTGGAAGCGTTTGCCCTAGGTAATGGAGTTTGGGAATCCTTTTTAGACGGGATAGGAAATGCAGCCGGTTATGGATTTATCTTAATCGTAGTGGCTTTCTTCCGGGAGCTGCTAGGTTCTGGAAAGCTTTTTGGAATGCAAGTCATTCCCGATGCAGTTTATGAAATGGGATATGTAAACAACGGATTGATGTTGCTTTCTCCCATGGCCTTGATTACGGTGGGTGTTTTTATATGGATTCAACGTTCTCGCAATAGAGACCTAATCGAAAAAAACTAAGCACTTATGGAAGCCTATTTGAATTTATTCGTCAAGAGCATTTTTATCGAAAACATGATTTTCGCCTACTTCCTAGGAATGTGCTCCTACCTTGCGGTATCTAAAACAGTTAAAACAGCGGTAGGACTTGGATTTGCCGTGATCTTTGTTTTGGCCATCACTGTGCCAATCAACTTTTTGTTGGACACCTATTTACTTCGCCCTGGCGCTTTACAATGGCTTGGGGCTGAATATGCTGAAATTGATTTGAGCTTTTTGAGTTTTATCATGTTTATCGCTGTCATCGCCTCTATGGTGCAATTGGTAGAGATGATTGTAGAAAAATTTGCGCCAGCTCTTTACGGTGCCCTTGGAATTTTCTTGCCTTTGATTGCAGTAAACTGTGCCATCCTCGGAGGCTCTTTGTTTATGCAACAAAAAGATTTTTCAGGAGTGAGTGAATCAGCTGTTTATGGTTTGGGATCTGGAATTGGATGGTTGTTAGCTATTGTTGCCATTGCCGCCATTCGCGAAAAGATCACCTATTCCAATGTTCCTGCGCCACTTCGTGGGTTGGGAATCACCTTTATCATTACGGGATTGATGGCGTTAGGATTTATGAGTTTTATGGGTATTAAATTATAAGAAATGGATAGTACTGTAATCATTGCAAGTATCGTAGTATTTTTAACAATCACCTTTGTCTTGGTGGGGATGCTTTTGGGGGCGAAAGCCAAGTTGTTGCCTTCAGGTCCTGTGATGTTAAAGATCAATGGAGAACAAGATGTAGAGGTAGGTTCTGGAGGGACGTTGCTTTCCACATTGGGAAATAATAAAATATTTTTACCCTCTGCCTGTGGTGGTGGTGGAACCTGTATTCAGTGTAAATGCCAAATCCTCGATGGAGGAGGGGAAATCTTGCCAACAGAAGCCCCTCACTTTACTCGTAAAGAAATTGCCGAAGGATGGCGACTGGGCTGCCAGGTAAAAGTGAAAGAAGATATGGTCATCCAAGTGCCTGAAGAGGTTTTTGGAATCAAAAAATGGAAAGCCAAAGTGGTGAGAAACTACAACGTTGCTTCTTTTATCAAAGAATTTGTGGTAGAGATTCCTGAGGCGATGGACTACAAAGCCGGGGGATACATCCAGATTGAAATCCCACAATGTGAAGTTAAATATGAAGATATTGACATCACAGCCCACCCAGAGGAGCATCCTGGTGAACCAGAGAAATTCAAAATGGAATGGGATAAATTTAATCTTTGGCCACTAACAATGAAAAATGCCGAAACCGTGGATCGTGCTTATTCGATGGCTTCCTATCCTGCCGAAGGATGTGAGATCATGCTGAATGTCCGTATTGCAACCCCGCCATGGGATCGCGCCAAAAACAATTGGATGGACGTTAATCCAGGAGTAGCCTCTTCATATATTTTCTCCAAAAAAGCAGGAGATTCGGTAACGATCTCAGGACCTTATGGGGAATTCTTCATCAATCACTCCGAATCTGAAATGATGTATGTAGGAGGGGGCGCTGGAATGGCTCCAATGCGTTCTCATTTATATGAATTGTTCCGTACCCTGAAAACGGGACGTAAAGTGACGTTCTGGTATGGTGGTCGCTCTAAGCGTGAGCTTTTCTATGTGGATCATTTCCGAGCCCTAGAAAAAGACTATCCAAACTTTAAATTTTACATTGCTCTGTCAGAGCCTATGGAAGAAGACAATTGGAAAGTAAAGGATGGTTTGGATGGCGAAGGCGATGGTTTTGTCGGTTTTGTTCACCAAGTAGCTATTGACAATTATTTGAATCACCATGACGCACCAGAAGATATCGAGGTGTATTTCTGTGGCCCTCCATTGATGAATCAAGCAGTTGAAAAGATGGCGGATGACTTTGGAGTACCTCCCGAAAATGTGCGTTTTGACGACTTTGGGGGTTAATCAACCCGATCATTTTTTAGATTTGGTGCTTTTTTATTGATTCCGCTACTGTTTTACTGATTTTAGATTCTTTGGGTTCTATTCTTCGTTTTAAAACCTTCAGTTGATCGGTGAATTCATATTTGATTCGTTCACCAGGATTTGATATTCTTGCATACACATTGTTGTAGAAACAATTTCGAATAGTTGTAAGTAATTCGTCTTTGGATAATCCGATATCTGTTTTGAGTCCATCGAGATGTTTTCTAATTTCATTCAAAATAGATTTTTTGAGAATCTGAACAACAAAATTAGAATCTGTTTCAGATAAGTTGGTGAAAGTTGATGTATAAACCTTTCTTTGGATACTTGAATCAGGATTCATTTCTACTCTCCCAGTACAAAAAATATTTCCCTTGATGACACCTGAAAGCAATAAATCTTCACAGATAAAACACCGATGACAACTGAGGTGCTTTCGATAATGACTTTTTTTTGGGTCAGAATAGCACCTTTGAAGTTACATTCAATTCGCAGGGATTTGTGTGATTTTAAATAGCCTTCTAAATAACTATTTGTTGGGATAAGGATGGGTGATGAAGAACCCCCATTTTGCGTTGACGATTTCATGGATTAAAATTTAGGTGACATAAAAATATATATTTAAGTGTTATACCTAGGATTTTTATAAATTTACGTTCCCTGAAAGAAAGGGGCTTAATGGACTTGACAGAACAGGAAATCCATAACATGGCCATGCAAGTGGTTGGAGAACTTTTGAAAGAAGATGGTTTTGAATTCCTCGCGGTGAATTCCAAACTAAAGAAAGACCCTCAGTTTGTCTGCTTGAAGGAAAAAAAGCTTCATTTTGTGGTTGTCAAAGGGTCTTTATATCCTGAAAATCCCAAGCAGTATGACCTCAAACTCATGGCTCAAATCAAAGAGCATGCCACCAAATACAACGCTTTTACTTATTATGCTGGAGTGGGTTTTGCGCATGCTGACGACTATGAAAAACCACTTTCCAAAACAGAGCCCTATGTTGTCAATTACGACGGTTTGCAAGAAATACATTAGCATCCTTGCAATTCTTTTTGTGGCTTGTGAAACCCCAAGCTCGCTGCAAATTCATCAAGGACGTGCGCTAGGCACCTCCTACACGATTCAATATGAAGGAGTGTTTCATCAATATGCTCAATATCAAAAGAGCATCGACAGCCTATTTCAAGTGATCAACCAGTCTTTATCCACTTATTGGCCTGATTCGGATATTTCCAAAATCAATAGAGGGGATAGTCTTGTGGTTGTAGATTCTCATTTTAAAAAGGTCTTTCGCAAGGCAACAACAGTTTGGAAAAAAACCGATGGTTTTTTTGATCCTACCATTGGTAGTTTTGCGAACGCCTATGGCTTTGGTCCCCAAAAACCCTTAAGGCGCATTGGAATGGTTCAATTGGATAGTTTACGACAATTCACCGGTTGGGAGAAAATAAGCCTACGAGAGAATGGAACGATACGCAAAGACCACCCCGCTATTTACTTAGACTTTAATGCTATTGCCAAGGGGTATACGGTGGATGTTATTGCGAATTATTTGTTGGAAAAAGGACAGCAAAATTATTTGGTAGAAATAGGAGGGGAAGTGGTTGCCAAAGGAATCAGTCCAAAGTTTCAAAAAGCTTGGACGGTTGCTATTGACGATCCCCAACAAGGAGCTGAACGTCGTTTTAAAACCACTCTTTCCCTGGTTGATGAGGCTTTGGCAACTTCTGGTAATTACCGAAAATACCGTATTGACTCCCTAACTGGGGAGAAGTATGTTCACAGTCTAAACCCTCATACTGGGCTACCGGTAAAGTCTTCCATTCTGAGTGCTAGCGTCCGAGCTACGGATTGTATGACTGCCGACGCTTACGCCACTGCCCTAATGGTTTTGCCACTAGAAAAGGGGCAAGAACTTATAGCGAGTGCAACAAATTTGGAAGCCTATTGGATAGTAAGTCAGGGTTCCACCACACTTGAGGTAAGCACAAAAGGCTGGTAAACAACCATCTATTACATTTGCCTACGGTTTTTCGCTTTCCAATTGGAACTTGTCCAATGCTAGAAAAGCGTACACTGTTGATTCAAAGTTATTGCGATACAAAGTACTCCTAGGTAGTGTTTTTGAATCGTTACCAAAACACAAACTTCACGGATTTGTGGGAATGGAAAAAGAAGCCTCAGAATACAGTTATTGGACACGGATCCAATGGGAGGCTCCATCAGGGATTTTGTTGGGGGTAGATGTTCGTATTCCTTTCCAATGGCAAGGACAATTTGCTTTTCCGTTGACCGATCATTGGAAGCTAGGGTTTTATTACGGGCGTTATTCCAATCGCTTTAACCAGCGATTTTTGGGAGTAAATATTCAGTATGGATGGTCTCTAAATTTTGCTAATGACCGTCCTGTGGAGTCTTTGGATTATGAAATTGATTAGTAGCTTTTCACCCCCACTGGAATCCGCTCCTGCTGGAGCGAAAAGTAGTTGATTTCTTCAGGGGATATCTTTGCGTAAAGATCTACTGCCTCCGCCTGAAAACCAGCGGTTTTCAAACGCTGATAATAATCTTGCCCATAAATACGTACGTGATCGTATTGCCCGAAAATTTGAGTACGTTTCTTTGGGTCGGTGATGCTGTTGTCCTCAAAAGTGGTCTTTCGGTTTTCATCAAGGGGTACTTGAAGGATGGCGGTTCCTCCTTTTTTCAAAACGCGATAGAGTTCGGAAAGCGCTTTTTGATCCTCGGGAATATGCTCCAAAACATGATTGCAAAAGATTAGGTCAAAAGTTTCCTCGGCAAAGGGTAATGCTGTGAGATCGGCTTTGACGTCAGCTAGGGGAGAATGTAAATCAGTGGTGGTGTATTCCCAATGCGAAAAGTTTTTAAATCGTTGGTAAAAAGCCTGTTCAGGGGCTACATGAAGTACACGTAGGGTTTGACTTAGTAAGCTCGTTTCCCGTTCCAAATACAACCACAGTAGCCGATGTCTTTCCAATGAGAGCGTTCCGGGACTCAGGGCATTGGGACGTATTTTATCGTACCCATAGGGGAGAAATTTCCGATAGCCACGACCATCAATCGGATCTTTAAATCGGGAACCGCGATACCACCATCGAAGAAGGGGGCGGAGTTGGATGCTGCCCCAGATCAACACGGGACGTTGGAAAAGGGAAAGAATCCATTTCATTGCTTGGTTTTTTTCCGAAAAGGGATTTCTTCATCGCTCTGAATCCCCAAGGATTCATAGATATAATCAAAAGTGGATAACAGCTCTGGCTGACCATTAACAATTGCCACATCATGCTCAAAATGAGCGCTAGCTTTACCGTCAGCGGTGAGAATAGTCCAACCGTCTTTGAGTTGTTTGATACGTCGGGTTCCTTGGTTGATCATGGGCTCTATAGCCACCACTAAGCCTTCTTTAAACTGTTTTCCACGGCCTCGACGACCGTAGTTTGGCATTTCGGGTGCTTCGTGCATTTCAGCCCCCAAACCATGCCCAACCAGTTCTCGAACGACACCATAACCTGCCGCTTTAGTGTAGTTTTGAATGGCATAACCAACATCACCTACGCGATTGTTAGCCTTAAATTGTGCGATGCCCACATAAAGGGACTCTTTGGTTACTTGAAGTAATTTGGCCACGGCAGGATCAATTTGTCCCACGGCAAAAGTATAGGCATGATCTCCATAAAATCCGTCTTTCAAGGCGCCGCAATCTACGGAGAGGATATCGCCTTCTTCCAAAGGAGTTTCATTGGGGATGCCGTGGACGACTTGTGCATTGGGACTTACGCAAAGGGTGTTGGGAAAATCGTAGAGTCCCAAAAACCCTGGTTCGGCACCATGATCCCGAATGAAGGTCTCAGCCAAAGCGTCTAGTTTTAAGCTCGTTACTCCGGGTTTTATTTCCCCTGCGAGCATCCCAAGCGTTTTCGATACAATCAGCGCACTTTCTCGAATGCGTTCAATTTCTTCGGCTGTTTTGAATATCATGGATTGGCTACATCAAAGTAGGCATGTTGATACGCCTCGTTTTTGAGAATCTTACCCATGTCTTTGTAAAGTGATTCTACAGGAAACTCTACAATACGATTCATTTCTTTTCCGTCCTTATAAAAAATCAAAGTTGGGATGTTGATGATATCAAGTCCTTCTTCGAAATATTGTGGGGTTGTTTTGTCCTCATCCATTGCATATAGGGTCATATCGCCTGCCTGTACGTCAAGGGCATCCAGTATTTTTAGCATTCCAGGTACTTCTCGTTGACTGTCTTCACACCAAGTTCCGAGGAATAGCGTATAGGTCAAGCCATGGGCCAGTGGTTTCATTTCAGCCACCCAGCTTGGGTTGAGCTTAAAAAAATCGTATTCTTTTTGAAACCATTGACTGTGCTCGTAGGTCAGCAGATTGGTTCGGTTGATTTCTCCAATCATGTAGGGAGTACCTTCTTCGAGGGTTGTTTTTTCAGTTACGGGAAGAGCTTTGGGCGGGGTTGTGGTGGTGCCGCAAGCCGTAAGAGAAAAGAGCAGGAGTAGGACTAATTTTTTCATTCGTCTTCTAATAATGAGTTTTGTGTCATAGCAGCGGGTTGGGCTACTTCTAACAAATCTAATACAGTTGGCGCAATATCTCCCAATACTCCGGATTTGACCTTACGTTTTTTACCATCCACAAAAATAAACGGAACGGGATTGGTGGTATGCGCTGTGTGGGGACTTCCATCTTCATTAAACATGGTTTCACAATTTCCATGATCGGCAATCAAAAGGGTGACATAGCCTTGAGCTAAGGCAGCGGTAATTACTTTTTCAGCGCATTGGTCAACCGTTTCACAGGCCTTAATGGCTGCTTGCATGTCTCCGGTATGTCCAACCATATCGGGATTGGCAAAGTTGAGACAGATAAAATCGGGGGTGTCACTTTGGATGGCGGTAATAATCTTGTCTTGGATTTCAAAAGCACTCATCTCGGGTTTAAGATCATAGGTGGCCACTTTAGGGGAAGGGCATAGGATTCTTTTTTCACCTTCAAAAGGGGTTTCTTGACCACCATTAAAGAAGAAAGTTACATGGGGGTATTTTTCTGTTTCGGCAATTCGTATTTGTGTTTTCCCTGCTTTAGAAAGCGTTTCTCCAAGGGTGTCTTTCAAATTGTCTTTGTCAAAAATGACGTGAACGTTTTCGAAATTTTCATCGTAATTGGTCAACGTAAGGTAGTGCAGCGCAAGGGGTTCCATACCGTATTCTGAAAAGGCTTGTTGGGTCAGTACTTGACTGAGCTGCCGCCCGCGATCGGTTCTAAAATTCATAAAAATCACCACATCGTCCGCTTGAATGGTCGCAATGGGCTTGCCATCAGCATCTACTCCGACGAGCGGCTCCATAAATTCATCCGTGGTTCCATCTTGGTAGCTGGCATCCATGGCTGCTGCAAAATCTGTGGTGGCTTTTCCATTTCCTTCCACCAAAAGTTGATAAGCTTTTTGGACACGTTCCCAGCGCTGGTCTCGATCCATAGCGTAGTACCGACCGATCAAGGAAGCCAATTCTCCAGAGGTGTTTTCCAAAAGGGTACTGATTTTTTTTACAAAAGAGGTACCTGACTTGGGAGCCACGTCGCGCCCATCACTAAAGGCATGAAGGTAGAATGGTAGTTCGGTACTGGCCAATGTTTTGATCATGGCTTCGTAGTGGTCGATATGGGCGTGGACACCACCATCGGATAATAAGCCTAAAAGATGAATAGCTTTTCCTTTTTCTTTAGCATAAGCGATAGCGGCCTGCAAAGGGGCTTGGTCTCCCAGGGCACCTTCTGCAACCACTTTATTGATTTTTGCCAAATCTTGATAGACAATTCTCCCAGCTCCTAAGTTCATATGCCCTACTTCGCTATTGCCCATTTGTCCACTAGGTAAACCCACGTGCTCCCCATCGGTACGCAAGGCACTAAAATGGTAGTTTTCATAGAGTGAATCAATAAAAGGGGTTTGGGCCTGCTCCACGGCAGAGGCTTCTTTACGACTGGCATTTCCCCAGCCATCTAAAATCATTAAAAGGGCTTTATCCGACATTTGGTTTCTTTTGGCAAAGATACGAAAAGCAATGCCCAAGCGTTTCTGGCACAAGCGAAAAAAATGTTAGTATTTTTGTGATTCATGCTAGAAGGAATTGTTTATCGCTCTACAGGAAGTTGGTACTTGGTTAAAACCGATGATGGTTTTTTGAATTGTCGGATCAAAGGGAAAATTCGCTTGCAGGGAATCAAGAGCACCAATCCAGTGGCTGTAGGCGATCGGGTAGCGGTGGACAAAGACCCTAAAGATTCAAGTCAAGGCGTGATTTCCGATATTTTGGAACGTAAAAACTACATCATCCGACGCTCGGTAAACCTGTCCAAGCAAACCCATATTATTGCAGCCAATATCGATCAGGTATTTTTATTGGTCACACTAAACAATCCGGTGACTACATTTGCTTTTATCGATCGCTTTTTGGTATCGGCAGAGGCTTATGGTATCCCCGTGATTTTGCTTTTCAATAAGATGGACAGTTATAACGAAGGAGAACGACAAGCCTTGGAGGAAATGCAAGCTGTTTATGGAAAGATCGGTTATGAAACTCGCTTTATTTCTGCCTTGGCGCAGCAAGGGGTTGACGATTTAAAAAAGGCTATGGGGGGAAAGGTTAGTATGTTTTCTGGGCATAGTGGAGTGGGAAAATCTACTTTAGCCAACGCCATTGCCCCCGATTTAGACCTTAAGACAGCCACTATTTCCAGTAGTCATTCTCAAGGGCAACACACTACTACCTTTGCTGAGATGTTTGATTTGGATGCGAATATTCGCATTATAGACACACCAGGGATTCGCGGGTTTGGTGTTGTGGATATGAGTCCAACCGAACTGGCTGATTATTTCTTGGAATTTTTACCACTTCAAGAAGGCTGTAAATTCCACAATTGCCTGCATGTAGAAGAGCCAAAATGCGCCATCAAACAGGCAGTAGCGGAAGGGCAAATTGCGGAAAGCCGCTATGATAGCTATTTGAAATTGTTAGAAGAAGATACTCCGTACCGAAAATAGATAATTATGCGTGTAATCGTTCAAAGGGTCAGTGAAGCTAGTGTGAGTGTTGACCAGCAAGTGGTGGGAAGCATCAATCAAGGGGTTTTGATTTTGCTGGGTATTGGAACGGATGATTCCGAAGCCGATGCCGATTGGTTGCTTCAGAAAATCGTTGCTTTGCGGATATTCAATGATGCCGATGGGGTAATGAACCGATCGCTAATTGATGTGGGAGGAGAGGCTTTACTGATCTCTCAATTTACGCTGATGGCCGCAACCAAAAAAGGGAACCGTCCGTCCTTTATCAAAGCAGCTCGACCCGAACAAGCCATTCCTTTATATGAATATTGTATTGATAAACTGGAAAAGCTTTTAGGTCAAAAAATCGCAACGGGTATTTTTGGAGCGGACATGAAAGTACATTTGCTCAACGACGGCCCGGTTACGATTCCAATAGATTCTAAAAATAGAGAGTGATCAATAGCGTGTTACCTCTGCTTCCAAAGCAATCCCAAAAGTAGTTTGTACGGCCTCCTGGATTTCTTGGGCCAAAGCCCATATTTCGGCCCCTGATGCATTAGCATAATTGACCAGCACCAAAGCCTGATTCGGATGGACACCTGCGTCGCCTCTACGAATACCTTTAAATCCAAGTTGGTCAATCAGCCAAGCGGCTGGAATTTTCACTGCTTGATCTGCTGGATAAGAAGGCAGATTGGGATACTTTTTTTGAAGCGCCATGAAGACCGATTGGGAAACGATAGGATTTTTGAAAAAACTACCACAGTTACCAATTTCTTTGGGGTCGGGGAGTTTTCGTTGCCGAATTCGAATCACGGCTTGCGCCACTTCTTGAATTGTTTGATGCCTTGTTGCTAATTCCTGCGCTAAGGCTCCGTAGGAAGTGTGCAAAGAATGCGGGGCTTTGAACAGGCGAAACCGCACCGAAGTAATCACCACCTGGTCTTTGAGTTTGTTTTTGAAAATAGAGTCGCGATATCCCAAATGACAGTCTGCTGTGCTAAGGATTTCTTCTTTTAAGCTGTTGCGATGGAGTAGTGTGCAGTTTTCCATGACGTCTTTGAGTTCAACCCCATAGGCGCCTATATTCTGAATGGGTGCTGTACCTACATTGCCTGGGATTAAGGCTAAATTTTCAACCCCGCCCAGATCGTTTTTGAGCGTCCACAAAACAAAGTCATGCCAGTTTTCCCCAGCTTGTACATCTACGAGAACATCTTTTTCAGTGGTTTCGAGGGTTGTGATTCCTTTTAGATTCAAATGAATGGTACGGCCATCAAAATCTTGGGTCCACAACATATTGCTCCCTCCACCCAGTAGTCTGATTTTTTGAGGGGGAATATTCTCTAGCGCTTCTTTGAGCTCAGCAATGGATTGTACAGAGACAAACTCTGCGGAATGAGCCGCAATATTGAAGGTAGTGTAAGGGCGAATAGAATGCTTGTATTGGATTGCTTTCATGCCCCTCTAAGATACGAACTCCTTAAGAATTTTGATAGCGATTGAGTGCTTTCTCTAGAATAATGGCTGCCCGCGTAAGCTTTTCTTCATTGAGTACAAAGGCGATGCGCACTTGATCTTTCCCAAGATTTTCAGAGGAATAAAAGCCGGCAGCAGGTGCCAACATGACGGTTTGATTTTGGTCCGAAAAATCTTTCAAAAGAAAACGCGAAAAATCTTCCGCATCCGATACAGGAAGTTTGGCGATGCAATAGAAAGCACCTTTGGGTTTGGAAACTTCCACACCGGGGATTTTTCCCAGTACCTCAATTAAAGTCGTGCGACGACGTCGGTATTCTTCTTTTACCCCTTCTAGATAAGAGGCTGGGGCTTCCAAGGCGGCTTCACTTGCCATGAGTGCCAAGGTGGCAGGGGACAAGCGCAAATGAGCAAAATTCATAGCTGTTTTCAACAACTGTTTGTTTTTGGAAATCATACAGCCTACACGTGCCCCGCACAAACTATAGCGTTTGGATACCGAATCTATCATGATGGCATGTTCGCTCCAGGCTGGATTTTGAAGGACAGAATAGTGCTTTTCATCCCCATAGATAAATTCTCGATAGACTTCATCCACAATCAAAAAAAGATCGTGTTTCAAAGCCAGATTCCCCAAAATGGTCAATTCTTCTTGGGTGTACAAATAGCCGGTAGGATTGCTGGGATTGCAAATTAAGATGGCTTTGGTTTTGGCAGTGATATGCGCTTCTAATTTCTCCATATGGGGCAGTTTGAATTGTTCTTCAAATGCTGATACCACAGGGACGACCGTTACATTGGCAGCGGCGGCAAAACCGTTATAATTGGCATAGAAAGGTTCTGGTATAATCACTTCTTCATCGGGGTCGCAGATCACATTCAAAGTAAAGGAAATGGCCTCACTGGCTCCCGTTGTCACGATGATGTCATCAGCTTCGATTGCAATGTAATGCTGGGCATAATAAGAGCATAGCTTTTCACGATAAACTTTCGAGCCTTGCGAAGTTCCATAGGGCAACAATTTTAAATCTTGTTCCCGAACCACTCTCATCGCTTCCTCAGGAGCTGGGATGTCGGGTTGTCCAATATTCAGATGAAGCACCTCCACACCTTGTTCTTTTGCTTGTTCAGCATAAGGAACCAGTTTGCGTATTGGTGAAGCAGGGAGTTGTTTTCCTTTGTTTGATAAAGAAGGCATGCCAGAAATTAGTTTACAAAGATGAAAAAAAAAGCCAAGGGGAAGAACTCCAAATTTTGAAACCGAACGAATTGGCGTTAAATTGTTGCAAAAACTCCACTTGTATGCGCACCATTCTTCTGCTTTTGATCTATTTTATCACTGCTGTAGCCAATGCGCAAACAAAAGCCGATTTTTTATTTTTGAACAAGCGAAAGGTGCAAACAATTCCGTTTCAGTTCATCAATAATCTGATTGTCATTCCCGTAACGGTCAATGGGCAACAATTGTCTTTTTTGCTCGATACAGGCGTTGGAATGACCCTGCTGTTTAACAACCCCAGTGTGGCAAAGATTTATTTTAAAGAACGAAACAGTTTCAATTTAACCGGCCTGGGACAAGGCGAAGCCATTCAGGCTTATCTCACAAAGGGCAATACACTGCAGATTGGAAAAATTAGAGGGGTGGCAAGAGAGGTGTTGTTGGTGGAAGAAAACAATTTTATTTTCTCAAGACGGATGGGGACTCAGATTGATGGTATTATAGGATATGATTTTTTTAAAAACTTTCCCATCAAAATTGATTACAACAATAAAAAGATCAAGGTGTATAGGGATTCAGAATTTTTCTCAATTCCCTCTAATGCGACAAACTATCCACTGACCTTTTATCGGGGCAAACCGCATATCGATTTGGAATTTTCATTGTGTGATTCAATGGATCTAAAAGCCCCTTTTTTGATTGACACGGGCTCTAGTGATGCTTTATGGCTTTTTGAAGCCGAAGGCACAATCGAAAAAACAGGCCCTTTTTTTGAGGATTTTCTGGGACGGGGCATTAACGGTGATATCTTTGGCGATCGAGGTAAAATCAAATCGATTCAAATGGGGGGGCACACCCTCAAAGATGTTAAAGTTGCCTACCCCGAAATGCATAATTTCAAGGCTATTGATATGTTGTCCAGTCGTGTTGGAAGCCTTGGCGGTGAACTTCTCAGTCGATTTGTCCTCTATTTGGATTATCCGAATCAGCGGATGGCGTTAAAAGCCAGTAAGCGGGTCAATGATCCTTTTTATTACAATATGAGTGGCATTTCATTGCAATACAATGGGGTGGAGTTGGTGCAGAGAAAACGAAATAATAGTAACAATATCGTCTATGACGAAAATGGAGCGAATCGGGGAATTGAAATCTTTTTAAGAGACGTAATTCGGTATGAACTACAAGAAATAATTGAAGTAGCAGCGGTACGCCACAATTCACCAGCAGCCATAGCTGGGGTTCAAAAAGGAGATATTCTGACTCGGATAAACAGTCGGCGATTGGACGATTTGAAACTTCACGAAATAGCAGGCTTACTACAGCGAAAACCTGGCAAAAAGATCAAATTGCTACTGAGAAGAGAGGATGCGTTTCTGACAAAAACATTTGTATTAACACCTTTATTCGACAGTTCCTTTGATTTTTAATGCAACAACGGGCGTTCCCACAGCATTGGAATTCACGGTGATGGTTTTGCGAAAAGGCCCCATTCGGTTGGTGTCGTATCGAACTTGGATTTCTCCTGTTTCACCGGGGGCAATAGGAGCCTGAGGTTTTTTAGGAATTGTACAACCACAAGAGGAAGACACCTTTTGAATTTCCAAGGCTACAGTACCGGTATTGGTGAATTTAAAGATTCGATTTCCGTCACTTCCTTTGGTGATGGTGCCAAAATCAATCATTGCATTTTCAAAGCGAATCTCTTGGGCGCTTGTCCATCCTATTGTCAATAAGGCGGTAAGTAATAAAAGTTGTTTCATAATGAAGATATTTATGAGCTGGCTAAATGTTTTTTTATGAAGCACGGGCTCTGTATTTTTGTTTATCAAAAATCAGACCACAATATACATGGATATTCCATCAAAATTTAAATCACAAGAAGTTGAAGACAAATGGTATCAGTATTGGACTGACAATCAGTACTTCAAGTCGGTGCCCGATGACCGAGAGCCTTATACCATAGTGATTCCACCTCCGAATGTAACTGGGGTGTTGCATATGGGGCATATGCTGAACAATAGTTTACAAGATATTTTGATCCGTCGTGCACGAATGAAGGGATACAATGCTTGCTGGGTGCCTGGTACTGATCATGCTTCGATTGCTACCGAAGCTAAGGTAGTCGCCAAACTCAAACAAGAAGGAATTGACAAGTCTGATTTGTCCCGCGAAGCATTTTTGAAACATGCTTGGGACTGGACACACGAATATGGCGGCGTGATTCTCGAGCAACTCAAAAAACTGGGCTGTTCTTGTGATTGGGATCGGACACAATTTACCCTCAACGATCGCTTGTCGGAATCGGTGATCAAAGTATTTGTAGACCTCTACAATAAAGGACTTATTTACAAAGGCTATCGGATGGTTAATTGGGATCCCGAAGCCCAAACCACGCTTTCCGACGAGGAGGTGATCTATGAGGAAAAGCAAGGATTACTTTATTACGTAACCTATCCTATTGTGGGGAGTGAGGAAAAAATTACGATAGCGACCACGCGCCCTGAAACAATTTTTGGAGATACGGCCATTTGTATCCATCCAGAGGACGAACGCTATACCGAGCTGCATGGGAAAAAAGCCATTGTTCCGATTGTGGGTCGTGAAATCCCCATCATTTTAGACACCTATGTGGATTCTGAATTTGGAACCGGTTGTTTGAAAGTTACCCCAGCACATGATCCTAATGATAAAGAATTGGGCGAAAGGCATCAGTTGGAGGTTATAGACATTTTTCATTCGGATGGACGACTGAATGGGCAAGCGGGAGCCTGGGAAGGGGAAGACCGATTCAAAGCACGAAAAACTTTCGCCAAGGCACTGGATGAAAAAGGGTTTTTGGCGAAAAAAGAAAATCACATCAATAAGGTGGGCACTTCGGAGCGTACCAAAGCGGTAATTGAACCACGCCTTTCCGATCAGTGGTTTTTAAAAATGGAAACGCTGTCAGAGCCAGCTTTAAAGGCAGTTTTAGAATCGGAGGAAGTAGCTCTTTTGCCTAAAAAATTCAAAAATACGTACCGTCATTGGATGGAGAATATTCGTGATTGGAATATTTCTCGACAGCTTTGGTGGGGCCATCAGATTCCAGCTTTCTATTACGGCTCTGGAAAGGAAGACTTTGTAGTAGCAGCCACTGTTAAGGAAGCCTTGCCTTTGGCACAAGAAAAAACAAGTAATAGCAGTCTAAGCCTTAAGGATCTCCGTCAAGATGAAGATGTACTCGATACTTGGTTTTCATCATGGTTATGGCCCATTTCTGTTTTTGATGGAGTGGTGGCTCCCGAAAATGAGGAAATCAATTATTACTATCCCACGCAAGATTTGGTGACAGGTCCAGATATTTTATTTTTTTGGGTCGCTCGAATGATTGTTTCTGGCTATGAATTGCGGGCAGAAAGACCTTTTGAAAATGTTTATCTAACCGGTTTGGTCCGCGATAAACAAGGTCGAAAAATGTCTAAGCAATTGGGCAATTCCCCCGATGCTTTGGGTTTGATTTCGGAGTATGGTGCTGATTCGGTTCGTGTTGGACTCATGTTGAGTACAGCCGCTGGAAACGATTTGCTTTTTGATGAATCGCTCTGTCAGCAGGGGAAAAACTTCTCCAATAAGTTGTGGAACGCCTACCGTTTGATTCAAAGTTGGGAGGTTTCAGAAAACACACCGTCTGCTGCCGCAACCCTTGCGTTGGATTGGTATGAAAACTCCTTCAATCGTGCGCTAGAGCAAGTAGAGGATCATTTTTCAAAATACCGTATCTCGGATGCCTTGATGACGCTTTATAAGCTGGTTTGGGATGATTACTGCTCTTGGCTATTGGAGTCCATTAAAACTGCTGATAATACCATTGATCCCAAAACAAAAAAGCGTGTGACGGAACTCTTTGAAAACAACCTTCGCGTTTTGCACCCTTTTATGCCATTTATCACGGAAGAGCTTTGGCATTTCTGCGGGGAAAGAAGCCCCAAAGAAGCCTTGGCCATTTCGGCATGGCCACAACTCCAGAAGTATGACACGGTATTGCTGGAGGACTTCGACCTAATCCAGCAGTTGATTGGCGCGGTTCGAAACTTTAGAAAAGAAAAGAATCTCGGTTTCAAAGAAGCCATTCAACTCTATGTAACCAATGCCCAGAATCCGTGGCAACATTATGAAGCCTTGTTGCATCAATTAGGACATGTTGAAAGCATTCATTACGCGGCTCCTGATAAAACGCAAATGGGTGGGACTTTCCGTGTAGGAATCACAGAGTTTTTCATCCCTTTGGAAGGGAAAATTGATGTTGCTGCTGAGCGTGAAAAGCTGGAAGAAGAACTGCGTTATGCTCAAGGATTTTTGCAATCTGTGGAGAAAAAACTAAGCAATGAACGCTTTGTGAACAATGCTCCGGAGCAAGTGGTGGCTACTGAAAAAAAGAAAGCCGCAGACGCAATGGATAAAATTAACGTACTAAAAGAAAGCTTGGCTAAGCTTTCGCAATAACATCAATACCTCCTTTGACCACCTGATTGAGTGAAACGTTTAGTGGGGTTCCAAGGGGTAGATACAAATCGATCCGAGATCCAAATTTGATGAAGCCTGCATCGGTTCCTTGAACAACTTGAGTTCCTTCTTTGGCATAGTTTACAATACGTCGTGCTAGGGCGCCCGCAATTTGTCGGTAAAGGACTTGACCAAAAGATTTATTTTCCAAAACGATGGTGGTGCGCTCATTTTCTTCCGAGGATTTTGGATGCCAAGCGACTAGATATTTTCCAGGGTGGTGTTTACTAAAAACAACGTTTCCACTCATACAGTATCGCGTTACGTGGACGTTGATTGGAGACATGAATATGGATACCTGTAGCCGTTTGTCCTTGAAAAACTCTTTTTCAAAAACTTCTTCAATCACAACTACTTTTCCATCCACAGGAGCGTATAGAAGGGAATCATCAATAGGGGTATTGCGTTTGGGATTTCTAAAAAACTGAAGCACAAGGATTAAAAGCGCTAATGCTACCAACTGAATTCCTTTTTGCAAATAGAAATTACTAATACCATATTCTGCGCCGAGCGCTATCGCAGCCATCAAAACGAAGCTGCCTAAAATGATTTGAAAACCTTCTTTATGAAACATAGTGGATGATTTCTTGGGTTAAATATACAAAGGGTGCGGTGTAAATGATGCTGTCCATCCGGTCGTAAAAACCCCCATGACCAGGAAACAGACTGCCACTGTCTTTGACTCCTGCAATGCGTTTGAATTGCGACTGGATCAAATCTCCATAGGTGGCGAGACTGGGAATCAATAATGATAATAGAATAATTGTGATGGGAGAGTACTCGGAGGGCCAATAGGTAAAATAAGTCAGCAGTCCAAAAAGGACACAGAAAAACTGACCACCCCAGAATCCTTCCCATGATTTTTTTGGAGAGATACTTGGAAATAATGGTGTTTTGCCCAACTGACTCCCAACAAAATAGGCAGCACTGTTATTAACCCAAATTAGGGCGTAAACCAATAGCATCAAGATGGGCTCAAAAGTTGCTTGGCTGCCGTAGAGTACGATAATAAAAATGGAAGAGCCCAGGACATAGCCATAACCTAAAACTCGTTTTAGAAGCCTTCCATTCATAGGGAAAGGACGGTGCAAGCGCGCTGTAAATACAAGACAGCATAGCAGCGCATAACCAAGCATGAATTGAACTGCAGTGGCTGGTAGCAAGCTTTTATAGTGGGAATAGTAAATTCCGGCGAGCAGGAGCAATGGAAGGATAAAACGAAGCTGTATAAGGCGAAAGAACTCAATTGTTGCGAGACCCGAAAAAACAAAAAGGACAGGGTAAAAGAACTCGGGTCCTTGAAAAATAGAAACTACTAAGAGTGCTACATAGAGCAGCCCGGAAAAGGCTCTGATTTTAAGGTCTTTCATGCACCTTATTCTTGTAGGATTAAGTAGATGTTTTTCGAGGAATTCCCTTGGGTTAAAAAATCATTCTCTTTAGAAGAATCTTTGACGTTAAGGGTGGTGATGTTGGTTGGTAAGTCTCCGAAATACTTTGATTTCAACAGCGACATCCCCTCACTGACGTCAGGGGCAAACTGATTGGTGTCTGCATAGATGATCAAGTGCTCGGGGAGTTTGTCCAATGTGAGATTGTGAATTTGATGTTGGCAAATCAACATACCTCCTTTATTTGCCACCATATACTCGCAAGTCAAAAGGAGTGCAGCCGAATCTTTTGGGATGGTTTCAGAGGGGGTGAGGTTGAAATGCTCGGCAAGTTCTGGATTCAAACAAACCAGTTGTTCCATTTGCCAGTTGTTTTCCAAGAGGATTTTGTTAAAAACGTCTAAGGCATTGTTTGTATTCTCTACAAAAAGAAATTTACCCCCTTTTTGCGTGAAGTTTTTGGCGAAAAGAATCTCAACGGGATCCTTTATTTTAGGCATAAAAGGACTTCTTTCTTCAGTCGATTCTGATTTATCCTTTTTACCTAAAAAATTATTCCAGAGATTCAAAAGCCTTTATTTATTCTGTTGGCGTTTCTTTTTTTCTTGGTTTTCGGGGGGTTTTTTTGGGGTTTGCTGTTTCCGTTTCTTCTTTTTTGAAAGGTCGCTCCCCTAATAAATCCACCAAATCATCTTTAAAGATAACCTCTTTTTCTAAAAGTCGTTCTGCAAGAGCCGTCAATTTGGCCTTATGCTTTTTTAGAATTTGACAAGCACGGGCATATTGGCTTTCGATGATTTTAGAAATTTCATCATCGATGACCTTTGCTGTTTCATCGGAATAGGGTTTGGAGAAATTATAGTCCGATTGCCCTGAGGAATCGTAATAAGTGATGTTTCCAATATTTTCATTGAGCCCATAAACGGACACCATAGCGCGCGCTTGTTTGGTTACTTTTTCCAAATCGCTTAGAGCACCGGTAGATATTTTGTCGAAAATGATTTTCTCAGCGGCGCGTCCACCCAAGGCAGCGCACATTTCATCAAGCATTTGCTCTGTTCGAACAATCATACGTTCTTCTGGTAGATACCAAGCTGCTCCTAAGGATTGTCCTCGCGGAACAATAGTCACTTTCACAAGCGGGGCAGCGTATTCTAAGAGCCAGCTGGTAAGGGCATGACCGGCCTCGTGGAATGCGATGGTTTTCTTTTCTTCTTGTGTGATGATTTTGTTTTTCTTTTCAAGCCCACCCACAATTCGGTCAACGGCATCGAGGAAGTCTTGTTTTCCTACGGACTTTTTATTTTTTCGCGCGGCGATCAAAGCAGCTTCGTTACAAACATTTGCAATGTCCGCTCCTGAAAATCCAGGGGTTTGTTTGGCTAAAAATTCTATATTCAAGGACTTGATTACCTTGAGGGGAGCCAAGTGTACTTTGAAAATTTCTCTACGTTCGTTCAAGTCGGGAAGATCCACATAGATTTGACGGTCAAAACGTCCCGCCCGCATCAAGGCCTTATCTAGTACGTCCGCACGGTTGGTAGCTGCCAATACGATCACATTGGTTTTGGTGCCAAAACCGTCCATTTCGGTTAGTAATTGATTGAGGGTATTTTCTCTTTCATCATTTGAACCGGTCATATTGTTTCGTCCACGGGCCCGTCCTATGGCATCAATCTCATCGATAAAAATAATAGCAGGCGACTTTTCTTTGGCTTGCTTGAACAAATCGCGTACACGAGAAGCACCCACCCCTACAAACATTTCTACGAAATCCGAACCGGATAGGGAGAAGAATGGGACTTTTGCTTCACCGGCTACAGCTTTGGCCAAAAGGGTTTTTCCTGTTCCTGGAGAGCCAACAAGAAGGGCTCCTTTGGGAATCTTCCCTCCGAGTTTGGTATATTTGGTGGGATTTTTTAGGAAATCTACAATCTCTTGCACCTCTTCTTTGGCTCCTTCCAAGCCTGCTACGTCTTTAAATGTAATCTTTACATCGGTGTTTTGATCAAATAGTTTGGCTTTGGATTTTCCGATATTGAAAATCTGACCGCCGGCACCGCCGCCGCCGCCGCCAGACATTCGGCGCATCAAAAAGATCCATACGCCAATGATCACGATGATGGGTAGGAAACTGAGAAGTACATCCATCCATCGATTTTCTAGGGTTACAAACTCGTAGTTAAATGCGACTTTGTTGTTCTCTGCTTTTTCGAGTTTTCGTTGAAACAACTCTAAATTTCCTACTTCAAACTGATAGTGCGGTCCTTCACTGTTCTCTTGTCCCAAGAAATTTTTCTTGGTCACACGCTCGTGAATTTTTTTATTTAAGGCATCTTTTTTCAGGGTAATGCGCGCAAGGTTTTTATTGACAACCACAACCTCACTTACGTCTCCTTCATTGAGGTAGCGCTCAAATTCGCTGATATTGATTTTGTTGAGGTTTTGCCAGTCATTATCGCCTCCAAAGAGGCTCATGCCCAAGAGCAGTACAATGACAACCCCGTAGATCCAATAGGGGTTAATTTTTGGTGATGGTTGTTTCTTAGCGTTACTCATTGTTTAGTTTTTCATAGCGATTTCAGTGGTTTTTGCGTCTCCCCAGAGCCCCTCGATATTATAATGTTCACGAGTATGCCGCTGGAAAACGTGCACCACAATATTGACATAGTCAAGCAATACCCATTCGGCTACGGCTTCTCCTTCGGTATGGTAGGGTTTTTCGTGTAAATTCTTACTGACGGTTTTGTTGATGGAGCTAACAATGGCTGAAACATGGGTGTTTGATGTGCCCGAACAAACAACAAAATAGCTACAAACCGTGTTCTCTATCTCTTTTAAATCAAGCAAATGAATGTCGAGACCTTTGACCTCTTCGATTCCTGCGACTATGTTACTCATCAATTCATCTTCCGACCGGTTCTCTTTTGCCATTAAAAATTTTTAATTTTACACAAATTTACACAATATATATCCCCAAAGGACAAAATCTTGAGAGCTTTTACTATACACAAACTTGATGCCACCACTTCAACCAACGAAGTGTTAAAAAAGGCCGTGACCGAAAATAAGCTGCAAAAGCCCACCGCAATCTGGGCAGAGTACCAAACCCAAGGAAAAGGGCAGCACGCCCAACGTTGGGAATCCCAAACGGGAAAAAACCTTACGTTTAGTGTCTTTTGGCCCGATTTGACCTCAGACCCTTTGGATGCTTTTCAAATCAATCGGGCGGTTTGCTTGGCGCTAATAGATGTTTTTCAGAAGTTGGAAATTCCTCAAATTGCGATTAAATGGCCAAACGACATTTTGTCAGCCAACTCTAAATTGGCAGGGATTCTTATTGAAAACAGCCTTCAGGGGCAGCGTTCCAACCTTTCTATCGTGGGGATTGGTATTAATGTCAACCAAACGGACTTTAGCCATCTGCCGCAGGCTTCTTCTTTGGCACTAACTTTGGGAAAACCCCTCGATCGGGAGCAACTTTTTATGGACTCATTAACCGCTTTAGAAAAGGCCTTTATTTCGCTTGACTCCGTGAGTGTAGACCTGCAGAACAAGGCCTATGAGAAATATTTATTTGGTCACAACGAATGGCATTCTTTTGTCCTTGAAGGCGAAGATAGAAGGGGTAAAATAAGGAGTGTTACGACAAAAGGTGCGCTGCAAATAGAATGGGAGTCTGGCGAACTCCAAGATTTTAAAGATTCTAAGGCACTGGCCTTGTTGTATTAGGGGCGCTGGTTTCGTTTCTAGCTTTTTTCACCCCGTAAAATTTTCTCCATTTTAGGACCTCTTGCCAATTCATCAATCAACTTTTCCAGTTGTCTGCATTGTTTGTACAGTTCAAATTCATCTTCTATTTCTTCAATTCGGTAACCACAAACGACTCCTTTAATCATGTGTGCGTTTGGATTGATGTTGGCTTTTTGAAAAAAAACGCTGTAGGTTGCTTTTGCATCAATAAGTGCTTGTAAAGCATCGGGATCAAAACCCGTGTAACATTCAATGACCTGATTAAGTTCTTCTTTGGTTCTACCCTTTTTCTCCAATCTATTGAGGTAAAGCGGATAAATGGATGCAAATACCATGTTGGCAATCTTTTTGTTTTTTTCAGCGGTGACTTTCATTTTTATAATTAAACCGTTGTTATTTGTATACAATTTTAGTAGTAGTTTTTCCTCTCTCTTATTTTAAATTTTAATGGATTTCAATCTTTGATTTCTGGTTGTTTCCTAGCAGGTGTCACTAGCAATATACAGGAGGCTCTACAAATAGATATATAATAAGGAATCGGTATGCCTTAAATCAGGATGTAGGGGACCATTCTGAGGGATTTTCCCGCCATTTTTTTAACAGGGCTAATTCGGAGGGGTCAATGGCTTTTTGATCTTTGGCCACTTCAATAAGGGTGGGGTAATCGGACAGGGTATGTAAGGTTACCTTTGCGGTTTTAAAATTCTCTGCTGCGGTGGCAAAGTCATAGGTAAACAAAGCAATCATACCGAGTACTTCGACGTCGGTTTCCCGTAGGGCTCTTACGGCATTCAGGCTGCTTTTTCCGGTACTGATAAGATCTTCAATCACCACCACTTTGGCTTGGGAGGGCAAGGCACCTTCAATCTGATTCTGACGGCCGTGTTTTTTACTTTCGGGACGTATGTAAATAAACGGCAGGTTCATTTCAGCGGCCACCAGCATACCAATGCCAATGGCTCCAGTGGCCACCCCGGCAATGACAACATCCGTTCCATAGAGTCCTTTTACCTGTGCAGCAATGGATTGGGCTAGATAGCCGCGAATTTCTGGATAGGAAAGAGTGATTCTATTGTCGCAATAAATAGGCGATTGCCATCCACTGGCCCATGTAAATGGATTTTTTGGACTCAATTTTATTGCATTAATTTGTAGGAGTTGTCCGGCTGTTTTGGCAGCCGTTAGGATGTCATAAATCATACGCTAAATGTATAAAGTTTTTTTCAATCAAAAGCCGATTTACCTCACCACCTCTTTGGCGATTAATTCGGATCATTGCCCCCTATTACATATCAAGTATAGTACTGCAGAATCCATTTTAAAAGCAGCTAAATCCGCCAAAGTGGAAGCAGTCTATTTGTATCACAAAGAGGAGAAAAAACTTTGGAAGCATTTTCTGAAGCGGTTTCCAGAAGTGGAAGCGGCTGGGGGATTGGTACAACATGCCGATGGGCGTTTTTTGATGATTCATCGAAATAACAAATGGGATCTGCCCAAAGGCCGTACGGAAAAAAAAGAACTTCTTATCGATGCTGCGGTTCGCGAGGTGATGGAGGAAACGGCAGTAGCCGATTTGATTGTTATCAAGCCGCTCCCAATCACCTATCATATCTTTTCTCGCAACGGGAAATACCGACTCAAAAAAACTCATTGGTATCTGATGAAAACCAATTATAACGGAGTACTGCAACCCCAATTGGACGAAGGGATTCTAGCAGCCGAATGGAAAACCAAAGAAGAAATACCCGTTTTGTTGGCTAACGCCTATGAGAACATCAAAATTCACTTTGAACAGGAGGGGATATTAGGGTAGTTGAAGCTGTTTTGGTACCAAAACAGAATAGTCGCCCCCATTGCGAATCACATCCCGAACGATTGAACTACTGATAAAAGAAGTTCTGGCAGCTGTAAGAAAAAAGAGCGTTTCAATGCCGGATAGTTTGCGATTGGTATGTGCAATGGCTTTTTCAAATTCAAAATCAGCCGGATTGCGAAGCCCTCTTAAAATAAAATCGGCACTGATCTTTTTACAAAAATCAATGGTTAAGCCCGAATAGGTTTCCACTCGGATGGTGGGGTGGTCTTTAAAAACCGTTTGGACAAAATCAATTCGCTGTGCTTCCGAAAACATATATTTCTTGTCGTTGTTTTTGCCAATTGCAATAACAATCTCATCAAAAAGGGGAAGCCCTCTCAGGATGATATCTTCATGTCCGAGGGTTATTGGGTCAAAGGAACCAGGGAATACAGCGCGTTTCATAGTACGTTGCTTAAAGTTCGAAGTTACGGATTTCTTTGGAGCGCATCTGTCACCATATCGACAAACAAAGCCTGAAGGCTGAGATTGGCAGCCGCGCATTGTTGGGGGATTATACTGGCTTGGGTCATTCCAGGAACGGTATTGATCTCCAGCAAATGGGAAATACCATTGACAAAAATAAACTCGGAACGGCTGATGCCGTGAAGTCCCATTTTGTCATACAGAAGCGTTGCCCAATGAGTTACTTGTTCTTTCCATTCGGCGGGAAGGGCCGCTGGGGTAATCTCTTGGGATTGTCCTTCGTATTTCGCCGCATAGTCAAAGAAATCATTTTCAGTTACAATTTCGGTGATGGGTAAAACGGTTGTTTTTCCTTGGAGACGAACCACACCAACGGACACCTCGCGTCCTTCCAAGGCTTGTTCGATAATAAGTTGCGAATCTTCTTCAAAAGCTTTGGGGATATACTGGAGAAGTTCCTCCTGAGTGTGTGCCTTAAAAACTCCAAAACTACTCCCAGCCCGATTGGCTTTCACAAAACAAGGAAGTCCTACGGCAGCTTCAATGGTATTGCTGTCAATAGGTTCCCCTTGGTCTAGAATTACAGAAGGAGCTGTGGGAACACCCAGCCGTCGCGCAATGGCGATACAGTCTCTTTTGTTAAAAGTCAAGGCAGCGGTGTACATATCACAGCTGGTATGGGTAATGCCAGCAAATTTTAAAAGGGCGGCTAGCTGACCGTCTTCGCCCGGGCTGCCATGAAGTGCATTGAAAATCACGTCAAAACGAAGATTTTTTCCCTCGTATACAAAGTCAAATTGACCAATTGCGATGGACTGTTCCTGTCCTTTGAAATCAATCACCGACCATTGGGAAGGCGTTATTTTTAGGAGAAAAACAGCCGAGTAGGTCGGTTGTAACTGTTGTTGTACGGTTTGTGCGCTTTGCATGGAAATTGCAGCCTCCGAAGAGTAGCCATGACAGGCAATTCCAACAATAGGATTCGACATAAGTGTCCACTTTGTGTCAAAGGTAGGTAATTCTCTCGCGATGGTTTTTACTATCTTTACGGCAAATTCTGCCCAATGCTTTTTTTGCGTTTTCTATTTAGTAAGTTTTTTCTCAAGCAACTGCTCTTGGCTTTTTTGGTCGCGTTGGGCTTGATTATTCTTAGTTTGAGAATGTTGGACAAGTGGACCCATAACGGGCAAACACAAGCCGTTCCGGACTTGCAGCACCTTCCGTTAGCGATCCTGGACACTTTGCTTTTGTCTCAGCAACTACGCTACGAAGTTTTGGACTCGGCCAAATATGACCCGTCATTACCCCCTCTAGCAGTTATTGAGCAAAATCCATTAGCTGGAGAGCAGGTCAAAATAAACCGAAAAATCTACTTGACACTCAATCCCTCGGATTACCGAAAAGTAAGTGTTCCCAATATCATTCAGATTACAAAACGCAATGCCGCTTCTATTTTGAAGTCTGTTGGTCTAAATGTGGGTGAGATTAGCTACCGCAATGCAATTGGAAAAGACATGGTCTTGGAGTTGCGCTATGAAGGGCGTAAGATTGCTCCAGGAACCGTGCTACCTAAAACCACTCCCATTGATTTAGTACTTGGAAATGGAAGACGCTAAGCCTACTGCTGAGGGAATGCCTTCCGAGGAAGCACCCCTTTACGAACATTATCGCTTTCAAGCCGATTCAGGGCAAGAACCTCTTCGGGTTGATAAATTTTTGATGAATCGCATCGAAAATGCCACTCGAAATAAGATTCAACAAACAGCGAAAGCCGGGAGTATTTTTGTGAATGAAGAAGTGGTCAAATCCAACTACCGTGTCAAAGGTAATGATGAGGTAAAGGTTTTGTTTCACCATCCTCCCTATGAAAATCTTTTGATTGCCGAGGATTTACCCCTGGATATTGTCTATGAGGACGACACCTTGGTGGTGGTCAACAAAGCCGCTGGAATGGTTGTGCATCCCGGACATGGGAACTATTCTGGAACCCTTGTCAATGCATTGCTGTACCATTTTAAAAATTTACCAGCGAATAGTAATGAACGGCCGGGTTTGGTGCATCGTATTGATAAAGATACCAGTGGTCTTTTAGTAATTGCCAAAACAGAGGAAGCGATGACCCATCTGGCCAAGCAGTTTTTTGATAAAAGCTCCGAAAGAGAATATGTTGCTTTGGTATGGGGCGATGTGGCAGAAGACAAAGGAACGGTGGGAGGACATATAGGGCGACATCCTAAAAATCGCTTACAAATGACTGTCTTCCCCGAGGGAGAACAAGGAAAAGAGGCCATTACCCACTACGAAGTAATGGAGCGACTGCGCTATGTGAGTTTGATTAAATGCCGATTGGAAACGGGACGTACCCATCAAATTCGAGCTCATATGAAGCATATAGGACACACCCTTTTTAACGATGCTCGCTATGGGGGTGATGTATTGCTTAAGGGAACGCATTTTACCAAATACAAACAGTTTGTGGACAACTGTTTTCGTTTGATTCCCCGCCAAGCATTACATGCCAGAACCCTTGGCTTTGTTCATCCCAAAACAGGAAAAAAAGTTCACTTTGAAGCACCGCTTCCCGAGGATTTTTCCTCCGTAATTGCCAAGTGGCAACACTATGTACAGCACAAATTGACATAAGCTAGGAATCTTTTACCTTTGAAAAAAAGCGTATGAAGATTCTCCTTTCTCCAGCCAAGTCGATGAATGCCGAACGACCCATTCCAGACTATGCCTATAGTTCTATTGTTTTTGAAGAAGAAGCCCTTCGGATCAATAAGTTATTGCGTGGCAAATCGGCACGATCCCTTGCCAAGTTAATGCATATATCCGATGCCCTTGCCTCGCTAAACGCAGATCGAAATCAGCAGTTTTCGTTTCCTTTTACCGATGAAAATGCCCGTCCTGCGGTGTTTTATTTTGATGGAGATGTATATCAAGGTTTGGATGTAGAAACTCTCCAAGCTCAATATTATGATCGTTTGCAGGATCAAGTTCGGATCCTTTCTGGGCTCTATGGCCTTTTGCGTCCTATGGATCGGATTCAAGCCTATCGATTGGAGATGGGAACCAAATTCCCCATTGGGTCTAAGAAAAATTTAGTTGCTTTTTGGAAGCCAAAATTGACAGCCTTTCTAAATGCTGAACTGGAGTCCGATGAATGGGTGGTGAATCTGGCGAGTAATGAATATTTTTCGGCATTGGATGCCAAGGCCATTAAAGGACAATTCTTACAGCCGCAGTTCAAAGACTATAAGAATGGAACTTTAAAAATGATTTCCTTTTTTGCCAAAAAGGCACGTGGAATGATGACCCGTTATCTAATTGAAAACGAATGCACAACTCGCGATGAAATATTGAGCTTTGATGGGGGCGATTACCATTTCAGTGAAACGCATACGGAAGACCCCACCAAGCCAGTTTTTATTCGCTAGTTTTTTGCTGTTTTGTTTTTCGCTTGGGGCGTCGTACCCCATAGGATCCTCGAATGATCTTTCCGCGACGTGTTTTTTTATCGCCTTTACCCATGATTGATAAGATTTGGTTAAATGAAAGTACGAAAATGTGGTTACATCAACATCCTTTTGAACTCTTCTTGCCAAAGGAGGCCACCCACCTCATTGTGGGGACGCTTCCCCCACCACGATTTTTCTACGGTGACTTAAAATCGGGTGATGTCCCTTTTTGTTACGGAAGCATTGATGGTCAATTGTGGCCAATTTTGGATCGTATTTATTCGTTGGATTTACGATTTGAAAACTCAGCAGCTGCGGTTCAAGAACGCAAAACTTTTTTAACCCAGATAAACATGGGGATATGTGATATTGTAGCACACTGCTATCGAAAAAAATGGGACGCTTCTGATATGGGAATGCAAGAGGTGCAACTGCGTGATTTTTTTAGTTATTTGGATCAGGTTCCCAAGGTGCAAACATTATTGTTCACGGGAGGCGATAATAAAAATGGTCCTACCTATTTTTTTAACGTTACTTGAAAAGTAAAGGATTGAGCTTAGCATTGGAAAATGATGCAGTCCCCCGACAACATTCCTTTACCTATAACAAACGAAGGCTTACAACCTATTCGCTAACAGCTCCCTCTGGAGCTGCCAATCGAGCTGTGGGGAGTATGGCAGCCTATAAGGCTCAAAAAGCAAAAGACCCCAGTTTTACGACTCTTGATTTTCGAGTGCAACAATACCAAAAAGTATTCCCCCAGATTATTTAAGCACAGGGTTGATTCCTTTTACATGACTTTCTCGATAAGCCATCAAAAAAGCTTGATCGAGATGATTACTGCCTTCCATGTCCAAGTCGGAAAGCGCTTCTTTAAGGTCTAGCTTCAAATAGGCTTTATACAGCGGCCGGGAAAGGGGCGCATAACTATAGTGCCAAGGCTCATATGAAAACCCAGGGCGTTCGGAATCGTCGGGATAAGCACAAATGAATCCATAGTCTTGGGCGTGTGCCTCTAGCCATTTACGAAGTGGCTCATAAGGGCCGGAATTGTGAAATTTTCGAGTGAGTAAAACATCGCCTTCAGGAGGTATAGCTCCGTCAACAATATCAATTTCAGTTCCCCAATGATGGCGTGAGGTTCCCGGAATGGTAGAGTATTGTATGATTTTCTGAATGTTTTTTTGGGGGCTCAATCCGGCTTTTGCATTGGCTTTGTATTTTCGGTTCCAGATAGCGCGCTGGCGTTGGTAGGATCGAAAACTACTGACCGCTTTGATTTTGATGCCTTCTTTTTTGGCAGCGGCTTTCATCTGTTCAAAAGCATCCGCCGCTTGGGGGAGTAATTGACATCCATTTCCAGCCAGAGAAATCTCTTTTTTACCAAGTAATTGTTCGGTTTCAAATTGAGGTGACGGCTGAGCACAACTCATAAATGAAGCCATCATAAAGAAAAATGATATTCGGGTCATGTGGATGGGTGTTTTGTGTAGCGTAAATGAGGACCAACCGTTGGAATTTCAAATACGTCTCCGGTGGATTGGTAATCTAAGTGCAGGTATAATTGTTGGGCGTTAACTCGGGCATTGAGCCAAAACACCTGAGGATGAAACTCGTCTTGAAGTTGTTTTTCTGCTGCGATAAGGAGTTTACTGGCAATTCCATTGCGTTGATAAGATTCAATAACGGCCATACCTCGAAATTGAAATGCCATTTGCTCGGGCTGGGTTTCCAGTGGATTTTCCATTGCGGAGAGGATCCCCACAAGTTCTTCATTGGCAAAAGCTCCCCAATGCCGAGTCGAAGGGGCTTTGTCTTTGTCAAAATGACAATCAGATAGGGGGCGGCCTTGGCGTAACATCTGTTGCCGAATCGGCAAGGTGTTTTCTGCGGTAATGTTTAGGATGCTTAGATTCACACCTCTAAAATAAAAAAAAATGATATATTTGGAACTATGCGGGAGTAGCTCAGTTGGTAGAGCGTCAGCCTTCCAAGCTGAATGTCGCCGGTTCGAACCCGGTCTCCCGCTCAATCACTTTTAACAAAAGTTTTCCTTTTTTTTTTCGTTTTTGATTTCCCCTCGACTATCTTTAATTCATGAAGTTCTGGGTTTCTCTTTTATGTATATTCTTATCAGTCGGGTGGCTCCATGCTCAAAAACCGGTGTATGTCCAAGGAAAGCTTATTTACAGAAATGCGAATGTTGTAGCGGCCAATGTGATAAACAATACAGCACAATTGAGCACCATAACCGACAGTAACGGAGCCTTTGAAATTTTAGCAAATTTGGGTGACGAGCTTGTTTTTTCTTCGGTGCAATACACGATCAAAACCATCAAAATCACTCCTGATATTCTCCGCAAAAAACGACTCATCGTTTCCGTTAACGAGAAAATCCAAGCCTTAGAAGAAATCGTGATCACCCCTGAGGATACCGAACAGTTTATGAATCTGAAAAATGAGGAGTTTAAGGGGTATGATTACAAGCAAGATAAATCGACCCGAATTACCAATGCAGCCATGGATGAACCCCGCTTGACGAATGGCTTAAACATTGTGAATATTGCCAAATTGGCGATGCAACTGATGCAAGGAAAAACCGCAGAGGAACGGAAAAATTTGAAGCCCAGTCGAGTTTTGCCCTATTTGTTTGAGGATCGTTTTTTTACCGAAACACTTTCATTGCCGAAAGATCAGGTAACGGGTTTCTTAGAGTATATCGATCAGCAATTACCCACCCAAGACCTACTGAATAAAAGCAAGGAATTTGAACTCATTGACTATTTAATCAATGAAAGTGAAAACTATCAATCTCAAAATTAACCCCTTGCGAGTACTAGCCCTAATGCTCTTACTGGCATCACACTCCCTTTTTTCTCAGCAATTCAAAACCCTTGTGGGGCAGGTCAAACACGATTCCTTGTCCGTAAGTGGCATTCATATTATTAACCAAACCAAGGGTACTGCTACCATTACTGATGTTGAAGGTACTTTTGAAATGGTGGTGTCTCCTGGAGATATTTTGTTTTTTTCAGCCATTCAGTTTAAACCCAAAGCCCTTCCTATTGCAACCACTCTTTTTGAGGCCGCAGCGCTAACGGTTTATCTAGAGCCATTTGTGAATGAATTGGATGAGGTTGTGGTTCGGCCGTATGATTTATCAGGCGATTTGAGTCGAGATTTACAAAATACAGCTATTCAAAATCCAGTCAATTTTTATTCTTTGGGGATCCCCGGTTTTGGAGGGAAACGAGAAGAAAAAATAGTCTCTGGGAAAAGCCTACTCCTAAATACCCTATTGCTTCCCATCAGCGGCGGGATTAATTTAGAAGCTGCGTACAAACATTTTTCAGGGTATTACAAAAGCCTCAAGAAAAAACGCCAGTTGGACAAGCAATTTGAAATCACCTACCAGATTATACAGTTCTATGGGGTCCAATTTTTGATGGATAATTATGCTCTTTCCGAGGAAAATGTATATGAATTTATAACAGGCGCACAAGAAAATTTCCCAATAGACGGAGCCTTTCGTAAGAAAAATCATACGCAGCTGCTCAGTTTTTTGGAGACCTATGCGTCCGAATTTAAACCTCCAGGAAACACAAAATCATAAATGAATCTACAAACGATGTTTAAAAAGATCGGATTATTATTTATAATGCTATTAACGATGGGTTTTACCCTCCACGATGTTTATATATCCTCCATGAAGATGGAATTAATCCCTACGAGTGGTGAACTTCAATTAACCCTTCAAGTTTTTACGGACGATTTGGAGTTGGTTCTACAGTCACAATCGGGTGAGGAAATTCAATTGAATCCTGACCGGCAAGCCACGAACTCTTTGATTGCAGCTTATTTAAAGTCAGTTTTGAAATTCAGTGCCGCCAAGACGCCGATCTCTTTAGAGTATCTCGGCAAGGAATATCACGATGATTTGACCCTGATCTATATGCAGGCAAAGCTAGCCGATGAAATGTCTGAGCTGGAATTAACCCATCAGCTTTTCCTGTCAGAATTGCCCACGCAGCAAAATTTAGTTCACTTTAAAAGCGACTCCTACCGGAAGAGTTTTCTCTTTGATGCACGAATGCAAAAATCACCAATTCGGATTCGTCCCTAAGATTTGGACAGGAAACCCTTGGGAGCCTATGAATTTATAGTAAATTAGGCTAGTTAAAATTCAGATTATGAGAATACTAACCTATGTGCAAGTGCCATTACTTGCTCTGTTTTCTGTGGCTTTATGGAGTCAAGAAGCTCCAGCTGAAAGAGAAGGTGGACACACCAATAGCAACAAATTCAAACAATTGTACGAAGAGTTTTCTACCCCCAATCGTTTTCGAACGGCTTCGGGTGCTCCAGGAGTTGATTATTATCAACAGCAGGTAGACTATGTGATGGATTTGGAATTGGATGACAAAAACACCAAACTCTATGGAGAAGAAACCATCACCTATACCAATAATTCTCCAGATGTATTGACCTATCTATGGGTTCAGCTGGATCAAAATATTCGGAAAAAAGATGCGCCTGCTTTGGAAAAAAACGGAAGTGGTTTTCAACCCTTGGCAAGAGCATCCACTTTTGTAAAAAATTATATGGATGAACCTTTTGATGGAGGATTTAATATCGAATCTGTCACGTCCGCTAATGGGCAGGCATTGCCCTATCGAATCAATCAGACCATGATGCGAATTGATTTGCCAAGTCCTATTTTGCCTGGAGGACAATACCACTTTTCGATCAAATGGTGGTATAACGTAAATAATCACGTGACAAATCGAGCGCGTTCGGGTTATGAGTATTTTCCAGAGGATGGAAATCGTGCCTATGTTATTGCTCAGTTTTTTCCTCGTATGGCGGTTTACAATGATGTGGAAGGATGGCAAAATTATCAGTTCTGGGGCAATGGCGAGTTCGCACTGAACTTTGGAAATTATGAAGTCAACCTGACGGTACCTGCAGACCATATTGTGGAAGCCACGGGTCAACTTCAAAACCCTAAAGAGATATTGTCTCGTGAAGAATTCAAACGCTATAAAAAGGCGCAAAACACTTTTGATAGTCCCGTGATCATTGTGACCCAAGATGAAGCGGAAGCAAAAGAAGCCGTTTTCTCAGATAAGAAAAAAACGTGGCGTTATGTGGCTAAAAATGTCCGTGATTTTGCCTTTGCAAGTTCCCGAAAGTTTATTTGGGATATGATGGCGGTGCAAGTAGGTCCCCGTAAAGTAATGGCGGTGTCTTTGTATCCCAAAGAAGGCAATCCACTGTGGGAAGAATATTCAACACGCGCGGTGGCTCAGTCACTAGACACCTATTCCAAATATACATTTAACTATCCCTATCCCAAGGCGGTATCTGTGCATGCCAAAAACCAGGGAATGGAATACCCCATGATTTGTTGGAATTATGGTCGACCCAATGAAGATGGCACCTATTCCGACCGAACTAAGTTTGGAATGATCAGTGTGATCATTCACGAGGTAGGGCACAACTATTTTCCCATGATTGTCAATTCGGACGAGCGCCAGTGGGGCTGGATGGACGAAGGATTGGATACTTTTATGCAGTATTTGACAGAGCAACAATTTGGAGTTAATTATCCCGAGGCAATTGCACCTTTAGAGGCTTTTCCTTCTCGTAGAGGCGCTCCTTCCAAGATCGTGCCCTATATGTCCGGAGATCAGAGTTTTATTTCCCCGATCATGTCCAATCCAGAAAATGTCTTTCAATTAGGGCCCAACGCCTATGGAAAGCCTGCAACCGCACTCAATATTTTGAGAGAAACGATTATGGGAAAAGAGCTGTTTGATTATGCCTTTAAGACCTATGCCCAGCGATGGATATTTAAGCATCCTACTCCTGAAGACTTCTTCCGAACCATGGAAGATGCTTCAGCGGTGGATTTAGACTGGTTCTGGAGAGGATGGTTTTATTCTACGGATTATGTTGACATCGGGGTGGGCTCGGTAAAAAAATACTATGTGTCTCCCAAGCCAGGGAAAGAAGTCGATGAGCTTCTGGAACAATACAATATGACACCAGAGGATTTGCCAGAAAATATGATATATATGGTGGCAGAAGATTCAGAATCTTTTGAACCGAGTATGGCAGCGAGCTCAGCCATTGATAATTCCCAATCACTTAGAAATTACATCGAAGAAAACAATGCTGAGATTGACCGAACTAATACGGAGCCCCCTAAATATTTTTATGAAATTGAGTTTGAAAAACCGGGAGGTTTGGTGATGCCGTTAATTGTAGAATACAGCTATGCCGATGGGAGTACCGAACGCGTGACCTATCCGGTTCAGGTGTGGCGTAAAAATGATGCGTCTGTTCGAAAAGTTTTGGCTACAAACAAAGAATTGGTAGGAGTGACCATTGATCCTGATGAAGAAACTGCTGATATTGACACAAGCAATAACAGTTGGCCTAAAGAAGAACAGGCTTCAGATTTTGATAAATTCAAAGCAAAAATCAAAGGATAATTTAATTACGCCCCAAGCCTGGCTTGGAGCTTTTTTTTTCTTGGTATATTTGAAAAAAAAGTCATGCTTTTATTTATCAGCGGCGCCGAAATACTATTTATTTTTTTTGTGATCTTGTTGGTGTTTGGGGCAGATAAAATTCCCAGTATCGCAAGAGGCTTGGCCAAAGGCATGACGCAAATCCGTCAAGCGACAGATGAAATTAAAAGTGAAATACAAAAGTCTGTAGATGATGTGGATGATTCCCAAGGGAAATTAGGTCAAAATCTAACCAAAGAAGTCAAAGACATCAAAAAGGATTTTGATGATCTGACCGATTCTATCAAGCGAAAATTTTAACGTACTCGACTTAATGTTAGTCCGTCTCTCAATGGAAGCAGCACAGTTTCTACTCGAGGGTCCTGAGCTATAGCCGTGTTAAAGCGCTTCAACACAGCTGTCTCTTGATCACCTGCTTCGGTGTTTTTGAGTACTTTTCCACTCCAAAGCACGTTGTCGGTTAGGATCAATCCCCCTGGGCGAACTTTCTGGACGCAGGCATCAAAATAGGCTTGGGTATTTTTTTTGTCAGCATCAATAAACACAAAATCAAAAAGGCCTTCGAGTTTGGGTAAAATATCAAGCGCTTCTCCAAGGTGTTGATGGATTTGCTCTTGCTGTCCACTGGCTTCAAAATACTTGTTTTGCAAGTGCTGAAGTTCCTCGTTTTTATCTAGAGTGTGGATTTCCCCCGATTCACTGAGTCCTTCTGCTAGGCAGAGGGTAGCATAACCCGTGAAGGTGCCTAATTCAAGTATTCTGTCAGGTGTGACCAATTGGGATAGTAAACTCAAAAGTCGCCCTTGGAGTGCTCCTGAGAGCATTCTTGGCTGTAGTACTTTTTGATAGGTTTCCCGACGGAGTTTTCGAAGTAATTCCGGTTCTGGAGAACTGTGTTCTGCGGCATAATCGAAAAAAGCATCAGCGACAAATTCCATAAACTAGTTTTTTTTCGGGCGCGCATATTCAAAGCGATCCAGGAGTTGTGGAAGGGCATAACCGTCAAGGCCATTGATGCTTACAACCTTGCCCTTGTCTAGCTGTATCCAGCCATCTTCTAGAACCATTTGTGGCTCTACATAAATGGCATTCATTTTCCCGACAATGAGAATAGTGCCGTTTTCGGCTATAGGGTATTCGTTTAGATAACTGCAAAGGATTTGGACAGGAGCATTTTTCACAAAAGGGCAGCCTTGTCCATTTTTGTATTCTACTTCCAGTTGCGTTTGATCGAATTCTGAAACCTCTGAGGGATATTTCGCACTGGTATGGTGGGCGTCTTTGATAACATCGGCGCTGATATGGTTGACAGTAAACCAGCCTGTTTCTTTCAAGTTGCTATAGGTGTGTCGAGGGACAGTAGTGGGACGCAAAATAAAACCAAGCAATGCAGGATCACTCCCTAGGTGAGTGATGGAACTGAATACGGCTAGGTTTGACGCTCCCGTAGCAGACTGGGTTGCAATGAGGTTGGCTGATTTATATCCAGTTATGCTGTTGATGAGATTGAGTCGGTATATTTTATCAAAGTCTTGGATTTCTTTTTCAGTAAAATGGCGCATGCTTTTTTTCTTTCAAAAATACCAAACTCTAAACTAGAAGTTTACTTTTCTGTATTTTTTTCAAAATAGAGTACGGCTGAAAGCAATAAGGCTACTGCGGCCACCAAGCCAAGCATATATTTGTAGTGATCTACTGTTTCGTTGGTAGCCAAAAAACCGTCACTGACTTCCAAATCAATAAAGCGGATAAAGAGTCCAAGAGGAATTAGGATTAATAAAAAGCGAAGCCTTTTAAGGTTTGATTTCATGCTAAGTGGTTTTTGAAGGATTAGTGCTTGTTTTAGGAGTTTCAAAAGGCACGGATTCCATGCATTTTTGGTGTGCCTTTTCAAAGTCTTCAAACAACCATTCGCAATCTCGCACGGCTTTGATTTTGGCTTTGTTTTTTGTGATTGAAGGGCTGGCAAGCAATTCTGTGCAAAGACAAGCATCTGTGGTTGCGATTGTTCTATTGTTTTGAAACCAAAAAAATAGCCATCCTAGTAAAAAAATTCCCCCAATCCAAAATGTCTTTTTGAGTCGTATCATTGTTCC
>QXYU01000047.1:0-29665 GCA_009886755.1 Flavobacteriaceae bacterium
TCAAAAAAAACGTAACAATTGGTTTTTTCTTGCATATTCCATTTCCTTCTTTTGAGATTTTTCGAATTTTTCCCAAGAGAGATGAATTGCTACAAGGGATGTTGGGGGCCGATCTGATAGGATTCCATACCTATGATTATCAACGTCATTTTTTGAGTTCTGTAAAGCGTCATTTACATTTACCCGTTAGTTTTAATGTGGTTAAAAAGGCAGATCGTGACATTGTTGTTGACACATTCCCTATGGGAATTGACTTTCAAAAATTTGAGCAAACAGCCATTAAGCAAAGCGAAATAGCGCAAAAGGATTTTACTCCTTTTAGAGCAGAACTCGAAAGACACAAAGCTTCCAATGAAGGTAAAATTATTCTATCTATTGATCGATTGGACTATACTAAAGGGGTGATTCATCGGATCAAATCTTTTGAACATTTCATTGAGCAACATCCTGAGTACAAAGAAAAAGTTCGATTGGTTATGGTTACAGTTCCCTCCAGGAGCAATGTTTCCCATTACAAAAAACTAAAACGTGAAACGGACGAGATCATAGGGAGAGTCAATGGAAAGTTTGCCACGGTAAATTGGACCCCTATATGGTATTATTACCGATCGTTTGATTTTAATGATTTAATTGACTTGTATAGTCTTACTGACATTATGATGGTGACACCTCTGAGGGATGGGATGAATTTAGTTGCTAAAGAGTATTTAGCCACCTGCTTTGATCATAAAGGGGTGTTAATTCTAAGTGAACTGGCAGGGGCTGCCAAAGAGCTCCACCAATCCATTACGGTAAATCCCTTTGATTTAAAAAAATTAGCCGATTCCATTCTTGAGGCGATTAATATGACTCCTGAAGAGCAAATTGAGCGAAATACTGAATTAAGAGAACGGATCAAAAGATATGACGTGGCCTTTTGGTCCCATAGCTTTTTAGAAAGACTAAATGACCTCCCAAAGGAAACCAAGCTCAACAAAAGTGTCCCGGTTGATGCAACGATTGAGCAAACCCTAGTATCAGCTTATCAGAAAGCATCAAAGAAGCTCTTTTTGTTGGATTATGACGGTACGTTGGTCAAGTTTCATAAAATGCGTAATAAAGCACTTCCTCCAGAAGAAGTCAACCAGTTGATTGACCAGTTGAGTGATGACCCATCAAATCATGTGGTCATAATTAGTGGCCGCCCGATGTCTTTTCTTAGTAGTGTTTTTAGCAAAAAAAATATTACGTTAGTAGCAGAACATGGACACTTTATTAAGAATAAAAACAACAATGAATGGATCGATAAAAACCCTTCAAACAATGATTGGATGAATTACATCCATCCAGTGCTGCAACAATTTACAGACAATACACCGGGAACCTTAATTGAAGAAAAGAAAAAATCGCTGGTATGGCATTATCGCAAAACAGATCCAGAACTAGGAATCATAAAATCTGAAGAGTTAAAAACAGTTTTATCGAGTATGATAACCAATGAGATTAGCATTGTGAATGGAGACAAAGTCATTGAAATAATCCCATCGAGAGTTAATAAAGGGGTCGCCGCTCTTGAACTGTATTCAAATGATCTATACGATTTTGTATTTGTAGCTGGGGATGATCTTACGGATGAAGATATGTTCCAAAAATTACCGGCAGAGGTCTTTTCAATTAAAGTTGGACACAAACAAACGTCCGCACAATTTTCAGTAAACGGATATCGAGAACTTTTATCTGTTTTAAACAAATTAAACAATAATTTAGTATTATGAAAAAAGGATTCACAGCAGGTAATTTTGATATTATCCACCCTGGTTACATTAAATTATTCAAAGAATGTAAAATGAATTGTGATCACTTTACAGTGTTATTGCAAACCGACCCTTCGATCGAACGCCCGGAAAAATTAAAACCTCTTTTGAGCATAGAAGAACGCATCGAACAATTGGAATCCAACGTTCACGTAGACGAGATTCTTATATATACCTATGAAAAAGATCTCATTAGCTTGATTGAGAAAAATCATTTTAATGTACGTTTTTTAGGGGATGATTATGTGGGTAAATCTTTTACAGGAGATGATTTTGATATTCCTGTTCATTTTGTATCCCGAGATCATGGATGGAGCTCAACAAAATTTAAGAAGCTAATTGTTGAGACCTATAAGAATATCTAGTCCAGTTTCACAGTTGTAGTAATTCCTATCGTTCCGTTGGAATTAGATTAAATAAAACAGTTCTTCAAAAGCAATAAATTGTTCCCGAAGTTTTTTCACCTACAATAAAGATTTTATGGAGGTACTCCCAAAAATGGCTAATGTCTCATCTCTCACTTTCTCAAAAACCCCTTTGATTGTACAACTAGACTCATCACATTCGGGACAAGTAGCATAATAATTTAGGGAAACACAGGGAAGCATCGCAATGGGCCCATCAATAATGCGAATCAGATCTGTAAGTAAAATCTGATCTGCGGCTTTGTTGAGTTTGTATCCTCCTGTTTTACCTCTACTGCTGTGGAGTATTTGCGCATTGCGAAGCTCTCGTAAGATTGTTTCTAAAAACTTTTTGGGAATACGCTCTTGTTCCGCGATTTCAGAAGAAAATATGGGGGTGGGGCGTTCTTGGTTTTTGGCCAAATAGATCAAAGCTTTTAAAGCATATTTGCACTTCTTTGAAATCATATTTTGATTTTGCTCCAAATGTAGGAAAAATTTAATTCCCTCAATTCCTATAAAGTTTATAGGAATTATTTGTTTTAATGAAAATCTCGCTTATTTTTGTCCCGAAATTAAATCACCGTAATGGAATCTACCCACAATGAAACGCTGGCTTTACATGCTGGCCATGACACGAAAAACACACAGGGAACGCGTGCCGTTCCGATCTATCAATCAACTTCCTATGTTTTTGACAATGCAGAACACGCGGCAAATCTTTTCTCTTTGGCTGAGCCCGGGTACATTTATACCCGTCTTAATAACCCTACCAATGATGTTTTAGAGCAGCGACTTGCTGCTGTTGAAGGAGGGGTGGCAGCAGTAACTACAGCTTCTGGTACTTCTGCGATTAGCACCACTTTGATGGTATTGCTCAAAGCAGGCGATCATATTGTTGCCTCGAGCAGCCTTTATGGCGGCACCTATAATCTATTGAGCGTTACGCTCCCTCGTCTAGGGATTACAACCACCTTTGTTGATCCCGATGATCCTAGCAATTTTGAAAAAGCCGTTCAATCAAACACACGTGCTTTTTTTGCCGAATCCTTAGGGAATCCCAAACTAGACGTTCTAGACCTCAAAGGGATTAGTGCTTACGCTAAAAAAGCAAAAGTTCCTTTTATTGTTGATAACACCGTTGCGACTCCTGCGTTGCTCAATCCCATTGAACATGGAGCCAATATTGTTATCCATTCATTAACCAAGTTTATCTCGGGTAATGGTACCTCTCTTGGGGGTGTCATTATTGATGCCTGTACGTTTGATTATGGAAATGGTTTGTTTCCAGAATTTACAGAGCCATCCCCTGGCTATCATGGCTTAGTATATCACGAGGCGTTAGGCCCTAAAGCCTTTATAGCGAAGGTGCGAATTGAAGGTCTACGCGACTTCGGAGCTGCCCTAAGCCCTTTCAATAGTTTCCAAATCATACAAGGGCTGGAGACTCTTAACATTCGATTGAAACAGCATTCTGAAAATGCTCTTGCCTTGGCACAATGGTTGGAAGCTCAAGATGAGGTGAGTTGGGTGAACTATCCTGGGCTGGCTTCAAGCAAATACAATACCTTGGCCAATGAATACCTGCCCAAGGGACAGAGTGGGATTATTACCTTTGGTGCCAAAGGAGGTTTTGAAGCGGCTAAAAAAGTGGCAGATAAAACCAATTTATTCTCCTTATTAGCCAATATTGGAGACACTAAATCCCTTATCATCCATCCAGCCAGTACAACCCATCAACAATTGGATGCAACGGCTCAAGCGGCGACAGGCGTTACCGAAGACTTAATCCGATTGTCTGTAGGACTAGAATCTTTGGACGATTTGAAAAAAGACTTGAAGCAAGCCTTAGCTTAAATTTTTTATTTCTATGTTAGTGTCGAAAGCCTCCTCAAAAGGGAGGCTTTTTTTTAGGGTTGAAAGCCAAGATTAAAAAAATGAATCCCCCCAAGGCCCATATTGATAGCACCTAATGGAATACTGTATTGATAGGCAAACTTCAATCGACCGAAGTTGACGCCAAATAAGGGAGTCCAATGTCGATCGTATTGTGTTTGCGTGAGATTATTATTGCGTACTACGGCACTAAGGTTATTCTGTCGGAAGGCCGCTCCAATCCAAAGACGTCCTCTGGGAAACAAGCGATAAACTTTTAAACTCGAATCAAAGGCTGTTTCTTTGGTTTTTTCCAAGTATTGCCATAATACACTTGGTTCAAAATTCCAGCCCGAATCCGTATAGATTTCATACTGTAAGGAAGCAAATAAATGTTTGAATCCAACGGTGTCAAAAACAGTTGTTTCATTTAAGGAGCTATTTTTATTTGGGTTTAGGGCAATATTGTGTACAGAGACGTGAGCAGAAAAGCGATTAGAAACATAGGCTACCCCAACATTAATTCCCATAAAACCATCTTGAGTTTCGTTGGTCGTAAGCAAAGGATCATTGGTTCGATAGCGCCAACTGCTACTATCAAGATTTCTCGATTGACTCCCAACACTCAGACCGAAAGATACTTCCTGAATTTCATCGTTTTTAGTAGGATACATTCTTCGTGTGTTCCAAATTTCATCATTTAGATAAATGCGATAGACATAGGTTGCATAGAGGGCGGTCTGTTGATGATATCCATTGATGTCATTGTAAAATTTCACACCCAAAGTGTTTTGAGCGCTGGCTTGGTATTCAAATGTTGCAAACTGTGTCTGTGGGCTGTTTTCCAAATCCATCCATTGGGTTCGAGTTCCAAAGTTGAAACGTGTATTGCTGAGATTGACACCAGCCATGGCGGGGTGAATGAGGTATAGATTTTCAGCTAGATATTCTTGAAAATACAAACGGTACCCTTGTGCAAAAATCTTGGTGCTAACACAGGTCAAAAAGAACAATAGTCCGACAAAAAACTTATTTTTTTTCATCGGGAACGCAATAAACTAAAATGACCGCTGTATTGTCTTCCATCCTGAAAGAACACGCGAAACCAATAATCGTCTTGGGGGAGGAGAGAATTGTTGAGTGCTCCATCCCAACCCTCTTCCGAAGGACTGATCTCACTGATCAACCGACCATAGCGATCAAAAATATAGATCTGACTTTGGGGCTGAAAATCAGCACTGACACCCAGTATTTTCCAACGGTCATTAATCCCATCCCCATTGGGACTAAAAAATTTCATGTGACCGAGTACGGAAAAGGAAATTTCACTGATACCACAACCATTTTTATCACGTACAAAGAGCAAATGAATTCCGGGAGGAATGTCGTTAAAATAGGAGTCATCTTGATAGGTTCCGTCTGGATCGTATAAGGTAAACTCATAATCTCCAATCCCTAAGTAGGCCGTTTGAATTTCCAAACTTCCTGTTTCTCCTTGCAAATCCACCACGGTCAGATCCTCTTCTGTGATTGTAGCCTGATTTGAAGGAATCAAAGTAAAAGAAAGGGTGCGACTACAGTTGGTACCATCGGTTGTGGTTGCAATCACTTCATAAAGCCCTCCTTGGTTGGTTTCCTGATCGGTTGCTTGACTGTTTGCTACTGAGGGAAAGGGTGCCCCCTCATAAAACCACTGGTAACTATAACTACGATCATCTGAAGAGCTTACACCAATACGTACGGGATCTAAGTTTTGACAAACTACACTAAAGTCCTCCAAGCGTTCAAAACTCGGTAAAGGGTTTACTCGCAGCTGGGCTACAGCGGCTACTCCCAAACAACTAATTTGATTCAAGTCCAAGTTTTCAATCCGTACCCATAGGGTTTGTTGATAGGGAGTCTCCATGAAGTATAGTGGGTTCTCCGCTGATAAAATAATTGTGTTTTGTCGCAATTGGGCGTCTTCTTGGGAGGCGTAAAAACTAATTTCGATATTTTGACTGCTAAATTTGGGGTTGGCGAATCGAATTTCTGTTTCTAGCGTATCAAAGAGAGAAGCTTCCCAGCCTTCGATTCCTAGCCCCCAATCTTTGAGGGCAGACTCACAGGTTTCGTATTCAAAGAGATTATTGAGCGAAATATCGCTAGCCGCTACTTTCAGTGTGACCTTAGACTCTTCATAGCAATTTCCTGGGGTATTGATTCTGACAAATAACTGCTGCTGGAATGCCGTATTTCGAAACGCATTCGGATTTAGTATTTTCGAAGAAAGACGGTAATCGGACTCGGTGTAAAATTCAAAAGTCTCTTGCGTGTAGTTTTGAGAAATCAATACGCCTAATGCTTCTAAATTGAATCCTGTGACACCATCGTTGAGGTTGTCATTATCACATTGTTCCACGATCAATTCGGGGGCAAGAAGGACGGGAAAAGGATATAATTTGGCTTCAATTTTAACTCGATTAGGTAATGAACATCCAATGCCGTCCCAGTCCAACCAAAATGTTTGATCTTCAAAAAATGTATTGGTATAGTTGTCTCCGGTATGAATTAGATTTCCACCCACTGGGGCGTCATACCAGTTTAACTGATCGGTACTTGCATCAACGGTCAAGGTCAAGACTTGTCCTTCACATCCGACCGCATTTTCAATGCCTTGAATACGAGGAATAAAAATTTGGGTACTGGCAGAATTTCGAACGATAGGATCTCCAGGCATACCACCGTATTCTACCAGAAATCCTTTGGCTTGAAAAGGTCCTGACGTTGCGGTCACATTGGGGAGGTCATTCCAAGCCCCTAAATTCCCAATACTGATATCTGTGATGTGAGCGTAGTCTTCATCACCAGCATTATTTGGTTCCGATTCGTTCCAATAAGCAAAATTGGGCGAACTGCCGTCTGCCAATCCATTCCAAAAAACGGTTCCTGCTTCAGGACCATCCATCCATTTCCAGACGCCTTCTGTTTGTTCATCCGAGCCACCAATCCATCCAACCCCAGGACTGAGTTCACCGATTAATTGGGCTTCATCCTCTTGCCCAAGAGAGGCCAAATACCCTCTCAAACCATAATAGGTGTTGAGTTTTGCTCGTTCTCGAGCTTGTTTCCATGTAATATTGGGAGCAGAAACATATTCATAATAGTGCCCTGTACTGGGAAGGTAATTGGCACTGCCCAATGTAATAGCGATGGTTTTGTCTGTGGCCGGTTCGGGGTTAGAACTGGTATAGACTACATTTTTTACAGCCAAAACAATATCAGAATAGGGAACGGGCATTCCTGTTTTGGATCGAATGCTCAATTTCGCCTCACTAATATTCCAACTACTCTCAAAAAGGGCCTCCATCCCCAGTAATTGAAGTTGGTCCTCTGCGCTGTTATAGCCCGATACGATTTGGATGTATATTGCTGGGGCTTCATTGGTGTCAGGGTCTAAGATGGAAAATTCTGTAACGATTGGGAGTGTGCTATTGGGACAATAAGCTTGGTTTCCTTCGGCCTCCATTATAAGTCCTACCGCGTTTTCTTGAGCGGACGTTTGCCAATGGGTAATGCCAATTAGCAGGTATAAAAACCGCAAATAGAAGTAGCGGATAAAATTCATTCGAGTCAATAGTTATTTGCGAAGATACGCTTCAAGGAGAATCCTTTTTTGTTTAAACTTAGAATTCGTTTCTAATCAAATTAAAGAAACGGGATATTCTTCTTTTAAAGACTGATGATTGGAATATTTTTTCAGTCATTTTAGTATGATTTTAACAAAGGCAAGGATGTGAATTCTTAACTTTGTTCCATCAAAAAAAACAATCATGAAACACCTATTTAGCGTGGTACTACTCCTAGTAACCACTTTTACACTTCAAGCACAGGAATTTAGAGGACTCGACAAAAGTCCTTTGGATATGGCTAAGTTCCCTGTCAGCAATAGCGAAACCAATAAGCTCGTTCGTATTATCTATTCCCGACCTCAGTTAAAGGGACGCTCCGTTGCCAAACTTGCCCCCAATGGGAAAGTATGGCGAACAGGTGCTAATGAAGCCTGTGAGATTACGCTCTACATTGATATGAAATTGGGAAACACTAATATTCCTACGGGAAGCTATTCGCTATATACGATTCCAGGTGAAAAAGAATGGACCATAATAATCAATAAAGCGACAAATATTTGGGGTGCCTATACCTACAGTCCAGCTTTGGATCTAGCCCGAATTCAAGTACCCGTTCAAGAAGGAAAGAAATCAGTCGAAGCTTTTTCAATGGCCTTTGAAGCAGCAGACAACGGTGTTGACCTATATATGGGTTGGGACCAACTTCGTTTGAAAGTTCCATTCACCAAATAAGATTTTACTTAAAATCAATGAACCCGCTTTGGCGGGTTTTTTTATAGCTTTTTGGGAAAAGCCAATGAGAGGATAAGTGTTAGTCCTCCAAATCCAATATGGAGTAACTCGATCCAACGCCATTCATTGTTGGAAATCCCCATAGCCACACAACTACAGACAAAAAAGCCTCCTAGAAAAGTAAAATAATAGCGCCTGAAGTGTGATTATTTTGTGTCTGATAGGTATGCGAATTTCCTGAAAGTTTTATTTAACAACAGTACGATTGCTATAGTCGTAGTCAAAATTAAGAGTCCTTCAATCATAATAAAAAATCTGGTTCTATTCAAATATAGAAAAAGTAAGAACTCGTATATTGAAACCACGAAACGCAATCATTATTCTATGACCCAAACAATTCCTCAAGTCGATTTACAACAGTTTTTATCGCAAGACCCTTCGGATCGTAACCAATTTGTTTCGAATTTAGGATCCGCTTTTAGCGATATAGGTTTTGTGGCATTAAGAGGACACTATCTGACTGAGGAACTGGTGACAAAGTTATATGATCAGATCATGGCTTTTTTTGATTTGCCGGAATCAATTAAGATGAAATATCATATTGCAGGTTTGGCTGCACAACGTGGATATACTCCTTTTGGTAAAGAAACGGCCAAAGGGTTTACACATGCGGATTTAAAAGAGTTTTGGCATTTTGGACAGGACCTGTCCCCAGAAGACAATAAGGTTTTTCAATATCCAGCAAACGTAATAGTTGAGGAGCTTCCGGATTTTAATCGAGTTGGAAAAAAAGCATATGAGGCATTGGAACAAACAGCCATAGAAGTATTGAAGGCGATTGCCATATTTTTAGATTTAGAGCCGAACTACTTTCAATCTTTTGTTGAAAAAGGGAATTCGATTCTTCGTCCTATTCACTATCCTCCTTTAAAGGAAGCGCCAAAACAGGCTGTTCGTGCAGCTGCTCATGGGGATATCAACCTAATTACCCTTCTGATGGGAGCGCAAGGCAGCGGACTGCAAGTTCAGAATCGATCGGGAGAATGGATTGCTGCCAATGCTCAGGAAGGGGAGTTAATGATCAATATGGGTGACATGATGGCTCGACTAACGAACAATCGGCTTAAATCAACCATTCACCGGGTGGTGAATCCACCCAAGGCATTGTGGGGAAAGTCACGCTATTCCATTCCTTTTTTTATGCATCCCATGGCTCAGATGTCTTTGGATTGCCTTTCCAACTGCGTCAATGCTCAGAATCCATTGCAATTTGAACCCATTACAGCTGGGGCATTTCTTCACGAGCGCTTGATTGAACTGGGTCTATTAAAAGATTAACTTTTGATTTTGTTATGATTAAACAAAAATTTTAACTTGCTTTTACAATAAAATCCGAAGATAGTAGTTAGATAATATGAACAAACTTTGCCTTATGAAAACAAGATTACTTTTATTACTCACATTTGGAGTATTAACTTTCGGCTTTGCCCAAACGGCGGAAAAACCATGGCGCTTGACTGTTTCAGCCAATGCTATTGATGTTTATCCTGTAGGAGGTACCCCAAGCCGACTCTTTCCAGACGGTGCTCAAGGTGGCTTTTTTGATGATTTTGCTAATGTAGGAGATCATTGGACGATTGGTGGTCCCGCGATTTCTTTGGAACGCTATTTAAAAGGAAAATTTTCTGTTGGAGCCATGTTGTCAGTGAATAATCTTACAAAAGTTGAGGGGATTAGTTCGGGAACAGAGTATCCTTACGTCAGTGCCGATGGATATCTAAAATTTAGTCCTTTGACGGGAAAAAAAATTAATCCTTTCTTCCTTGGAGGTTTTGGGATCTCAAGTTTTCAATTTGCAAACCCCGATGATGAAAATGCACTTTTACTCTCTAAGAATGCTTCAAAGCAATTCTTGGGTGGTTTTGGATTGGACTTTCGTCTTTCACCCACAGTGGCATTGAGCCTTCAGACCAACTTTAAAGGTGCCTACGAATTAGATGGCGTTCGTCATTTCCAGCATCAGGCTGGTTTGAGCTATAATTTTGGTGCTGGTGATCGTGACAAAGATGGAATTTCAGATGAAAAAGATAAATGCCCAGATGTTCCTGGATTGAAAGAATTTGAAGGTTGTCCTGATACAGACGAGGATGGTATTCCTGATAATGAAGATGATTGCCCTGAAGAAATAGGATCTAAAGAATTAAAAGGCTGTCCAGATAGTGATGGCGATGGTGTGGCTGATAAGGACGATTTATGTCCAGATGTAGCTGGTTCTATAGAAATGCAAGGCTGCCCTGACACAGATTCAGACGGTCTTCACGATGGTGTTGACGAATGTCCTGAGAAGGCGGGTCCTAAATCTAACAGTGGCTGTCCTACAGAAGATAAAGACGGCGATGGTGTTCCCGATTCCGAAGACCAATGTCCAGATCAAGCAGGTTCGGCTGAAAAGAACGGTTGTCCTGACGTTTCCGATGCTGTAGTGTCAACGATGAATAGTTATGGCTCAATGATTAATTTCGTGGCTAGTAGTGATCGTATTCTTGGCAAAAAAATGTTCGACGTATTGGATAAAATAAAGAGTTTGCTAGCAGAAAACCCTGGAGGAATCTTTATCATTGAGGGTTATTCTTCGAGCGATGGAGATACAGCTTACAATCAAGCATTATCTGTTCGAAGAGCTGAATCAGTTCGAAATGCTCTTATCAATATGGGGGTAGATCCCGCACGATTAGAAATCCAAGGCTTTGGAGAAGAGAACCCATTAGATAGCAATGACACTTCAGAAGGTCGTGCCAAAAACAGACGTGTACAATTCCGTTTAAAATCAAATTAATAAAGAACCTAAGTTCGAAAAAAAAGCAGCGATTAATATCGCTGCTTTTTTGTTTTAAAACTGTTTAAGCGTTTTGATAGTAGCTGGTGGGTCTTCTGCTTTGAAGACATGTGAACCGGCGACAAGCACATCTGCTCCAGCCTGAATCAATGCAGCCGCATTTTGATTGGTTACGCCTCCATCAATTTCTATTTGAGTTGTGGCTCTTTTTTTTGCAATTAATGCTCTTAATGCTATTGTTTTTTCGTAAGTATTTTCGATAAATGATTGCCCTCCAAACCCTGGGTTGACACTCATTAAACAGACCAAATCAACTTCATGGATGATCGCTTCTAACACATGAACAGGGGTGTGTGGATTTAGTGCCACACCCGCAAGCATTCCGCAACTTTTTATTTTCTGAAGCGTACGATGCAAGTGGGTACAAGCTTCATAATGTACTGTTAGTACAACAGCTCCCAAATCGGCAAAGGTTTCGATATAGCGATCAGGGTCAACAATCATCAGGTGAACATCTAAGGGTTTTTGTGCAACCGTCTGAATGGCCTTTAGGACAGGCATTCCATAGGAGATATTAGGTACAAATACGCCGTCCATAATATCAATATGAAACCAATCAGCTTCACTCGCATTTACCATTTTACAGTCGCGTTCCAAGTTGCCGAAGTCAGCCGCTAGGATAGAAGGTGCAATTTTTGCCATAATATGAATAAAAAAGGCAACTCGAAAGTTGCCTTTATGTTTATCCTAAATAGGTTTTTAAGATCTTACTTCTTGAAGTATGCTTTAGACGTCGGATCGCTTTTTCTTTGATTTGGCGAACACGTTCGCGAGTCAAATCAAAAGTTTCTCCAATCTCTTCCAAGGTCATCGAGTGCTGATTTCCCAATCCAAAATACAAGCGAACCACGTCAGCTTCTCTTGGTGTGAGCGTTTCTAGAGCGCGTTCGATTTCGGTACGAAGTGATTCGTGTAAAAGTGTTTTGTCTGGATTTGGAGATTCACCACTATTCAATACATCATAGAGGTTGGAATCTTCACCTTCTACTAAGGGTGCATCCATGGATACATGACGCCCGGAGTTTTTTAAAGACTCTTTTACGTCATTGACAGTCATGTCCAACTCTTTGGCTATTTCCTCAGCAGAGGGGGCACGTTCATGGGCTTGCTCCAAAAAGGCATAGGTCTTGTTGATCTTATTGATCGACCCGATCTTATTGAGTGGCAAGCGAACGATACGCGATTGCTCTGCTAGGGCTTGTAAAATAGACTGGCGAATCCACCAAACGGCATACGAAATAAACTTAAAACCTCGCGTTTCATCAAAACGTTGCGCTGCCTTGATCAATCCCAAATTCCCTTCATTGATCAAATCGGGGAGGGTAAGCCCCTGGTTTTGGTATTGTTTGGCAACGGAGACAACAAATCGTAGATTGGCTTTAGTTAGTTTCTCTAAAGCTATCTGATCGCCCGCTTTAATTTTCTGGGCCAATTCTACTTCTTCCTCAGCCGTGATCAAGTCAACTTTACCTATTTCTTGTAAGTATTTATCTAAGGAAGCAGTTTCTCGATTGGTTACCTGCTTGGTGATCTTTAATTGTCTCATAGTTTACATTTGTTCTAGATGATACGAACTCAATTCAAAAAGGTTACAAAAAAAATTACTTTTTTTCGTCCCTATTATTGTCCTTACGCTCGGGTCTTGGTAGCAACGCTTTACGAGAAACTTTTTCCTTGCGTGTACGAGAGTCGATTCCGAAGTATTTTACTTCGAGTACATCTCCCATATTGACAACATCAGATACGTTTTCCGTGCGCTCCCAAGCCAACTCACTTACGTGAAGTAGAACTTCATTACCAGGCGCTTCTAGGTATTCAACAACTGCACCAAAGTCAAGCATCTTGATTACTTTAACTTCATAAGTATTGCCAACTGTTGGTTTAAAGGTAATGGAATCGATTTTGGCTTCGACCATTGCAATTCCTTCTGGAGAAGTTCCTAGAATTTCCACAATTCCTTCTTCAGTAACAGGATCTTCGTTGATAACGATGGTACATCCGGATTCTTTCTGAAGTTCTTGAATGACTTTACCACCCGGCCCGATCAAAGCACCAATAAATTCGTTGGCGATGATACGGTTGATCATTTTAGGAGCATGTTCCTTAACAGTCTCTGCTGGACTGGAAATGGTAGCCTCTAAGTGATCAAGGATGTGCATACGGCCATCTTTGGCTTGCATCAAGGCTTGTGTCAAGATTTCATAACTCAATCCTTTGATTTTAATATCCATTTGACAAGCAGTGATTCCCTCACGGGTTCCTGTAACTTTAAAGTCCATGTCGCCTAAGTGATCTTCGTCTCCTAAGATGTCAGAAAGCACTGCATAGCGATCTCCTTCGGTTATTAATCCCATGGCAATTCCCGAAACAGGTTTTTCGATTTTTACCCCAGCATCCATCAAGGCCATGGTTCCCGCACAAACGGTAGCCATAGAAGAGGAACCATTAGATTCCAATACTTCAGACACGACGCGTACAGTGTATGGACAATCGTCGGGCATTACTTTTTTCAAAGCGCGTTGTGCCAAGTTTCCGTGACCTACTTCACGACGCGACGTTCCACGAAGTGGACGTGCTTCTCCTGTTGAAAAAGGAGGGAAGTTATAGTGCAAGTAAAAGTTCTCTTCTCCTTGCTCGGTGGGGAGGTCAATAATGTTGGCTTCTCTTGATGTTCCAAGGGTTACGGTGGCCAAGGCCTGTGTTTCCCCGCGCGTAAACACAGAAGAACCGTGAGTAGAAGGGAGGTAATCCACTTCACACCAAATGGGACGAATGTCTGTTGTTTTACGAGCATCCAATCGAATTCCATCGTTCAAAACCAAATCACGTACGGCTTTTTTCTGCGCACCACTAAAATATTTGGAAATTAAGGCTCCTTTTTCTTCGAGCTCTTCCTCAGAATAGCCTCCTTTAATTTCGTCTTTCAATTCTGAGAATAGCTGACTGCGCTCTCCTTTGGCCAAACCTTTTTTGGCAATTTCGTAGCATTTGTCATATGCCAATCCGTGGATATGAGTTTCCAAATCCGCGTCGTGGTCTTCTTCTTCGTATTCTCTTGTTTCTTTTTTCCCCACATCGGCAACAAGTTTTTCTTGTGCTTCGATTTGGGTTTTAATGGCTTCATGTCCAAAAGCAATGGCTTCTACCATTTCTTCTTCGCTGATTTCATCAAATTCTCCTTCTACCATGGCAACAGAATCATAACTAGCACCGATCATGATGTCCACATCCGATTCGGCCAATACTTCTTTGCTTGGGTTGATGACCCATTCGCCATTCACGCGTCCTACGCGTGCTTCTGAAATGGGATTTTCAAAAGGGATATCAGAGAGTTGTAATGCTGTTGAAGCAGCCAATCCAGCAAGAGCGTCAGGCATTACATTCTCGTCATGCGACATCAATTGGATCATGATTTGTATTTCTGCGTGGTAATCCTTTGGAAACAAAGGACGCAGTACGCGATCCACAAGTCGCATTGTTAAAATTTCTTCATTACTAGGACGGGCTTCTCTTTTGAAGAACCCTCCTGGAAAACGACCTGCTGCTGCGAATTTTTCGCGGTAGTCAATGGTCAATGGTAGAAAGTCAACTGGGCTGGCCTTACGAGCTGATACGGCTGTAGCGAGTAGCATACAGTCACCCATACGAACAACAACAGAACCGTCGGCCTGTTTGGCCAATTTCCCTGTTTCGAGAGTAATTGATCTCCCGTCAGAAAGTTGAATTTCTTGTGTAAATGTTTTTGGAATCATAATTTAAATTGGTTAAACCTTAATGTTGTGTGTTGTGGCAACCAATGAAAAACTACAATTCAGTGTAGCAAGAAGTAGAATTATTTACGGATACCTAATTCCTTGATAATCTCACGGTAACGCAAGATATCTTTGGCTTTTAGATAGTCGAGAAGGCTTCTTCTTTTTCCTACCAAACGCACTAGCGAACGCTCTGTGTTAAAGTCTTTTGCGTTGTTTTTTAAGTGGTCAGAAAGGTGGTTGATACGGTGCGAAAACAAAGCAATCTGACCTTCAGTAGATCCCGTGTCGTTTTCAGATTTTCCGTATTTTTTGAAAAGCTCTTTCTTTTTTTCGTTTGTTAAGTACATGCCAATATTATTTAAATGATTTTTATGTATGCAAAATTGCCATGCAAAGATACACTTAATTGTCTGATAACAAAGTAAAACCTAAGCGCGGTAGTGTCGGTTCAATACCAAATCGAGATAGGCATTGATTTCTTCTTTGAGGTTTTTTCGATGAACGATTTTATCCAAGAATCCTTTTTCCAATAAAAATTCACTGGTTTGAAATCCTTCGGGTAATTCTTGACCTGTGGTATCTTTTACCACTCGGGGCCCAGCAAAGGCAATCAGAGCACCCGGCTCAGCAATATTAATATCACCCAGCATCGCAAATGACGCAGTGGTTCCCCCCGTGGTTGGATTTGTGCACAATGATATGTAAGGAATTCCCGCCTCGGAGAGTTCGCTTAGCTTGGCGGCTGTTTTAGCCATTTGCATTAACGAAGTTGCGGCTTCCATCATCCGTGCACCTCCTGATTTTGAAATAACAAGTAAAGGAATCCGGTGCTGCAACGCATGATCTGCAGCGCGCCAGATTTTTTCGCCCATCACAGAGCCCATGGAGCCGCCAATGAAGGCGAAGTCCATACAGGCTACCACAAGCGGCTTGCCTTTAGAATTACCCACCGCAACACGAATGGCGTCGTTTAGACGGGTTTTCTTTGTTGCGGCTTTGATTCTATCCTTGTATTTTTTGGTATCCTCAAATTGGAGAAAATCTTTGGACTTGAGATTTGCTGCAATTTCAACGAATTTACTATCAAAAAGGATTTCAAAATATTCCTTGCTTCCAATTTGAACATGATAATCATCTTCTGGGCTTACATAATAATTATCCTCCAGTTCTTTGGTGTCAATGATTTTCCCAGTAGGGGTTTTATACCATAACCCCTTTGGAGTATCTTTCTTTTCCTCCGTTTTGGTTTGGATTCCCTTTTCACTTCGTTTGAACCATGCCATAGAAAAAAGTTTAGTCTAATGTATTGACATTATTCAAATCTTCAAAAGCTTGTTTCAATCGTGCTTTGAGTGTTCCCTCCCCAAGACGAAGCCATTTTCTAGGATCGTAGTATTTTTTGTTCGGTTCTTCAGCTCCGTCAGGATTTCCAATCTGATTTCTCAGATAGTCCACCTTTTCGTTCATATAATCGCGAATCCCTTCCGTAAAAGCAAATTGGAGATCGGTGTCAATATTCATTTTGATGACTCCATATCCAATGGCTTCATTGATTTCTTCGTTGCTAGAACCGGATCCACCATGGAAAACAAAATCAACCGTATTGGGTGGTAAGTTGTATTTCTCACTGATGTATTCTTGAGAGTTCTTTAAAATTTTAGGGGTCAAAACTACATTTCCAGGTTTGTACACTCCATGAACGTTACCAAAGGCTGCAGCAACGGTAAAACGAGGGCTCACTTTTCGTAGTTCTTCAAAGGCATAAGCGACCTCTTCTGGCTGGGTGTAGAGTTTTGATTGATCCACGTCTGAATTGTCCACGCCGTCTTCTTCGCCTCCAGTAATTCCGAGTTCGATTTCAAGAGTCATGTCCATTTTGGCCATGCGCGTGAGGTATTCTTTACAGATTTCGATATTTTCCTCAAGGGGTTCCTCAGAAAGATCGATCATGTGTGAACTGTAGAGCGGTTTCCCATATTGTTTGTAATGTGCTTCGGAGGCATCCAACAGGCCATCAATCCAAGGCAATAGGTTTTTGGCACAGTGGTCTGTGTGTAGGATTACACTGGCACCGTAGGCTTTGGCCATTTCGTGAACGTGCTTTGCACCGGCTACGGATCCAGCAATGGCTGCTTTTTGTTGGTCGTTGGACAATCCTTTTCCAGCATTAAACTGTGCACCACCATTGGAAAACTGGATAATCACTGGACTGTTGAGCTCAGCGGCAGTTTCTAATACGGTGTTGATGCTATTACTTCCAATAACATTGACAGCGGGAAGGGCAAATCCTTTTTCTTTGGCAAGGGCAAATACTTCCTGTACTTGGTCACCTGTAAGTACCCCAGCGGGGATCTGATATTTCATTCAATTGGTTTTGGCAAAAATATTTAAATTTTTAGAATGGGTAATTAATTCCTACATTAAATACAGCTTTCTTAAAAGCATATTCACTTCCCCAGCGGTCTGCCCTGGATAAAACTGGATTATAGGTTTTGAAAGCGGTGTCAAAACGAAACACAAAAAAGTCAAAATCGTATCGCAAACCGAATCCAGATCCTATGGCAATTTCATCCAAATCTTGCCATCCGTCCCATCTTGAGGCCGGGTCTTGAACATTATCCCAAAGATTCCAGATATTTCCCGCATCGACAAATAGAGCTCCTTTGAGGTTACCAAAGATGGGGAAACGATATTCCATATTGGCTGCTAGTTTAAAATTGGCTTCGTTGAATTCATTTAAATTTTGACTACTTCCTGGGCCCAAACGGTAGGCTTTCCAAGCGCGATTATCATTGGTTCCTCCTGCAAAATAGGACCGCACGAATGGGATATTTGTTGCATTGCCATAGGGCACAGCCATTCCAATAAAGCTTCTAAAAGCGAGGACTCGCTTGGTTCCCACTCGGAAGTGCTTGATGTAATCAATCTCTGCCTTAAAATATTGAGAAGGCTCCACTCCCGAAAGATCAAAGCGACCATTTTCATTAGGAGGGGTTCCCGTCCATTTTAATAAACCGTTGAGAAGATTACCAACCCATTCCAAACGAAGTCGGAATTGAGAAAAATTTTCATCCAAAAGGCTTTGCTGGGTATTACTATTAAAACTGAAGGAGGATCCTACTATAAGATTGTTGACTGTCAGGCGTTGTTGGCGTTCTCGAATCCCTAGTATTTTGGAATAATCCTCGGAGTCTGTAGGAGTTCCTGAGGCAGAAAGGACTTGATCAAAGAAAGCCTCCGTACCGCTAGGGATGATCAGATTATTATCAGGATTGACAAGTTCTCCGTTGGTGTTGTAGACCTTCGCTAGGCTGTTGAGTCGATCATAGCTATTGCGATAAACATTAAAGTAGTTGTCAATATTTTTATTGTTGACGAATTCTATTTCTGCAATCCGAAGCGCCATTTTTTGATTTTGCTTGGGTTCCCAGTTGATCTCATAAGTAGCAGCAAAGTATTGTTTGTCCAGACCAATGTTTTCTTGAATGGCAAAGCCAAGACTCAAATCGGTTTTGGGATTCATTTTTTTAGTAATCACTCGATCTAAGTTGATCGGTAACAGTAAGCGAGGAAACCGAATACTTAAATCGGTTCCCAACTCAAAGAGATCAAAAAACCGGCTGATTTGTTCAAAGTTGTTGGAAGAAGCTCCAAACGAAGACTGTATACCAATATTAATAATTTCAGCTCCTTTGAGCATATTACGTATGGCTGTGGAAGTTCCCAACCCCAATCCAAAGAATTGAATGTTGGAGTGTGATAAATCAAAGTCGAGGCCTAAAGAGAACTTCTCTTTTGGGTTTAAAACAATATTGGTTTCCAAGGATGGAAGGGAATCCGACAAGGGGCGATAGGTGATACTGGGGTATTTAAAATTTTCAAGGTTATTAAAATAGCGGTAGGTCAGCAGACGTTCTTGATCGCTATATACGCTATCCAGCTGAACAAACAACGGATTGGTCAAGGCTTTGGGGCGATATTTTAAAGGCCCCTTGGAATAAATATGAATTCCATTGTAGGTGGTGCTGTCAGTATAACTATCCAATCCTGCTCCCAATTGTTGGGATTCCACAAAAATATTGATGCGTTTTATACGATGGATTTTATAGGGTTGGGTTATGAGGCTGTCTCCCACGCGCTGCTGTGGATTGTTGATGGCCAATTCAACACCAATAGTTTTGTCTTTTCCAGTACTGTCAATAGCCGCCTTGAAACGAAGGCTATTCTCTTGAAAATTATAGACCCCTGCTTCTCTAAAAAGGGTCAAAATACGTTTTCGCTCTGAGTCAAAATCAGCAATATCAAATCCTTGCCTGGGTTTTAGAAAGCTAGCCTCTTTGGATTGTTCAACCAGTGTTTCTAATTCTTTGGCAGCGATTGAAAATTGAATACTGTCTAGGCGGTATTGTTCCCCCTTTTCAATGTCATACTGAATGCTTGCCTTTTGGCTTTCTTCTGTTTGAACAGAGGAGGACACGTTAACATCAAAAAACCCTTTGTTTTTAAAATACTGTGAAAGGCGTTTGGTGTTGCGTGAAATGTTGGTGCTATCCAAAAGGACGGGTCTGGATCCAATGTCTTTTAACCATTGATTGCTGAGTTTTTTATAACGGAGTAGCTGATTGAGTTGCTTGGAGGATAGGATATTTTCCCAGCGCTTTTTGCGTTTTTCTTTTTTATAGAGCCAATTGTTAAAACTGGAATCTGGATCTTTCAATGCTAATTGATGAAAAAAGATTTCAAACGGGATTCCTAGGAAAGTATTATTAGGAGGATCAACCAGCAGGTCAATGGCTGGGCTGTTGGGCTTAACCTCTCCATTGATGTGTAAGGTGTTTTTTTGAAGCAAATAACGCCCCTCATCCAAATTCTTAGTACTACTACATTGTAGGAATAAAAAACTTGAAAAAGATAGAATGATTACATTTGAAGCGTATCGACGCACCGCAACTCCGTTTTGCGTTCAAATGTACAGCTTTTCATGCTACCCAAAACCCTCCTCAAACAAATCGCTCAACTCGGGCAAAAGAAATTCAGAGATCAATCGCATTGTTTTGTCGTTGAAGGACAAAAAAGCGTTCGGGATTTCTATGACCAAGGGTGGGAGTGGGAAGGGCTTTATGCGACCACCCCACAAGAAGATTTGCCTTTTACACAGATCAGCCTGGCTGAAATGGGGCGCATTACTCAGTTCAAAACTCCCAGTCCAGTGTTAGGGGTTTTTAAGAAACAAAAAGAGCTCTTACTCCCAGAGAATGAATCTGTTTTGGTTTTAGACCAGATCCGTGATCCGGGAAATTTGGGGACCATTATTCGACAAGCAAGCTGGTTTGGGTTTCAACATGTGCTTTGCAGCAAGGATTCTGTGGATTGTTATAATCCGAAAGTGGTTCAAGCTTCCATGGGGGGACTGGCGCGCGTGGCCTGTCACTATGGGGACTTGATTTCATTTCTTTCACAAACGCAATTGGCAGTCTATGGCGCCGGCTTAGAAGGAAAATCAATCTACAAGCACTCCTTTAAAACCCCAGCGGCTATCGTTTTTGGTAGCGAATCACATGGATTTTCTCCGGCCGTTGCAGCAACTATTCAGGAATGGATCACCATTCCTTCGGTTCATGCGCAAAGCGTTGAAAGTTTAAATATTGCTTCGGCTTCAGCTATAGTTCTTTCGGCCTTTGCCCAGTCTTAGTGGCTATTCAAAAACAAGATTTACAACCACGCCTCTGCTAACCATGTTAGTGATATTCCCTGTCCAAGGACTGTTGGGTGTGTTGTCGGGAATCAATTCGTTTTGTAAGGAAAAAATCCCTCGTATGGAGGGTGAAAATTTGAAGTAGAACAAATAAAAATCAAAACCAATACCAATTTCATAATTCAAATTTTGACTTTCGGTTCGGAAAACATTACTGAGATTGTCGTCCGTGTTTTTTTTGTTGCTGGAAAGATTGAAATCAGTCGAAACCCCAGCTAATAAAAAAGGACGAAAGTTGTTAATTCTTTGAGCGCTTATTTTGATCAATAAGGGAAGGTGGATATAGGTGGACTTTATTTCTCTATAGCGGTCATCTTCGGTTTCAAATCCTGATAACTCGGGATAGAGCAATTCACGCTGAGCATAATAAAGCCCGGGTTCTAATCGGAGGTTTAGAAATTGATTGACTCGCAAATCACCAATGAGTCCAATGGTAAAACCCGTGCCGGGAGTAACTTCAATATCAGGGAAGTTGTTTCGATAGTAATCGGGGTTGTAATCGAAATCAAAATAATAATTGTTGACACCCACAAAATAACCATAATGAACAAATCGATCATCAAATTTGGGTAGATTTTGGATGCGTTCTCGCACTTGCGGATATTGCGCAAAGAGTACGAGGCCTCCACAAACACTTAGTAAAAGCGCAAAGAGTAGTTTATGTCGTAGGTTTTGTTCCACAGTAAATAGATGCGACCCCAAACGTTTGTGGGTGATTCGCTACCTTTATAAACCCAATTTTTGACAAAATATTGTTGAAGGCTGTTCCATAAGGAAAGTGCGCGGCCGATTCGGCCAGATAATCATAGGCAGAACGGTCTTTGGAGAGCAGTCGTGCCATTCGCGGCATTAACCAACCGGCATAGAATCCATAAAATTGTTTGAAAGGGAATCGGGTAGGAACAGAAGTCTCTAGCACTAAGAGTGTCCCTTCGGGCTTGAGCACTCGAAAAATTTCTTCCAGTCCTTTTTCAAGGTTTTCAAAATTTCGAACCCCAAAAGCAACAGTTACCAAATCAAACGTATCGTCCTCGAAGGTTAAGTCTTCACTATCGCCCAAAACCATCTCAACGGTATTTTGAAGGCCTTTTTTGTCAACTTTTTCTTTTCCCAAAGCGAGCATTCCCCGGGAAATGTCAAGCCCTACAATTCTTTGAGCACTGGTTTGGGTCAGTGCTACTGCTAGATCTCCAGTGCCTGTGGCAATATCCAAAGCGGCTTCAATCTTATTTTTTTGAGCCATTTTGATCAGTTTTTTGCGCCATCGGATGTCAATGCCTAGTGAGATGATCCGATTTAAAAAATCATATTCACCAGAAATGGCATCAAACATCTGTGTTACCTGGGCTTTTTTGGAAGCCTTTGAACCGGCATAGGGAGTCACTTTCTTTTTCATGCGCTGCAAAGATAGAAGATTTAGGAGGGCTTTTGAGAGAATTTTAGACCCAGCGTTCCCCTTTTTGTATATTTGTCGTGTATTTTCTTACTTCTATGAAAATAATCATCGCCGGGGGTGGAGAAGTGGGCTTTCATTTAGCCAAGCTGCTATCCTTTGAGTCATTAGATATCACGCTTATTGATACCGATAAGGAACGTCTCACCTATGCTGAAAATCATCTGGACATCAAGACCCTCAAGGGCAATGCCTGTTCGTTGCGTATCATCAAAGAAGCCAAGGTAGCTACTGCCGATTTGTTTATTGCTGTAACTTCTGAAGAAACAGCAAATATTACGGTTTGTGCCTTAGCAAAACAACTGGGCTGTAAGCGGACCATTGCACGAATTTCAACCATTGAATTTATAAAGGAAAACGATTGTATCAATTTTGAGAAGTTGGGGATTGATGAGTTAATCTCTCCAGAGGCTCTTGCAGCAGAGGAAATCCATCAGCTTTTAGATCAATCGGCTTTTAGTAATAGCTATGCGTTTGAGTCTGGAGCACTTACCTTAATTGGAACAACCTTAGGGGATGCGGTTCCTTTTGTTGGTAAAAGTGTCAAAGAAGCGGCTTCCATTTTTCCGGATGTACACTTTATGCCGATTGCACTGCAACGTCGGGGAAGTCAATCAACCATAATTCCCCGTGGAGACACTGAATTTGAAGCGGGAGATCGTGTTTTCTTTACTACTTTACAACAGGGAGTAGAGGAGATCTATAAATTGACAGGGAAAGTCAAAAAAGAAATTAAAAATGTGATGATTCTTGGCGGGGGCAAAATTGGAGCGAGTACTGCACGACGCCTGGCAGAGGAGAAATTTAATGTTACCCTAGTAGAGCAAAACAAAGCCAAAGCCATCACTATTGCGGAAGAACTCTCCAATATTATGGTAATCCACGGAGACGGTCGCAGTGTGGAACTGCTCGATGAAGAAGACCTCGAGACTATGGATGCGTTTATTTCTGTAACAGAAAATTCAGAGACCAATATCATGACCTGCCTTATGGCTAAGTCAAAAGACGTGACAAAAACCATCGCTTTGGTCGAGAACATCGATTATTTTCAGTTGTCACAGTCCATAGGGATTGACACTTTGATCAACAAAAAACTTTTGACAGCCAATACTATTTTCCGCTACATCCGGAGGGGAGAGGTGGTAGATATGACCACGCTAAGCCATTTGAATGCAGAACTATTGGAGTTTATCGTCAATGCAGATTCTAAGGTTAACGGTCAAAAAATAAAAGACATTGATTTTCCGCGAACCGCTACCATCGGAGGGGTTGTGAAAGAAGGAGAGGGGATCATTGCTTTGGGAGACTATGTTATTGAAGCTGGCGATCGCGTCTTGGTGTGTTCGCTTCCACGCTCTATCAAACGAATTGAAGGTTTGTTCCGTTAATCCATGTTTCACAAACTTAATTACAAAGTAATCTTGCAGCTTTTGGGCGTTTTGTTAACGTTTAATGGCGGCCTGATGCTTTTGGCTGTAGGCATGAGTTGGATGACCCAAGACCAGGCCACGCAACAGTTGTTGACTGCTGCTGTTTCTGTTCTCCTTTTAGGACTATTTTTATTGATAGCTTTTCGAGAAGCACAACCACAAATTCAAAAAAGAGAAGGGTATCTGGTGGTGAGCCTAGGCTGGCTGGTAATGACTCTTACGGGAATGCTGCCCTATTTGATGACCGATAGCGTTCCCAGTATTTCTCATGCTTTTTTTGAAACCATGTCAGGCTATACCACTACGGGAGCCACTATTTTTGATGATATTGAAAGTTTGCCCAAAGGATTATTGTTTTGGAGGAGTATTACTCATTGGATTGGGGGAATGGGGATTATTGTATTGACCATTGCTATTTTGCCCATCTTGGGTATCGGGGGGATGCAGTTATTTGCTGCGGAGGTTCCGGGTCCTAATAGTGATAAATTGCACCCACGAATTACGGACACAGCCAAACGCTTGTGGTTGCTTTACTTTGGTTACACCTTGGCAGAAACCCTTTTGCTGTGGTTTGCTGGGATGTCTTTTTTTGACGCTATCAACCATGCAATGAGTACATTGTCTACGGGTGGATTTTCTACTAAGAATAACAGTATTGCATTTTGGAACGATCAACCGTTGATTCAGTACATCATTTTATTTTTTATGCTCGTAGCTGGAACCAATTTTGTTTTGAGTTATTTTGGATTCACTGGGAATTTTAGAAAGATTTTCAAGGATATTGAGTTTCAATATTATCTGTGGTTCATCGGTTTGTTTACTTTATTTGTAACCAGTGTTTTGCTTTTGCATACCACTGCCCCCGGGGCTTCTACAACCCATCCTCAGCTTTGGGGTCAAGCAGAAAGTGCCTTTCGTCATTCGCTCTTTCAAGTAGTTGCCATTATCACGACCACTGGATTTGTAACGGCAGACTTTACCGCTTGGGCTCCCTTACTTACACTAACTTTCTTTGGACTGATGTTTGTCGGAGGATCTGCTGGATCAACTTCTGGTGGAATCAAGGTAGTACGCCATCTGTTAATGATTCGCAGTGGTATTTTGGAATTCAAACGGGCACTTCATCCCAATGCAATTCTTCAGGTACGCTATAATAATCGTGTTGTGAGTGAAGGTATTGTCCAGAATATTCTTGGCTTTTTCATCCTCTACTTACTTTCATTTATCATCGGAACCCTGGGCTTTGCGATGATGGGATTTGATTTTGAATCATCGGTAGGCGTTGCGGCTTCTTCTTTAGGAAACGTAGGACCCGCCTTAGGGGTTTTTGGTCCCGTAGAAAACTATACTGCTCTACCATCTGTAGGACTTTGGTGGTCTTCTTTCTTAATGCTTCTAGGTCGTTTGGAACTCTTTACGGTGTTGATTTTGCTGACTCCTTTTTTCTGGCGTAAAAATTAATAGTCGTATTTCTTTCCCCACAACTGTTGAAGCCATTTTCGGATACTATTCTCCTTGGCATTTTGACCGGGTTCATAAAAACGGGTCTCTTCAATGGCTTCTGGAAGGTAGTTTTGTATTACAAATTGATGAGGGTGGTCGTGTGGGTATTTGTAATCCATTCCGTGCCCGAGTTCTTTGCTGAGTTTGGTGGGGGCATTTCGTAAATGAAGAGGTACTGACAAGTTGGTGCTTTTTTCAACTTCCTCCAATGCTTTGTCGATAGCCAAATAACTGGCATTGCTTTTGGGAGAGGTAGCGAGGTAGACAGTACATTGACTCAAAAGAATTCGCGCTTCGGGCATGCCTATGACCTGAACAGCATTAAAGGTGGTTTGGGCAAGAACCAGAGCATTGGGATTCGCATTACCGATATCCTCACTGGCTGCAATCAATAATCTACGGGCGATAAATTTGATGTCTTCTCCGGCTTTTAGCATCCGTGCAAGCCAATAAATAGCTGCATTAGGATCACTTCCTCGAATCGATTTGATAAAGGCCGAGACAATGTCATAATGTAGATCTCCGTTTTTATCAAACTGAACGGCATTGGTTTGAAGTGTTTTTTTAATTTTCTCGTTAGTGATTTCAATGGAGACATCGGTACCAAATGAAAAGACAACAAGCTCCAAGAGTGTTAAGAGCTTACGGGCATCTCCACTTGAATATTGAATCAAGGCCTCTGGATCTTCCAAGTGAATTATTTTTGTTTTGAGCAGTACATCTTGGGTAAGTGCTCGTTCCAAAAGATTTTTTAATTCCTCCAGCAAGAGGGGTTTTAGGGTAAAAACTTGACAACGCGAAAGCAATGCGTTGATGACCTCAAAACTCGGATTTTCAGTAGTGGCTCCTATAAGGGTAATAATCCCCTTTTCAACGGCTCCTAGGAGAGCGTCTTGCTGGGATTTACTAAACCGATGAATCTCATCAATGAACAATAAGGGATTTTTATCGGTAAAAAGTCCCCCTTGATTTTGAGCTTTGTGAATAATTTCACGGACTTCCTTGACACCTGCATTAATAGCTGACAATTCATAAAAAGGCCGTTTTTTTTCTCCAGCGAGTAGTTTGGCTAGGGTGGTTTTTCCTGTGCCAGGAGGTCCCCAAAGAATCATGGAAGGAATAAAGCCTGATTGAATGCTTTGATACAATGCTCCGTCAGGTCCTACCAAATGTTTTTGCCCCACATAGTCCGCCAGGCTTTTAGGTCGCATTCGTTCGGCAAGGGGAGGCGATTGTTGCATGCTGTTTTAGTCTGTTGATCCGTGGTCGCGTTGACGTATTATTTCATAGAGAATCAGCCCTGTAGCGACAGATACATTGAGTGATCCTACTTTGGATACCATAGGCATCCGTACGTTACGATCCAATAGCTTTAAAAGACTGGGATGTATGCCTTTTTCTTCGGAGCCCATGACAACGGCTATTGGTCCTTCTAAGGGGCGGTTATAAGCGATTTCCGAAGCTTTCTCGTCCAATCCTACTGTTGGGATGTCATGTGCTTGTAAAAGAAATATAGCGTCTTTCAGATGACTAACCTTGGCAATGGGGACTTCAAAAATAGCACCGGCTGAGGTTTTAACGGTTGTCGCATTGAGTGGTGCGCTTCCCGATTCGGGTAGCACTACACAGTGAACCCCTGTGGCAGCTGCCGATCGAAGGATGGCTCCTAAGTTATGCGGATCTGTGATGTGATCCAAAAGCAATAGAAGGGGCGTGTCTTCTCCGAAGCCTTTTTCTAAGATGTCCTCTAAAGAATATACCGTTACCGGGGATATACGGCCCATGACTCCCTGATGATTTTCGTTTTTGTAAGCGTTGAACTTTTCTTTTGGTACATAGCTAGTAGCAACACCTTTGGTGCGCAGTTTGTTTTCAAGTTGACGTAGCAACGGACTTTTATCACCCTGCTGAATCCAGACCTTGTCTAGGGTCTGATCGTTTGCGAGGGCTTCTTGCAAGGCGTGAATACCAAATATTTGTAATGATTTGTCCATAGCTTTTGTGTCTTTAGCAAAGATGCTTAATTCCCTTGGATTTGTTGTAAAAAAAAAAGAGACCCGAAGGTCTCTTTTTTTTTTTGAAGAAAAGTTTCTATAATGTACAGAAATCAATACCAACATTAATACTACCAGCTGAAGGGCTTGGACCATTATCGGTAATAATACCGTTTGGTGCCGTAATCTGGTATGTAACTTCTTCATCCCAATCTCCAGATTTAAAGCTAAATACAAGACCAATAGCCTCTGAAGGCACTTCGATTGAAAAAGAGCCCGATGATCCGGTATCAATAGCATAAGGAGTAATAACTCCATCAAGGTTCACTTCTATTGCAGCTCCGTTCCATCCGTCACCGTAAGCATCCTGCATATCGATAGTCCACGTGCCTGTCAAAGGAGGACAAACCACACTACCACTGTATCGGAAAGGTGAAACGAAGGCAGAACTACCTTGAATCTTTGGCCCTACGTTATCAGAGGTAAATGTTCTTCCATCAGTTGTATTAAGAACCAATCGCATGAGGAAGAGATCACCACCATAAAGTTGTTCTGATGTGACGCCAATTGCTGACATTGCGGTTCCGATATTCATGGAAACAGTTCCTTGCAATTTTCCGTTTGCTCCTGTTGTAAAATTCGAAGCAGTAACATTTCCGACAGACGCTTCATTAAATGTCAAAAGTTTACCTGCAATGGGTGTTGCATCAACAAAAGAGGCGTAAACATCAACAGACTCCATTGTGTCTTGACCTAGGAAGTCATCAAACTCCACTTGAACAGACATAGTGGCTGCCGAAGGGTTAGTGATGTCAATCGCAGGAAGAGCTTTGCTTAATGTTCTTAAAATAGCTCCTGACTCGATTTTTGTAATATCTAGCCTGTCTAAATCGTCATCTTTACATCCCGTTAGGGTTAGCAGTGACACGAATAAAAGGCTTGAGTAAAGTTTTATTTTTCTCATGATTTGTAATATTTAGTTTATGAAACCAGTATCAGGATTGTTGTCCCAAAACACTTTTGTTGTCACGTCGTCTTTTTGCGTAGCATTCAAGTTGAACAAAGTGTAATCGTCTGGGTAGTAGAAAGAGCGTAAATAATTGTTTACAGGCTCTCTAACAAGTGGCTGACCATCATCTGGTTTTCCAGTTCTTCGGTACGTATTGTATGCTTCTACTCCGTTTCCGTATAGGGCCTTGAAATATTCTTTTTCAATGATATTCAATTTCCCATCAGCACTTGCTGCAGTGTAACGTCCCATAATTTCAGCTACATAAGCATCAACATCGTCCGATGTTGGAACATAGTTAGCATCTGCAAGATCAGATCTGAAATTCATAACCTTAGAAATACTTTGTCTTATTCCTTCTTCTAGTAAAGCTGAAGCATCACCGGAAAAACTAGTTTCTAAGGACATTTCCGCCAACATAAAGTGAACATAGCTAGACAACATGATTGGCTCAATACCAGCTCCTTTAGTACCAATGCTTCTGTCTGCAATAGGAGTGAACGAATTATCATCAAACTGACCTCCCACTGGGTAAACACCCCAAGCAGTTCTGAGTGTGGTATCTGGTGGAATACCGAAATCATAACCATGATCACGCCCCCAATATCCTGGATAGGTAGCAAAGTCATTTAAGTTGCAATAAATATTGGTGAATCCAACATGTGTAGGTGGAAGAGTTCCAAAACAAGATTGCTCTACCGTGTTCTGAGGACCTACAGCACGTTGTCTGTAAAAATAATAGCGTCTTCTAGGGTCTTCACTATCGGTGTCAGAACTAATGTACTGCATAAATGTATTTGATTGGTAATCCTCTGAACCAGTACCTTCAAGGAAGTTTCTAGCAAATATTGGATGTCTACTGTCTGGGTTCGTATCATTAGATCCATACTGAAACTGGAAGTCATCAGCAGCAGTGCTTATAAAGTTACCAGCTCCCACAATCGATGTAATTTCGCTAACGGAACTAGATTCCTCAATTAATCGGCTCTGTAGATAAAGCTTCAACTTTAAGGTATTTGCAAATTTGATCCACTTTGCTTCATCTCCACCGTAGTAGAAGTCATTATCCGGCAATTTCTTTTCCTCAAGATTTAAGTTTGCGATTGCGGAGTCTAAAAGTGTAATCAGGCTCGCATAAATATCTTTACCTGAATCAACCGCTGGATTAAAAATGGTAGGATCGTTACTTTCAGAGTAAGGAATATCACCCAAATAGTCTACCAAAGTAGCCATTACGTAGGCTTCAGCAATTTGCCCGATAGCGTAGTGGGTATGTAAACCATCTTCTTCTGCATATTTCTTCAATGATCTTACGTCAGGAAGTATCCCTGCGTAAGCGATATTCCAGGCATCATTTAGTTGCGATGGAGCATATGCGTTTTGGTATAATGGCCCAAACATGTGAAGAATTCGAGTAACTTCTTGACCCGGTTCAGATACCTCATAGAAGAAGTC
>QXYU01000047.1:29675-30287 GCA_009886755.1 Flavobacteriaceae bacterium
AATAGATCTAATTCCATTGTTTCACAACCTTGCAATGCAATTATCCCTGAAAGTGCAAAAATTAAGTTTCTAAGTTTTATATAATTTTTCATTTTTCAATTTTTAAAATGATGCATTAATCGTAAATCCATATCGCTTAGAACTTGGCCCTGAGAAGTATTCAATACCAATATTGTTTCCTACACCTGTGGAAAGCGTATTGGTGTCAAAGTTTACACCTTCAGGGAAGTTAACGGATTTGTACCATAGATTTGATCCTGATACTGCGATATTTAAAGAACTGAAAGGTAACTTGTCTAAAAGCGCTCCTTTGAATTCATATCCTAGAGAGATCTCTCTCAATCTGATTGTTGTACCGTCCCATATTTCTTGTTCGTCAGTACCCAACCAGTTGCTAAATGCGATGTCTGTTGCTCCAATCTGTGTGGTGTTAGGAGATCCATCAACATTTACACCCGGTAAAATATAAGTTCCTAATCTATCGAAAGGAAAATCAATAATACCTCTACTTAACAATGTTACAGCTTGCTTAGAGAAAATATCTCCACCGTGTCTATAACCCATTCCAATATTCAATTTAAAGTTTTTGAACTTAAAATTATTGTCAAAATT
>QXYU01000048.1 GCA_009886755.1 Flavobacteriaceae bacterium
ACAACTGCTTGAACCGAGTATCACCTATAAAGAAAATACCTATCATGCTTAAATAGAGTAATATATACCCCACATAGGTGAGTAAGGTGCCCCAATAATCATGGTTTACAGAAAGGACCGTTCCTTTTTCATCTGGACTAAATGACGCTTGAAAAAAACGATAACCACGGTGATCCAATACATGATTCATAAAGATTTCATAGTCAAAAGGATTGCTGTCTTCAACCGTGATTTTACTCTTAAAAGAAGCATAGCTGTTTTCGGTTCCGGGGTATTTTTCTGCGATAAAATCATTGAGTCGGATCGAAAAGGGCAACTCCAAAGGAAGGGAACCGTATTGAAGGTAAAAATCCAACCCTCCAAGACGGATTTTTTTGGGATCAAAATTATTACCTTTTCCTCCTAACAAGGTTATTTGCTGAGCCACTCCCGCTGTTTGAATGTTGAGTTTTAAAGCGTCTTGACCGGTTTCTTGTCCTCCGTTTTCATTAGGAATCAGATCGATTCGGCTGCGCAAAGGCGGATCGGGAATCACAAACTGGAAATTGGGAAGGCTATACAAAGAACGCAGTTGCAATTCTTGCTCGGTATCGGCAGTCAAGCTTCCTTGAAACTGATCGGCCATTCGCATAAAGCCCCCAGCGAAAGGAGAGGTTATATAGTGCAATCCGCCCTCGGAGCGAATATTGATGGCTCCGGAAATAGGATTGTTAAGGGTGAAAAGGATGTTGTGGATATTCGCCACTTCCCCTTCTTTGAGGTAGTGTTCGTGCCGCGTTCCATCGCCTGCCTCTACAATGGTTAGGTAGCGCTCTCCGTCCGGATCCAAAACCAATCCTTCGGCCACTTCCTCAGTGTAGTCAACATACGCGATGGAGAAATCTTGCCCATTGAAATCGTTGTCCCAACGAAATCCATTGTCAGTATGTTCGGAAAGCAACACATCATCTTGTAATTTTTTTCGCTGTGGCACTCCGTCAATATCGCCATCTACCCATACTGTGAGATAGGTTTTTTCGGATAAAAAAGAAGCTGTGGTTTCCCCTTCCCGAATGGGCATGACACCTTCGTATCCGACATAACGGGTAATCAATGCCCCCAATAAGATGAGGATAAAAGACAGGTGTAATGAAAGAGTGGCCCATTTTTCCTTTCGCAACAAGCGATACTTAAAAATATTACCAAGGAAATTGAGCATCAATAAACCCATCAAAACCTCAAACCACCGGGCGTTATAAATCCAAATTTTGGCGGTATCCGTACTGTACCAAGTTTCTATAAAAGTACCCAATGCCATGGCTGCAGGAAACAGCAAGAAAAGGATACCCATCAAGCGATTGGAAAAAAGCAATTCAAAGGGGTTTTGTTTCATCAAGCGAACATCTTCATCAGCCGCAAAGATAAAACACCTCCTTGAAATACAGACATTATTCAAGTATCATTTGTCCGCTGAGAAAAAGAAGAATCAGCAATTCAAAAAGCAAAGCCAAAATCACCCAACGAACCGCATTGGAGTTGCGAACATTGGAAATCGTAACACCCAACAAAGCCGTAGGGAAAGCAACGATCAATAATGAAAAAAATACTCTTGGAAGGTCTGGTCGTAAAAATAGAAGGCAAACATTTCAAATGGCCGTAAAAATGGAGGCGACCCAGAGTAGAAAAACACCCAAAATACGAGTGGGAAACATACGATTAAATAGATTGGTCATCATAAGGATAAGTATTAGGGTAGTACTAAGATACAAAAACATATAATGATTACTTTTGAAGATGCTAAAAATCGCTTTGATTGGTGCTGGGAATTTGGGTTCACATTTGTTCGAAGCGTGGTCTGCGTCTTCGGAAGTACAACTAACCCAATGGCTGAACCGATCGTATGCCCATCCAAACTGCAAAGGAGTTGCTGTGATCCAAGAACTGTCCTCCTTGGCTCCTACCGATGCCTATGTTTTAGCCCTACCCGATCGCGAAATTTCCACCGTTTCTGCGCAACTACCTACGACAGGAATCGCTTTGCATACTTCAGGCAGCATGCCTCTTGATGTGTTAAAAAATCAGGGGGGAAAAGGCGTCTTTTATCCTTTGCAAAGTTTTAGTAAAAAACAAAGCGTTGCCTTTGATCGCATCCCTTTTTTCCTGGAAAGCGAGCACAAAGCCCATCACTCTCTTCTCGAGCAACTCGCAAAAAGCCTTAGCCCAAACTTTTTTTGGATGGACTCCAAACAACGTCTTCAATTGCATATCGCGGCCGTATTTGTGAATAATTTCACCAATCACCTGTATCAGATTGGAGCGGATTTGTGTGAAAAAAACAATATTCCTTTTTCAGTACTCTTCCCTTTGATCGAAACAACCGCTGCCAAGGTGCAACAGCTCTCACCCAATGAAGCCCAAACGGGTCCCGCCCGAAGGAAAGACATAGCCATACTCGAAAAACATTTGCAACATTTAGACAATCCCCAGCAAAAAGAATTGTATCAACAACTCACGCTGGCCATTCAACAACAATACAATGACGAACTATAAACAACGACTCGCACAGATCGACACCTTAATTTTTGATGTAGATGGCGTACTGACCGATGGCAAAGTCATCATCACGACGGACGGTGAAATGTACCGCCAGATGGACACCAAAGACGGTTATGTTTTGAAATGTGCACTCAACGAAGGGCTCAAAGTGGTTATTATTTCTGGCGGCACCAACGAAGGTGTCCGGGATCGCTTAAAAGCACTGGGCGTTTTTGATATTTACCTCGGAGCCCACCACAAACTGGATGCTTTTCAAGACCTGCTAGACAACTATGGCTTAAAACCCGAAAATATGCTTTATATGGGCGATGATGTACCCGATATCCCTGTCATGGAAAAGGTGGGAGTATCTTGTTGTCCCAAAGATGCTGTTTCAGATGTATTGGCCATGGCGGACTATGTATCTCCCAAAAAAGGAGGGGAAGGCTGTGTCCGAGAAGTCGTTGAGCAAGTACTTCGCGTTCAGGGAAAATGGGGAAATTTCACCAACGCCCAAAACGATTAGAATGGCTCTTTCCAACCCCTACAATTACGATATTGTATTAGCCAGTGGTTCGCCCCGACGACAACAGTTTTTAACCGATTTAGGAATCCCTTTTCGCGTGGAAAAATTTGATGTTGAAGAGGCATATCCCAAACATCTGAAAGGAGCCGATATTGCTACGCATATTACAAGTCTCAAGGCCGCTCCTTTTAAAGCAAACATCCATTCCAATCAGCTGGTCATCACCGCCGATACCATCGTATGGCACAAAGACCGCTATTTGGGCAAACCCCAATCCGAGGAAGAAGCCAGTCAAATGCTGCAGGCGCTTTCCGGAGCAACCCATGAAGTGATCACTGCTGTTGGCTTTTTACAAGCCCATGATTGGGAAGTCATTACTGCCACAACCCAAGTCCATTTCAACCCTCTCCCCAAACAAGAGATAGAGGACTATATCGCCTCAGGAGCCCCTATGGATAAAGCCGGGGCCTATGGCATTCAAGACCGGATTGGAACCATCGGTATCGAAGCTATTCAGGGTAGTTACACCAATGTTGTGGGCTTACCTATGGCAGCGTTTTACGATAAACTTGTTAACAAACTCTCGCAAAAGCCTCGTTAAAAAGTCGCGGAAAAAAGTATCTTTCTTGTGATGAAAATAAGTATACCATTCTTTCTTGCACTTTTATTGGTGGCCTGTCAACCTGCTCAGGAAAAGCATACGGACGGCTTGCAGAAAAGTACGGTGGGCTTGAGTCAAGATTTCAAATCCTATTGGTTTGACGGAACCGCTGAGATTTCTTCCTATGTCCTACAACAATCCCGCTATGGCGCACTTCGCGAAGGAACGGCTGTTTTGATCTATGTAACGGAAGATTTTCTAACCGATACGCAAGTAAAAGCCAACCAAAAGTCAAAAGCATCCCGAAGCGTTTTAAAACTAAACCGACAAAAGAATTTCCTGACGGGAATTTATCCTTATTCCATCATGAGTAGTAGTTTTACCTATCTCGGTTGGGAACCGCGTTTGGCAAAAACAACCGCTTCACTCCAAGAGTGGTGCGGGCAAAGCTATTTACAGTTAAATCAGAAGAATCAAATGGTGCTGCAAAGCCATTCCTATTTTGAAGGCGAAGCCGATCAGAAAATACTTTTCCCCAAAGAAACCCTTACGGAGGATGAGGTATGGAACCGCATTCGTCTACATCCCGAACAACTCCCTACGGGTGCTTTTCAACTACTTCCCAGTTTGGAATTGCTCCGACTGAATCATTGGCCGCTGGAAACTGTTGCCGTTAGCGCACAACTCATTCGAAACGATGGTATCAGTATTTACGCCCTTCGCTTTCCCAGTTTGAAACGCAGCTTAAGTATCCGTTTCCAAACGGAAAGTCCTCACCGTATTGAAGGCTGGGAAGACCGTTCTGATCGAGGAGCCGACTACACCACCACCGCCACCCACTTGAAGACCGAAAAGCTCCCTTACTGGAAACTCAATCGCCCTGGAGACGAACAATACAGGAGCCAACTTCAATTACCCCATAAAAGCCCCTGACACATTTTTAAATCACAATGGCAACTACTTACATCCTTGTAAACAGATGAAAAAATACACCCTAATCATTCTGATATTTAGTACTTTATTCGCAAAGGCCCAATCGGCAGCAACCTTGTATCATAACTTACAAAAGTTGAATTTTCTGGGATCTGTACTCTATGTCGCGGCCCATCCTGATGATGAAAACACAGCCTTAATTTCGCACTTTGCCAATCATGTCGATGCCGAAGCAGCCTACCTCTCCCTCACTCGCGGTGATGGAGGGCAAAATCTGATCGGTACGGAACTTCGCGAACAGCTAGGTGTGATCCGAACCAACGAATTGTTAGCGGCTCGTAACATTGACGGAGGGCAGCAATTTTTTAGTTCCGCAGTTGACTTTGGGTACTCCAAACATCCCGATGAAACCTTACAGATATGGGATAAAAAGCAGATTCTTGGCGAAGTCGTTGCTCGTATTCGCGCCTTTCAACCCGATATCATCATCCATCGATTTGATCATCGTACGCCGGGACGCACCCATGGGCATCACACCGCATCAGCACTTTTGGGTTATGAAGCTTTTGACCTAACCAACAATCCCAAAAGCTATCCCGAACAACTTAAGCAGTACGAGCCTTGGCAAGTAAAACGACAATTTTTTAACACCTCATGGTGGTTTTATGGCAGTCAAGAACGTTTTGAAAAAGCAGACAAAACGAATCTATTAGCCTTAGAAATCGGGAATTACAACTCGCTCTTGGGGCGTTCCAATAGTCAACTCGCTGCGGCCAGTCGAAGTTCTCACAAGTCACAAGGATTTGGTTCTGCACCCCGCTTGGGTTCCCGAACAGAATATGTTGAATTGATACAAGGTGATCGCCCGAAAGGAAATGATCCTTTTGAAGGTATTGATACTAGCTGGAGTCGTATAGCCGGTGGGGAAAAGGTTGGAACGCTTGTCGCTGCCGCTATCGCTGAATTTGATTTTAAAGCTCCTTCCAAAAGTCTTAATCGCCTTATTGAAATTCACCAAGCCATCGATCGTCTAGCGCCCTCTGTCTGGAAAACCCGAAAAGCTAGGGCCACCGAAAAGTTGATTAAAGCCTGTGTCGGCTTAACACTCCAACTTAATGCAGAAACTCCTTATGGAGTCGCTGGAGAGTCTGTTGCCATCACTTTCAATGGCGTACAGCAAAGCAATCATCTTTTGGTTATCGAAAAAATAGGAGAAACGGCGCTTGAACAAAGCCTCAAGCCCAACACAGCATTCAGCAATTCCTTTTCTATTCCTCTGGGAAATGAACTCACAACGCCTTATTGGTTGATGCAAAAGGGAACTTTGGGAAGTTTCAATAGCTCCAACAAAAGGCTGCAAGGATTGCCCGCAACCCCACCTCTAACCCTCAGCATTCATCTCCGTATAAACGGCACTCCCTTTGTTTGGAAAGAAGCAGTTCAATACCGCATCACCGACCCCGTCCGTGGGGAAGTCGTGACACCTTTTCACATCCTCCCTCATTTGGGGGTAAACTTCCAGAAAAACGTTCATCTTTTTCCCGATCTAGGGTCACAGCGCATCCAACTGGAGGTGACCAATTATGGAAAATCGTTTTCGGGTGAGGTGGAACTCTGCTTCCCGGAAGGTTGGGAAATCGACCGAGCCAAAAAACCAATTGAATTCAATCAAAGAGGAAACGCTGCCTTTTTGTCCTATGAATTACATCCCACCCAAAAAGCCAAAAGTGGCCGTATGAGCCCTTTGGTACATCAAAACGGAAAGATCCTAACTCCTTATGCCGTTCAGCAGATTGACTACGATCATATTCCCAAGCAATACGTGGCTCACCCTAGCGAAGCACAACTGGTGCGCTTGGATTTGTCCTTACCGGATAAAAAAGTAGGCTATATTATGGGAGCCGGCGATTTGGTTGCCAAAAACCTTGAAGCCATTGGATTGCCCATTGAAGCGATTGACCTAGAGACAGTCACCCAGGAAACAATAAACACCTATGACACCATATTGCTTGGGATCCGTGCTTATAATGTTCTAGAATCTTTGATCTATAAAAACCAATTGCTTTTTGATTTTGCCCAGCAAGGGGGAACGCTTATTGTGCAATACACCACCAGCCGCCGCATGAAAACAAAAAAAATCCTTCCCTACCCTATTCAATTGTCTCGGGATCGGGTTACGGACGAAAATAGCCCTGTACGTTTGCTTCAACCCAATCATCCTGTTTTTAACAAACCGCATCAAATCACCTCATACGATTTTGACGGCTGGGTACAAGAACGTGGGCTCTATTTTGCCAACGAATGGGATGCTGCTTACACTCCTTTGCTAGGAATGCAAGACCCAGGAGAAATTGAGAAAAAGGGAAGTCTATTGGTTGCTACCCACGGAAAAGGAAAAGTGATCTATACGGGATTGAGTTTTTTCCGGGAACTACCCGCCGGAGTACCCGGTGCCTATCGTTTACTCCTAAACCTAATCAATTACTAGCATGGACCAACGCATTTATCTTTATCTAACACTTGTAAACATCCTCTACTGGGGCTTGATGGGTTGGTTTACATATCAATTCAGTCTATGAGCAGCATTGATTGGTTTATTTTAATCACCACCCTTTTGGGGATTGTCGGTTATGGAGTATGGAAAAACCGCCAACAAGAGAGCATCCAAAGCTATATTCGAGGGGGAAACCAAAGTCGCTGGTGGACGGTGGGACTCTCTGTTATGGCCACTCAAGCCAGTGCCATCACATTTCTCTCCACTCCGGGGCAAGCCTTCCACGATGGGATGGGCTTTGTGCAATTCTATTTTGGGTTGCCTTTTGCCGTGATCTTGATTTGCCTGTTTTTCTTACCAATCTACCACCGATTAAATGTCTTTACCGCCTATGAATTTCTTGAAGAACGATTTAATTGGCAGACAAGAACCCTCACTGCAATACTCTTTTTAATTCAAAGGGGGCTGGCTGCGGGAATTACCATTTATGCTCCGGCGATCATTCTCAGTGCCATTTTAGGCTGGCCACTCAAAGGGCTGGTCATTGGCATCGGTTTGTTGGTGATTCTCTACACCGTGATCGGCGGGACACAGGCTGTCAATGTTACCCAAAAGCAGCAAATGACTGTGATTTTTCTGGGTTTGTTTGTTGCCTTTTTTAGCATCTTATCCGCTTTTCCCGAAAGCATCAATTTCACCCAAGCTATAAACATTGCAGGCGCCAGTGGCAAACTTCAAGTGCTCGATTTTAGTTTTGACCCCAACAATCGCTACACTTTTTGGAGTGGCATAACTGGAGGGCTTTTTTTAGCACTCTCCTATTTTGGCACCGACCAATCACAGGTGCAACGTTATCTTTCGGGCAAATCCTTAAAAGAAAGCCAAATGGGACTGCTAATGAATGGCTTTCTGAAAGTTCCATTGCAATTCTTTATCCTTTTGGTGGGAGTGATGGTTTTTGTGTTTTACCAATTCCAACCCGCTCCCCTCCACTTCAATCCGCAAACGGAAAAAGCCATACAAGGAACAGAACAGGCCTCCGCTTTTGATCGCTTAGAGTCCGAAAACACCCGTACGCAAAAAGCCATAGCTTCCCTACTGCTTCGTTCGGATTTTGAAACAGATTCCCAAGCCCAACAACTATACCAACAATTGAATCGAGAAAACCAGCAGCAACGGGATGCAGCAAAACAGTTATTGGCCCGAGCAAAAACAGGCGTAACGGTTAACGATAAAGATTTTGTCTTTATCACTTTTATCTTGGATCATCTGCCCGTAGGTGTTATCGGTTTGCTGCTCGCCATGATTTTCTCAGCTGCAATGAGTTCTACCGCCTCTGAGCTCAATGCGCTATCCGCCACCACCTTAGTAGATCTCTACCAGCGCAATCGACCAGGGCAAAGTGAATTGCATTATGTCCAAGCGGCTAAAGGGTTTACCCTTTTGTGGGGGCTTATTGCCATTGGTTTTGCTTCCGTGGGAAATCTGTTTGAAAACCTCATTCAATTGGTCAATATTATTGGTTCGGTATTTTACGGAACCATCCTAGGGATTTTCTTGGTCGCTTTTTTCTTTAAATCCATCCAAGGTAAAGCCGTGTTCTGGGCGGCTATAATGTCAGAAATTGCCATACTATATATCTATTCTCAAGACTGGGTTGGATACCTCTGGCTCAATGCCATTGGAGCGGTGCTCACTATTTTATTAGCCCACCTAATCGCCCTGATACAGCGATCTCGGTAAGATTTCAAAATAAGAAATTTGCTCTAGTCAAGTCACTGTTAAAAATCTTTTTAAGATTCATTTTCAAATGCCGACTTTGTCGTATTTTTAACATATCAAAATAGACCCCATCTCTTGCTAAACCCCTTATGAATGAACAGCTGCTATCATTGCGGTTACCCAATATATCATCCTGTATGCTTTCACTTAAAGTCTTCTTGTTGTCAAGGCTGTAAAACCGTTTACGAGCTTTTTACGGCCCATGGTTTGACAAATTATTATCAGCTAGAAAAAAAGCCTGGGCTTAAACCCACAAGAGGTCGCTATCAATACCTGAAAAAGGAGTCTATTGTCAATCAACTGCTAGAGTTTAAAGAGACTGAGCTTCAAATCATCCTTTTGTCACTTCCCGCCATTCATTGTAGTTCCTGCATTTGGATTTTAGAAAAGCTCCCACAGCTTCATTCAGGCATCCTAAGAGCAACGGTGAATTTTCCAAAAAAACAATTGCGTCTCAGCTACGATCCCCAAAAAACCACTTTGTTTGAATTGGTTGAATTCTTGGCTTCCATCGGGTATGCCCCGACCCTTTCCATGAATGCGTTGGCCGTTGTGCCCAAAAAACAAAATCGACGTTTGCTATATCAATTAGGCGTGGCAGGCTTTGCCTTTGGAAACATTATGTTTCTTTCCCTACCGGAATATTTTACAGCAAACGAATTTTGGTTAGACCGATACAAATATGTCTTTCGTTGGCTGATCTTTTTCTTTTCGCTGCCCGTGCTTTTTTTTGCGGGTTGGGACTACCTCAAGGGCGCTTACCTCAGCATTAAAAGCAAATGGATTATCATCGATGTACCTGTAGCCTTAGGGATGATCGCACTCTTTATTCGTTCTTTTTTAGCTTTACTTTTTGATTGGGGATCTGGTTACTTTGATTCCCTTTCGATTTTGATAAATAGATGGAAAGAAAAATAAAAACCCCACCAAAAGGCGGGGTTCTAAAACGGTACAAGCGTCAATTGTTATTTAGACCATTCCGCAATGGACTCTGTATTGAGTTTGATATAATCCTGATTTCCTGCTTTTTTGGCAAGTTCTAGGGAATTTTTAGCCGCTTCAATCGCCGCCGCGGTTTCATTAAGACCGGCCAAAATCAACGATTGCTGACGGAAATACCAATAGGCATCGTCTTTCATTGCGATGGCTTTATTAATCCATTTTTTAGCCTGTTTCAGATCTTGTCCTTCGTTAAGGTAATATACGGCCGCTAAGTAATAATCACGATGTTTGGGATCGTTTGCCAAAACTTTTTTAATGCTGGCCATTGCCATTTTAACCGTAGGCACTTCTATTTTCATAGACAGTCTCGTGTTTTCCCAAGCTAGGTTCAACACTGCATCGTTGTTGGTAAGGTTGGAAAACCAAATCGAGAACGTTTCTACCATTCCGTTTTTTTGCGGTTCCACTTCCAGCGTGGCTGCCACCTTATCAGCAGACCATTCCTTGGGGATGCCTGAGTTTTCTGAATCGGTGTAGAAAAACACTTCCCAAAGAGAAGCTCCAGGGCGTGTAAAAATGGCATAGGTACCAGCCGCTAGCGTTTGTCCACCCACTTGTACTGGGTCAGGAAATTGAATGGTTGTGTTTTTGTTGGCACCCGTGCGCCAAATTTTTCCATAAGGAACCAAATTGCCCATCACCTCTCGGCCACGTACCGAAGGACGGGAATAAACAACACTCGTTTCTGTCAAACCAATGGTCTGCACCACGGTAGCAGCAGGGCTTGCTTGGGGCGCCTGTACTTGAGCAAATGCAAGCGTGCAACTAGCCAAGGCAAAACTTAAAAGTAGATTTTTCATGATTACTGATTTTTCCTAAATGTACATTTTTTAGGTTTTCAAAACCTACCCCCATATCCGAAATTGTTTCGCTATTTATTCACCAAAAAAGGTTGAAAACTTTGTTTAATAAAATTTATATATCGTTAAACATTTAGTATATTTACCAAAATTGCTTGTATGAAAATCTACCGATTGCATACCCTTCAAAATTTGCCCATAAGTGTTGATGAGGCGTGGGACTTCCTTAGTGATCCCGCCAACCTTAAGACCATTACCCCGGACTATATGGGATTCAACATTTTGAGCGGTGCAGATCGTAAAATGTTTCCTGGGCAGATCATCCAATACATCGTTACTCCCCTTGCGAGAATACCGACCAAATGGGTAACGGAAATCACCCATGTCAAGGACAAAGAATATTTTGTCGATGAGCAACGGTTTGGACCTTATGCCCTGTGGCACCACAAGCACTTTATCAAAGCCATTCCGGGAGGGGTGGAAATGGAAGACATCATTGACTATAAACTTCCCATGGGGATTTTAGGGCAGCTCGCGCATCCCATTGTTGTCAAACCCAAGTTGAAAGAAATTTTTGATTACCGCTATCAAAAGCTTATTGAGCTCTTTGGTGCCTTTAAAAACTGAAAATGAAAAATATACTAATCATAGGTGGCAGCTCAGGCATTGGTCTCGCGCTGGTAGATCTTTTATCCCAAGAACATCAAGTGTTTGTGGCCAGTAGGACTGCCGAGCGCTTGACTGGAAAAAATTGCACCCACCTGCCCTTTGACGCAGCCACCGATACCCTAGACGCTTCTGTACTGCCAGAATTACACGGCTTTGTGTACTGTCCTGGAAGCATCAACTTACGTCCTTTCAAAGGACTCAAGCCCGAAACCTTTCAGGCTGATTTTGATCTAAACGTTTTGGGAGCGATAAAAGCGTTACAAGCCGTCGGAAAAAATTTAGGAGCCAATGGGCAAGCATCGGTTGTGTTTTACAGCACTGTTGCCGTTCAAACAGGAATGCCTTTTCACGCTTCTGTTGCAGCTGCCAAAGGAGCTTTGGAAGGACTAACGCGTTCCCTTGCTGCCGAATGGGCTCCAAAAATACGAGTGAATTGCATTGCCCCATCCCTAGTCAATACCCCTTTGGCGGATAAATTTTTAAACAACGAAGCCAAAATGGAAAAAGCCAGCGAGCGACACCCCATGCAACGGGTCGGAACGCCGCAAGAAATAGCAGAAGCTACTGCTTTTCTCCTAAGTGATAAAAGTGGTTGGATGACGGGGCAGATTTTGACTATTGATGGAGGAATTGGAACGCTCAAAACCTAAACGATGCCAAAAGTTAGTTTGTTTTGGTTTCGAAGAGACTTACGGGTCGTAGACAATGTAGGTTTATGCAAAGCCTTGCAAAGCGGCCATCCCGTAATACCGCTCTTTATATTCGACGAAAACATATTGGGCAAACTCCCCAAACAAGATCGTCGCTTAGAACTTATTATAAATGCCTTGGGTCGTGTCAACGATGCTATGAAGAGGAACCGATGTACTGTTAGAACGTATCACAGTACGCCCAAGGCTATTTTTACGAAACTCATTGAGGAACATGATCTTGTCGAGGTCTTTGCAAACCGCGATTACGAACCCTATGGTCGGGAGCGCGATGCCGAAATAGAAACCCTACTCGCCAAGCATAAAATTCCCTTCCATACCTACAAAGATCAAGTCATTTTTCACGAAGACGAAGTTGTTAAAGACGATGGATTGCCCTATAAGGTATATACCCCCTTTTCACGAAAGTGGCTCGCCCGATGGGAGCAAGAAGGTGTGGAAACCGCCCCTTCTGAAGTGAATCTGGATGCGCTTCACCCGGGTGAAAACACAATGCACAGCTTAGGAGATTTGGGTTTTATCCCCAGCGGTCATTCCGATCCACAATATACCTACACCGATACTTTGATCGATCAATACGAGGGCACACGAAACTTCCCAGCACTGGATCAAACGTCTCGCTTGGGGCCACAGTTGCGTTTTGGAACCCTGAGTATTCGCAGTCTCGCAATGCAAGCGGCCGCACGGGCCAATAAAACCTTTTTAAAAGAATTGATCTGGCGAGAGTTTTTTATGCAAATCCTTTGGCACTTTCCGCACACGCGAGAACGCAGCTTTAAACCGCAATACGAACGCATTCCATGGCGTAATGATGAAAAAGAATTTGAAAAGTGGTGCCAAGGAGAAACAGGTTACCCATTGGTAGATGCCGGCATGAGGCAATTGAACGCTACAGGTTTTATGCACAATCGTGTTCGGATGCTCGTTGGTAGTTTCCTCTGCAAACACCTTCTCATAGACTGGCGTTGGGGTGAAGCCTATTTCGCTGAAAAGCTCTTAGATTATGAAATGTCCAGTAATGTAGGTAATTGGCAATGGGTAGCGGGATGTGGTGTTGACGCCGCCCCCTATTTTCGAATTTTTAATCCAACGGAGCAAATTAAAAAGTTTGATAAAGATTTGGCTTATATTCAAAAATGGGTTCCTGACCACCAAGAATTGACCTATCCCCAACCCGTAGTCGAGCATAAAATGGCTCGAGAACGCTGTTTGACGACCTATAAAACCGCTCTGGCACAAGGATGAAGCGGGTTTTAAAACAACACCTGCCCCAAAAAATTTGTCCCAGCTGTAACCGTCCTTTTCAATGGCGAAAAAAGTGGGAAAAAGACTGGGAAAACGTAAAATACTGTAGTAAAAAATGCAAAAAATAAAGAAAACTGCCTTGGTATGGTTTCGCAACGATTTACGAACCCAAGACCATCAAAACCTTACCGAGGCCACACAAACTTACGAACGCGTTATTGCATTTTTTAGCCTAGATCCAAAAAAGTTTGCCCCAACCGTTTGGGGATTTAAAAAAACGGAAAAGTTTCGAGCTCAGTTTCTTTTGGAATCCCTAGACGATTTACGAACGCAGCTATGGGAACTCAACATCCCCCTTTATGTTCACCAAAAAGCAGCGGCAGAAAGCATCCCCGAATTGGTTGAAGATTTTGAAATTGCTGCATTGTATTTTCAAGAAGAGTGGACTCAAGAAGAAGTCAATGTAAGCAATGCAGTATTGCAAAAACTTTCACCCTCGATACGCATCCACCAACGCAAAGAGCAGTTTTTATTTCACCCCGAAGATGTACCTATTACCATCCCCAATCTTCCAGAGGTGTTTACTGTCTTTCGAAAGAAATGTGAGAAATACGGACACATAAAAACATTGGCTGCCGCACCCGAATTATGTGAAAGGTCCTCCGATTGGCCGCTTCCCAAGCCGCTTCCTTCCTTGATAGATTTAGGCTTGGATGAAGTATCCCCAGACAACCGTTCGGCATTTCCTTTTCAAGGAGGAAGCAAAGCCGCCGCCGATCGTTTGCAACACTATTTTTGGGATAGCAAAAAACTATCCTATTACAAAAACACCCGCAATGGACTGGTGGGCTTGGACTATAGTTCCAAGTTTTCACCTTGGTTGGCCAACGGCTCACTTTCCCCCCGAACCATCTACTGGGCAGTAAAAGATTACGAAAAAGAAATCCAGAAAAACAGTTCCACCTATTGGTTGGTTTTTGAGCTCATTTGGCGGGATTATTTCAAATATGTTTCGCTGAAACATGGCAATGCATTATTTCAACTCGGAGGTATTTTAAAAAAATCCTATCAATGGAAAACAGACCCTACCCTTTTTGTGGATTGGGCTAACGGACACACTCCTGAACCTTTTGTCAATGCCAATATGATTGAACTGCAAAAGACAGGCTGGATGAGCAACCGAGGGCGGCAAAATGTCGCCAGTTATTTCGCTAAAAACCTTTGGTTGGATTGGCGAATGGGTGCCGCTTATTTTGAATCACTTTTGTTGGATTATGATGTCCATAGTAACTATGGCAATTGGATGTATGTTGCAGGTGTCGGCAATGACCCTCGCGACCGAAAGTTTGATGTCGCATGGCAAGCAGAACGCTATGATGCTGATGGAAAATTTCAAAAACGCTGGTTGCAACAAACCCTTTTTCCATGACTATACGACTTGTCCTTGGCGATCAATTAAACTTGCAACACAGTTGGTATAAAACCGTAGAGGATTCGGTTTGTTATGTCATGTTTGAAATGCGACAGGAAACCGACTATGTCAAACACCATGTTCAGAAAGTGGTGGCTTTTTTTGCTGCCATGCGGCAATTTGCGCAAACACTAGAGTCTCAAGGCCATCAAGTCATTTATCTTGCTTTGGACGCGTCGAACAACCAGCAAGATTTAGGTGAAAATCTACAGCTTTTTATCCGTGAGAAAAAAGCCACTGCTTTTGAATACCAAGCTCCCGACGAATATCGCCTCGATGCCCAACTGATCGCCTTTTGTCAAACACTGGATATTGTGACTAAATCCTATGACACAGAACACTTCCTGACTACGCGACAAGAATTGGAAACCTTCTTTGAAGGGAAAAAAAAATATATCATGGAGTTTTTCTATCGCTACATGCGAAAGAAATTTAATCTTTTGATGTTAGGGAGTCAGCCGGAAGGAGAAAAGTGGAACTTTGACAAAAACAATCGTACCAAATGGAAGGGAAGCCCAACCATCCCCCTTGCATTTGTCCCTTCAAATGATGCCCTTTTAGCACTCAAGCAGCTTCTTAAAACGCAAGGAGTCAAAACGCTGGGAAATTTTGACCCAGAACATTTCCTGTATCCCACAAATCGCGAAGCTGCCTTGAAACAGCTCGAATACTTCTGTGAACACCTTTTGGTTCATTTTGGAGATTATCAAGACGCCATGCATACGGAAGAAGTTAACCTCTTTCATTCTCGAATTTCCTTTGCATTGAATGTTAAAATACTACACCCCTTAGAGGTAATCGAGAAAGTCATTGCTTACTATCGGTCCAATACAGAAATCATCAGTCTTTCACAAGTCGAGGGTTTTGTTCGGCAAATTCTCGGATGGCGGGAATATATGCGTGGGATCTACTGGAAAGAAATGCCGCAGTACGCCCAAAAAAACAAATTGGAAAACACCCTCCCTCTTCCAGATTTCTATTGGACGGGGAAAACCAAAATGAACTGCTTGCATCACAGCATTCAAAACTCGCTCGATCATGCCTATGCACATCACATTCAACGGTTGATGATCACGGGGAATTTTGCCCTTCTCGCACAAATTCACCCCGATCGGGTGGACGAATGGTATTTGGGTATTTATGCCGATGCCATTGAGTGGGTACAGTTACCCAATACGCGAGGTATGAGTCAATGGGCCGATGGCGGAATTGTGGCCACCAAGCCCTATGTCTCCTCAGGTGCCTATATCAACAAAATGAGCAATTACTGTGCTGATTGCAAATACAACCTCAAAAAACGAACCGGAGAAGATGCCTGTCCGTTTAACAGTCTCTATTGGAATTTTCTCGATGATAAAAAACAGTATTTAGCCAAAAACAATCGTATGGCCATGATGCTGCGCTTGCTTGAAAAAATTCCTCAAGAAGAATTGGTTGCCATCAAAGAACGTGCTCAAAAAATCCTTTTAAACCCCGATGCCTTTTAAAACTCCTGTCAGTATTGTTTGGTTAAAGCGAGACTTGCGACTGCAGAATCATGCCGCACTCAATGCCGCTATGGAAGCAAAGTGGCCAGTGCTTTTGCTGTATGTATTTGAGCCCATACTTTTGGATGAAAACCACTGCTCAAAACGCCATTGGACTTTTGTCAAACAATCCCTAACCGATTTAAACCAACAGTTACATTCTTATCAAACAAGGGTTTTAAGCTGTCAAGGAGACTTTTTAGCTGTATTGGCTTCCCTGCAGTCACAATTGGACGTTAAAGGGCTTTATTCACACCAAGAAACGGGGTTACTGGTGACCTACCAGCGAGATTTAAAGGTTAAAGCCTTTTGCCAAGAACAACAACTCCCTTGGAAAGAATATCTGCAACAAGGCGTCTTTCGTGGGATAACCCATCGTAAAGAATGGCTGCCCCGCTGGGAACAGTTAATGAATCTCCCTCTACTACCGTTTGAGGCCAAAGCCAAGGATTTTTTCTCAAAAACAAAAATTAACAGCCTACAATCCATCGGTAAAACCATTTCCTTGGCTACTGAAAAACACCCCCTGAGACAAGCCGGTGGAGAAAAGCGAGGACATGCCTATATGAACTCCTTTTTTAAGGATCGTTATGGCGGTTACCAAAAACACATTTCAAAACCCGATTTGGCTCGCAAAAGCTGTAGTCGGCTTTCGCCCTTCATCGCTTTTGGAAACCTATCCATGCAACAGGTTCTCCAAAGACTCCAAACTGAAATAGAAAAAAAAGACAGCCAACGCTTTCCCCTTCGGGCGTTTGGTTCCCGACTGCGATGGCAATCGCATTTCATTCAAAAATTTGAAATGGAACACCGTATGGAGTTTGTCAGTGTAAACGAAGGCTATCATGCTCTTGAAAAACCACAAAACAAAGCACATATCGACGCCTGGGAAAAAGGAGAAACAGGTGTTCCAATAGTCGATGCAGCAATACGATGCTTAGTAGCAACAGGTTATCTGAATTTTCGGATGCGCGCTCTGATCGTTTCCTTTTTTGTTCATCAACTATGGCAACCTTGGCAAGCCGCCTCGGCATTTTTAGCGCGCCAATTCTTGGATTTTGAACCGGGGATACATTTTCCACAACTGCAAATGCAAGCTGGTGAAACAGGTATCAATACATTACGAATCTACAATCCCGTAAAAAATGGCTTGGAGCATGATCCCTACGGTCATTTTACCAAACAATGGCTTCCAGAACTCAAAGCACTTCCCTTTCCTTTGATTCATCAACCTTGGACCATCACACCCATGGAAGAAAGCCTGTACGGATTTCAACCGGGAAGTGACTATCCCAATCCAATTGTTAAACTAGAAGAAAGTCGAAAAAAAGCAAGTGACGTCCTTTGGAATTTACAGAAAAACAGCTTGGTTAGGAAAGAAAGTCGGCGAATCCTCCAACGCCATACCCTTCCCGACCGCAATAGCATCCAATAATGAAGACCCAATAAGCAGACAGATGAAAAAGAAATTTGAACTCAACGAAATGCAGATCGATCGGATCATTGAAATGGCCTGGGAAGACCGGACTCCTTTTGATGCAATTCTGGATCAATTTGGTCTTAAAGAACAAGAAGTCATCACCTTGATGCGAAGAGAGATGAAGGAAAGTAGCTTTCGGATGTGGCGCGCACGCGTTCAAGGTCGTAAAACAAAACACCGTATCCAACGAGGCGAAGGTATCGACCGTTTCAAATGCAGTCGACAACGGAACATCAGCAATAATAAAGTTTCCAAAAGAAGATAATTTTATATTTTGGAGGTATGAATCAGAACAAAACCCCACCCTCCCAAGGATCGGTTGCCTCCTATCTGAACCTAATCACTCCTGTCCAAAAACAGGAAGATTATCGCTGGTTGCACCAACTTATGGAACGTCTGACTGGCGAAAAAGCCGTCTTATGGGGCAGTAGTATTCTTGGATATGGCTCTTATCGTTACCGCTACAAATCCGGACGTGAAGGAGATTGGTTCCTCTGTGGGTTTGCCGCACGAAAACAAGCCATTAGCCTTTATTTGCTCTGTGATTTAAACCATAAAGAACTTGATTTCTCCGGTCTAGGGAACTATTAAAAAGGAGTGGGTTGCCTCTACATCAAAAAACTCCAAGAGGTCAATCTGAATAAACTGGAAACACTGGTAACCAAAGCCATAGCCATCTGCCAGCAAAACGTTGCTACATCCGGGTGATCTTGGCGCCAATGGCACGAAGGCGTTCATCAATGCGCTCGTAACCTCTATCAATTTGCTCAATATTATGAATCACACTGGTTCCCTCTGCGGATACTGCTGCAATCAACAAAGAAATACCCGCACGAATGTCCGGGGAAGTCATGACAGTGCCTTTAAGCTTGGACTTGAAATCATGTCCAATGACCGTTGCTCTGTGAGGATCGCAAAGAATGATCTTAGCTCCCATGTCAATAAGCTTATCAACAAAAAACAAGCGGCTTTCAAACATTTTTTGATGGATCAGTGCTTCCCCCCGTGCTTGGGTGGCAACAACCAAAATAATACTCAGAAGGTCGGGTGTAAACCCTGGCCAAGGAGCATCGGAAATGGTTAGGATGGAACCATCAATAAAGTTTTGGATTTTATACCCTTCGGTATGAGCTGGAATTACAATATCGTCTTGATCCTTTTCCAAAGTAATCCCCAAACGACGAAAAACAGAAGGAATTTGTCCCAAAAACTCCCATTGAACATTTTTGATGCGCAAAGCACTTTGGGTCATTGCGGCTAAGCCGATCCATGAACCGATTTCAATCATATCGGGGAGTATACGATGTTCTGTTCCTTGCAGAGAGTCAACTCCTTCAATGGTCAGAAGATTGGATCCAATACCGGAAATAGAAGCGCCCATACGGTTGAGCATCAGGCATAATTGCTGAAGATACGGCTCACAAGCGGCGTTGTAAATGGTCGTGGTTCCTTCGGCTAATACGGCAGCCATCACAATATTGGCCGTTCCCGTCACCGAAGCTTCGTCCAAAAGCATATTAGTCCCCTTGAGTCGCTCCGATCTGACAGTATAGAAATAATTCTCACGATCGTATTCAAACTCCGCTCCCAATTCGATAAAACCGTCAAAATGGGTGTCCAAACGGCGGCGGCCAATTTTGTCGCCCCCGGGACGTGGAATACTCCCTACACCAAAACGCGCTAACATGGGACCTACAAGCATGATGGAACCGCGCAATCCTTTTCCGTCTTCTTTGAATACATCTGAAGACAAATAATCCAAATCCACAGCATCTGCCTGAAAAAGGTAGCTGTTAGACCCTTTGGAAGAAACCTTTACCCCAAGTTTTTGCAAGAGTTTGATCAACTTTTGCACATCAATAATCTCTGGAATATTGTGAATCAATACCGGTTCGGCTGTTAGTAACACAGCACATAGAATCTGTAAAGCTTCGTTTTTAGCTCCTTGTGGCTGAATTTCTCCAGCCAAAGGCTGTCCTCCTTCTATTTTAAAACTCCCCATTGGCAATAACTAATTAATATCGTTTGCGGTTGTTTCGTTTTCTTGGTTTAATTGGATTGTTGGATTTTGGCCCGTTTCCATTTTTGGATTTAACTTTTAAGAAATCTGCCGAAGACGTCAGAGGAAGTAATTCGGGGTTGAGGGTCAACTCACCCTTGGAGAGCTCCTCTAAATGCTTAAAGATCACCTCGTCTTCTACGGTATCCTTGTTCCAATTCAAAAAGCATTTTTTCATATGATTGGCTATGGTAAACACCAAAGCGTCTTTCATATCGCCGGCTTCCCACCCTTTCGCCACTTCGATCATATGGTTGATGTTGTTCCCGTAAAAACGATATTTCTGGGTGTTTTTAGGGTAGTCCAAACGCTTTGGACGCTGCTCCAGCAATTCCTTTTCGGGTTTATCAAAAGGAGCATCTACATCAAGTTCAAATTTTGACATGATGAATAATTGATCCCAAAGCTTGTGCTGAAAATCAGGGACATCACGCAAATGAGGATTGAGATTCCCCATCACTCCAATAATTGCCTTGGCCATTTTGTTACGCTGCTCGCGATCCGACTCGGCTACGGCTTGATCTATCATTTGATGAATATGGCGCCCGTATTCGGGGATGATTAAAAGTGGACGATCCGTATTGTATTGTAAGGGTATCATAAATTTAGAGATTAGGAGAAATATGTTTTATTTAAAGGACAATAACTCCAGAGAGTTCCCTGACTTGCTTGTAAATAGTAACAACGGAATCAGGCGTTTGGTTTGATGCTAATATAGTCAAACTTCTGTAAGTACCCTTAGCAGATTGTTTTTCTGTTAGGGTCACCTCTTCGGCTGCAAAAAAAGATTTAATTTGCTCCAAATGCGGGCTTTCTTTTTTAACTATAAATTTGTAAAGGTAGGAACCGGGCCAAGGCTGTGAATCAATTAATTTAGCCTTGAACTGTTCAAAGTAATTGGCGGCATCCTCATTGGTTTGCATCCCGAAAAGTTTTTTTCAAATATACGGTTCATTAAGAGCCTAAAAAACGAATGATAAAAAGAAATCTTAAAGTCGTCATCACGGGTGGGCCAGGAACAGGCAAAAGCACTCTTTTAGAGGCTTTGAAAGTGCGAGGCTTTAGGTGTTTCGAAGAAGTATCTCGCGATCTTATTGAAGAGGGAAAGAAAAAGGGTATGGCTAACTATTTTTTAGAAGCGCCCTTGGCGTTTAGTGAAGCCTTGTTTGAAGGTCGTTTTGCCCAATACCAAACTGCTAAAAACCTTCCTTTTCAGGCTCCAAAGCCTGTTGTTTTTTTCGATCGAGGGCTGCTGGATGTGGTTGCCTATTTGGAGTCACTAGGGCAAGAGAACAACCCTTTGAAAAATAAGGCTCGGAACTACCCCTATGATCGGGTTATTTTTCTGCCATCATGGAAAAAAATCTATCATAAAGATGCCCAACGTTTGGAAGAATTTGAACAGGCCGAAAAGCTTTCGAAAGCACTCTGGAACACCTATTCCCGAGAAGGGGTCGATCCTTTTGTGTTGCCGCCCGGTACTGTAAATGAACGTGTCGAAGCACTTCTGAATTACCTATCGATATGAAATCTCTAGAAAAGACTTTGGTGCATTTTTGGGGATTTGACCGTTTTCGTCCACTCCAAAAAGAAATCATTCGCTCTGTAATCGCAGGAAAGGATACGATTGGCTTATTACCCACGGGAGGAGGAAAATCTCTTTGTTATCAGTTACCTGCTCTCTTGGGAGAAGGAATCACCTTGGTAGTATCCCCACTAATAGCGTTGATGCAAGACCAAGTAGCACAGCTAAAAGAACGAAATATTCCAGCACTGATGCTGGAACTACCTACCCCCCATCACAGTCTAGAAAAACAATTGGACAATCTTGCGTATGGGCCCTATAAAATACTTTTTGTTTCTCCGGAACGGCTGCAAAACCCCTTGGTCTCAGAACGTTTAAGCAAACTCCCTGTAAGCCTTTTGGCGGTGGATGAGGCCCATTGTGTGTCTGAATGGGGGCATGACTTTCGTCCAGCCTTTTTAGCCATTCAAAACTTTCGTGAGAGCATCCCCAAAACACCTCTATTAGCCTTGACAGCAACCGCAACCCCTCCGGTGCTTGAAGACATAAAGAAACACTTAGGACTCAAATCCCCTGCTCTTTTTCAAGCTTCTTTTGACCGTCCCAATATCGCTTATCATATCGATAGAACATCCGACAAAATTGGTCGTTTAAAAAAATTGCTGGCACAAGATTCGGAGCCCTGTATCATCTATTGTCGTACACGAAAGCAAACCGAAGCCCTTTACCAACAATTCAAAGACACCCATACCGTTGCTTATTTTCATGGGGGAATCAGCGAAGAAGAAAAAAAAGAACGCCTGCAAGAATGGCTGGTGGAAACAAAACGCATTATGATTGCCACCTTGGCTTTTGGAATGGGCATTGACAAGCCCAATGTTCGACAGGTTATTCATATGAGTCCTCCCGAAAGCTTGGAACACTATTATCAGGAAAGCGGTAGAGCCGGACGTGGTGGTGCTCCAGCAAAAGCGACACTCCTATTGGGCACTTCAGACTTTGATCAACTCAGGCGTCAATTTTTGGAGGCCTTACCCACCAAAGCAGAACTGACTCATTTTTATAAATCCCTTTGCAATTATCTTCATATCGCCTATGGGGAGGGGCAGGAACAACGCTTTTATATTCATTTTCAAGAATTCTGTGCCCAGTATCAACTTCCCTCTTCCAAGGCACTGCAAGCACTCCACCTCCTGGACCGTGAGGGGCTTTGGCAATGGAGACCGCTTTATCGGGAACAGATTCACCTTCAATTTTTAGCGAGTCGACGACAGGTTCTTGAATGGCTCCAAAACAACACACAACGGAGTGCTTTTTTCCAGCTACTATGGCGTCGTTATCCGAGGGTTGTACAGCAACCTCAAGAAATTGATTTGGAACTGCTTGCCAATATCAGTGAACTACCACAAAAAAAAATCATCCAATATTTAAATCAAGCAAAAACGGATGGTTGGCTATCGTTGCAGTGGATCAAAAGTGATAGTTGCTTGGAATGGATGCATCCCCGAGAAGAGCCCTATACCCTCGCCCCTATTATTCATCGATTGCGTAATCGGCTTGAGCAAAAGCGAAAAAAAATTGAAGCGCTAGAATATTTTTGTACCGATAACCATCAGTGCAAACGGAACCTTTTACTCGCCTATTTTAGCGAAGAGAAAACCGAACCCTGCCAACATTGTTCTGCTCAAAGCTGCCATTCGACCTCTCAAGAAGAAATGGAAAACCTCCAAAAAGAGCTAATGGCCTGCTTACAAAAGGAGTCCCTAAGTACGGAAGCATTGATTGAGCAATTGCCCTATTCAAAAGAGAATATTATACTAATTTTACACACATGGGCCGAAGCCCAAAAACTAACTCAAAACAAGCACTTCCAATGGGAATTGACCCCGTCGTAAAACCACGCATCCTTTTTTTTGGAACCCCTGATTTTGCTGTTTGTTGCTTGCAAGAACTGCTTGCCAATGACGATTCAGTGGTCGGCGTTGTGACCAGTCCCGATCGTCCGTCAGGGAGAGGGAAAAAACTCAAAGGATCGGCTGTGAAAGAATTTGCGATTTCAAAGGGTTTGAATGTCCTTCAACCTACCAATCTCAAAGCAGAGTCTTTTATCCAAGCTCTCAAGGCATTGGATGCTGATGTTGCTGTGGTAGTTGCCTTTCGGATGCTCCCCAAAGCAGTGTGGTCGCTCCCCAAGTGGGGGACTTTCAACCTCCATGCCTCTTTATTGCCTCAGTATCGTGGCGCAGCTCCCATCAATTGGGCTCTAGTGAATGGTGAAACCGAAAGTGGTGTCACTACCTTTTTTATTGATGAAAAAATTGATACGGGGGCCATACTTTTACAGGAAAAAATACAACTGAATGCCAATGAAACTGCAGGAAGCCTTCACGATCGCTTGGCCAGCTTAGGCAGTCGACTCATCGTAGAGACCATTATTGGACTTCAAAAAGGAAATCTTATGCCCCAAGCCCAAGAAAATCCCCCAAAACTCTTGGCCGCCCCCAAGCTTAGCAAAGAAAATACACGAATCCCCTGGCACAAACCTCTTCTAGCTATTCAAAATTTTGTTCGTGGCATGAACCCCTATCCCGGAGCTTGGTGTATTCTCTCCAGTGAAGAGGGCGAAAAATCTGTAATGAAGCTGTTTGAGGTTGAAATTTACTACACCGAACACTCCTACCCTAATGGAAGTTTAGTGGTTGAAGACAAAAAAATCCGCATTGCGCATCCCCAAGGGTGGGTTGACTGCACCCTACTTCAACTACCAAATAAGCGACGCATGAGGGCATCAGACCTTCTAAATGGTTACCGTTTTCACAAAAAAAGCCATATAAATTAGGTTGGTTTTTAACAAAAAGGCAGATTTATCAACAATCCCTAGCATTTATGGGGCGTTCCCTTTGGTCTTTGGGTAAAGGTTCTAAATTTGTAAGAAACATTAAACCTTTTTAATTATGAACAAAACAGAACTTATCGATGCTATGGCAGCTGATGCTGGCATCTCAAAAGCAGCTGCTAAAAAAGCACTAGAATCTATGCTAGGAAATGTAGGATCAACACTCAAAGGAGGCGGAAGAGTTTCTTTAGTAGGATTCGGTTCTTGGTCTGTCTCTAAAAGAGCAGCACGTGAAGGAAGAAACCCACAAACTGGGGCAACAATCAAGATTGCTGCTAAAAACGTGGTGAAATTCAAAGCCGGTGCAGAGCTTTCTGGAGCTGTAAACTAGTTTACGATTTCTAAACAATACATAAGACCTCCTTCTGGAGGTCTTTTTTTATGTTTTACTATTAAAGTTTCCTACATTTAAGGGAACAACATGAAAAAAGGACTTCTTCTTGTCGCCGAACCCTCTATCTGTGGAGACCAGAACTTTCACCGTTCTGTGGTATTGATCGCTGACGACAAGGAAGACAGCACGCTCGGGTTTATCCTTAATAAATCCATGAATTACAAACTCAAAGATGTTTTGGATGGTATTCGCTACAACTTCAATCTTTACTTTGGAGGCCCTGTAGAACCTGATAATCTTTTCTATGTGCATAACTGTCCAAGTTTAATAGAAAACAGTATTCCTATCCAAAACGGACTTTTTTGGGGTGGGGATTTTGCCACTGTTCTCGATCTAATCAACTCAAAGACCATCACTCCCGAAAACATTCGATTTTTCTTAGGGTATTCCGGTTGGGAGAAAGGACAATTGAATAAAGAAGTGGAAGCAAAATCATGGGTTATCGTACCCAATCTTTACGAGAATGAATTGATTTCTAAGGTCAAAAAAGACTTTTGGCGCAAACAAATGGTGGCCTTGGGTGGGAAGTATATTTTGTGGTCAAACGCTCCTGAAAATCCTAGTTACAACTAAGCGCGTACTGCCCAAAACGCATCAAACCACTGCTGAAGTTGCGTTTCGGTATATGTTTTTTTTCGGTAGCTTGAAACACTAAAAACACCCAAAAAAGGAGATAAAAGAGACAAAGCATCCGCTTTTTGCAATTCAAAAGGTGAAACAGGACGCTCCTGAATCGCAATTCCCTCTTGTTTTTTTAACCAATCAATAAAAGCTGCCCGTAAAACAGTCGCTTGACAACCCGAAGCCAAGTCGGGAGTAATCACTTCGCCTTCATCCGACAAAAGAAATAGAGATCCTTGGGCAGACTCGACGATGTTTTTTTGGCTGTTGAGCAACAAACAGTCCGCATATCCATTTTCATGTGCGTAAGTCTGCGCCAAATCCCTTTGGGTTTGCTGTGATGCTGGCAAGGTAGCATAGTAATCTTCGGAAAGATATACGTCTTTATAAAGTTCAATTTGTACCGGTTCTGATGGGGAAGCTGTGGGAAAAGCACCTTTATACTCCAAAATCCATCCTAAAGAACTAAGAGGTGCTTCCGCATGGGATGGAGTTTGTCGGAAAGCTGTCAATTCAAAAAGCTGGGTTTGCTCAGCCGCTTCCGTTTGTGGAAAAGCCTTCAATTGGGACTCCAAATAATCGGGTGTGAGCGTCATTGGAATTTGCATGCGCCACCGTCGTAAACTGGACATCCAATGAAAATAGGTCGCTTCCCAAAAAATCGGAACCGTGTCTTGCCAATAAATGGGAACGGTAAATTGGGCTCCTAGTTGTGAAAAAAAAAACTCTTGAAAAGGAAGGGCACTCCAATCGGAGTAGCCTTGGCCATTATATCGAATCATGACCCAAAGTTAGGCAGAACCTAGCACTTGTTTAAGTGCTGTGATCGAATTATCCCAAAACATTTTAGATTCTTCGATTTCCTCTTCTTCGGCAAAATCATTGATGATTAACGAGACGTCCTTGGTGATGGCATCTACTTGTATGACAAATTCAAAATAATACTCCTCCTGATCGGGCTCATCATTAAGCCATTGGAAACGTACCTTTTGGTTGATTTTTTTTGAAAGGAGCTTGGCATATTCTTCGCCATCATCCCAAATGAAGGTGAAATCTTCACCGCGTGAATTGACATTGTCGGCAAACCATTCACTTAAGCCCGAAGGGGTACTTAAGTATTGAAATAACAATTGGGGAGATGCGTGAAAATCAAACTCGATAGAAAAGGGCTTTTTTTGATTCATGGTTTGTTATATAAATAGAATCGTTAATATATAAAAAAACTTCATTCAAGCTTTCTAACTCGTAATAAATTTAAATACCAGGATTGCTTCATAGTCATTTTAAGTTTATATTTGCGCACTCATGGCGAGGTAGCTCAGCCGGTTAGAGCGTCGGATTCATAACCCGGAGGTCGGGAGTTCAAGTCTCCCTCTCGCTACAGTAATTTCAAGGCTTCACTGCAAAGTGGAGCCTTATTTGTTTTCTATGTATCGCATGTTATATATTAGGCTTTGATTCAGCAAATTATCGATCAATAAAAAATGATTTTCTTCTTGAAGAAAATCGGCCTCCAAATCCTTCGATTCAACAAATTTGAAGAATAACTGTCTTTCCACTATCGGAATTCTCAACACCTCCTTAAAAAAAGGAATCATTCAAAAAATTATCTTCCTCTTGATAAAGGGTTTCTAAATCAGAGTCCTTTATTAGCCCCTTTTTCAAGGAAGGTTACCTACGTTCAAACAGTTTAATAGCAAGTCCCAATAAAGCAAACAGATTTCCACTGGGGATATTCTTTTCGTAAGCGTATGGGTTGTTAATGATATCCCATTGAAGTTGTTGATTTAATTCTTGATTGTAAAGTGCACTGTCAAATTCGTGGTTAGATCCTGCAAGTACTACTTCATCAAGTAGTACTCCCTCTGGAATTGAATCCGCAATGACAGGGGTGAAAAAAATTTGAGTGGTATCCTTTGAGACAGTAACAAAAGCTCCTTTGATATGCTTAATTGAAAAAGGGTTTTGATAAGAAACAGTAAGATTATATCCCGCTATTAATAAAAGGACTAAGTCGGGTCGTCGCATTTCTTGGGGTGTTTAGAAATCAATCCAATGTATTCAAAGAATTGAAAACCAAGTATTAATAAAACCCTAAAACCGTTAAACTTCTTTTTGAATTTTATTTCTTTATGTCATGAAAAATCCCATCCCACTCCGACGGTCAATTTTCCCGATTCAATTTTCCCAAAAAGCAGTTGCTAAAACCGATATCTGTAGCATGCTGGAAGCAGCTAATTGGGCACCAACCCATCGTAAAACAGAACCCTGGCGGTTTAAAGTGCTACAAGGGAGTCAAAAGGATTCTCTGGGCTCTTTTATGGCAGAAACCTACGCGCAAACCGCTAGCAAATTTTCAGCTATCAAACAACAAAAGATTAGGGATAAAATAGCTCAATCGCCAGTAGTAATTCTCCTCTGCATGCAACGTGACCCAGCAGAATGCATCCCCGAGTGGGAAGAAGTAGCTGCTACTGCCATGGCGGTTCAAAACCTCTGGCTTCAAGCAACATTATTGGGATTAGGAGGCTATTGGAGCTCCCCTTCCTATTGCGATCAAATGCATGATTTTATTCCTTTTAACGAGGGAGAACGCTGTTTGGGCCTATTTTATCTTGGTCATTTCGAAGGGTCGTTACCCCAACGAACACCCGGTTCTTGGGAAGACAAAGTTGTTTGGTATAACTAAATTTTAATCTGTCAATACACTAAATCCAATATGTATATTGGCGGTTTCCGAATCGACAAAGAGTTCTCGTTCAGCAACAGTCCCATGACAAGTCGAAGGGGAACAAAACAGGGAGCCCCCTGCAAGTCTAACTTTTCCCTTTGTCTCCTTTTGCTGGGTTATGTCCCAGACATTGCCCACCACATTAAAGGTATCCACTGAAGTAATCGGCCCTTGATTATCGGATCGGATGGGACGGGTATCGAACTTTACCAACTGCCAGTATTCCGCATAGGTCGGCAAACGTACACCTGCCCAACGGCAGTAAGCTATTGCGTCATTATAACTGACTTGAGTTACAGGTAATGCCTTGGACGTGGGTGGATGAAGCCCATCGGGTTGACACCAAAAGGCACCCCATTCGGTTCGGTAACGGTACACATCTATCTGAACAATAGACCAACCATAGCGTTCCGCATCGGTGATGTACTGCGTTGCGTTGACAAAACGTTCGAAATCCCCAACTGTTACTGGAAGCAATTGTGGCTGTGAAGGACTGAAAATCAATAAGAACTTTAGGAACAAAAGCATTCCAAAAACTTATACATCACAAATTTGGATGGCTTCTCGGAGAGATTCCAACGGGTTTTCCTTCGTAGGGATAAATTCTTGCGCAACATAGCCCTGAAAGCCTGTAGCAACGATGGCTCGCATAATGGCTGGGTAAAAAAGCTCTTGGTTTTCGTCAATTTCATGCCGTCCTGGAACCCCTGCTGTATGATAATGTCCAAAGAATTGATGGTTGGTCTGAATACTACGGATGATGTCCCCTTCCTGAATTTGCATATGATAAATATCATAAAGCAATTTGAAATTATCGGACCCCAAGGCCTTACACAATGCAATCCCCCATTCAGTAGAATCGCACATATAATCCGGGTGATTGATTTGATTAAACAATTCCATCTGTAACACCACACCGTGTTTTTCCGCCAAAGGAAGAATCTTTGATAAACCCTCAACACAATTCGCCAACCCTTGTGTGTCGGACATTCCATTGCGATTGCCACTAAAACAAATTAGATTAGTGTAGCCTGCCGCAGCTACTTGAGGGATTATTTCTGTGTAATTGCGAATCAAAGTTTCATGATACTGATGATCATTCCATCCTTCGGTAAGGCTGATCTCAGCACCGTTACACATAGAGCAATGAATACCGTGCTTTTTGAGTGTAGGCCAATCTTTCGGGCCAATGAGATCAATGGCCTGGATCCCTATGTCTTTGATGATTGGCAAAAAAGTATCTAAAGGAATATCCTCGAAACACCATTGACAGACCGAATGATGAATGTTATTCTTACGTTTGAAAGTTTCAGCTGTTGGATCGTTCGTGTTCGCATTAGTCATGGGATGTAAAAGCAATCCTGATAAGGCTGTGTTTTTTATAAAGGTTCTTCGATGCATAAGAAAGGAACTTCAATTTAATTGGAAGCTCCCTAAATGTATAAAAAAATGATTACATGAATGCTCATCCGTGGCTATGCCATCTAGCCTATTCTAATCTCAGGGAGCCTGATATCGGTCTAATAGCATATCCATTTTACGAAATCACAAAGGGGGCAACATGGACAGTAGCATAGAGGTTGGATAGCCGTATGGCAATTGGTGACTGTTTGGTTTGTTTTCCAATATCTGAAACTTTTTATTCGATCGAAAGTGATGATCCGAATGCCGTGTCAATTCATAAAGCACCCTCCTTTGAGAGTGCAAATACAGTCGCTACGGGAATGGTATAGGCCAATAGATACTTAACATCCTTAAGCATAGTTGTGATAATTACACCTCTAAGATGCTTTTTTTTGACTTCTGGACTTGTATAATATGTTGCAAACCAGTCCACTAATAATTAAAAAGATTCCCAGCAGACTGAAAAAAGTGTAGGTTTCTTCAAAGACAAGAACACCAATTGATAGGGTAAAAAAGACCTCAACGTATTTGAATGGAGCAATTATATTTGCCTCATAGGAACGAAAGGCTTTGGTCATATACAGTTGCCCAAAAAACCCAAAAACCCCTAGCATAAATAAGCTGGGGTAGTCCGCAAGAACGGGGCTTAACCATCCGGTAAAACCAATCCCTACAGCCCCTACCACTGTTGCTATGAGCATAAAATAAAACACCACTACAACCGAATGATCACCATGACCAATTTTATTGAGAATAATATAAACTCCAGCAGAAAAAAAAGCAGACAGAATCGCAATCGAAAAACCTAAAACAGAAACGGTGCTGTCAAAACCCTTAATCAGTGCTACGCCAGCAAAGGTAATTGTGAAAAAAAGCCATTGTGTAGGACGGATTTTTTCATTTAATAAAAAAATCGCCAGAAAAGCAGCAAAAAGAGGAGACACATAACGAAGAGTTACTGCAGAACCAAGGGAGATATAATTAACCGAAAGAAAAAACAATACCATAGATGTAGATCCCACCAATCCACGGCTAATCAGCAAGGTCTTTTGATCTCCCCAAATGGGAATATTAAATCGTTTCAGATAGCCAAAAGCAATTATCAAGGACGTTACGGAACGAAAAAAAATCAACTCAAAAGTGGGGTAGTCAATGAGGTTTTTGATCAATGTATTCATCATACCAAACAGCGCAGTGCTGAGAAGCATGTAACGAACGGCACGATAAAAATCGGTCACTTCAGAATAATTTTCACAAAGATGCTGGTTCTTTTGCGATCTAGGTGGCAAGAATCTGGGTTTTTTCTGTGTAGTTTTGTTCAAAACCGTCCATGAAAACACTGCTCAGTATTTTTCGACTGCAATGCCCTTGCTGCCACAAAGGGGAATTTTTAGAAAGTCCTCCCCGACCTTTGTTCAAAATTATTCGTGTTCTAGAGCAGTGTACTCATTGCCCAACACGATTTAAAATAGAGCCGAGTTTTTACTACGGATCTATGTATGTCGCTTATGCCCTTGGAGTGGCGCTAATGCTAGGGGTTACGCTCTTATATTGGGTGCTCAGTGATTCTTTTTCGGTAGGGGCTGCTTTTTTGTTGATTAGTGGTATTCTTTTGATCGTGAGTCCCTATCTGAATGCTTGGTCAAAGTTGATTTGGGCCAATTTCTTTTTTCACTACCAGCCTGATCTAAAAAAGAAAACCGATTAAGGTTTACAAATCGAAACCACTTCTTGTAACATTTTCAAATCGGCTACTTCGGCTTGCTGCTCCCAAAAATCCGCAACACTTTCGGCGTTCGAATGATTCAAATTTTTTCTTTGGGCAGACAAGTGTATGCTCTCAAAACCATGATCGTAAAACATTTGACAGTTTTCAGCGCTGATTCCCCCCCCTGGTTGAATTTCAAGGGATTTACCCGCCAAAGTTTTCCATCGCTCAAGTGTTGCAATACCTTCCGTCGCTTGTAGGGCTTTTCCCGAACACAAAATGCGATGAACTCCCAATTCAATAAAACGCTTCAATGCTGTCTCTGGATCTGGAATCAGATCAAAAGCTCGATGAAAGGTAATCGCAAGAGGCTTGGCAAAAGCCATTGCTTGTTGTAGTTGTTCCCAATGTATTTGATTATTTGAATGCAAAAAACCCACCACAACACCGGCCACGCCTAATTGCTTAGCCATTCGAATGTCTTCCAAAAGGGTTTGAAATTCAACTTCCGAATAACAAAAGTTGCCCGAACGTGGACGAATCAAAAGATGAATAGGCAATTCGCTCAAGCGAACCGCTTCCTTAATAAAACCATAGGAAGGCGTGATACCACCCAAGCTTAATTCTGCACAAAGTTCAATTCGATCAGCACCGGCTTGCTGGGCATTCAGGATGGATTGGAGGCTGGTGGCACATACTTCAACTTTCACAATTTCGTTTTTAGGTTTTTGTAAAATACTGCATTTTTAGGTAAAATACAGTACCTTTTGACACCATTGAATTATAAATTTAATTCCATATACCGTTATGACACTTGATCCTTTTTTGGCAGAGTTCATTGGCACGGCTTTTCTCCTATTACTTGGAGCAGGTGTTGTTGCCAATGTGAATTTGAAGCAAACCATTGCAGAAAACCAAAACCCCTGGATGCTAATAACAACTGCTTGGGCTTTTGCAGTCTTTGTGGGGGTTTTTATTTCAAGTCAATCCAGTGGCGCGCATTTGAATCCTGCCGTGACCCTAGGTTTTGCAGTTGCTGGAAAGTTCTCTTGGGAACTCGTAGCAAGCTATCTTCTGGCTCAATTTCTTGGAGCCATGTGCGGAAGTTTTTTAGCTTATCTCGCTTATATTGATCACTACCGGGCTACCAAAGACGAAGCTGCGGTCAAAAGTACATTCTGTACCGGCCCAGCCATACGCAATTATAAAAACAATCTTTTTGCTGAAGCCCTTGGTGCTTTTGTCCTTGTTTTTTCAGCTTTGATGCTTGCCAGTCCCAATATTGAAATCAAAGGTAGTTCCGTTACTAATTTTGGTCTTGGCGCTCTTGACGCTCTGCCCATTGCGTTGGTCGTGTGGGTTATTGGTCTTGCTTTGGGAGGTACTACTGGATACGCCATCAATCCAGCTCGCGATTTTGGACCGCGGCTTGTATATTCAATCCTGCCAAGGAAAAATAAACAAGTCGACTGGGCCTATAGTTGGATCCCCATTTTAGGACCCTTTCTAGGTGGAGTCATTGCAGGAGGACTTTATCTACTGCTAGGACTTTAGTGCGCCTCTATTTGGCAATATTCACCGCTCGTGTTTCTCGAATGACTGTGATTTTTACTTGCCCAGGATAGGTCATATCTGTTTGGATCTTTTGAGATATTTCAAATGAAAGCTGTGCTGCATGATCATCACTAACTTTTTCACTCTCCACAATTACTCTAAGTTCACGTCCTGCTTGAATGGCAAAGGCCTTATTGACTCCATCAAAATCATACGCGATATTTTCCAAATCCTTAAGACGTTGCACATAGCTATCGAGAACTTGTCGGCGTGCACCCGGACGCGCACCAGAAATAGCATCACACACCTGAACAATAGGGGACAATAAAGAGGTCATTTCAATCTCATCGTGGTGCGCTCCAATAGCATTACACACTTCTTTTTTCTCTCCGTGCTTTTCTGCCCACTCCATTCCCAGCAAGGCATGAGGCATTTCTGTTTCTTCTTCGGGTACTTTCCCAATATCATGGAGCAAACCAGCACGCTTGGCCATTTTAGCGTTCAAGCCTAATTCTACGGCCATCACACCACAAAGTTTGGCAACTTCACGAGAGTGCTGTAAAAGATTTTGACCATAGGAAGAACGATATTTCATTCGCCCAACGATTCGGATTAACTCTGGATGCAGACCATGAATACCAAGGTCAATCACCGTGCGTTTTCCAACCTCAACAATTTCATTCTCGATTTGCTTTTTTGTTTTTTGAACCACTTCTTCGATTCGTGCGGGGTGAATGCGTCCATCAGTGACTAGTTTATGCAATGACAAACGAGCAATCTCTCTCCGAACGGGATCAAAGCAAGATAAAATAATAGCCTCGGGAGTATCATCTACAATGACTTCTACTCCAGTAGCTGATTCCAATGCCCGAATATTGCGCCCTTCCCGACCAATGATGCGACCTTTAATATCATCCGATTCGATGTTGAATACAGACACACAGTTTTCAATTGCTTCCTCAGTTCCAATGCGTTGGATAGTGCTAATAACCACTTTTTTCGCTTCCTGTTGAACCGTTAGCTTTGCTTCTTCCAAGGTTTGTTGTGTGTACTCCATAGCGGCTGCCTTAGCCTTTTCCTGAAGGGACTTTACCAATTCTTCTTTGGCTTCTTCTGCAGAATAATTGGCGATCTGCTCCAACTTTACAATATTTTGCTTTTCCGTTTCGGAAACGGTTTCCATCTTTTTCTCAAGCTTTTCGAGTTTGATGCCCAACTGTTCTGTCTTAGCTTCCAGTTTTCGATTGAGGTCTTTGCTTTTGTTGAGCTCATTAGAAAGACGGGATTCTTTATCTCTCAAACGCTTTTCGATTTCAGCGATTTTTTTCTCACGTTGAAAAATTTCTTTCTCGTGCTCGCCTTTTAATTCAATAAAACGCTCTTTGGCTTGTAGGATTTTATCCTTCTTAATGGTATCGCCGTCTCGTTGGGCTTTTTTTACAATCTCATGAGCCCGTATCTCGGACTGTTTGATGATACCCGTAGCTTTATTTCGCTGCGAAAAACCACCAATAATGATACCCCCAACAAGGGCTAAGAGGGCAAGTAGGTAAGGGATGTATGCTTCCATATTATTTAAAATAAAAAAGCCTGCATTAGCGATGAGTTTTGTATAAACTCCATATAAACAGGTTTGAGGCTACCCCATTGATCAAGGATCTGCTCTGGGCAGCATGCTTTTACAATAGTGACTCACCTCTTCGAATTAAATCTTCGTTGAGTTTATCAAAAAATATTACTAATACAGGCAGTATTGTATTGTTATGTTAAAGAACGTTAGTACGTAGCAATATGAACGTCGATGAGATCTATTAATTCTTGAGTCTTCAATCTATCTGCTTCGTTAGACTCGGGGTTTTGTTCTTGTTTCTCCACGCGTGCGGCGTATTGCAGGGCGCACATGGCTAAAACATCTTGTTTATCTCGTACAGCATAATTCTTTTCAAGCTGTTTGATCATTCCTTCTATTTTTTTAGCAGAGTTTCGTAATGCCGCTTCTTGATCGGGAGCTATCGTCAAGGGATAGACGCGATCGGCAATGGTTAACTTTATTTTAATTGTATCGCTCATTAGGCTACAATTCTGCTATTTGATACAAGCATTGATCAACTTCTTTGATAAGGCTGTTCAGTTTACGTTTCGTATTGGCTTTACTTTCGTTACTGCCGAGTAAGCTATTGGCAACTTTTAATGAGGCATTTTCCTGTTGCAATTGGGTGTACTTTTCTTGCAATTGCTGATTTTGCTCTTTGAAAGCTGTTATTTCGCTTTCAAGTTTTTGAAGTTGCAAATGATTGTCTTTGAGTTTATTCAAAAGAGCAATGATTTTTTCTTCAAGAAGGAGCATTGGTTGATTCATGTCTCGGTTTGATTTGTCAAACGCTTACTTAATCAAAAGTAACAATTCGATTTCATATATTTAACAACGCTTCCAGCGTTTTAATAACTTTAACATACCCATTACCCTTGAATAGCTATCCAATCCATTATCATTCCTGCCTATTCTTTATACGAATGCTGTCCTGTTTTTTTTTTCTTGGAACTCTTTTAGGTTTCGGTCAAAACGAAATTGAACTCGGAACACCTCTAGACATACCCTTGGCCTTATCTGGGAATTTTGCTGAATTGCGAGGAGGACATTTTCATGCCGGCTTAGACATCAAAACCAAAGGAAGACAAGGCTTGAAGGTCAAAGCTGTAGAAGCAGGTTCTATACGTAGAATCCGCGTGAGTACCAGTGGTTATGGCAAGACTTTATACATAGAACACAATAATGGTCTTACGAGTGTATATGCTCATTTACAAAAATTTGCTCCCAAGATAGAGGCCTTCATAAAAGCTATTCAGTATGAAAAAGAACGATTTGAAGTACAGCAATTTTTACGTAAAGACGAACTGACAGTTACCAAGGGAGAAATCATTGGTTATTCTGGTAATACTGGTGGAAGCTTTGGTCCTCATCTTCATTTTGAGGTACGAGACACAGACCTACAAACGCCACTGAATCCACTCCGAATGGGCTTGAATGTTCAAGATACCCAACGCCCTCAATTCCGACAACTCTATTTATTTGATGATCAAGAAAGACTTTTTCAAGACGTTCCCCTTCAAAAAATCAACGATAGTGTATACCAAACCAATTTGTTATTCACTCAAGGGAAAATCGGATTGGGACTGAGTATGTTTGATCGGCAAGATTTAAGCTATAATCGAAATGGCATCTACAGAGTTGAGGTCTTACTCAACGGTCAAAAAGTCTATGCCTACCAATTCGATGAGATCGATTTTAAAGACGGAGAATACATCCCACTCTTTATTGATTATGCTCTTTCAAAAACCAAAAAACGTCGCTTATACAAACTTTTCACCCCAGCATATAGTATGCTTAGTTTCTTGAATACTATTCCTTCAAACGGGTTTTTACTTATCGAAAATGGGAAATCCTATCAAGTGAAAGTTATTGTCACTGATTTTCATGGCAACCATGCTTATCTGGAATCTTATATCGATGGGCAAAATACAAAACGTGAGTTCTCATCATTGACCCCCACCAATCCAACACATACCATTACCCCCGAAAAAGATTATCTGGTACAATTTGAAGACAAGGGTGTGTATTTTTCCAAAAACAGTTTTTTTAGTACTCAGAATATTCGCTGTGAAAATCTGCAAGAGTCATTAAAACTCGAAACACCTCTCGTTCCTGTTCGCAAAGCTTTTGAAATTTCTTTTAATCCTCCCAAAGGCGACAGTCTTAACCTTGCCCAAATGGCCATTGTTCGCAAAGGAGAAAAAGGCAAAAACATCTTTTTTGCAACTCGAAAAAAAGCAGCACATTGGATCGCAAAAACAAAAGAAGGAGGCATCTATCAACTGCAAAGAGACAGCCTATCCCCTAGCATCAAACCGCTAAACTTTAAAGAAGGGCAATGGCTATCACGTTATCGTTATCTGAAAATACATATCGAAGACACCGACAGCGGAATTCGTTCTTATCGATGTACTATTAACGGGGAATGGGTTCGTTTTGAATACGAGCCTAAACTTAAATTACTTACCTATGATTTTCGGGATAAAACATTCAGAACATCCAAGCATGAACTGCAATTGGAAGTCACCGATGGAGTTGGCAATCGCAGTGTGTATGAAACAACATTATATCGCAAATACGGCTTGGATAAATAGCTTATAAGGTCTTTTCGAGGGTAAAGGTTTTCAAGGTGTCTAAAACGTAAGCTACTTCTTCTGAGGTGTTAAAGCTTGAAAAAGAAAAACGCAATGATGCCATTTCTTGTGGAGTCGTTTCTAAGGCACTAAGCACGTGAGATCCTTTGCCGCTTCCAGACTGACAAGCACTGCCTTTGGAACAGGCAATTCCTTTCAGATCCAATTGAAAATCCAAAAGCATGCTTTGTTCTTTTTCTATGGGCAAAGCTACATTGACAAGTGTATAGGTACTTTTTTCAAAATCAGAACAACACCCATTAAAATGAACTTGAGGGAAAATCTCCCGAAGTCCCTCAATGAATTGTAGTTTCAAAGATTGAATAAACTGGCGTTCCTCTGCAAGTTTCGCGTAGGAAAGCTCTATGGCTTTTTGCATTCCAACGATACTGTGAACCGCCTCGGTTCCAGCACGAAGCCCTTTCTCTTGTGCGCCGCCATAAATAAAACAGTCCAACCCAGAATTCTTGCGTACATATGAAAAACCAATCCCTTTTGGTCCGTGGTATTTGTGTGCGGCAGAAGATAAAAAATGGATTGGTGTTTTGGATAAATCCAATTCAAAATGCCCTACACCTTGAACTGCATCCGTATGGAAATATGCTTGGTTGGCTTCGCACAAATGCGCCACATGATCAATATCGAGTATGGTTCCAATTTCGTTATTTACATGCATTAAGCTAACCAAAACAGGTCCCTGACTTTCTTTGAGCAGTTTTTCAAGATCTTTTAAATCAATGGAGCCCACAGGGGTTAATTTCACATAGTTGATTTGTATCCCACTGGCTTCTAATGCGTCCAGAGTATGCAAAACGGCATGGTGTTCTATTTTGGAAGATATGATGGTTTTGACCCCTAAATCTTTAACAGCACAACGCAGGATCATATTGTCAGATTCGGTACCTCCAGAAGTGAAAATGATTTCTTGAGCCTGAGCACCCAGAAGTCCTGCAATACTTTTTCGAGCTGATTCAATGTTGGATTTTGCCGTTCTTCCAAATCCATGCGTTGAAGAAGGGTTCCCGAAACAGCTTTGCATGGACTCAGAAATCGCTTCAATTACTTCGGGGCGCATGGGTGTGGTTGCGGCATTGTCAAAATAAACGTCCATCACTAAATAATCATTACTTAATTCACAAATCAAACTTACATAAGAAGTATTGATTTATTCAAACTCTTGCAGTGTTTTTGTAATAATTGAAATGCAATCTTCCAATTGAGCTTCAGTCATTACCAAAGGAGGGGCAAAACGAATGATATTGCCATGGGTAGGCTTAGCCAGTAGGCCATTGTCTCTTAAACGCAAACAGATCTCCCAAGCTGTTTTACTATCTGGAGCATCATTGATGACAATAGCGTTTAAAAGTCCTTTCCCGCGCACCAAAGACACAATAGAACTCTTTTCTATGTAGGCATTCATGGCCGCACGAAATTTTTCGCCAAGTACTCGAGCATTTTGTGTTAGTTTTTCTTCTTGAATAACGGTTAATGCTGTGTGTGCTACGGTCACCCCCAATGGATTTCCTCCAAAGGTACTTCCGTGTTGTCCGGGCTGAATCACATCCATGATCGCAGTATCACATAAAACAGCAGAGACAGGGTACGTTCCTCCACTTAAGGCTTTTCCTAGAATCAACAAATCGGGGCGTACATAGGTGTCTTCTTGACGCTCACAATGTCCTTCACAAGAACAATTACCACAAACGGCTAACAAGGAACCTGTACGACCTATTCCAGTTTGAATTTCGTCAGCCATCAACAAGACATTATACTGACTACACAGGGCACGCGCCCCACGAATAAAGTTTTCATCGGGTGTATAAACTCCAGCTTCTCCTTGGATCGGTTCTACCAAAAAGCCAACGATATTCTTGTTGGTTTGCAAGACGGCCTCCAATGCATCGAGATCGTTATATGGAATATGTAAAAAGCCTCCGGTGTGTGGGCCAAAATAGTCTTTGGAACCAGCATCGGATGAAAAAGAAATTATGGTTGTAGTTCGTCCGTGAAAGTTATTGTCACAAACAATAATCTGCGCCTGATCTTCTGGAACTCCTTTGATCGTATAACCCCATTTTCGGGTGATTTTTATAGCTGTTTCAACCCCTTCTGCACCGGTATTCATTGGCAGTAAACTTTCAAAACCAAAATACGCTGTGGCGTATTCCATATACTCTCCCAAGCGATTGTTATGAAAAGCGCGTGAAGTAAGTGTTAGGGTTTCGGCCTGGTCTTTAAGTGATTTTACAATTCTAGGGTGACAGTGCCCTTGGTTTACTGCAGAATATGCAGAGAGAAAATCATAGTACTTTTTCCCTTCAACATCCCAAAGGAAAACCCCTTCGCCTTTAGCTAATACAACAGGAAGCGGATTATAGTCGTGTGCTCCGTATTTTTTTTCTAAATCAAGGTGGTATGCCGAGTTGTTTACTTGTTGCGTTTCCATGATGTTGTATTTGTAACGGTTTGTTTAGTAATTGTGTAAATTTAGCAATAATACCAATGTGCTAGCTGCAAAGATATTACAAATTCATCAACAATTTTACACTACAGAAGCCGCATTAAATACTACTTTTGCCCCATGGGAAGAAAAATGAAAGCCTTTGGGCTAGAAGCCCTCAAAATCGTTGACATTAATGCCAAAGGCATGGGCGTAGGAAAAGACGACGGACGGGTGTTTTTTGTACCGGGAACCGTTCCTGGTGATGTGGTTACAGCAACTGCCTATCGAAAAAGGCGTGGATATTGGGAAGCACGTTTGGAAAAGATCGAAAAACCCTCACCCGATCGCGTTAATGCTCCTTGTGACTATTTTGGTCTGTGCGGTGGCTGCAAATGGCAGCATTTTGATTATCAAGCACAACTTCAGTTTAAAGAAAAAGAGGTCACCCACAATCTCACCCATATTGGCAAAGTAACTCCCATAGAAAAATATCCCATTGTAGCGGCACCAGCCGACTACTACTACCGCAATAAAATGGAATTTTCTTTTTCCAGTCAACGTTGGTTGACCGCAGAGGAAATAAACAGCGAAGCGACTATTGAACGCCGAGGGGTTGGGTTTCACAAACCGGGGATGTGGGACAAGGTGGTAGACATCCACCACTGCCATCTTCAGGCAGATCCTTCCAATGCCATTCGCAACTTTATTCGCAGCTACGCTCTAGAGCACAACCTTTCTTTTTTCAACCCTCGAGAACAGGAAGGATTCCTACGAACCCTGATGATCCGAACCGCAAGTACTGGAGAAGTTATGGTGCTGCTTCAATTTTTTCATGAAGCAACAAACGATCGTGAAGCTTTATTACAAACGCTACAAAACGAATTTCCAACCATCAACTGCCTCCTTTATTGCATCAACAACAAGGCCAATGAAAGTCTCTACGATCAAGAAATTGTAGCCTATACAGAGCGAACCTATATTGAGGAGAAAATGGGTGATTTGACCTTCAGGATTAGTGCCAAATCTTTTTACCAAACCAATTCGGAACAGGCCGAAAAACTTTACCGTTTGGTCAAGGATTTCGCGCAACTTCAACCAAACGAAATTGTCTACGATCTCTATACGGGTACTGGAACCATTGCACAATATGTGGCCGATCAGTGCGCTAAAGTGATTGGAATTGAATCTGTACCTGATGCTATCATAGCCGCCAAAGCTAATGCCTTAAATAATGGCATTTCAAATGTAGCCTTTGAAGTAGGCGATATGAAAGATTGCTTTGACAAAAACTTTATCGAGCGTCATGGTGAAGCACAGGTCGTGATCACCGATCCGCCTCGAAATGGAATGCATGCCAAAGTGGTAGGGCAGCTTATGGAACTCGCACCGGAAAGAATCGTATATGTGAGTTGCAACAGTGCCACCCAAGCTCGTGATCTGGCATTGATGAAGGAAAAATATCAACTCGTAAAAAGTCAAGCGGTGGATTTATTCCCACAAACCCATCATGTAGAAAATATTGTACTTTTACAGCGTATATGAAGTCCCTCCCCGCGATTTTCCTGACACTCCTTGCCAGCTGGCTGATTTTTAGCTGCGAAAAAGATGATATTTGTCTTGAAGGAACACAGGGAACCCCACGCTTAATTATCAAATTTTATGATGCTGAAAATCCTGAGGTTTTAAAAACTGTTTCAGGTCTCCAAGTTAGAGCACTCAGCATCGATTCCATCATTCCTCTTAGCGACCCCCTTTCCATACCCTTGCAAATCGATCAATCTTTCACTGAATTTGAAGTGATCAAAAATGCAAGTAGTGAAACGGAAAGCCAAACCACCGTTCAATTTAACTATGATC
>QXYU01000049.1 GCA_009886755.1 Flavobacteriaceae bacterium
GCAAGGGATGGACCGCTGGTGTTTGGCGGCTTGTTTATTGATTTCCATGAGTAATTTTTCAGTATCAACACCATGGATTAGATGAACAAAAGAAGCCATGTACTTGACCTTGTTGCGTTGCAAATGCCCAATCATATGCCATTCAATATCCTTAGGTAGGGTTTCGTGCTTTTGAACCATTTCCTGCACTTTATTTTCACCAAAAAGACGTTGTCCAGTGGCGTAAGCTTCCATAATCGCTTCATTGGACTTTGTTTTGGATACGGCAACCAATATTACTTCTTCGGGTAGGGATGTTTTGAGTGCTTTTAAGTTCTTAGCAATTGTCATCGATCTCTTTTTTTGTTTTGATTGGAGAGAGAGGAAGTTTGTCGAAGGTTATTCTTTGCTGCATCAGTTTGTTCTTATGCTCATTTCAAAGGCAAAGGTACTGAAAACTACAGCTATATTCGTTGTAAAACGAGTCCTGTTAAGATCTTTGGGAGTAAATAGGTTGACTTGGCCGGTAGGATTTTATTTTCATCACTCCAATCCATGATTTTGCGGAATTGGAAAGGGTAGAAGTAAATTTCCAATACAGCATTTTTTTGAGTTGGTTCTTTAGGGAGGTTTAGTTTGGGGTAGGCTTCGTAGTGAAGAGGTATTTGATTCTTTTTATAAACGGTTTTTATCTGGCTTAAAACAGCTAGATAATTGGGATTTGAAAACTGGTACCATTGCGAATTAAACCGAACTAAAATGGGATGTTTTTTTCGAATGCGACGCGGGGCTTTTTTTAGAGGACAGAGCAAGGCACCAATCCGTTGTTCTACTTCTTCAGGAATTTCTTCAGCATACCAATGATAACTGTGAGATTGAATGGTGGTATGCGGTAAGCAAAAACTTAAAAGGGAATACCCATGGTGTTTTGCACTCATGTTCTCAATGGCAGCTTTACGATGGTGGCCGTCCACCAAATAGAGTTGCTTTTGCTCCTTAAAAAAAGCTTGTATTTCTTGAGCCAAAGGGGTTTCCGAGGTGATCAACCAAAGTTGATGCTTTTCCTTGTTTTTTTGAAAACGAACCCCAGCTTTGTCATGGCGAATACGTTTGGCAATTTGCTGCCATTTGCGATTATTGCTAAAGGCTACTACCGTGGGTTCTGCTTGAAATTTTACATTCTGCAGGTAGGCCGCAAATTTGGAAACACGTTCCGGATAGATTTCTTCGTGAGTGAGTACCTGATGGTTGAGCTCAGAAGCTGGAATGCACCCTAAAATCCCAAAAAAGGAGTCTTTTCCTTTGATCTGATAGGCGATATAAGATGTTTGTTGAAGTGTATAAGCTTTATCTTCAAGCGCTTGAAGAATAGCTGCCCGAATAAGATTCCAACGCTTGGGACCTTCTGGAAACTGATTTCCTGCATTTAAAAACCGATTGTAAGAAAGGTTCGAAGTGGGGCCAGAAAGAACGGAGCGAGTTTGCTTTTTATATCCTTGACAGGCTTGTCGTGCAGGATTTTGAGCTACATAAAAGGGAATAGGGTATAGGGACATTTTTTGGGACATTAAGCATAAGCTGCAATGATTTGATGCGCTAGTTTTAACGCTTTAGTGCCATCTTCTAAAGGAACTTTAGAAGGTTGAGTGTTTTCGATACTATCAGCAAGGCTTTCCAACTCTTCTTGTATGGCATTATTACTGTCAATCGTTGGGTTTTCAAAATAGATCTGTTTTTTCTGACCTTCTGCGTTTTCAAGTATTAACGCAAATTCGTCAGGCTTGATTGCTGGGTTTTTCATTTTGACAATCTCAACGTTTTTGGCGAGAAAATCAACAGAGATATAGGCGTCTTTTTGAAAAAAACGAGTTTTACGCATGTTTTTTAATGAAATGCGACTGGCGGTTAAATTGGCAACACAGCCATTTTCAAACTCTACTCGTGCATTGGCTATATCAGGGGTTTCACTAATAACAGAAACTCCAGAAGCATGTACCTGTTTTATTGGGGATTTGACAACACTTAGAATAATGTCCAAGTCATGAATCATAAGATCGAGTACAACAGGAACATCAGTACCTCTTGGATTGAATTCTGCCAAACGATGGGTTTCAATAAACATGGGCGCATCAATATGGGGTTGAGCAGCTATAAACGCGGGATTGAATCTTTCTACGTGGCCTACCTGTCCTATGCGTTGGTTCTTAACAGCCAAAGCACAAAGGGCTTCCGCTTCGGCAACGGTTGTTGTAATGGGTTTTTCAATAAACAAATGTTTTCCGGCTTGCAGCGCTTGGGTAGCTAGTTCCGCATGGGATAGAGTGGGTGTTACAATATCAATCACCTCAACCTTTTCAAGTAGCTCTGCTGCGGAATCGAAATAACAAAAGCCTTTTTCTTTTTCAAGCTGAGCACCCAGTGCTTTGTTTGAATCATAAAAGCCAACTAATTCGTAACGATCGGAGGCTTCCAGCAGACGTAAATGAATTTTTCCAAGGTGCCCAGCACCGAATACTCCAATTTTAAGCATGGCTCTTTTTTTCAAAGGTATTAAACTAAAACGGCAGCAAAAAAATTACCAGTTTTCTTTTTACTTGGTACCTTTAGTGCCGATGATAGATAGTACCAAACACCAAGGACTTCGTCGCCAATTAGTGGCATTACTAAAGGAAAAAGGAATTGTGGATCAGGCGGTACTCCAGGCCCTTGCCGATACCCCTAGACATTGGTTTATGGATTCTGGCTTGGAGAGTTATGCTTACGTAGACAAAGCCTATCCTATCGCTGCAGACCAAACCATTTCACAGCCGTACACAGTGGCGTTTCAATCGCAATTACTGGCGCTTCCTGTTGGAGCTAAGGTCTTGGAAATCGGAACGGGTTCTGGCTATCAAACGGCTATTTTGTTGGCTTTGGGGTATCAGGTTTATACCATTGAACGCCAAGGGGAGCTGTTTAAAAAAACCGAAAGGCTATTTCGAAAGCTAGGCATGCGACCCAAGAGGCATGTTTTTGGGGATGGGTATAAGGGGTATGATGCGGCAGCTCCTTTTGATGGGATCATTGTTACCGCGGGAGCCCCTGAAGTTCCCAATGCACTTTTGTCGCAACTCAAAATAGGTGGAAAACTGATCATCCCTGTAGGACTTAAAGAACAAATTATGACCCGATTGATTCGTAAAAACGAAAAAGCATTTGATCGAACGACCTATGGTTCTTTTAAATTTGTTCCTTTATTGGAGGATAAAAATTAAAACAAATCCAATCCAAACCGGATTCCATCTTTTTTAAACACATCACCAAAGGATCGGACATAGTCCACGCGAAGGAATCGGAGTTTTTTGATGCCAAGATTTCCAAGTCCAATAAAAGCTTCAAAATAGGGTTTTTCTCCTGCGATAAACAAACTATTTCCCCCAACAATAAGAGAGGCTTGCAATTGTTTGAAAAGGGGCCACGAGCCCAGTCCCCATTTGTAAAAGTCATGCTCCCAATGCGCTAGAGCGTAATCTTCTGTAGTGCTCTTTTGGTAGAAGGAAAGAAGCTGAAAACTTCTTAGAGGGTTATTCCGTAAAAGCGTTTCGTTACCATGAAAATGTGTATAGTCAGCAAAACTGGGACGGTCTTTTTTGAGATAATGCCCCCATCGAAACGCAAATTGGCTGTTTCCAAGGGCTGCCAATTGGAGTTCTTGAAGCCAGTATAGGTCTAACTTCAGGTAATTGTATTTTTTCAAACTACTGGCAAAGGCTTGTTCTAGTTCTAGAGTAATTCGAGGGCGAGTATTGTCAAATGTGTAAAAACGCTCCCGAGGATTTTCGTAATATTTTTGTTGGTGGCGGTATTGCAGACGAAATGTATGCTTGATTAAATCATGGTTTTCAAAATCAAAAGCGGTATTATCGGGAATGTTGTCCGCATAGCGTCGATTGGGAAAACCAATAGAGTATTGCGTAGTATTGACGCGAGGGGTTCGCTTTTCAAAATCAATATTGTAGGAAGCCAAGAGAGAGGGGAATAGATAGCCTTGCCAGTTCGTCCCAATTCGAGTGCGCTCATAGTGGCGTGCCCAATTTTTTTTAAACAAGATCGTACTAATCGCATCAGCAGTTTCCACGATGGCAGGGGCATTGTCAAATTGAGTAAGGCTTTTTTCGGCACGAAAGACAATACGGCTGTAATTGATGCTATTCATTAAATAGTTGAGTTCAACTCTCGGATACCACTTTTCATCGCTTAGTCCATAGCTCACACCGGTTTTAAGATTCAGATTCTTTTTTTCCTCTTCCCATTCTTTATTCCAATCCAAATTGACCCCCAATGCATAGCCTTGGATAGGATTAAAGGTGTTATCTGTTATGGGAGAACTATAGGTGAACTGCGTGTTTTTTTGAGAATTTCGGATCGTTTTACCAAAGATATTCGTCCATTTGAACTTGTTTTTTACCTGATCAATGGAATCCAAATATTGAGGAGATTTCCGAACCCGTTGGATTCTATCTTTCTTTTTGTAGTCCTGAACTTCTTCTTCTGTCAAACGGATGGGGCGTTCTTTGTCCCAGTAAAGTGTCTCTTTTTTATTGGCTTTTTCCTCAAAACGTTGCAGGGCGGCTCCAAAAGTCTTGGGTGCAAAAAGGGGGCTAAAGTCATAGTGTGAATAGACTGCCGAAAAACGTCCGTTGCCTTTAAAAGCAAAAAAGCTAAATTCAAAATCAAGCACCTGATTGGACAACGACCAACGATTGTCTGTAGCATTAAACAGGTATTGTTGAATAATTTGCATCGCATCCATCCCAGGAAGTCGCATTCGTTGTTTTTCGATAACGACATCCAATCCATAAAACACCCAGTCGTCTTCAACGATGTATATATAGCCTTTGAAAGCGGGACCTGGCTCTGTTTTGGGAGTAATTTTGATCTTGTTGATGAGTTTTTTTTCGGGAGTATAAAAACTTTCCTCAAGTGTGAATCGGTAATACGTAAAGGCACTGTTGCCGATGGGCGAAGCAATGGGAGTTCCAAAATCCAAGGTGTTTTGATAAAAGTCAAATTCGGCATCTTGGGCAGAGTTGAAGCTAAATCCATTGTCATTGCCACTTACTTTAGAAGCATAGACAATTTCTTTAAAGTCTTTTTTATTTTGAAAGATTTTTGATTTGGTTTCAGAGAGATAAACAATACCCGAACGAGTACTGTCTAGGGAACCTCCAATATCTCCAATAGCAACACCCATAAACTTTTTGGGAACGCTGTCCATTCGGAACATCCCTCGGGAATAAAAATCAGCAGTGAATATTTGATTTTTGCCGGCACGGATCTTCCGAACCCGCTGTGCGTTTCGAATGATGGCATTGGCGGGATTTTCTTTGGAGGAAACAGCCACCTCTGAAAGGTTGAGGGGACTCGGTTTCATTTGAATCTGAATTGTCTCAGAGGGTAAGGAATAGACTTCGCTTAGGGTGTCATAGCCTAAATAGCTAAACTGTAAGGGAGCTTCGGATTGCTCGGGTACATCCAGAAAAAAAAATCCATCTTTATTAGTAACCGTTCCCTGATAGGTGCCTTTTAAATAGACACTAACATCCTGAAGGGGCTTTTGATTTTCATCTACAACATAACCTTGGAGCTGAGCTGATAAAAGTTTTGTAAATAGAAGTAGTACAATTAGGAGTAGGCGTTGCATTATGTAGGTGATTTGAACAACTCTAAATTAGCAAAAAATGAAGAAGCCGTTATTTTCTAAAATCTTTTTTAATACGTGCAAGATTTCGTTGGTTGTCTCGGTCTTTAATGGTTTCGCGTTTGTCGTAGAGTTTTTTCCCTCGCGCTAGTGCAACGGTTAGTTTGGCAAATCCTTTGTCATTGATAAACATACGAAGGGGGACAATGGTTAGTCCTGCATTTTGCACTTCTCGGCGGAGCTTTTTTAGTTCTCGTTTGTTGAGTAATAGCTTTCGACTGCCACGTGGTGTATGGTTAAAGCGCGTGCCAAAGGCATAAATCTCCACATACATATTGACCACAAACAACTCCCCACGTTCATTGAATTCACAAAAGCACTCACTAATAGAGGCTTGGCTGTTTCGAATGGATTTGATTTCAGTTCCAGTCAATACAATCCCAGCCGTATACTGATCGATTATTTCGTATTCAAAACGGGCACGTTTGTTTTGGATGTTGACCTTTTTTTGCATCGCGTAAAATTACAACTATTCCTCAGATACTTTTCTATATGGATAAACATCAAATCAAAACAGTAAGAATTTTTCCAAGGGTTCAAATGCTAGAGGGCTTGTGTGATTTTTGTATGTTTGAATGAGAATTATTCTTTGCTACAGTTTTTGAATTTTTAAGGCTTGAAAAAGGGGGTATTAACAACGCCAAAATGACACTATTTACTTTTATTTCAGGGAGAATAAAAAGCGTAAAATTTGCTATAAAAGGAATGTTTTTGTTGCTAAAAACAGAACATGCGATCATTACTCAATTTAGCATCGGTGTCCTCTTAATAATTGCAGGATTCTATTTTGACATCTCCCGTATAGACTGGATTATTCAACTAGCAGTGATAGGCTTTGTCTTAGCATTAGAGGGCGTAAATACAGCCATCGAAAAAGTGTGTGATTTTGTTCACATTAATTTTGATAAGCGGATTGGCTTTATCAAGGATGTTTCGGCAGGGGCTGTTTCTTTTGCGGTGTTCTTTTCATTTTTGATACTTGTGCTTATGTACTACCCTTACTTGTTTGAAAAGGGAGCCTAAATCACTCAGGACTCTATCTTTGATAAAAGCATATGGGGTAAAAATCAGCGTTTCAATTACAGAGTGGAATAGGAGATTGATTATTTATTTCTAAAAACGATTTCCCCTTCAAACACATCTACTGTAACTTCCTGATCGGGCTGAATGGATCCATTCAGTAGTTCTTTACTCAGGGGATTGACCACTTGCTTTTGTAATATGCGTTTTACAGGTCGTCCACCGTATTCGGGATCAAATCCTTTTTTAGCTAGAAGTGACAGTGCTTCCGGAGTAGCTTTTAATTGGATGTTCTGTTGGGTTAAACGTTGCGAAATGACTTGGAATTGAAGGGCTACGATTTGTTGAATTTCTTTTCGAGTCAGTGGGGAAAATACTAAAACGTCATCAATTCGATTCAAAAACTCGGGGCGAACATTTTGTTTTAGAAGACTTAATACTTGATCCTTAGCTTTGGCTTCTGCAGCATCAAAATGAGTTTCCGATTCAAAGGCTTGTTGAATTTCACGGCTTCCAATATTTGAGGTCATGATGATAACCGCATTTTTAAAATCAGCAACTCGTCCTTTGTTGTCGGTCAATCGTCCTTCATCCAAAACTTGTAGCAGGATGTTAAAGGTATCGGGATGGGCTTTTTCAATTTCATCGAGTAAGATCACAGAATAGGGCTTACGTCTTACGGCTTCTGTTAATTGTCCTCCTTCATCATAGCCCACATAACCTGGAGGTGCCCCAATCAATCGGCTGACAGCATGCCGTTCTTGATATTCGCTCATATCAATGCGGGTCAGGTTGTTTTCATCATCGAATAGCACTTCCGCCAAGGCCTTGGCCAGTTCTGTTTTTCCAACCCCAGTAGTTCCTAAGAATAAAAAGCTCCCAATCGGTTTTTGAGTGTCCTGCAATCCACTCCGACTGCGTCTGATGGCATCACTAACGGCTGATACAGCGGCTTCTTGCCCCACCAAACGCTGGTGCAACTGATTTTCTAAATGCAATAGTTTTTCCCGGTCGCTTTGCAGCATTTTTTGAACGGGAATCCCTGTCCATTTGGCAACTACTTCGGCAATATCGTCAAAGAGCACTTCTTCTTTGATCAGGCTATCCTCTGTCTGTTGTTTGTGAAGTTCCATTTGAAAAGCATCCAACTCTTCTTGGGCGGCTTGAAGTTTTCCATAACGAATTTCAGCAACTTTGCCATAGTCTCCTTCTCGTTCAGCGCGTTCGGCTTGTAAGCGTAATTGTTCGATATCGGATTTTACTTTCTGAATACCATCGACCACCTCTTTTTCACGACTCCATTGGGAAAACAATTGCGTGCGTGATTCTTTTAGATTGGCCAATTCTTCGCTTAACTTTTTAATTTTGGCTTCGTCATTTTCACGCTGGATAGCCACCAGTTCAATTTCAAGCTGCCGAATTCTCCGATCCAAACCATCCAATTCTTCGGGTTTGGAGTTGATCTCCATTCGTAGTTTGGCAGCGGCTTCGTCCATCAAATCAATAGCCTTGTCGGGAAGAAATCGATTGGAGATATAACGATGAGACAATTGAACTGCACCGACAATTGCTTCGTCCTTAATACGGACTTTATGGTGGGTTTCGTATTTTTCTTTCAACCCTCGAAGAATGGAAATAGCATCGTCCACATTGGGTTCTTCCACGAGTACCTTTTGAAAACGTCTTTCAAGTGCCTTGTCTTTTTCAAAGTATTTTTGATATTCATCTAGGGTAGTGGCTCCTATGGTACGGAGTTCACCACGCGCGAGAGCGGGTTTCAGAATATTGGCAGCATCCATAGCCCCTTCACCACCTCCGGCCCCCACCAAGGTGTGGATCTCATCAATGAAAAGTAATAATTGTCCGTCACTTTTAGCAACCTCTTTAATGACACTTTTGAGGCGTTCTTCAAATTCTCCTTTGTATTTGGCTCCAGCAATCAGTGCCCCCATATCCAAGGCATAAAGCGTTTTATCCTTTAAATTTTCAGGAACATCACCGGCAATAATCCGATGGGCCAAGCCCTCGGCAATAGCGGTTTTTCCAGTACCGGGTTCCCCCACCAAAATGGGATTGTTTTTGGTGCGTCGGGATAAAATCTGAAGCAATCGACGGATTTCTTCATCACGGCCAATCACAGGGTCCAATTGAGCTTCTTGTGCTTGTTGGTTCAAATTACGGGCGTATTTTTCCAATGCCTGATAACGGTCTTCCATTGAAGCAGAAGTTGTTTTCTCCCCTTGTCGTAAGTGAGCAATGGCTTTTTCCAAGTCCGTCTTCTGAATCCCCTGATCTTTTAAAATACGACCTGCGGCATCGTTAGAGGCGTGGAGTGCTAGAAGCAGATGATCCGTAGCGACAAAATCATCATTTTGTTTTTTGGCAAGGCTGGTGGCTTTTAATAGCGTATTGGAAGCCTTCTGGGAAAAACTCAAATCGCCACCTTCTACTTTGGGAAGTCGATTGATTTCGGCAGAAACTAGTTTTAAGATAAGTTGAAGGTTTAATTGTAATTGTTTGGCAACATAGGGAACGATACTGTTATCAATTTC
>QXYU01000005.1 GCA_009886755.1 Flavobacteriaceae bacterium
TAAGGATGGAAGTCAATTCCTCCGACCCAATATAATTGATACTGCCGAAAAAAGATATCATATCAAATTTGGTATTGCCATCCATCTGGGCGGTATATGCTATTTTCGGATGTTACAGCGCCTGTTGTAACGTGGATTGACTCACATCAAAACCAACAGCCTTTTGACAAAATTCAGCCAAGGCTACTGTAGAATGTCCAGCGCCACATCCGATATCCAGCACCTTAGAAAAAGAATCCTGTCCCAAGCATTGTCTCAAAATTGACCCGTGTAAGGGAGGACGAAAGGCATTGTAATGAAATGCTGTGTAGGCATCATAAATCTCCATAGTAAACGAAGGTACATGCAGCTTTGATTGAATGCAAAAATAATTGCTTCAAGATTTCTCGCCCGATTTCCAAACCAAACACTAAAATTCTTTTTATAGTTTTGGACAAACTATATTATGAAAAATGCACTTTTTTTGGTGGTTCTTATCGCCCTTGTGATCTTATTCTTGTACTGGTATGCTGGTTATTCGTCTCGATCTGGGTTCGCAGTTGATCAAAACAACAATAATGTTCCCGATGCCTGGGAAAATAAAGTAGGATGGTTCTTCAAGGCTCGTAACTTCATTATCCTGTTTATGGGAATCCTAATTGGGTATTTTACTGCCTTAGTTATTCACAACCCATAGACTGAAGTACCTATCACGTAAAAGTATACTCTAAGTCTTTAACCCTTCTTCCTGATTTTGCGAATACAATAAACGACATTGAGTTTCGTTTGGAAGTTGTGACAACTATGTTTTTTGTTGATTTTAATCAAAAAACACTGAGAAAAACTATACTATGCAAGCACGATCTTTATTATCTGTACTCAATTATCGTATTCTTATCATATTGATAGAAACACTACTAGTCTATTTTTTGTACTACAAATACAATTTTAAGCTAAGTGTTGATTTCACTATCCTCAGCATTGCTATTGTATTCCCAATTGTGTTTTCAATCACTAGTGCTTACCAAAAGCGCCAAGATGCCTTGTTCACCTTCAATGTGCTGCGCAACAAAATGATTGAATTGAGTAATATCTATTTTTCTGTAGAAGGCACTTCAAAAGCTGATTATCAAAAGCTTTTTAAAGCACTCTCAAAGATCCAATCACTCGTCATCAAACACCTTGTTCAAGACTCTTCAGAAGGAATTTCGGAGATTCGAAAAAGTCGAAAAGACATTTTTTTTCGGATTGATGATGATAAACAGCATTATAATGAGCGGGAAAAAGACAGTCTGATTCGAGTGAAAAATGAGCTATTTCAAGCCATTGAAAAACTCTTCTCAATAAAACATCACCCGACTCCTAAATCGTTGCGAAAGTATTGTTTGGTCTTTATCTACCTGTCTCCCTTTATTTACAATGGGCAAATCTTATTTGTCAATAGTATTGACACCGGACTGAAAAACATCGTTTCGTTAATTATTTCGTCTCTTATTGGTTTTGTCCTGATGGCACTATATAACGTCCAGGAGCACATAGAAAACCCGTTTGACGGACAGGGAATGGATGATTTGGACTTTGAAGCAATCCAAATGAACGATTATGAGCAGTTAGGCTAAACGCGCCATAAATCTTGTTTTTTCAGGCTATTGATGCCATAGAATACCCATTTGAGTGCTAGATTTTGTAATATTGATTTATGAAAGGTTTCGTTTGGTGGCTAGAACTATTTTTATTTGTTGTTGTATTTTCTTTGAGTTCTTGTACGGAGGAACCGCTTCTTCGTGCTCTGGAAGATGATATCCGCACTACTCAAGTGTCAAAAGACTTCTCTGCCCTCATCACTTTAGATTCTACGAGTATTAAAAGAGATACTAAAGACGGATCACAAGTTCAAACCTCCATCAATTATCAAGCTCAGATCTATGAAGATATTGATTCGATCCAGTGGATTTTCGAAGGTGGCACCCCTCCCACCATCAGCCAGGTTTTGAATCCCAGCGTGGACTTCACGGGCTATGGTAATTTTCCATCCCAAATTATACTTACCAAATACGATACGCTATCTGATAATAAAATTGTTATCCAACGAGACACTGTGAGTCCTAATGAAAATCTAAAAGTCTATTTTGAGGAAAAAAACTGGGATGGCACCGAATGGAGCATGGAAGACAGCACTTCTGGAACGAGTTGGAACCCCCAAGTCCCTTCGTCCACAACCAGCCAAACTGGCAATACATGGACTTCTTTTCCCTTTAGCAATATGGTTATTCTAAAGGAAACTAATATCCTAACTAAGGCTGTACCCTATAGACGTACGGCAAACTTTAGCGGTTTTAACAACCAGCGTATTCGGATATCTTTTGATTATAAGGTAAGTCAAAAAGTAACAAGCCGTCGCTTTACGGGCAACAGCCCCAAATTTGATATGGTTGTCAATGGGTTTAGCCGTCTTCAGATCAACAAAACCCTAAACAATGAATACCAAGCTGCTTCGGTTTCCATAAGTGAAGCTACCGATTTTGATATTGAAATCATCAAATATCCAGGTTTGGCCCAAGCAGCTTGGGAACTCACTCCCACCAGCCTCCCTGCCGTCTGCCAACCCGCTAGTTCTAACAACACTGCCTCCGCCACCTCTACTGCTACTGCAAGTGCTACAACCAGTAGCAGTGCTGCCAGCGGCACCAGCACATCGTCATCCTCTTCACAAATACCAAACAACGCAACGGGATCATCCACTGGCTCTAATACCAGTTCTGTAGCTACTGTAGATTCCGTTCTATTGTTTGAGGAAAGCACCAATCTCAATCGTATTTTTGGTTATGTCTCAGTCCCAACCGAAAAAGGGTATTTCTATTTACAATACAATGCCGCAAACGAATCCTATATTTTCGGAACATACGATCAAAGCGACCTTATTCTTTCTGCTCCCTGTCCCATCGAACTGAGTCAAGGAAACTACAAACTATTTGTAACACTTGATGAAGGCTTTCCTGTCTCTTTCAATGCAGTTAAATTAGGTGTCACCGCCACATTATCTACCACCATTTTAGAACCTTATTTTTTTGATCTTTATATCAAAAATTTTAAAATCGAAGCTTATTAAATCGCTGTTGCCAAGTTTCAACAGTTCAATAGATTTTATTTTTATCCTTCAAAAAGGAATTCTTTCGAACTACATACCAGAGGGCTGTTTTGGCTTTTCCGTCGTTTAAAGTCAAATAAATTATACATTTGAGCTAACTGAAAAAAAAGAAATATGTTATCGAGTATCCTTTTGAGCGTTTCTTTATTGATGACGCAACCAGATCCTGTGGTCGGAAACTGGACTAGTGTGGATGATGCCACTGGAAAAGAAAAATCTGAAATTCGTTTGTACGTTGAAAATGGCAAGTTGTACGGGCGAATAGAGCGCTTACTTTTACCCGAAGATGCCGGCAAACTATGTGTCGAATGCGAAGGGGATAAAAAAAATAAACCCATCGAAGGATTGGTGATTGTGCAAGGACTAGAAAAAGATGGCATTAGCTGGATCGATGGAAGTATTCTGGATCCCGCCAATGGAAAAAACTATAGCTGTACGATTTCGCTCAATCAAGATGGCACCTTAAATGTAAGGGGCTATTTAGGATTTTCCTTGCTAGGACGTACCCAGGTTTGGAAACCCAAAAAATAGGTTTTGAAAATTCTGTTTTTTTATAAAGCTGTTTTTATATTACTGGTTTCTTGTGCTTTAGGATTTAATAAAACTATAAGTGACACAGAAGATTCATGTCTTGGAGAAAAAAAATCGATGTTGTTTGCATTGAGATTTACCAACCTGTCTGTGGCTGTGATAGAAAAACATACTCCAATTTCTGCATTGCTGGAGCGGAAGGCGTCTTGAAATGGAAAGCCGGTGAATGCAGTTAAAAATAGCCCCGTGAAATATATCAAACCCATAATCGATTCACTTTGTCTTGGGACTACCCTAGTACTACTGCTATGCGCCTCTGCCTTCAGTCAAGATTCATATACCCTTAAGAAAACAAAAGAAATACAAATTGATGGGGTTCTGGGTACTTCCGAATGGGAACAAGCCGTTAGTGTGCCATTCCTCTATGAAGTTACACCCAACAACAACACTCCTGCTAAAAAAGAAACCGTCGCTTACATTACCTATGACAACTTACACTTGTATGTGGCCGTAAAAGCCTATGATACCCCCGAAAATATTCGAGCCTCCATCCGGCCACGAGATGATTTTAAAATGCTTGGAGACGATACCATCTTTATTGCTCTCGATCCTTTTGCCGATGCCAGAAACAACCTCCTACTAGGTGTCAATCCCGTGGGCAGTCAGCTTGATGCTCGTGCTGTTAATGCCACCAACGATAACGACCGCTACGACACGAGTTTTAATGTCAATTATGAATCCGCAGGACAAATCAACACCGAGGGGTATGTGGTTGAGTACAAAATTCCTTTTTCAGAAATTCCGTTCCCTGGAGGACGCAATCAAAAATGGCATTTTCGAATTGGCCGACGCTATTTTGAAAGTGGAAACGAAGTGGAAACACGAACCCAAACTCTTGACAGAGACAATCCCTGCTTAGTGTGTCAGACCACTCAAGAACTTATCTTTTCAGATATTACTATTGCCAAACGGGTGGAGTTTTTGCCCTATGTCACAAGCTCTCTTGTGGGAGAACGAGAAGGCGCTTCAATAGCATATGACCCACTCAATATTGATGCAGGACTAGGGGTCAACCTTGATTTGAGCAAGAATACTGCCTTGGAATTGACACTTAATCCCGATTTTTCTCAAGTAGAAGCCGATGTCACCCAAGTGGATGTCAATTCTTCCTTTGCTTTGGAATATCCCGAGCGACGACCTTTCTTCAGTCGGGGTACGGGCATTGTCAATTTTGAAAGTGATTTGTTCTACACCCGAGCAGTCAACGATCCCATTGTTAGTGGAAAATTACTCAACCAAGGGCGCAAAGACCGTTGGTATGCCCTGGCAGCACTCGATCAAAATTCACCCTACCGAATTGCAGGCGAAGACCGTTCTTATTTGGGTAACGCTGGGCAGAGTTTTGTAAACGTTATCCGCTATCAACATTTGATTAACAACAAATCCCGTGTTGGTGCATTCAATATGAGCCGATTTTATGAGAACGAAAGTCAAGGGGTGCTTTCAGGAATCGATGGTTTGTTTCTTATCGGAGCCAACTGGCGAGTAATCTTTGAAGCCGCACTGAGTCAAACCCAAGAAGGCAATCAAGACTGGATTGACAGCAGTGACAATTTTAACGGCCATACCGTTGCCTTAGACGGAGAAAATTTTAGCGGCCACAGTGTTTATTTTCAGGCCTATCGAAACACCGAACATTGGAAAAGTTATATCAAGTTTCAAGACATTAGCCCCAACTTCCGAACCGATGTGGGCTTTGTTGTCAAAAACAACCGCCGTTGGGCAACAGTATATCACCTTTATCAAAGTATCAGCGATCGCAAGGGCTTGCAATCCTATGGGTTTGGAACCAAAGCAGACGTCAATTATACTTTTCAAGGCTATTTAAAAAACATCAGTGTCGATGGAATTGCGCAAGTCAAAACCTTTGGTAATACAGATATGACCTTTACCTATGACTGGGATATTTTCAAAAACTACTTAGGAGTCGATTACCACTATCTGGGAACTTTGGAATGGAATACCGTCAGCCGTCCCAGTGAACAGCTAATAATCAACACCAATTTGGTGTGGGGAAAAGACTTGGCTTATAACGAAGAGGTTCCTGATAAGGGGCGCGCTTTTAATGCCTTCGCATCGGTTACCTTTCAGCTTAACGATCAGTTCTCTGTCAACCCATCCATCCGCTATGGACAGTTAAAAAAACTGGATGAGAACAGCTTTTACTTCCAAGGGGCTATCAGCCGTCTGACCTTAAACTATCAATACAATAACTTTTTGAGCTTGCGTATTGTTGGTGAGTACAATCAATTCGCCGATCGGTTTTTTATTCAACCCTTGGTCAAATGGAACCCCAATCCGACAACAATTTTCTATATTGGGGGCAATCAAAACACCTATTGGGATCAAGATGGGAATTTTAACCCCTTTCAGTTTACAGAATCCCAGATTTATTTAAAATTTCAATACCTCATCGGTTTATAACTATATGATCAACACAAAACAAGTACTCGTTAAAAGGCCCGTTGGCTTGCCCACAGCAGATTGTTGGGAACTACAGGAAGAAACACTCCCTGCGTTAGAAGACGGACAACTTCTGATCGAACAACAATACATTTCTCTTGACCCTGCCATGCGCGGTTGGATGAATGATAGTCGTTCCTACATACCACCCATTCCGATTGGGGATGTCATGCGTGCAGGAAGCGTTGGAAAAGTTATTGATGCCAAAGGAAATACCAGCCTTAAAGTGGGCGATTTTGTTACGGGATGGGGCGGAGTACAAACCCACACCATCACCAACGGAGAAGGATTCTATCCTGTCAATCCCCAATGGGCTGATTTGCCTCATTTTATTGGAAGTCTGGGAATGCCCGGAATGACTGCTTATTTTGGTATCCTTAAGGTTGGAGAAATTTTAGAAGGTGATACCGTTCTCGTTTCTGGGGCCGCTGGAGCAGTTGGAAGTGTCGTTGGTCAAATCGCAAAAATCAAGGGCTGTACGGTTATTGGTATTGCGGGTGGACCAGAAAAATGTGCTTACCTGACCGACGAACTTGGCTTTGACGGAGCCATTGATTACAAGAATGAAAACCTCAAAGGGGCCATCAAAAAAAACTGCCCCAAAGGAATTGATGTTTACTTTGATAATGTAGGAGGAGAAACCCTAGATGCCGCTTTGGTATTCTTACGAAAAAATGCACGGGTTGTCATCTGTGGAGCCATTTCACAATACAACGAAACCGAGCTTGAGGGCCCTAAAAACTATCTTTCGCTCTTGGTCAATCGAGCCAGTATGAAGGGAATGGTTGTTTTGGACTATGCCTCACAATACAGTCAAGGGATGCAAGACATTGCCCAATGGATGGCAGAGGGTAAGCTTAAAAGTAAAGTCGATATTTACGAAGGAATTGATCAGTTCTACCCAACTTTTCTTCGACTTTTCAACGGCGATAAACTCGGAAAGCTGATTCTAAAGCTATAAATAGCCCATTTGAAGGAGTACTTCTTTCACCATTAAAAAGTGAAAAAAGGCTCCCGCAAGGACAAATAAGTGCCATACCACGTGATGCCAACGCCAACTATGCCAGCGGTAAAACACAACCCCTACGGTATAGAAAAATCCGCCTGAAATCAGATGAAATAAAGCCTTTTCAGAAAAGGAATTGTAAACACTTTCGTATTTCAAAACGACCAGCCAGCCCATTGCCAAATAAAGAAACAAGGAAAAGCCTTGCCAACGATCAATAAAAAATAATTTATAGCCTAACCCTATTAAGGCTAACGTCCATACAGTGCCAATAAGATAAAGACCCCTGTCCTGATACAAAACCGTTAATCCTACTGGGGTATAGGTGCCTGCAATCAGTCCATAAATGGCGATATGATCCACCTTTTGCCAAAAGGCTTGCTGTGGTTTTTGAACACTGTGATAAATCGTTGAAGCCAAAAACAAAACCACCAGAGAACTACCATAAAGCAGCGTTCCAAAATAGACTTGAACACTTTCTGTTTCTAAATGATTGACCAGCCACAGCGTTCCAAAAAAACTCAGAACAGCCCCCACAAAATGGGTGTACACATTCCATTTTTCCTCTAGAGGGAGGTGCCTTAATAGCTTCATTCCGTTCCTGATAGTGGAATCCAGCGGACACTTAAATCTGGGCTGTCCATTGATGAGTCCAAGGGAAACATAGGCCTCCGAATATTCTTGTAGGCTAAACGCTGAAGATCTTGATCCACCCCTCCAGGGGTTAATGCCATCACCCAATCCCCTAGAATATCATAGAGTTCAGGCACCAAATACCCTATTTTGACCACTAGAATATCTGTTTGAGTAGGATCTAATTTTAGATTGGTAAAATCGGAAATATGATGGTAGGGTTTTCGTTTTTTGGTAACAATCACCTTGAGACTACCTACCTGAACCACCACCTCGACTTCTGCATCTTGATCCCCTTGGTGAATGGAATGAACCACTCCTTCCAATTGAACAGGTGGGGCATAACGGTTATCCACCGCAGCACCCACCTTTGCTTTTACGGTTTTTCCAACACCGCGCTTTAATGCTTGTGTTACCAACTCGGGGCCCGGAATAGAGGCATAGATCAGTGCTGGCCCTTGTGCTGTTTGGAACTCTTTCCGATTGATTAGCTCTCGAAGAGTCCATGTGACATCTCCCGCGCCTCCTGCTGTGGGGTTATCGCCCATATCGCTCAGAATAAAGGGTTTTTTCTTGCTGGCCAGCGCCTGCTCAAGAGCCGATTCAAAATCGATCGTAGGGGCCACAAAATCAAACTGGTTTCGAACTTGCCAAAATGCTTCAGCCAATTGCTCAGCTCCTTTTTGAACCTTTTCTTGATCGTCTCCTGTGACCATCACAACAGCATGATTGCGAATCTCATCAGCCCAAGCGTAGCCGATCCATATAGCAGCATCCACAACACCCTCTTGACCAGCAATTCCCGGTACTTGTGCATAGAGGCCTTTGCCCGGATCAATTCGTGTACTGGTTTGTTCCCCTGGCAACAAAATGGGAACTGGAATCCATGCTTTATAGGCCGGTTTTCCTAAGTCTTTTTCCAAGCGATCCAAAAGATTTTCTAACCCCCGCTGTTTGGAATCCAAAGCATCCTCGTGGGGTGCCATTCGGTAGCAGGTAATCAGATCCGACTCCTGTGCGAGTTTTTGAGAAACATTTCCATGCAAATCCATGGAGGTTGAAATAAGTGTTTTAGGGCCAACCACAGAACGAATTTTGGCAATCATATCGCCTTCTGCGTCTTCAATCCCTTCTACACTCATAGCACCATGAATATCAAAAAAGAGCCCATCATAAGGAAGGTTTTCGGTAAGCTTATCAAGTGTGATTCCCATTAAGGAATCATAGGCTTCACGCGTAACCATTCCCCCGGGGAGGGCATGTCCTTTGAGCGTGGGAAACCATTGGGCACGACTGCGGTTAGGGTGGCTTTCCGACAAAAAGGGATACCGATCAAAAATAGCGGATCCTTCACTGGCGTGAAAAGCGGCTGCCTCGGTTCGAGCGGGAGAGAATGTACTCGACTCTATGGCTAGGCCTGCAATGGCAATTCTAGGAAGCTTTGAAGGGCTTTGCTGGCAGCCCTGCAATCCCAGTAGAAGACTCAAAAATAAAACGATTTTTTTCATACGTAAGAAGGATACTTTTCTGATTTATAATGGTGTAGGATGACTTTTTTAAAAATACACAATTTGCAAGGCATCGCAAAAAATAATATCTTAAGAACAAAAACTATGAAACAAAACATCGATTACGATGGAATGGCGGACCAAGGCCGTGTGCCGAGTTCAGAAGCAAAAAAAGCCAGTTCCCGAAGTATCTGGGGAGGGATTTTGATACTTTTGCTCTTTGTCTTATTCATCCTTTCAGTCACGCTTTAGTACGCTTTTTATGCGATATTCACTCCTGATAGGCCTATTGGTCTTTATTTTGGGCTGTACAACAACACCCCCCTATGAATCCATAATCAAAGATGCCGTCTTTCGAAAGCAGGTATTAGCAAACTCCGAAGGAAAATACGTTCAACTCAGTAAGGGCTTTACCTATTTCGAACAGGCCAATCCCCGCAGTCAAAAAGGGACTGTGGTGTTGGTACACGGTTTTTCTGTGCCCTCCTACATTTGGAGGCCCACCTTTGAATCGCTCAAAGCAAAGGGCTATCATGTCTTAATGCTCGATTTGTATGGAAGAGGGAATTCTTCCAACCCCGACCTTCCCCAAACCGATGCTTTGCGAGCCCGTCAAGTTTTAGAATTGATGACGTCTCAAAAAATTGATTCTGCCATCGTGGTAGGACTGTCCAACGGTGGCCGGATAGTGTCAAAAATTGCAGCACTTCAACCCGATCGGGTTCAAGGGATTATTTATGTATCCTCCTCCAGTTTCGAAACGCATCCTGCACAAGAGAACAAAGAGGTTACGGCAGCAGAGATCGCTCAGTATATTACTACTTATCCCACCAAAGCAAAAGGACAACTCGAAGACTTCTATACACCCGAAGCCTTTCCTAATTGGCCGGCTCAATATGAAAAGTTATTGCTTCACAAAGGCTTTGCCAAGGCCTTACTTTCCACACAGAAAAACCTGGTAACCCTAGATGCTATTCACCAAAAGATAGACTCCTTAGCCATTCCCGTAGTCACCATTTGGGGTCAATACGATCAAGTGGTTGTCTATGATGACTTTAAAGAGCGTTTAGTGCAGCTGCTCCCCCAACGGAAAGAGTACTTTATTGACAAAGCCGCACACCTACCCCAAATGGAAAATCAAACGGCTTTTGAAGCAGTCTTTTTTCCCTCAATTAAAGCGATTTTAAACTAAAAATATTGCTTTCAAAAAAGAATCCGAAAGCAACAACATTCTAGTGTGTTAGATCCTTAGCTTAATCGCTAATTTGAATCTTATTGGCCAAGATCAAATACATTGGAATCAATGGCAATACCGCTAAGATTCCATGAATAATGGCAATTGGCATGGCCAAATAATCACTGTTGATTGCTAAAATAATCCCAAAAGCATTGATTACTGTGTAGCAAGCGAAAATCTTCACGCCTGCCGATTTGGCAATCTTACCGCCATCATAGTGAAGTTTGTTTGGTATGGCTAAGCAACTTTGAACAAGCCAAAGAAAAGCTATCGATAAATGAATTATTTCTCCATTATCACTATAGTTGCCCAGTTCAGCTACGAAGACAATTAGACCATAAAGAAAATATCCTGAATTGAATAAAACACGATTTCGCTTCAAGATACCAACGATTGAAGTCAAAACTAGAAGAGAGACAATAATTATAACAATAGTCATTTAGATTAATTTTCATCAAGGTATAAAAAAAGATCTTTCTGGTGATTTGTACTGCCATTATTAGTTTTTATTGGCCGCACGTTTGGCTCTTTTGGCTTTGAAGAACGCCTTATTAGCTATGTAAATTGTTTTATGTACTTCACAACAGACCGTTTTGGTCTGTTCGTCTATCAACTGTGTGGTCTTGACAACCTCAATTTCATTTTTCGCTACTACTTCCGTTATAATGCTCTCTATTTCTTCGGGTTTATATACAAATTCCGCCCGTAGGGTTCCTTTTCCCGGTCGCAGAAAGCGAATCTCCGCAGATTTGTCCCATACTACATAATCATCACCAATAATATTGATCAATTGTACCATTGGAAAAGGATCCACAGAAGCAAATAGGCTTCCACCAAAAATGGTATTGACGTAGTTTCGATTCTTATAGCTCAGGGGCAGTTTGACTTCTATTCGATGTAAATCTTCCGAAACAGTCATCACTCTTCCACAAGAGCGACGATACATCGGACTTAAATTGAATCCATGCTTAAAAAGAAATGCACGACTAAAAAAATGCGCTCCGAAAGATGTCATAGTTTGATAGACAGACATAGCAACTAATTTGCGCAGAAGGTACAGTGAATTTATTTTAGAAAAAAGACTCCCCAATGAGCGAGCTGTAAACTCATTTTTCAGGAATTAGAATTTATAACTAAGACCCCGAGTGCTATTTTCCTGTTTGAGAGACTTCCCTGGAATAAACCTGACGTTATTCAGCAATACCCCTTTTGAGTAAGAATAAATTTAGAGGTAAGGATCGGTTTACCGAAAGAAAAGTGCCAGGGATCCAATGGCGGTAAGAATCAAAATCAGCTTTCGATAATTCGTATCACGAATATGTTTTACCCAACGAGCGCCCAAAAACAGCCCCAAGCATTCGATAGGAATAAAATAGATGCTGATCTGTAAGCTCTCCCACTGGATTGTTTCCCATACCCATACATGAAAGGGTACTTTAAAAAGGTTGACTAAAAAAAAAACATAAGCAGTGGTTCCTATAAATATATTTTTGGGCAATCGCAACGCTAAAAAATAGATGTTTACAACTGCACCAGCCAGATTTCCAATCATGGTTGTAAAACCGGCAAGCATTCCCAAAGAGCCAGCAAACGTCCAATGTGTGGGGACTTTTTTGAGGGGTCGCAGTTCCCAATAACCCATCAAAGCGGTGGAAATCAAAATCAGCGTAGCCATGCTTAATGTAAAAGTAGCCTCCTCAAAATACGCTCCACCATAAGTGGCCAGTACAACTCCCAAGAGCATCCAAGGAATGATCCTGAGTACATACGTCCAATTTGCATGTTTGTTGTAATAAACGATGGCGAAAAAATCTCCAATAATGAGTAAGGGCATGAGGATCCCAGTAGAAGTCCTCGCACCAAAGGCATAGACAAAGAGTACCACAATAAAAACCGCAATTCCTTTGATTCCAGACTTAGAAACCCCCAAGAAAAAAGCTCCTACAGTTCCCAAAAACCAACTCAACAATGACACCTCATCTGCAAGCATTGGTTTAAATATAAAGCGTCTGTTCGAATATCTCTTGGAAAAGAATAACGGATTCCTGCAAAATATAGAATGCTATACCCCGACAATATCACGGATACTAGCGACTACCTCTGGATTGAGTAATGTAGAAGTATCACCGAGGTTGGAAACATCTTTTTGGGCAATCTTTCGTAAGATACGTCGCATGATTTTTCCTGATCTTGTTTTGGGCAATCCCGGAACAAATGTAATGATGTCCAGTTTGGCAATAGGCCCAATTTTATCGGAAATCAATCGGTTGATCTCCACTCGCATCTCGTCAGGATTGCGCTTCGCGGCTTCATCTTTTAGGATCACATACCCAAAAAGTGCATTCCCCTTAATGTCGTGAGGATACCCAACAATGGCAGATTCTGCCACCCCTTGGTGTTCATTAATTGCATCTTCGATAGGGGCAGTTCCCAAATTGTGTCCAGAGACTATGATCACATCATCTACCCGACCGGTGATTCGGTAATAGCCCACGGCATCACGGGAAGCTCCGTCTCCAGTGAAATAACTGTTTTCATAGGCAGAGAAATAGGTTTGTCGATAGCGTTCGTGATCGCCCCAAATGGTTCGTGCCATCGAAGGCCATGGGAATTTGATACACAGCCGTCCATCCACTTGATTTTCCTTGATCTCCTCCCCTTTTTCATCCATCAAAGCGGGTTGTATTCCAATAAAAGGAAGGGTTGCAAAAGTGGGTTTGGTAGGCGTTGAATACGGTATTGGTGAAATCATAATTCCACCCGTTTCGGTTTGCCACCAAGTATCTACAATGGGGCTTTCTTTTTTCCCAATATTATTATTGTACCAATGCCAAGCCTCCTCATTGATGGGTTCTCCAACAGTACCGAGTACTTTCAGTGACGAGAGGTCGTACTTTTCTACAAACGAAATATTTTCTTTAGCCAAAGCACGAATCGCAGTGGGAGCAGTATAAAACTGATTGACTTTGTGCTTTTCGACAATCTCCCAAAAACGCCCAAAATCAGGATAGGATGGAACGCCTTCAAACATAAGGGTCGTAGCTCCATTGGCTAAGGGTCCATAAACGATATAAGAATGCCCCGTAATCCATCCAATGTCAGCCGTACACCAATACACATCTTCTTCTTGGTATTGAAATATATTTTTGAAAGTGTAAGCGGCATAAATCATATAACCAGCACAGCTATGCACCATTCCTTTGGGTTTTCCAGTAGATCCAGAAGTATATAATATAAAGAGTGGGTCTTCGGCGTCCATAACCTCTGCCGCACATTCATCGCTAGCGGCTTCCAATAGTGGTGCCATAAAGTGGTCGCGTTCGGCTTTCATATCAATATTGCTGCTCGTGCGTTGGGCTACCAATACAGAAGTCACCTGAGGGCACTCTTCTAATGCCTTATCTACAATCCCTTTTAGGTCAATGCTTTTACTCCCTCGAAAAGAACCATCGGCTGTCAGTACAATCGCCGCATCACAGTCGTTGATACGCGTTGCTAGTGCTGTTGCCGAAAACCCAGCAAAAACGACCGAATGAACCGCACCAATTCGAGCACAAGCCAGAACGGCATAGGACAATTCAGGAATCATGGGCAAGTAAATACAAACCCGATCTCCTTTTTTGACTCCTTGAGCTTTCAGTACATTCGCCATTTTATTGACCTGACGATAAAGCTCCATATAGGTAATATGTTGAGCAGACTCAGCTGGATCGTTAGGTTCAAACAAAAGCGCGGTTTTGTCACCTCGAGTGGTTAAGTGCCGATCAATACAGTTTTCGGTAATATTTAGTTGTCCGCCCTCAAACCATTTGACTTCTGGTTTACTGAAGTCCCATGACAACACTGAATTCCAACGCTTGCGCCATACAAAGTGTTCTTCAGCAATTTCTTCCCAAAAAGCCTCTGGATTTTGAACCGACTTACGATAAATCTGGAAATATTCCTCCAGGTTTTTGATATGATAATTACTCATAATTTGAAGTTTAATGGCACTTGGTTATCTTAAAGCGAGCTTTGAAGATATTAAAATTATTAATGTGTGGCTTCTCCTGCTCCGCTTGGGATTCGAATATTCTCAACCATCGCTTGGACATTTTCGGGAACATCTTTTGTAAATCGGTTTACAACGAGTGATACAGTAAAGTTTACCAGCATGGCTATGGTTCCAAAGCCTTCCGGCGAAATCCCAAACCACCATTGGGATTTAAGTCCTTCAACTGCGATCTTGCCACCATCAAAAAGGCCAAACTTAAATTTTAGCATATAGAAAAGCATCAGAGAGGTTCCTACTACCATGCCTGTAATGGCTCCTTCTTTGTTCATTTTTTTGTAAAAAATTCCCAAAACAATCGCTGGGAAGAAAGACGCGGCTCCCAGTCCGAAAGCAAGAGCCACAACGGCAGCTACAAAACCCGGTGGATTGATTCCAAAATAGCCTGCCACACAAACCGCTCCAATGGCAGAGATACGGGCCGCGATCAATTCTTGTTTTTCGGTAATATTAGGATTGAATATCTTTTTGATTAAATCATGGGAAACAGAAGCTGAGATCACCAATAGCAAACCAGCAGCTGTGGACAGCGCAGCGGCCAAGCCTCCCGAAGCAACTAAGGCGATTACCCAAGCTGGGAGAGCAGCAATTTCTGGATTGGCCAAAACCATAATATCCCGATCTACATGAAGTTCATTCTTTTGTGGATCTGCTGCATAATGGACCAAGCCATCTCCGTTTTTATCTTCAAAAGCCAACAAGCCTGTTTTTTCCCAGTTTGAAAACCACTCTGGCAAGCGGCTGTATTCTTTTCCACTAACGGTATTGATTAGGTTTGTTCGAGCAAAAACCGCTACAGCTGGGGCTGTAGTATAGAGAATGGCAATAAACAAAAGAGCTAAACCTGCTGATTTTCGAGCGTCGCGCACGCGCTTTACGGTAAAAAATCGAACGATTACATGAGGCAGTCCCGCGGTGCCAACCATCAAAGCAGCTGTGATTGCAAATACATCAATCACCGATTTGGTGCCTTGGGTATATTCTGCAAAACCAAGTTGTGCAGAAAGGCCGTTTAGTTTTTCCAACAGATAGACCCCATCTGTTCCTTTAGAGCCCATTCCCAATTGAGGTATGGGATTGCCTGTCATTTGTATGGAAATAAAAATTGCGGGCACCATAAAGGCAAAAATCAAGATACAATACTGAGCCACCTGAGTATAGGTAATCCCCTTCATTCCTCCGAGGACTGCATAAAAGAGAACAATCACCATTCCAATGACGACGCCCGTATTGATATCCACTTCTAAAAAGCGAGAAAAAACCACCCCCACGCCACGCATCTGTCCTGCTACATAGGTAAAGGAAACGAGTAAGGCACAGAGAACCGCAACGATCCGCGCGGTGTTGGAATAATAACGCTCCCCGATGAAATCAGGAACCGTGAATTTTCCAAATTTCCGCAAATAGGGAGCTAGCAATAATGCTAATAAAACATAGCCTCCCGTCCAACCCATCAGATATACAGCCCCATCGTAACCCATAAAAGAAATCAATCCTGCCATGGAAATAAAAGAAGCGGCTGACATCCAATCAGCGGCTGTGGCCATTCCATTGGCCAAAGGAGACACTCCCCCTCCAGCAACATAAAATTCTTTGGTTGACCCTGCTCGTGACCAGATAGCAATTCCGATGTAGACACTGAACGTTATACCTACTAAAACGTAGGTCCAGATTTGAACATTTTCCATAAATATAGGTTGTTAGTCTTCTTCAAAACCGTATTGACTGTCCAATCGATTCATCAATCGGACATAGACAAAAATGAGAATCACAAAAACATATATAGATCCCTGCTGGGCAAACCAAAATCCAAGAGGGAAGCCTCCGATTTCGATAGTATCTAGACTTTCTCGAAAAAGAATTCCCGCCCCATAGGATACAACAAACCAAATACTGAGAAGAATGGCTAAATAACGAAGATTTGTTTTCCAATATCGATCCGCTTTGTCTGCAGCTTTTGTTTGAGATTTTTCTGTGCTCATTTTTAGTATGGTTTCTCGAACAAATTACTAAAAATAATTTACCTCACTAAAACGAGCTATAGCGCGATTATAAATTTATAATGTATCTTCAGGTCGTTTTCCCAAGATATAGGGAGCAAGAAGATGAAGTTGAATTAAATACGATCCAGCACTATGGCAACGAAATATGTAGACCTCCCCACAGTTAAATTTTTAATGAACCAAGTACAAGACCTCAATACGGTCTTGACTAAAGAACGGTATCAAGACCACGACACCGAGTCGGTTGATCTATTTTTGGATTCGGTAAAGCAATTTGCCGACAAAGAGCTTTTCCCCTATTTCAAAGAAATGGATGAAAAACCAGCCTATCATAAAGACGGTACGGTGCATGTTCATCCTCAAGTAGAAAAAATGATGTTAGAAGGCGGTGCCTTAGGATTGATTTCAGCCCCTTTTGACTATGAAGATGGTGGACTACAGATTCCGCTATTGGTTCACACAGCAGCAGGCTATATTTTAGATGCTGCGAACAATCACCTTCCTGGCTATTCAGGACTAACCTCTGGAGCGGCAGAGCTGATCATTGCCTTTGGTAGCAGTGCATTAAAAGAAAAATTCACTCCTAAAATGCTAACCGGAGAATGGGGTGGCACCATGTGTCTCACAGAGCCACAAGCAGGAAGCTCCCTTTCTGATATAGTAACCAAAGCAACCCCTACTGACCAAGGACACTATAAAATTAGCGGTCAAAAAATATTTATCTCTGGTGGAGATCATCAATATGCTGATAATATTGTGCATTTACTTTTGGCCCGAATTGAAGGAGCCCCGGCCGGGACCAAAGGGATTTCCTTGTTTGTAGTTCCTAAATTCAGACCCGATGCGGATGGAAATCTTCATTCGAACGATGTTACTACCGTAGCTGATTTTCAGAAAATGGGACAGCGAGGCTACTGCACCACTCATCTTGGGTTTGGTGACAAAGACGATTGCGAAGGATACTTAGTTGGTGAGGTCAACAAAGGCTTGCACTATATGTTCCTTATGATGAATGGGGCACGAATTGCTGTGGGACGAACAGCCTCAGCCATTGCTTCAGGAGCTTACTATGCCTCCTTAGAATACGCCAACGAACGTCCCCAAGGAAGAAAACTGTCTTCTGACGGAACCAAAAACCTCAAACAAAAACAATCCCTTATTGTGGAGCACCCCGACGTAAGAAGAATGCTCTTACTCCAAAAAGCCATGGTTGAAGGGTCAATGAACCTAGTCTTTAGAGCCGCGCGATATCACGACTTGGAACATACTGCCACCGATGAAAAAGAAAAGCACAAATACCACACCTTGCTTGAAATGATCATTCCAGTGGTCAAAACCTATCCTTCCGAAGGTGGTATTTATTCCATAAACAATGGATTGCAAGTGCTAGGAGGCTACGGCTTTTGTGCTGATTATATCTTGCAACAATACTACAGAGACATTCGAATCTGCGCCATCTATGAAGGCACGACGGGCATCCAATCCCAAGATTTATTAGGGCGAAAAATGATGCTCAATAATGGAGAAGGTGCCCAATTGTTGATGGCTGAAATCAACGAAACACTTGAAGCCTCCCTTCAAACTCCTGGATTAGAAAACTGGGCCAAGCATCTGGCCGAACAGCTTCAACTCACCCAACAATTATTAGAACATCTTGTTCCTTTTGCAATGAAAGGAGATTATGAACGCTTTTTGGCAGACGCCTCTATCTTTATGGAGTTTTTCAGTCTGATTATCATTGGTTGGTCTTGGCTGGAAATTGGTGTGGTCTCCAAACGCGCTTTGATCACAGGCGACATTTCCCACGAAGCAGAATTCTACGAGAGTAAACTCGAAGCACTTGAGTATTTCTTCGTATATGAATTACCGAAAACCAAAGGCCATGCAGAAATATTAATGCATCCTTCTTCAGTAACCATTAAGAAAGAGAAAGAGTACATCAGTTAATAATTCTTATATGCACTTATGAGAGCGAAAATTCATATCGTCGTTTTGTTTGTGATGTACATTACTACAGCCTCAATTCAAGCGCAAGATTGGCCTGAACTGAACTATTATGCCCAAGCCAATGCTATGCTTTCCGAACCGAAAGCCAATGAAAACCGAGTCGTGTTTTTGGGCAACTCCATTACCCAAGGTTGGATTTACCAACGACCTGAATTTTTTGAAGGGAAATCCTATATCAATAGGGGGCTCAGTGGGCAAACAACCCCACAGATGTTGGTGCGATTTCGCCAAGACGTAGTGGGACTACAACCCAAGGTTGTCGTCATCCTTGCCGGCACCAATGATATTGCAGGAAATACGGGTCCAACGACCCTAGAAATGATATTGGACAACCTTGCCTCAATGACTGAAATTGCCCGCTCTAACGGCATTAGAGTTATTCTTTGTTCGGTGCTTCCAGCCGATTACTATCCCTGGAGATTCGAAAAAAACCCACAGCATAAAATTCCTGCCCTCAATGTTATGATAAAGGCTTATACCCAAACCCATAATGTTTACTATTTGGACTACTTTTCCGCATTGACCAACAGTTGCAATGGGATGGACGGTCTGCATTCCTATGATGGGGTTCATCTCAATGAAATGGGTTATAAGGTCATAGAACCCCTCGTTGAACAAGCCATTAAAGAAGTGTTATCCAAGCAATAGTTCGTCTCGTAGGCGTACCAGCAATTCCAAGCTTTCCGGGTTTTTGAGTGCCCCAAGACTGGTGCTCTCTGAAGGCGTTCCTCCTAAGAGTATTTTCTTCGCTGGGACCTCCAATTTTTTCCCGCTAAGGGTATAGGGTATTGCAGCTATGGGAAGAATCCGGTCCGGTACATGCCGCGGAGAACATTGCGTACGAATATGTTTTTTGATTTTTTGTTCTAAGGAAACATGGAGTGTCTCCTTGCTAACCACCAAAAGGAGCAACTGCGAAGAGCCGTCTAAAGCAGGTAAGTCTACCACCAAATGATCCTCCAATTCGCTTAATTGATCCAAGGCACTATACAATTCCGCGGTTCCTATCCGAATACCGTTTTTGTTAAGTGTGGCATCGGAACGGCCCAATACTTTGATTCCTTTTCCTGCTTTTCTTTGAATCCAATCCCCGTGCGTCCACACCCCCTTGAAGGCTTGAAAATAGCTTTGCAAATACCGTTGATGATTCGAGTCATTCCAAAAAAAGACAGGCATACAGGGCATGGGCTGGGTAAGCACTAGTTCCCCCGTTTCATCCCAAACACTTTCGCCTTGATCGTTCCACGCCTCGATAGACGCTCCCAGCATCACGCATTGCAAATAACCCGCATAAACTGGCAATTGGGGATGTCCCCCAAGAAAAGCAGAACATACATCAGTGCCCCCACTGAGAGAAACGATGTGTACCTCTGGAAGCTGTTGCTGTAACCAATGAAAAGCCTCTTCGGAAAGGGGTGCTCCAGTGGATCCGATTGTTTTAAGCACAGACAATTGTGACGCTTGAACGGCTGGTTCTTGGACCTTCATGCTTTGAATTAAAAAAGGAGCTCCCTGCCCAAAGTGATGTATTTGTTTATCGGCGGCAAAACGCCAATGCGCCCCCATATCCGGATATCCGGGTGCCCCGTCGTATATACACAGAACGCCCTTGCAAAGCAGAGATCCTAGGGCATAATTCCACATCATCCAACCGGTGGTGGTATGCCAAAAAAATCGTTCTCCCGGTTGTAAATCCTGATGTAGTGCCAGCGCTTTCATCTGCTCTAGAAGCATGCCCCCTGTACGGTGAACAATTGCCTTGGGTTGTCCCGTTGTGCCCGATGAATACAACACCCAAATGGGGTGATCAAACGAAACCGAAAGCGGATGTAACGAACAAATCGCCTGCGTGTCCAAATCCCAAGAGGAAAAATCAGAGTCAAAAAGCAGCGTCTGCTGTCGGCTGGGTAATTTCTCTTCCAATAAGGCAACCTTCTCAGAAAGGGAATGACTTTTACCGTTGTAGGTATAGTCTCGCATGGCCAAAAGCACTTTGGGGTTTAGCTGACCCAAACGGCTCAAGACACTTTCTACTCCAAAATCAGGAGAGCAGCAACTCCAAATGGCTCCTAGAGCATTGGTGGCTAAAAAAGCCGCAATTGTTACTGGATGATGCGTCAAATAGCCCCCCACACAATCGCCTTTTTGAACGCCTGCAGCCATCAAATCTTCTTGAATAGCAGCCGCTTTTTGAAACAAAGCGTTCCAGCTAATGTCAGTGTCTATTTCATTCTCGTTTCGATAGCAAATCACGGGTTTACCACTTTCAAAATTGCGCTCAATATGCGCCGCATAACTCAGTTCGGCTCCCGAAAACCATTGGGTATTGTAAAAGGGTAATTGCGAATCCACTACCCGGCTATAAGGAGTGTCAAAGCGAACTTCAAAATACTGGGCAATACACTTCCAAAATTCCGAAAGCGCCGACACTGACCAGTGGTGAAAGTCCTCATAATCGGCGAAAGAACGTCCTGTTTTTTGAGAAACAAAATCTTGAAAAGCTGCTATTTGACTTTTGGGAATCGTTGTTTTTGGGGTCCATATGGGGAGATCGCTGTTCACTTCTAAAAAGATATTTCTCCTCTCAAGATATAAAAAAACCCGGCCTTAGCCGGGTTGTCTTCCTTTGTAAACGAAGGATTACTTTTTTGCAGGGCGTGGGAACCAAATCCCTCCGATAAACATAAATGATATGATGAGCCAAAAAATGATAGACGGTACATCGGGTGCTAAAGCAGGTGGCCCCTCCGTTACACCATATCCGACAAAATCAATCCAGTTTTGTGCGGTAGAGGAAATTGCGGTGCCTGAAGTCTTTAATTCAGACAATTGGTAAGAGAGTCCTTTTTGAGTGGTCGCCAAAAAGGAATTGACTTGAATCCCGAAAAAGGCAACACAAGCACAAAAGCCCGTCATTATAATTTTGGAATACGGGGGTAAATCCAGCTCTTCTCTTCTTCGAATTAAATAAAAAGCTAAGGCTGAAAGCATGACCACCACGACAGTGTAAATGGCATTGTTAATGAAGTTTAACTGTGCCAAATGATAAATTTGAAATTCAGACATATTTGTTGATTTATGGTTTGTTATTAAAGTTACAAAAAAATATAATCGCTCCCAATGAGTAAGAATGTTGAACAAAAAAAGCCATAGCTATAGCTATGGCTTTCGTATCAGTCAAGAACGAGTGGGTGGTTTATTCTTCTGCGGTTTCGGCTTGCAAAAAGGCCATTAAACCTCCAGCATCAAAATAATCGCCTCCGGCAATGATTTTCCCGTCTTTAAAATCCCAGGTGTGGTATGAGGTCACTTCCCATTTTTTACCGGTAGTGGAATCGGTTCCGCTCCATTTTCCATAAGCACGAACACTTCCGTCGGGCAACCCTGTTTCTTGAAGAACTCCAGGGAGATAAGCATCCGCCGTAAAGGTCACGTCTTCCATTGCTGTTTGCCAAGCCATTAGATATTCTCCAAAGGCTTCTTTCCCAATCAATCCAGAACCGTGAAATGCTGGTTGCCATTGAATGTCTTCGTGGATCATGCTCATTTGAGCTGCTGGGTCGGCTTCGGAGCCTTGCAGAGCTAAAAACTTTTCTGCAGCGGCTTTGTTTGCTTCAAAATCAGGATGCAGGCCTTGTTGACAAGAAAATAAAATACCGACAAGCAGTATAAGAATGCTTTTTTTCATCTGTTATTGGTTTATGATTAAGCCACAATATACTGAAAATCAACATGCCTTGTATATTGCTTTAACAAAAACTGGGGTTTGCATGCTTCTTTTGTCTCTTTTGGCTTTAGGAATTCACCTCTGTGGAAGCCATCCTATCAAGATAGATAATCAAAAGAGAGGAGAACAGCATAAGAGCCGCAGGAAGGGATTTCAGCCATTCATCTGCTATGGAAAAGTGAAAATAAATAGCCGCGAGCATCATCAGTGAAATGGTATAGGAAGCGGGTTTCACCAATTTGGAATAACCAATCCCGACAAGCAGCAAAACCGCAGCCAGAACTTTTATAGCACCCACCATATACAAGACCGAAGTGCTCAAGCCATAGGCTGCAAATTCAGAAATCATATCGGATGCATCGCCTCCGCGATATATTGTGTTCCTATTAAAGCGAAATAGCCATACGTTGAGAATTGTAAAAGAGACTACAGCCATCAAAAAATTTTTAATAAGTGCTTTCATGATCAACGGTTTTTCCCTTAAATTACAAAAACAATTTGTTTTAGGCAGAACTCAATCCTAAATAGAATGGATGTAGGTTACCAGATCTAAGTCTTTGTCTAATAAAAATTTTTTCTTCAATCGGTACTTTTGACCCTCTACTGTCCGCACAGAAACACCGGTGAGTTGTGCAATGATTTTGCTGGTTTGGTTCATCTTGATATAACAGCACAATTGAATATCGGTGGATGTTAATTTTCCATGTTTTGTTACCAAAATTTTGAAAAACTCTGGATAGACCTCCTGAAACTGCGCTTCAAATTGAGTGTAAACTGTTTCGGATTTTAGAATGTTTTTAACCACTCGATTGACTTTATTGATCAGTTTGAGATTTTCTTCATGATCTGTTTCGGTTTTATTGACAAGGGTCAATAAGCCATTCAAATGCTGATTTCTTTGGATAATGAAATTTGATTTGTTAACCAATTCCATTTTTTTGGTTTTCAAAGACTTCTGGGCGATTTCATTTTCAAATTCTGCCACAGTGGCTTTTTTCTTCTGGAGCAAATAATTCATCCGAAGGAGGATAAAGGAAGCGATCAGACTAACAATTGCAATTATAAGAAATAAAAAGAAGGTGTTGGCGCGTCGTTCTTCTTTGCTAATCTCTTGTTGCTTATTGTAAAGTAAAAGCCCTGTTTCTAACTCTTTAAGTGCAGGTAATATGGAGTTTTCATCTTCTTTTTGCAATTGAATGATCGAATCTTTCACGGATAAAAGCTCTGGGATCTTTTTCTGTTGTTCGTATATCTTTTCCAATAATTTATAGATTTCCATAGGATAGACCGTTTCCTTAATAATCCCTTTTATATACGCTTCGGCCTCGTCCAACTTCTCTAGAGAAACTAAATTCATTGCCCTGTAGAGTTGCACTTGAAAAAAATCACTTTTGAAATACTCCAACAAAACCGCCGCACTATCTAAGTAAGGGATTGCTTGTTCATAGAACTCCTTTTTGTAGAGATAAACAAAATATAAAAGTTGGGCTTGACCGTGGTATCGTGCAATATTAGACGTGACTATACCCTTACTGTTGAGCTTTTTATTTTGTAGGTAGGTTTCTTGTATTTGTGAAAAATATTTCTGTGCTTCAAGTTCATTATCCTGCAATAATTGGAGAGACATCAATCCCACCTGGGAGTATAAAATATCCTCAACTTTTTTACTTTTTAATCGTAATGATAGTGACTGCTGATAAAAGGAGTCGGCACGTTTGAAATTCTTGTCTTGAAGGCTCAGTATGGCGAGATTGTCGAAGGTTGTGGCCAGACCTTGGTTTTTGAAAATCGGGTTTTTGAGTCGTTGGAAGTTTTCTAAGGCAATTAGATAATTGGCTTCTGCCTCTATTGGTTTATTATTTTTCAAATAAATGTTTCCAATGTCTAGGACAATCCATGGGGGAAGCAACGTATGCTTATTTTTCCTTTTCGAGACAGGAGTGGCTTGGAATAGTTCAATGGAACGATTTAAATAAAATATGGCTTGCGAATCCAAATTAGTGCTTTGTAGGGCTTTTGATGTATTGTAATATATATTGATCAATTGCTGACTTGGTTCCCAATTATTTTGTTTTTCGAGTACTTGAAGTGAAAAAGTCAATGCCCTTTTGGGATTAGAAATAGAATACTTTTTTATGGAATCATTGATCGACTTGAGAAATTCAATACTAGTGTCCTGGGCATGAAGTAATCCTTGCCCTAAAAAAAGACAACCCATCAAGGTAAAATATAAATTCCTAATTATCATATAGTTAATAAAAAAAGTGTTGTTTAAATGTAGTAACTAAAGCTAGAAAAAAATGGATTTTTTCCCGCTATAACGCACTACTTAGTTGTAC
>QXYU01000050.1 GCA_009886755.1 Flavobacteriaceae bacterium
AGAGCATCACCTTGCCAAGGTGAGGGTCGCGGGTTCAAATCCCGTCTTTCGCTCTTTTTTATTTAAGTTCAGCTCGGATGGTGGAATTGGTAGACACGTTGGACTTAAAATCCAATGACCATTGCGGTCGTGCGGGTTCAAGTCCCGCTCCGAGTACAAAACCCTCTTTTTTGGAGGGTTTTTTTATGCGTTAAATTTGAATTATCCAAATCATAATAATACAAATCAACAAACAAGCGAAATTGACCTTTTCAATCCCTAGCAAATTTTGTTGTTAAACATCTACCCAATATAGATCGCAGTTTTGGCTTTTACCAGACCTGCAATTTTTTGCACCTAAAAGAAGAGCGTTTTTCAATTTTTGTTTTTCATGTTGTAGGAGTATGATGTAACTTTTTATATTAGTGACATGAGAAAAGTCAATTTAATATTAAAAGCCCTAGGATTTGTAGTGATTATGGGTATTCTTTTAGGGTATGTGGGGTATCGCTATTTTGACACCACCTTTTTAAATTTTGAATCCGATTACAAAGCTGCACTTGTTTTTAAGGAGTTGCAATCAGAGGGTTACTCTTTTATGGATCGGAATGCCAATGGGCAATTGGACGTATATGAAGACGATCGTCAGCCCCTTGCAATGCGAGTTGCAGATGTGCTTTCGCAGATGACAATAGAAGAAAAAATACACCTGCTCAAAGGCTCCGGAATGGCTTCTGGACTGGGACAATCTGATTCCGGAGGGGTAGCAGGAGCCGTAGGAACAATCGTTCCCACAACTCGATTGGGAATTCCTAGTGTGAATCTTTCCGATGGTCCGGCGGGTCTTCGAATCCAGTCCAAGCGGAAGGGGCAGGAGAAAGATTTCTATTGCACTTCTTTTCCCATTGCAAGCCTTTTGTCCTCATCTTGGAATGAAGCTTTGATTTATGAAATAGGTAGCGCTATGGGAGAAGAAGCACGTGATTATGGTGTTGATGTAATTCTAGGTCCAGGAGTCAATATTCACCGGCATCCTTTATGCGGTCGAAACTTTGAGTATTTCTCAGAGGATCCGATGCTTTCGGGCTATATAGGAGCAGCCATTGTTAATGGAATCCAAAGTATTGGGATAGGGGCTACAGTCAAACATTTTGTTGCCAACAACCAAGAAACGCATCGTATTTTTAATGATGCTCGTGTTTCCGAAAGGGCTTTACGAGAAATTTACTTGAAAGGATTTGAACATATTGTCCATCGGGCGCATCCATGGTCCATCATGACATCCTACAATAAGGTTAATGGGGTTTATACTTCGGAAAATGAGCGATTACTCACCCAAATCCTAAGAAATGATTGGGGTTTTGAAGGGTTGGTGATGACAGATTGGTTTGGAGGGAAGGATGCTGTGGCTCAAATTCAAGCGGGGAATGATTTGTTAGAACCCGGGACATTGCGACAGTGGGAAGCGCTGCGCGAAGCGTATCAAGAGGAGGTGCTAACAGAAGCAGATGTTGATCGTGCCGCGAGACGTATTTTAACCCTTGTTTTTCAAACGCGCAAGTTTCAGAACTATACGCGCAACAATTCACCCAATCTAAAAAAACACGCTATTCTTGCGCGCACTGCTGCCGCTGAGGGAATGGTGCTCTTGAAAAATCAAAATGTACTCCCATTTGAACCTTCCAAAAACATAGCCTTGTTTGGAATTACCTCCTATGATTTTATTGCAGGAGGAACCGGCTCCGGCGATGTCAATGAAGCGTACACTGTATCCCTGGAGGAAGGTTTATCTGATGCGGGTTATCAAATCAATCAAGCAGCCAAAAAGCGTTTCGAACAACATAAAGAGAAATACCGTGAAGCCTTTGAAAAGCCAGTAGAATTTGAAGCTATTTTCACCCCATACACCCCCCCTGAAATCACCTATACAAAAGCGCAAATTGCCGAAATTGCGACTACTTCTGATTTGGGCGTGATAACCTTGGGAAGAAACTCAGGAGAGCTCGTTGACCGCTCGGCAAAACCAGGAGATTACAATCTAACAGAGGTGGAAAAAAATATGATTGCTAGGGTTTGTAAAGAATTCCACTCGGCAGGGAAAAAAGTAGTTGTTATACTCAATATTGGGGGTGTCATTGAAACCGCCTCCTGGAATACACAACCAGATGGCATCGTTTTGGCATTGCAAGGAGGGCAAGAAGGAGGCCATTCTATAGCAGATATTCTGTCAGGGAAGGTAAATCCTAGTGGGAAGTTACCGGTCAGTTTCCCCATTGTCTTGGAAGATCACGCTTCGGATCTAAACTTTCCAAAAAATCCTAAAAAAATCAGCATGAGTGATATGGTTGTTGGAATGATCTTCCCTCCCGAAGGACGCTCAGAGAGTGATTGGGTAAAAAATGAAGATTACACCCGATACGAAGAGGGGATTTATGTAGGTTATCGCCATTTTGACAAAAAGAACCTCCCCGTTTCCTATCCCTTTGGATATGGATTAAGTTATACAGAATTTGACTATGGTCTGCCAGAGATGGAAGTTCAAGACGACACGATTCAGATGACAATAGCCATCACCAACAAAGGAGGCGTTGCAGGAAAGGAAGTAGTTCAGGTATATGTTGAAAAAAAAGATTCTCAAATAGACCGTCCCAAACGAGAATTGAAGGCTTTTGCCAAAACCAGTTTATTGTCGGCCAATAGCTCGCAAGAGCTTCAACTTGAAATTCCTGTCCAAGAATTAGCCTATTGGGATGAAAAAGCCAATGACTGGATTTTGGAAAAAGGGACTTATACCATTCAAGTGGGTTCTTCTTCAAGGGATATCCGCCGATCAGCTTCCTTTCAATGGGATTGATATTGCATTCTCAAGGGCGCTCTTTTTCTGTTTTTTTCCTTCTGATCGTAAGCCACAAGGAGCTTTAATTCGTAATGAATCGAGAACTCTTTTTTTAGTTATGTTGTTCAATTCACAGGTTCTTCCTACTTTAACCTCAGAGCGAACCCCACGACGCAAATCACCTACACAAAACCAACCGTTTATGAAGCGAAAAAATATAGTCATCACAGGAGCAAGCTCAGGTTTGGGAATGGGAATGGCGCGTGAATTTGCCCAACAGGGTTATAATTTGGCACTATGTGCCCGAAGAACTGATAAGCTGGAAAGCCTCAAAGAAGACCTTTTGAAAATCAATCCGTCAATTACAGTATTGACACATCCTTTAGATGTCAATGATTCCAAGGCTGTATTTTCTGTTTTTGAATCCTTTCGAAAGACTTTTGAAGCAGCAGGGGGAACTCTTGATCGTGTGATTGTTAATGCAGGAATAGGCCGTGGGGGGTCTCTTGGGAAAGGCTTGGAAGGGCCCAATATGGAAACCGCGATCACCAATTTTTGTGGCGCCTTATCACAGATGGAAGCCGCATTGCAGATATTTCGAGAGCAAAATCACGGACATTTGGTTGCGGTTTCTTCGATGTCCGCATTTCGAGGATATCCAGGAGCAATGAATGTATATGCGGCCACCAAGGCAGGTTTAAAAAGTTTGGCTGAGGGCGCACGGATAGAAGTTTACAACCGTCCCATTCGGGTCACGACCCTGTTTCCGGGGTATATTCAGTCTGAAATGACCGATTCGATCGGAAAACCACCGCCCTATATGATCTCTTTGGAAAAAGGGGCGCGGCTATTGGTCAAAGCCATCAATAAAGAGAAAAATACGGCTATTGTTCCTTTTTGGCCGTGGTACTTTTTTAAGGTAATCATGAATCAACTCAGTCCTGGAATGATTCGTAAAGTATTTGGATAATTATGGATTTTACTCCTTCAGAACGTTCCCAAGCCTATTTAGAGCGCTTGAAGACATTTATGCAAGCGCATGTGTACCCCTTTGAAGAAAGCTATCGGGAATACCATCGAGAGCACAACAACCACGGCCGTTGGCGCGAATGGTCAGAGCATCCTGAAGTGGCCAAAATCAAACAGAAAGCCAAGGAAGCAGGACTTTGGAATTTGTTTTTACCCGATGCAAAGCTAGGGGAAGGACTTAGCGTATTGGAATACGCCCCTATGGCTGAAGAAATGGGTCGGGTGTATAATTCATCAGAATTTTTTAATTGCAATGCTCCAGATACGGGAAATATGGAAGTGCTTTACCATTTTGGATCCGATCAACAGAAAGAGCAGTGGCTTCAACCCCTTTTGGATGCGAAAATAAAATCGGTCTTTTCAATGACAGAACCGCAGGTAGCTTCTTCGGATGCCACCAATATAGAAACATCTATTACTCCCGATGGAGATTCTATTGTTGTCAATGGAAAAAAATGGTGGTCGACCGGTTTGGGTCATGCCGAAGCTCGATTGGCAATTGTATTAGGAAAAACAGATCCTAAGGCCGCACGACATCAACAACACAGCATGGTATTGGTGCCGCTTGATACGCCAGGCGTGACCATCAAGCGAATGCAAAATACTTTTGGAGTCTATGATGCACCCAGCGGTCATGGAGAGGTTCATTTTGACCAAGTACGGGTGCCCAAGGCTAATTTGATTCAGGATTTTGGTGCTGGCTTTGCCATTGCCCAAGGACGTTTGGGTCCAGGAAGGATCCATCACTGTATGCGATGCATCGGAGCGGCCGAACGCGCCTTGGAATTGGCACTGCACCGTAGTGGAACTCGTGAGGCTTTTCAAAAACCACTAGCTCGTCTGGGAGGAAATGCCGAACGCTTTGCCAAGGCACGAATTGCCATTGATCAAGCCCGTTTGCTCACGCTTTATACCGCTTGGAAAATTGATCAAAAAGGGGTCAAAGCGAGCATGACTGAAATTGCAGCCATCAAAGTAGTCGCCCCAACCGTATTGCAAGAGGTGACCGATATGGCTATGCAAATCCATGGAGGTGCAGGAATATCGGATGATTTTCCATTGACAGGCTTTTTTATGCAAGCCAGAGCTCTTCGTTTGGCAGATGGCCCCGATGAGGTGCATTTGGGAACTGTAGCTAAGTTGGAATTCAAAAAACATCTTTCCTAGATGGCAAGCACTTTAGATGTTGAAAGACCTCAGCGAAAAGGAGAGGAACTCGACCTTAAACGCCTATTACCTTGGCTGGAAGAAGCCTTGCCAGAGTTAACAGGGAGGCCTGCAATCACACAGTTCTCGGGAGGGGCGTCCAATTGGACGTATCGACTGCAATTTCCCGATCAGGACTTGATTCTTCGTCGGGCACCATCTGGAAAAAAGGCCAAAGGAGCCCATGACATGGTGCGTGAATACGAACTGCAGAAAAGCCTAAAGCCACATTATTCCTATGTGCCTAAAATGTGGGCTGTTTGCGCAGACGAAGCGGTTTTGGGTTCTACTTTCTATGTAATGGAACGGCTCGAAGGGCTTATTCTGAGAAAAAACCCACCAAGAGATATTCGATGGAATAAGCAACAGGTGGAAACGCTCTGCTATTCCTTTTGGGATAAATTGATCGAATTGCATCAAGTGGACTACCAAAAGGAAGGGTTGACACAACTCGGCAAAGGAGCTGGCTATGTGGAACGACAAATTCACGGATGGAATAAGCGGTACGCTAATGCCGTGACTTGGAATGTCCCGTCCGGTAAAAAAGTAATGCGCTGGTTGGAAGCCCATATCCCCAAGGAAGAAAATCTTTGTGTGATTCACAACGATTTTAGACTGGATAATGTGGTATTGTCTCCTGAAAACCCCGCTGATATTTTGGGAGTATTGGATTGGGAAATGGCAGCTATTGGCGACCCCTTGATGGACTTAGGAAACAGCCTAGCCTATTGGGTGGAACCGACCGATGATTTTTTCATCAAAGGAATGCGTTTGCAACCTTCACATCTTTCGGGGATGCTTAACCGAGAACAAATCATTGCTTATTACACACAGCAACGGGGAATGGCGATTGAGGATTTTCGATTCTATCGCGTATATGGATTGTTTCGCCTGGCCGGTATTGTGCAGCAAATCTATTACCGCTATGCTAAGGGATATACCCAAAACAAAAGCTTTAAAAACTTTTGGACGTTGAGTTTTTATCTGATCAAAACCTGCGAAAACATTATTCGTAAAGGAACGCGCTAGACGTTTGGGAAAAAGTCAGGTATTCGATCAAATGCAATCGCTTTAAAATCATGGATTAGATAATCGGCTAGTTGATAGTCCTGGTTATGAGAATGCACACTTTTATACGCTACACAGAAAATTCCTGCCGCATGGGCCGCTTTGATTCCATTGGTGGAGTCTTCTATGACCATACACTCTAAAGTGGAAAATCCGGCTGTTTGTGCAGCTTTGATAAAGATTTCAGGGTGTGGTTTGGAAGCGGCTAAATCGGCACCACTGAGCTTGCCAACAAAATAACGATCTAGATCAAAACGTTTGAATATACGATTGATATTGGGCAGAGAAGCGGAGGAAGCCAAGACCAATGTCAATCCATTGCGATGGTACTCTTGGATTCGATCCAGCACCCCATCAATGAGTTCCAGAGCGTTATCTTCTTCAAATAGCTTTTTAAAATGGCGTCGTTTGACCGTTACCAGTTCTTGGGGGGTTACGTTCAGTGAGAATGCATCGCAGAGCCTTATACAAATCGGAAGAGTTGCTTGTCCGGTAAAGGATTCATACAAGGAATCGGTTACTTCAAGACCATAGTCTGCAAACATTTTATAATAGGCTTTGCGATGTAAGGGCTCGCTGTCCACAATGACCCCGTCCATATCAAAAAGAACAGCTTTCAGCATTTTCAGTGTTTTGCACAAAAGTACCGACTTACGGATGAATAAATATATTTTCTTTTGAGAGTTAGCCGTAGCACTGTTTCATTGAGTGAAGTAAAAACGAATACAATGAACTAACAAAAAGGAATGTATATTGCTGTGAAAAAGTAATTCTTACAGTTATGAATAGAGCGATACAATTTGGAGCCTTACTAGTAACGAGCCTGTGTTTTGGTCAGTTCTCTACGGCATTGATGAACGAAATGAAACCCCGGAACATTGGTCCTGGTGGAATGAGTGGTCGGATCACAGCCATTGATGTAGTGCTTCAGAACCCCAATATTATTTATGCAGGGTCGGCCTCAGGGGGTCTTTGGAAATCTACCAGTGGGGGGATTCGATGGGCACCTATATTCGAAGATCAGATCACGGCCTCTATCGGAGCTGTCGCCATTCAACAATCCAATCCTGACGTTGTATGGGTTGGAACGGGTGAAGGAAATCCAAGAAACAGTCTCAATGGAGGGTATGGCATTTTCAAATCTTTAGATGGAGGCAAAAGCTGGCAAAAGAGTGGCTTAGAAAAAACACGACACATCCACCGAATTATAATTGACCCTCAAAATCCTAATACCGTATATGTCGCTGCCATCGGTTCTCCTTGGGGGGAACACCGCGAGCGTGGCGTCTATAAAACTGTGGATGGCGGTAAAAGTTGGAAAAAGATTTTATATGCCAACCCCAAAACAGGAGCAGCCGATCTTGTGATGGATCCGAACAATCCGAACAAGCTGATTGCAGCGTTATGGGAACACAAACGCGATCCATGGTTTTTTAAATCAGGAGGAAAAGGAAGCGGTTTGTTCATCACCTATGACGGTGGCGACAATTGGAAGCAAATCACCCATAAAGAGGGGTTACCAGAGGGGGAGCTTGGACGTATTGGAATTGCCATAGCACCCAGCGATCCCAACCGTGTTTATGCGCTGATAGAGGCTAAAAAAAACGGGTTTTACCGTTCTGACGACGGAGGACACCAGTGGAAGCTGGTCAATGAGGAGGAAGAAATCGGGAACCGACCTTTCTACTATTCTGACATCCGCGTTGATCCGCAAAATGAGAATCGTATTTATTCCATTTTCACCTACGTAAATGTATCCGAGGATGGGGGAAAGAGTTTTGAAGAATTGATGCCCGCATATTACGTTGACAATGGAGTACACCCGGATCACCATGCATGGTGGATTCACCCAGAGGATGGAAGTTTTATGATCAATGGCAATGATGGAGGTTTGAATATCACCCGTGATCGAGGAAAAAATTGGCGTTTTGTAGATAATATCCCAGTGGGACAGTTTTACCATATCAATGTAGATATGGATTATCCCTACAATGTCTATGGGGGCATGCAAGATAATGGTTCTTGGAAGGGTCCGGCCTATGTATGGCGAGATCAAGGAATTCGAAATGCTTACTGGCAAGAGATTTTGTTTGGTGATGGTTTTGATGTAGTTCCGAACCTAGCCAATTCTCGTTTTGGTTTTGGAATGAGCCAGCAAGGAAGTGTTTCCCGATATGATGCTGAAACGGGAGACAATTATTCGATCAAACCAACCCATCCCGATCCAGAGGTTCGTTTGCGTTTTAATTGGAACGCAGCAATAGCCAAGGATCCATTTAAGTCTTCCACGCTTTACTTTGGCAGCCAGTTTGTCCACAAAAGCCAAGATGAAGGTTTGACCTGGGAAGTGATTTCTCCGGACTTGACGACCAATGATAAAAACAAACAAAGGCAAAGTGATAGCGGAGGATTGACTCTAGATGCCACGGGAGCAGAAAACCACTGTACCCTCTTGGTAATTGAACCGTCTCCATTGGAGAAAAATATGCTTTGGACGGCTTCGGACGACGGTCGTGTACACTACACTCAAAACGGAGGAAGTACATGGATAGAGGTCACCAAAAACATCAAGGGCTTACCCCAAGGCAGCTGGATTCCACAGATAAAAGCATCTACCTATCAAAAGGGAGCTGCTTTGCTTGTAGCAAATGACTATCGCAGGTTCAACTATACGCCCTATGTGTATCGGACTACTAATTATGGGAAAAGCTGGGAACGAATTGTAGATGCCAAAGATGTGTCAAGTTATGCCTTGTCGATTGTTCAAGATCCAGTGGCGCCGAATTTATTTTTTCTGGGCACCGATGACGGCTTGTATGTGTCTATAGACGGGGCAGCAAGTTGGGAGAAAATGGATTCAAAACTTTTCCCAACGGTATCAACCAAAGACCTAGTGATTCATCCGCGTGAACCCGATTTGATTATTGGAACCTTCGGCCGTGCGGCCTGGGTTTTGGACGACATTGAACCCCTTCGCCAATTGGCAAAAAACCCAAATTCACTTAAACAGGATATTGTTTTATTTGACGCTCCCACGGCCTATCATGCTGCCAATCAACAACCCACAGGAACGCGTTTTGGTGGGGATGCCCTATACAACGGTGAAAACCGACCCGAAGGAGGGCGGTTTACCTTTTATTACAAAGCCAAAAAGTCTATGGATCAAAAGCAGCGATTAAAACTAGCCCTATACAAAGATGAGGTGCTGGTCAAGACACTTGAAAGAAAGGCTCCAGACACTACTGGTTTTTATCGTTGGACATGGGATTTGACAGAGGAAGCAGTTGAGCGTCCTGAACGCTTTAAGGAAAAAGAAGAAAAAGATGACGATGATGAAAGAAGTGGCAAGCCAGCACTTCCGGGTACCTACCAGGCAACATTGTCCTATGGTGATTCCCAATCAAAAGCGACTATAACATTGGCATTAGACCCAAGAATTGAAGATACCGAAACAGCCTTCAATGAACGTTATCAAGCCTTAAAGTCTTTGGAAGAAATGACCACATTAGCCGCTGCTGCAGTAGGGCAAGTTCAGCACAGTCGTCGAGAGGTCAATGCGTTAAAAAAATCTTTAAAGGATTCAACGGAAACTGAGGAAATAAGTTCCTTGGCTTCGAAAACCCTAACGTCCTTGATCGCTTTGGAAGCGTTGTTTATTGGAAAAGAAGACAAACGGCAAGGGATTGTTAGAAATCCAACGCCTCATGTGATGACTCGAATCAGTCGCGCAAGTTCTTATGTAAGAACCCGCCCCGCCGGACTTACTGAAACAGAGCAGCAGTTGATCCGTAAAACAGAACAGCAGTTGGATGCCGCTTTGGATTCAATAAATGCCTTTTATAAAGAGCAATGGGAAATATATCGCACCCAAACTGCAGCTTTGCCCAAACAAAAAGAGAAGGTTCTTTTGACGTTTAAAAGAGACTAGTTTGTAATACCATTTTTACTGGATTTTCTAAAAAGGGGCTATTTGAGCAAACGTGTTTCAGACAGGAACAAGGGCGGTCTCAGGAGGTTTTCATTGTCCTTTTTTAAGAAAAATTCATAAAATTATTTTGTACTTTTACTACACTATATACAAACGCCTGAAGTGGCCTCTGTGGGGGTGGCCTAATGAAAAAAAAACTAACGTTTTGCTTAATTTTTGCCTTGCCGCTTTTTGGGTGGGCGCAAGACACTGATGGTGATGGCCTTACCGACGCGGATGAATTAACTATTGGAACAAATCCAAATGTATTTGAAGACAATGATTCCGACGGTATCCCCGACCACTTTGATCCCGATGATGACAATGATGGTATTCTAGATGCTGAAGAATGCGGTTATCTCAATGGATCCATAGTTAACGGAGGCTTTGAATCTACGGTCCCTTGTGATGGTATTTTTGATGAGTCGATTGTTTTGGGCTGGTCAACTACTGCTTCGGACCAAAAAATTGAAATTTGGTGTACGTCAAGGACACTGTCAGGGTTTACATATTATGCCAATTCAGGTTCTAGGCTGTCGGAAATCAACGCCAATCAAATAGCAGCCTTATATCAAGAAATTGCAACCACACCGAATCAGTATATGATCTGGTCGTATTCTTTACAAGGCAGAAATCTCAACGAATCCATGCAAGTCAGAGCGGGTCAAACAACCACCACTGCGGTTGTATTGAGCACTTTGAATGCAATTCAAAATACATGGCAGCGCCAAACAGGAATCTATCAAGTGCCTGCCGGACAAACATCTACCGTTTTTTTATTTGAATCGATTACGGGGGGAGGTACAGGGAATCTGATTGACGATGTATCTTTTGATCAGCCTGCCAATGCTTGTACTTTGGATACCGATGGCGATGGAATTCAAAATAGTTTTGATACCGATGCCGATGGAGACGGTTATCCAGATAGTGTTGAAGGAACCAATGACGATGATGGAGATGGCATCGTTAATTTCTTAGATCCTACGGATTTTGGTTTCGCGGTTTCCCCCACATCAATTACCGTTTCAGAATCGCCTACAACACAAAGCTTTACTATTGTTCTTACTCGGATCCCTACTTCTAATGTGGTATTATCCCTAGTGATATCAGATAGCAGTGAAATTTCATTGAGTACCACAACACTGACTTTTACCACAGTTACTTGGTCTTCCACACAAACCGTAACTGTAACTGGAGTTGATGATTTTGTTCGGGATGGGGACATTCTTCAGGATTTAATCATAACAGTTGTCGATAGTCTTTCGGATGACAATTACGATACAGTATCGGATACATTGATTTCGGTAAGAACTCAGGATAATGACGATGAGCTCTGTGCTACCATTCCCTTTAGCACCACTGATTTTAATTATATCGCTAGTGCCTCGGCAAGTTCCAGTATTGAAATATCATTAACCACCCCAACCTTATGGGTGAATGGTGCGGCTTGGTGTGTTCGAAAACTAGACTTAAGAACGGATTTTAACTTGCAGTTTGATCTCTTTTTTGGACAAGATGGAGTAGGTCAATATGGAGCTGACGGAATTGCGTTTGTAATACAAAACATTGACACTGGACAAGGAACTTTTGGGGAGGGAGTTGGCTATGGAGGTATCACCCCCTCCTATGCGATAGAAATTGACACCTATCAGAACACTTACGACCCCCCAAGCGACCATATCGTTTTTGTGCCTAACGGACAGTACTCTAGTACGCTGTCAGCACCAGACCTGCAAACGATTAATAATGTAGAGAATAATCAATATCACAACATCTCCATTTCATGGGATTATTCCGAATCAAAACTTTCCTATCAGTTTAATCACAGCGACGGCACGACTTATACAAATTCAAAAACCATCGATATAATCAACACCATTTTAAATAGTGATGTTGGTTATTGGGGCTTTACATCTGCCTCTGGAGGTTTCTACAATGCACATAATGTAAGGTTTACAGCCTCTTCTACCATCTGTTTGGCTAGGGAAATTCTTGCGCCCACCGGTAGTAGTTCTCAGTCTTTTTGTTTGCCGGGAACTCCTACTCTAAACGATATGGTTCTGAATGTAGAAAACGATTCTGCAGGGCTTCCCTACAATATTGTTTGGTTTACTACGGCAACAGGAACAACTCAGCTGCCTTACAACACTCCTTTGGTAGAAGGGACAACCTATTACGCAGAGGCGGCCAATTTTTCAGACCCTACGAATGTTAACTATCGTCAAAGTGTAACGCGAATCCCTGTTTTGGTGTCCTTGATTGATGCGGGTTTTTCAGTGGTCACACCCACTTTGAGTTTGTCAGAAGGTGGCGGAACGACTTCCGTTGGCTTAGCCCTAACGGATCAGCCCAGTAGTACTGTTGTGATTAATCTGACAGCAAGCACCGCTTCGGATGTGAGCTTTAGCATAAGTAGTTTCACTTTTACGAATGCCAACTGGAATGTAACACAAACGGCAACGGTCACCATCGTTGATGATAATGTTGCTGAAGGAACCGAAACGGTCAGTATAAGCCTTTCGGTTGCTGCCGCTTTGAGTGATGATTGCTACGACTCCATGCCTGACCAAATTTTTGCACTTTCGATTGCAGACAATGATACGGCAGGATACACGGTAACTGCCGTAAGCGGAACCCTCCAGGAAAACAACCCTACAACACGAAGCATTCAGGTAAGCTTAACAATCGAACCATCGACCAATGTAATTTTTGATTGGCAGAATGGCGATACTACTGAGGTGGGATTAAGTGCTAGTAGCATGACATTTACACCTTCAAATTGGAATATACCACAGACTTTAACCTTGAGTGCTGTTGATGATATCATCGTTGATGGAAGCCAAACAAGCTCTTTAGTAATTAGTGTGAACGCAGCTTCACCCGCTATTTTTTCAGCTTTGGCTAGTAAAACACGAACGGTGATCACCCGCGATGATGACAATGTAGGGGTATTGATGTCTCCGATGCAAGGTGCTTTAACAGAAGGAAGTGCTGCCACGGCAAGCTTTACGGTTGTTTTAAAATCTGTTCCTACAGGAACTGTCACCATCAACCTGAGTTTGAGTAATTCGGGTCAGGTGTCATTGAGTACCACCACCTTGGTGTTTACGCCATCCAATTGGAATGTATCCCAAACGGTTACCCTTAGTAGTATTGATGATTCCCTGTTGGAGGGCACCCAAACCACAACCATCACTTTAGCCATTGACCCAACCTCGCCAGCTGTTTATGCTGCGGTGGCGGATACCTATGCAACCGTTACAACATCGGACAATGAGACAGCAGATATAATTGTAAACAGTATTGATAATTCCACGGGAGAAGATGGGGATACGGGAAGTTTTAGTATGCGTCTTACTGCGATCCCATCGGGAGACGTCGTCATTAACCTGTCCTCCTCCAATATCGGAGAAGGAAGTGTACAAAGTACGGTTCGCTTTACGCCGAGTAATTGGAGTGTTGATCAAATTATAGTAGTGACAGGAGTAGATGACAATCCACCGGTAATGGATGGTACAATCCCATATCAAATAATAACAGGGAATGTAAGTTCTACAGATTCCTTGTATAATACTCTGAATGGAACTACACTTACTGATCTTACATTTTACAATAAAGACAATGAAGTTCCAGGGATTCTTGTAACTGCTCTTGCAAACGATTATACTGCATCTGAGGCAGGTGATACAGTTACCTTGCAATTCGAGCTGGTGATTCAGCCCCTTGGTGGGGCAGATGTAACGCTTCCTTTGCGTATTGATTCTGGAGCTGATGAACTTCAATTGGGTGTCGCTACGATTACCATTAGCAATGCAGATTGGAATAATCCATCGGCCAATCAGGTAATCGTTACTGGCTTGGATGATCTGATTGTGGATGGAGATCAGCAGGGCATTGTCATTACTGGAGATCCCACTTCCTCAGACACAAACTATAACAATTTGACTGCTGCAGATGTGGCTGATCCAACCCTTATCAATCAAGATAACGATGTGGCTGCACTTTTCTTTTCCATTCCTGAAACGGTTAGTGAATCGGGACAAACAACTTCTTTTACCATCACTTTGGCAACGGAAATTGTCAATTCAGTGGTACTATCCTTAGAAGTGATGGACGACACAGAATTGTCACTCATCGCATCGAATGTACTTTTCGATGCTAGCAATTGGAATGTACCAAAATTGATTAGGGTCTTTGGAGTTGATGATCCCGATCTAGACGGTGATATCACATCGGTAATCGAGATTTCTGTGGTCTCGACCACTACGGAAATACCCTATAAAAGTTTGATTCCTTACGTTATGGCAATCACAAACTTTGATAATGAAGTCACTAACGTGGCTACCGACACCAGCGGGGAAGGAAGTGGTTCCACTACCGAAACTAATGGAGGAGAAAGTGGTTCAGTTACCGAAACAATATCCGAGGTTGCCAGTCCAACAACTCCATTAACTCCTGAAGAGCCCGAAAGTCCAAGCGAACCGGTAACCAACCCCATTGTAGAGGCAGTGAAAAAGGAAATGGAAGTACATCAAAATATTCAAATACCTACTGCTTTTTCACCAGATGAAAACGGCTTGAATGATGGCTGGGTTATTGAAGGATTGGAAAAATATCCCAATAATCGCTTGGAAATATGGAGTCGATGGGGCTTCAAAGTGTATGAAAGTGTCAATTATCAAAATGATTGGATTGGGCAATCAACGATCGGATTTCGAGTTGGTAATAATTCGGAACTCCCCGAAGGCACCTATTTTTACAAACTCATAGTGGAAGAACGCGCGATCTTCCGAGGCTATATTTATTTAAAAAGGATACCATGATAAAAAAAGTAAAATCCTTGCTGCTGTTGCTTTTCTTGTTGTTGGTGTCTCATCGCGGTCATGCTCAGCAAGAAGCTACTTTTGCGCAATTTATGTTTGCACATCAGTTACTTAATCCTGCCTATGTGGGGGCCAAGTCCTATACCAATCTAACCGCCTTGCGTCGTGATCAATGGGTGGGTTTTGAAGGGGCGCCTGTTACCCAAGCATTGGCAGTAAATGGTCGGATCAAAGGAAGAAAATTAGGTTGGGGGTTAAGTGTTTTAAATGACAATATTGGTCCTGTGGTTAATACTTCTGTAAGCTTGGATGCGGCTTATCATTTACAAATCAACGAAGCTGGGCATCAGCTGGCGGTAGGAGTCAAGATTGGAGCTCAGAATTATAACATTGATACTTCGATGATCCAAACGATCACACCTGGGGATGCCGCTTTTGTAATGGGAGACAGTGGAGAATTGATTCCCAATGTCGGCTTTGGGGTCTATTATCATCATACTCGATTTTATGTTGGCTTTTCCATTCCGCGGTTGCTGAATAGTGACCTTTATGAGGTGTCGAGACATGCCTATATGATATGTGGTGCAATTTTTAATCTAACTACTGATTGGAGTATCAAGCCCAGTATTTTGCTTAAGCAATCCGAAGGTTCTCCCTTAGGCTACGATTTCAGTACTCTACTCGTATATAGTAAACGTTTCTGGTTGGGGCCACGACTAAGGAGTGCGCTGGAAGCACCGTTGCCAGATTCTGAATTTGGTGGATCTTACGGGCTATTGGGTGGAGTTCATTTGTCACCCAACTGGAGTGTAGGGTATGCTTATAATACAGGTTTGGGAGACCTCAGTCCCAGTTTTAATTCCGGTAGCCACGAGATCATGATTCGATTTGATTTTAACGTTAGAGACCTTAGAACGCTTCGTTCACCCAGAATATTTTGATATGAGAAATTTATGTATTTGTATCGTTTTATTGAGCTGTGTGAAAGGTTTTTCACAGCATCCCTCGGTTGCTTGGGGCGATTACTATTTTTTCAATCAAAACTATCCCAAAGCAATTGATATTTATATTAATGCTGGAGACAGCTTGGAATTGACAACTCAGCAGAATTTGGCCAAATCTTATCTAGCCATGGGTGATGAAAAAGAAGCCCGTCAGCTATTTAAAGCAATTGTGACCAACCCCATGGCGGATATTGAAGACTATTTTCGATATGCACAGCTCCTAAAAGACAATCCCAAGTTGGCTGAAGAATACCGCGACAAAGCGGCGCAGCTCCCAGTATCGTTTCAGAGTTTATGGGCAGAAGACAGTTTGCTCTACAAAAAAAGGTTCATGGAACTTCGTTATGAAGCTTTGCAGCCCTTAGCATTGAATACCCAAGAAGCAGAGTTTGCTGCAACACTTATTCCGGGAGGTAATGATTCCCAACAACTGCTATATGTTACTTCTCGTAAGATGGAAGGGGAGAAAAAACGGCTCCGACGAATTTTGTCAAAACATCCAGTCTATAATCTAGCACAAGCAACTATTGATTCGACTCAGACAACCGGTCCCGTTCGTTTGTTGCAATTAGGGTTGAATACCGTTTTGCAAGACGGCCCAGTAGCCTATGATGCCGAAACAAAAACCCTATACATAACACGTTCTGCCACCCAAAAAGACGAACAAGGTGTTATCCATTTGGAGTTGATTCAGACAAATTACCCCAAACAAGAAAATCGATCCCCAACAGTATTGTCACTGAATATGCCGGGCTACAGCACATTGCATCCCAGTTTTGATGTCAAGGGACAGCGTCTTTTTTTTGCTAGTGATCGCCCGGGAGGGTTTGGAGGGTATGATCTGTATGTGGCCCAACGGAAGCCTGACGGCGGGTTTGAATCTCCGATTAATTTGGGAAAAGACATCAATACGGAAGTCAATGAAGTATTCCCCAATTGGGTGATGGGGCAGTTGTCTTATAGTTCGAATAGTGAAGAAGGAATCGGTGGGCTTGATATATGGTTGGCGGAAGAGGTGATGATCAATCGCTGGGTAAAAACAGCTCTTGGAGCTCCATACAATACAGTTGCTGATGATTTTGGATGGACGCTCCATAAGACTTTTGGTTTGCAGTCATCCTCTAGAGAAGGCGGTAAAGGCGATGATGATTTATATGCTTTTGAGGCGACTCCAGATTTGACAGGGGTAGCAGATGAGTACGAATACTTTGTGTCTGACACCTTGGTGGTATCAGCTCTTGGGGTGCATCATAATGATGAGGAATTGATGCGGCAACAAAACCCTTTGCATCGTTTTTTTGATCGCTCTTACGAATTGACAACACCCCCTAAAGGAAGTTTCAAATGGAATCAGAATGGGTCGTTTTTGTATTTTAACCCAGTGGCGGAAAGTATCCGCGATTCATTTACATATCAGATTCAAACTGACTATGGGAAATCAGACCCTATCTTGGTTTTACTTCATCAAAAAAACAAACCTATTTCAGGCTTGTCAAAAGAAATACGAACAACATTTGAACCTATTTTTTTCAATTACGATCGCGCCGATTTGTTGACACAATACAAAGACCGATTGGATCGTGTTGTGAGTGCTTTGAAACAATATCCTAAAATGGTCGTTCGGGTAAACTCTTATACAGACAGTCGTGGATCGGAGACGTATAACCTAGAACTATCTAAAAGCCGTCACCAAACAATGATTCGTTACATCGATGAAGCATTGAATGAGACTGGACGTGTTGTAGGGGTTGCGCTTGGGGAGTCTAAAGTCCCTGAAAACAATCGAAAAGATTATGTACTCTATGGAGGAAGTTATGGCGCCAAAGAAAACGCGCTCGAAAGGAGTGAGCAATTCATCCAAGCTGGGGAAACATCCATAGTCGAAAAAACTCCAAATGGATTATATCGTGTCCTTGTGGGAACTTATGAAAGTTTTAAGGACGTAAAAGCGGCATCGGAACGTCTGGAATCAGAAACAGGGATCGGCTTATGGATTGATGAAAGTCCGGTGAACAAGAGACCTGACGAGTTTCATAGCAAACAACGTCGTGTGGAGTTTGAAGTTCTAAACTACTAATCTAGATCAAAACAAAATCCGGAATCAAGACGCTTCTTCCTTGACTGATTGCTGTCCTAACTTAGGAGCGATTGCACCTTCATGGCGAGTCCCATATCTCCTGCAATTTTCACTTGTCCTCCCATTACAGCCATCATCGGATTTAAATCACCGTCGCGTAGTTTCTCCAGAACTTCTCTACTTACCGTTATACTGCAGTCGGCTTCTTTATCATCCGTGCTTATTTGGTTTTCATCGCCGGTTCCGTCAATGAATATCACGGTATCGTCAACAACAAATTTAAGGGTTCCTCCAATGGCACTGGCGTTGTCGGCACGTTGTTTTAGTTGATCGTAAACTTCTTGATTCATAGGTTTTGAATTTAAATCTAAATGTAATAAAAAAAAGTGACGGTGTGTCATATTTTTCATACATTAGCTTCAATCAAAGAAAAAAACATGAGTTATCGCATCAAAAAAGTAGCCGTACTGGGTTCTGGCGTAATGGGATCTGGTATTGCTTGTCACTTGGCCAACGTGGGCATGGAAGTGGTGATGTTGGATATTCTTCCCTTCGATTTGGAGGCTGGAGGAACCAACCTTGCACTTCGCAATCAAGTTGCCAATCAAGCCTTATCCAAGGCTATAAAATCCAAACCAGCAGCCCTTTTCGACAAGAAGTTTGCCCAACGTATCACGACAGGGAATTTTGAGGATGACTTTGATAAAATAGCCGATGCCGATTGGATTGTAGAAGTTGTAGTGGAGCGCTTAGATATCAAACAAGCAGTCTTTGAAAAAGTAGAAGCCCATCGCAAGTCAGGCAGTTTGGTTAGTTCGAACACTTCTAGTATTCCAATTCATTTATTGGCAGAAGGTCGTTCTGCGGAATTCAAAAAGCATTTCTGTGGAACACATTTTTTTAACCCTCCGCGCTACCTTCGGTTGTTAGAAATTATTCCTATTCCAGAAAGCGATCCCAAGATGATCGAATTTTTCATGGAGTTTGGGGATGTCTATCTAGGAAAACAAACGGTTTTGTGTAAAGACACGCCGGCTTTTATCGCCAATCGAATTGGAGTAATGTCCGGTGTGCGTATGATGTCCTTGACACAAGAATACGGAATGTCTGTGGAAGAGGTAGATGCCATTACAGGTCCTTTAATTGGACGTCCCAAAACAGCTACTTTTAAGTTGCAAGATTTGGTGGGAATTGATACGGGCGAAAAGGTAACCAACTTTGTGAGAGACAACGTTCAAGACGATCCCTTTTTTGAGAGTATTAAGGGAGACGCAGATCCTAAGTTCATGACCTACCTGATCGAAAATAAATTTTTCGGAAATAAATCAGGAAAAGGATTCTATGATCGCACCAAAAAAAGAGATGAAAAGGGACGCAGTATTATTAATGTCTTAAACCTTGAGACTTTAGAATATGCTCCTACCACCCGACCCAAGCTTCCCATTGTAAAAGAAGCCAAGGCCATAGAACAGATGGGCAAACGCTTTCAGTTTTTAATTTCCGGTGAAGGTCGGGAGTGTCAATTCCTGCGAAATTACTTTGCATCTTTATTGTCCTACACTGCGGACCGTATCCCTGAAATTGCCGATGAGATCTTTTTGGTTGACGATGCCATGCGTGCCGGTTATGTATGGGACTTTGGTCCTTTCGAGTACTGGGATTTGATTGGCGTTACCGCTGGAATTGAATTGATTGAGTCCTGCGGCTGGATCACTCCTGACTGGGTCAAGGAAATGCAGTCCAAGGGAATCGAGCAATTCTATAAATTCGAAAACGGAATCAAAAAATGTTACAGTCTTTCCGCGAAAGCTTATGAGCCCGTCAAGAGTACTGAAGGGCTGATTATCCTAGATAGCTATCGTGAAAACACTCCCATTCTTAAGAATAGTGAATGTACAGTGCATGATATTGGCGATGGCGTCATGTGTTTGGAATTCACCAGTAAGAGTAATGCTATTGGAGAAGGAATTGGAAAAGCCATGGTCGAAGCCATTGAAATTGCCGAGCGCGACAACTGGAATGGAATTGTTATAGGAAACAATGCCAAGCAGTTCTCTGTAGGCGCCAATCTTATGAATGTAGGGATGATGGCCATGCAAAAGAAATTTGATGATTTGAATCAAATGGTCAAAGATTTTCAAGATATCAATATGCGAGTACGGACGTCCAAAATTCCCGTAGTGGTCGCAACCCAGGGCTATGTATTTGGAGGAGGATGTGAAATTTCCATGCATTGTGATGCGGGTATTTACGCTGCCGAATCCTATATCGGTTTGGTAGAAGTAGGTGTTGGATTGTTGCCGGGAGGTGGAGGAACCAAAGAATTTGCCCTCCGTGCTTCGGACGCTTTTTTTGAGGGAGATGTGAAAATCCCAACCTTGGTCAGTCACTTTAAGAATATCGCTACAGCAGCTGTAGGCACCTCCGCAACGGAAGCCTTCAATCTGCACTATCTCCAAGAAGGCAGGGACTTTTTGTGTTACAACACACAACGCAATATCGGAGAAGCCAAAGCCAAAGTATTGGAGTTGGCTCCTAACTATGTGCCCCCTTCGGTTCGGACTGATATCGAAGTGCTGGGACGTACCGGAATTAGTGCGCTTTATACAGCCATCAATGAGTTTAAGCTGGGTGGCTATATGTCGGATTACGATGTAGAAATTGCACGTGAAATTGCGCGAGTAATTTGTGGTGGGGATCTCACCAGTCCACAGAAAGTCGATGAGCAATATTTATTGGACATTGAGCGCGAAGGATTTTTGACCTTGCTGGGGAATCAAAAAACTCAAGACCGAATCCAGCATATTTTAATGTATAACAGACCCCTTAGAAACTAATTCAGCATGGAAGCATATATCGTAAAAGGCTATCGCTCTGCGGTAGGAAAAGCAAAAAAAGGGGGGTTTCGTAATTACCGCTCCGATGATCTAGCAGTCGATGTCATTCGGCATTTGGTTGCACAGGTACCTGAATTGGATCCCACAACAGTGGATGATGTTATTGTTGGTTGTGCCAATCCCGAGGGAGAACAAGGCTTGCAAATTGGTCGATTGATTGGGGCGCGTGCCTTGGGCAAAGAAGTTCCAGGGATTACGATAAATCGCTATTGCGCCTCCGGATTGGAGTCTATTTCTATGGCGGTTGGAAAAATCAAAGCAGGTTTTGGTCATATTTATGTGGCTGGTGGAACGGAGAGCATGAGTTTATTGCCCATGACGGGATACAAGCTTTCTCCGAGTTACCAAGCCAATCAAGAAAATATCAACTACCATGTGAGTATGGGAGCGACGGCAGAAGCGGTGGCGGGGAAGTACAACATCACCCGTGAAGCGGCGGATGCTTTTTCAGTAGCTTCTCATCAAAAAGCAGCCAAAGCCATCGATTCGGGTATTTTCCAAGAGGAAATAGTTCCAGTAACGATTGAAGAAGTATTTGTAAAAAATGGTCAGCGAAGCACCTCAAGTCACACTGTGATGCAAGATGAGGGTGTGCGTCGAGAAACGTCTATGGAGGGATTGGGGCGTTTACGTCCCGCCTTTAAACAAGGTGGTGTGGTCACTGCTGGGAATGCGTCACAGACTTCAGACGGCGCGGCATTTACGTTGGTGATGAGCGAAGAAATGGTCAAGCAATTAGGCTTACAGCCCATTGCTCGCTTGGTTTCTTGTGCCGTTGGTGGCGTAGATCCTTTGTTTATGGGTATTGGTCCTTGCGTGGCTATTCCTAAGGCTTTGAAACAAGCAGGATTGGCTTTGAATGACATTCAGCAGACGGAACTCAACGAAGCTTTTGCGGTACAAGCCTTAGCCGTAATTCAAGAAACAGGACTCGATCCAGACACGGTAAATGTCAACGGAGGTGCCATCGCAATGGGGCACCCCCTAGGATGTACCGGAGCCAAGTTGTCTATTCAACTTCTCAATGAAATGAAACGCAGAGACCAACGCTATGGAATGGTTACGGCCTGTGTGGGAGGAGGACAAGGAATTGCAGGCGTTTTTGAACGATTATAGTGAGTTTAAGCGTACGAGAATCCAATAAAAAGAAAATACGGGAGGCGCTCTTTGCCGAGGGTCTCCGCCTGTTTTCCGAAAAGGGGATACAGCATACCACAGTTAACGATATTGTACAGGCGGTGGGCATTGCGCGGGGAACTTTTTATAATTATTTTGATGATGTACAGAGCCTTTTTGAGGCTTTGATTGAATCCATCAATAGACGGATTCAGGAAAATGTGAAAGAGAATCGAAAAAAAGCAGATTCCATCTACGAGTATTTGTACAGCACGTTTAAAAGTTATTTAGACTTCGTTTCGGCCCCTCAGATGAAGGAGTTCCACACCAAAAATCAAGCTGCCATTCGGCAAAGCACCTACCAAAGCGATCAGATCCGTTCCGTAATACAAGACATCAATCGTGACCTCCGAAATGACCCTAATGTCAACGAATTCGATCAGAATTATGAGTTCCTACTTTTGAGTATTATGTTGGTGGGAGCGCCTCCCGAATTATTTATCGCCACCCAATCTTCTACGGTTGAATTTACCAGTGAACAGCTGGCCTCTTTTTTAGCCAAGACCTTTCATCGGGTGTTGGTCAAATAAACTACACTTTCTTTACCACATAGGTCACCACTCCCCAAATTTGTAATTGATTTTCTTCGGTAACTTTGATGGGTTGATAGCGCGGATTTTCCGGCATCAGATAGATGCAGTCTTTTTCTACTTTTAAACGTTTGACGGTAAACTCCCCGTCGATAAAACAAACGGCAATAGCACTGTTTTCGGGTTCTTGACTGCGATCGATCACCAGCAAGTCTCCATCATCCAGACCGGCACCTTGCATAGACTGACCCGATACCCGAGCATAGAAGGTAGCCTCCTCATTTTTGACCACTTCTTGATCAATACTGATGCGAAGCTCTTTAAAGTCGTCGGCAGGGGAAGGGAAACCTGCGGAAATCCCTTCTTGTACCAAATGAAGCATTTTTCGAGTCGCTGGGTTGGGTTTGAAAAAAGAAAGGTGGGATTCGCTCATGGTTACTTTACTTTAATGATATCAGTAAGTGCTGTTGTATATCGTTTGGAAAGGTGCTCTTGGCGCATTTTCCAGGTACGTTTTAGGTCTTGATTGCCTAGCTTCATCTGGTGGGGGCCGTACCGATGATGGATTTTGTCAATGGCGTACATCAAGGCTTGATGCTTCCCTACATGCGATTCAAACAAGGTGAGTTGTCGGGTTTCGGCAGGGGTAAGCCCCAGAGCGATCACCCCTGCTTTTTTATAATGAATGCCTTTTCGAAAAAGGCTTTTGGCAGCCGTTAAGGCATACTTACTCAGGTCCAGATTGGAATTGGAAGCATAGGGAAGGGTTACGGTACAGCTATTGCGATAGGGGGTAGCTCCTTTTTTATGCGGATCGCTGCGTACAAAAACATAGAGTGCGCTGCAGTTGCTACGTTGCTTTCGGAGTTTTTCGGCACAGCTCACGGCAAAGGTAGCCACACGCTCTTCCAAGTCACCCCATTGACTTACGGTTGTTTCAAAACTTCGCGTGGTGGCAATGGATTTTTTGGGAGGGTCAATTTCTTCCAGTTGGATAAAAGGGAGTCCTTGGAGATCTTTTTTTAGACGCAGCCCCAAGACACTCATATGGGCTCGTATCCAGTCATCAGGCAAGCGAACAAAATCCAGAGCGGTTTGCAAACCCATGGCTTCCAAACGCATTTTGTGCTGTCGACCAATTCCCCAAACCTCTCCGATGGCTGTCCATCTCAATGCTTTGATGCGTTTTTCTTCGGTGTCAATTACATATACACCTTGCGTTTTTGCCGTAAATTTTTTAGCAATTTTATTAGCAATCTTAGCCAGTGCCTTGCTAGGCGCTAAGCCCACTGATACGGGAATCCCGGTCCATTGTTTGACTTGTTTGCGCATTCGGGCGCATTCGACTTTTAGGTCAAAATATTCAAACCCCTTGAATTGTAAAAAAGCTTCGTCGATACTGTAGATTTCCACATTGGGGGTATAGCGTTTTAGGACAGTCATCACCCGGTGGCTCATGTCCCCATAAAGCGCATAGTTGGAAGAAAACACCTGAATGTTTTGACGCTTGAACTGGTCTTTATACTGAAACGCTGGCGCACCCATGGGAATGCCCAGGGCTTTGGCTTCATTGCTACGCGCAATGACACAGCCGTCATTATTGGACAAAATCACAATCGGGCGCCCTTCGAACTGAGGTTGAAAAACCCGTTCACAAGATGCATAAAAGTTGTTACAGTCGACTAAAGCAAACACCTCTCAAAAGTCTAAAAAAAAGACTAGAAACTTTGAGAGGATTGAGGTTATTTGTAAAAAATCACTTTGTTTTTTTAAAAAACCAAGCCCCCCTCTATCCAATTGTGTTATTTGCACTTTCGGACGCTGCCCCTGTTGGTAAAAGTTGTATTTTTACACTGATTTAGAATTGGCAAATGGATAACTATTCATTTTTAAACGCAGCACACACTGCATATTTTTCAGAGCTTTATGATCAGTATCTAAAGGAGCCGGATTTGGTGGAGCCCAGTTGGCGTGCTTTCTTCCAAGGGTTTGACTTTGGAATGGAAAACGGACAAATTACGGAGGCTGTAGCGGAAGTACCAGAATCCGTTCGGAAAGAGTTTCAGGTAGTAAAACTGATCGATGCTTATCGTTCGCGCGGACATTTGTTTACCAAAACCAACCCCGTTCGCGATCGAAGAAAATATACACCTACCTTGGCGATTGAGAATTTTGGATTGGCGCAGGCGGACTTAGAAACTACCTTCAATGCAGGTTCCATCATGGGAATTGGTCCCTCTTCCTTGGCCAAAATAATCAAACACTTACAAGCGATTTATTGCGAGTCCATTGGGCTGGAGTATATGTATATCCGTGACCCTGAAAAAGTCAACTGGATTCAACATCGCTTAAATGTCAATAACAATCATCCGCAATTTGATGCCGATCAGAAAAAACACATTCTGCATAAGCTCAATCAAGCGGTGAGTTTTGAGAATTTTTTACACACTAAATATGTAGGTCAAAAACGTTTTTCTTTAGAAGGGGGCGAATCATTGATTCCGGCCTTGGATGCCGTTATTGAATCTGCTGCAGAGCAAGGTGTCGAAGAATTTGTCATGGGGATGGCCCACCGGGGTCGCCTCAATACACTGACCAATATTTTTGGAAAATCAGCCAAAGACATCTTTAGTGAGTTTGACGGCAAGGATTATGAAGAGGTCGTTTTTGACGGAGATGTAAAATACCACCTAGGGTGGACTTCCAAACGAACAACAGATACTGGGAAGCAAATCAATATGAATATTGCACCCAATCCATCGCACTTAGAAACAGTAGGTGCCGTGGTGCAAGGAATCACCCGTGCCAAACTCGAAAAACAGTTTGACGGAGACACAACCAAAGTATTGCCCATCTTGGTGCATGGCGATGCGGCGATTGCGGGACAAGGATTGCCTTATGAAATCGTGCAGATGGCACGACTGAAGGGCTATGGAACAGGAGGAACTGTTCATATTGTGGTCAACAACCAAATTGGATTTACCACCAACTATCTCGATGCACGTTCTAGTACTTATTGCACGGATGTGGGTAAGGTGACTCTGTCTCCAGTTATGCACGTAAATGCTGATGATGCAGAAGCCGTAGTGCATGCTACGCTGTTTGCCTTAGATTTCCGAATGACTTTCGGGCGCGATGTGTTTATCGACTTGTTGGGATACCGAAAATATGGACACAACGAAGGGGACGAACCACGTTTTACACAACCTCAACTGTATAAGTCAATCTCCAAGCATAAAAATCCACGGGATATTTATGCCGAGCAGTTAATGGCGCAGGGAGTGATTGATGCAGATTATATTAAAACCTTAGAAAAACAGTACAAAGCAAGCCTTGAAGAAGACTTGGAAGATTCTCGAAAAATAGAGAAAACGCTCATTACGCCTTTTATGCATGATGAATGGGAAGAAATGCCTCGTGTGGATGAATCTACCATGCTGAAGAATGTTCCTACCGCTGTTTCTTCAGATCAATTGGAAGTGGTTGCCAAAACCTTGTCCGAATTGCCTTCGGATAAAAAGTTTCTGCGCAAAACAGAAAAACTGATTGGGGATCGCAAAAAAATGTTTTTTGAAACCCAAAAGCTCGATTGGGCTATGGGAGAGCTGCTGGCCTATGGTACCTTGTTGCAAGAGGGACACGGTGTCCGTATTTCGGGGCAAGACGTGGAACGCGGAACTTTTTCACATCGCCACGCGGTACTGAAAGCAGAAGCCTCCGAAGAAGAACACATTCAACTGAATCATATTTCAGCTGAGCAAGGCAGATTCTCGATATACAATTCGCTTCTTTCCGAGTATGGAGTGTTGGGATTTGATTATGGTTATGCAATGGCCAGTCCAAACAGTCTGACCATTTGGGAAGCTCAATTTGGGGATTTTTCCAACGGTGCTCAGATTGTAATTGACCAGTATATTTCTGCCGCTGAAGACAAGTGGAAAACTCAAAATGGAATTGTTTTGTTATTGCCCCACGGCTACGAGGGACAGGGAGCGGAACATTCCTCGGGTCGTATGGAGCGTTATCTGCAGTTGTGTGCCAAAGACAACATGTTTATTGCCAATTGTACAACGCCAGCCAATATGTTTCATTTGCTGCGCCGTCAGGTCAAAGCGCAATATCGCAAGCCTTTGATTGTCTTTACACCTAAAAGCCTGCTGCGTCTACCACAAGCGGTTTCTTCCCCAGAAGAATTTACTTCCGGATATTTTCAAACGCTTATCAACGACACAAAAGTAGCAGCGAATAAAGTGACAACGGTTGTTCTTTGTTCGGGAAAATTCTATTACGACCTTGACAAAGCGCGTACAGAAAAGAAACGTGAAGATGTTGCCCTCCTTCGTGTGGAGCAACTGTTTCCATTACCGGAAAAAGAAATAGCGTCTGCATTAGCACAATACACCAATGCGAATGATATCGTTTGGGCTCAGGAAGAACCCCGTAATATGGGAGCATGGGGTTATTTATTGCTTCAGCATTCTGAATCGGCTCGTTGGCGGTGTGCTTCACGCCGTCCATATGGTGCTCCGGCAGCCGGAAGTGCGGCTCGTTCCCTAAGAAGACATCAGCAGGTAATCGAATATGTTTTCGATGCCTCTCAAAACAATCAATTACGAAAGAATAAGTAAACTCTGTCCATCATGATACTAGAAATGAAAGTTCCTTCCCCAGGAGAATCCATTACCGAAGTTGAAATTGCCCAATGGCTCGTTGAAGACGGCGACTATGTGGAAAAAGATCAAGCCATTGCAGAAGTAGATTCTGACAAAGCAACGCTTGAATTGCCTGCGGAAGTAAGCGGTACCATTTCCCTGAAAGCCGAAGAAGGCGATGCAGTAGCTGTTGGACAAATCGTTTGTCATATTGATACGGACGGAGAACCCCAAGCAGGAGCCGCATCCAAAGAAGTCGATGCTGTACCCGCAACGGCTGCTCCTCAAGCAACCCCTCCGGCTGCCCCTGTGGCGAGTAGTTATGCCACTGGCGCCGCTTCTCCAGCTGCTAAAAAAATCATTGCAGAAAAAGGATTAGACGCCGGTCAAATTCAAGGGACAGGAAGAGATGGACGTATCACCAAAGCCGATGCTGTGAATGCCAAAGCCGCGATGGGATCCATTCCTGCCAACGGCAAAAGAGGTGAGGAACGAAAGAAAATGTCCATGCTTCGACGCAAAGTAGCAGAGCGTTTGGTAAGTGTGAAAAACGATACCGCCATGCTGACTACTTTTAACGAGGTGGATATGGCGCCTATTTTTGCTTTGCGTAGCGAATACAAAGAAGTATTCAAGGAAAAACACGAGGTAGGACTGGGCTTTATGAGTTTTTTCACCAAAGCCGTGGTCCGTGCACTGGAACTTTTCCCCGATGTAAACTCTATGATTGATGGCGATCACCAAATCAAATTTGATTTTTGCGATATCAGTGTTGCCGTTTCTGGCCCCAAAGGGCTGATGGTACCCGTGGTTCGCAATGCAGAGACGCTTACATTCAAAGAGATTGAGGCCGAAATCAAACGATTGGCCATTCGTGCGCGAGACGGACAAATTACCGTGGACGACATGACTGGAGGAACCTTTACCATTTCCAACGGTGGGGTGTTTGGCTCCATGCTATCAACTCCGATCATCAACCCTCCGCAGTCGGCAATTCTTGGAATGCACAATATTATTGAACGTCCGGTGGCCATTGAAGGGAAGGTTGAAATTCGTCCCATGATGTATTTGGCTTTGTCTTATGACCACAGAATTATTGACGGTAGAGAATCTGTAGGTTTCCTAGTGGCAATTAAAGAAGCATTGGAAGATCCTATTGCTTTGTTGATGGATAATGATGTCAAATCGGCCTTAGAGCTGTAGGCGCAGCTCCATTTTGTCATAGTCTATTAGTGCCTTCATCTCGGTTAAAAGATCAGCGCCTATAATACCGTCGATACCTGGTGCCCCCTGTTTGGCAAGGGTGTTGTTAATGCTCTCTAGATCCAAAAGCATTACTGGAAATGCCCCTAGGGGTGTTCCCTTACTGTCTTGCCAAAAAGCTTTTTTCATTTTTTGTGCTTCTAGCTTTTCGGCTCCAGCTCCTGCCGCTTCTGTGGGCTCTTCCTGTGCCACCAGTTGGTAGTGTTCTTGCTTTATTTTGGCGATACAGCTGTTGCTAGCACCAGTATCAATCAAGAAAAAACCATGTTGTTTGTTAATCCGTAAGGAACAGCAAATATGATCGGTTTCGATGCGTTGGAAAGGGATGATGTAGTATGAGTTCATGCAAAATAAGTATGGAAGGTTAACGACCCATACGAAAGTACTATTTTTGTGGGATGAAATTGATCGATTCGCATACCCACCTCTATGTAGAGCAGTTTGATGAAGACCGAGAGGCGGTATTGGCCCGTGCCCAAAAAGAAGGGATTCATCATTTTTTGATTCCCGCTATTGATGCCAGTTACTACGATCGGATGAAGGCACTACAATCCTTAGCTCCTCAACAAATTCATCTGATGGCGGGTTTGCACCCGACCCATGTGGCATCAAATTTTCAAGAAGAATTGGCGGTGGTGGAGTCGGAACTGAACACAGGGAGCTATTGTGCGGTAGGGGAAATCGGGATTGACCTCTATTGGGAGAAAAAATTTGTAAAGGAACAACAGCAGGCTTTCGCCACACAGATTCAATGGGCGATTGATCGTGATCTCCCTGTAGTGATTCACTGTCGAGAGGCATTTGATGCAGTTTTCGAAGTCTTGGACTCTTTTGATGCGCAAAGGCTCAAAGGAATTTTTCATTGTTTTACAGGCAATCAAAAACAGGCAGAACAAGCCTTGGCTAACAATCTATTGCTGGGAATCGGAGGGGTGGTCACCTTTAAAAATGGTAAAATCGATCAGTTCTTGAATGAAATTCCGTTGGAACAAATTGCCTTGGAAACCGATGCACCTTATTTAGCTCCTGTCCCGTATCGTGGCAAAAGAAATGAAAGTTCCTATCTCAGTCTAATAGCCGCCAAAGTGGCCTCACTCTATGGATTGTCGATTGAAGAAGTGGCACAACGCACCTCTGAAAACATACAACGGGTATTTTCGCTTTAGAACAAGTATTCCATTGCTGTATTTTTCGAGAAAAGCCACTGAAAAATTATTTTTTTTTACTTCTTTTGCCTTTAATTAGAGAGGTGGCCGAGTGGTCGAAGGCGCACGCCTGGAAAGTGTGTATACGCCAAAAGCGTATCGAGGGTTCGAATCCCTTCCTCTCTGCTAAGTTAGTTTTTGGTATATAAAGAAATTGTGTTAAGGTAATTAGAGATTAATTACTACATAATAAGCAATTGCACAAAAGAATATTGCCAATCCTATATAAAAGATATTAAGAGCAGTTTTCAATTTCATACAATTTAAATATAAAGAATTTTAGGATATAAAATAGTAGCAATTAGGAGGGTGCTATTCGTACTGGAGAATCAATGGCATAGGAAGCCGCATCAAAATTACTTTTGTATGTTCTTTTATTTTGTTGTTTATTTACGATCATAACACAAAAAGTTAATAGAACATAGAAGCTATGGGAGCCTTTCTCACTGCTTTATAATGTTTGTTCGTATCGAATTTTTTTTAACTTTAGAAACTTTTAATAAAGACAAAAATTCTTAACCAATGAAAAGAGTATTGATGAGCCTCGTTCTAATGGGGATTTTAATGACCACTTTTACTACTTATGCGGCAACAACCGCAGAGGATGTAAACACTGTAGCAGCTGTTCAAGACGCAACTGACGAAGAAGCGGCAGAAGAAATGCCAGCCGAATCGGCATCTTTCACACAGGAATTGAAAAAACGCTTTATCGAAGGAGGACCAGGATTTATGGGAATCGTATTGATTTGTTTGATCCTAGGGCTTGCCATTGCTATTGAGCGTATTATTTTCTTAAACCTATCTACTACCAACACTGCAAAACTAACGGCAGGCGTTGAAGAAGCGCTTTCTTCTGGTGGTGTAGAATCTGCTAAAGAATTGTGCCGCAACACCAAAGGCCCTGTAGCCTCCATTTTTTATCAAGGTCTTGACCGTGTAGATGAAGGTGTTGAGAATGCTGAAAAAGCTGTTATTGCCTACGGAGGTGTACAAATGGGTCAGCTCGAAAAGAATGTTTCTTGGATTTCCTTATTTATCGCCTTGGCTCCCATGCTTGGGTTTATGGGTACTGTAATCGGAATGATTCAAGCCTTTGATAAAATTGAAGCTGCAGGAGACATGCAACCATCTTTAGTAGCAGGAGGGATTAAAGTAGCCCTTCTTACTACCGTATTTGGATTGATTGTAGCCATTATTCTACAAATTTTTTACAACTATATCGTTGCCAAAATCGATAGTATTGTAAATGACATGGAAGATGCTTCTATCACGTTGATCGATATATTGGTCGCACACAAAAAATAAGTTGGACCTCTTAATATATTGACAATGAATATTCAAAATATCATCAAAATAGTCAGCGGTGTTCTAGGGGTACTGGGAGTAATATTCCTCCTTAGAATCATCGGTCTTGGCGATGAAGAAATCAAAATGGCAGCCAGCATGGGGGACTACGGTTCCGTCTCTGCATTGGTTAACTTGGCACTTTTCATTCTTGGAATTGCTGTGGTAGTCACATTGATTTTCTCATTGGTTGGATTGACTTCTGACAGTAAAAAACTAAAAAAAGCACTCATTTCAGTAGGCCTGTTTGCCTTGGTTATTGCCATTGGGTACGGAATGTCTACGGGAGTTGAAACCCCCTTGAAAGACGGAGAAGTGCTTTCTGCTAGCGGATCACGCTGGGTAGGAGCAGGCTTGCGAATCTTTTACATATTGGCCATTGTTGCCATTGCAGCTATGGGGCTTTCTGGAGTGCAACGAATCCTTAAAAGATAAAGTAGTATGGCAAAAAGAGCCGCACCTGAAGTGAATGCTGGATCCATGGCGGATATCGCATTCCTCTTGTTGATCTTCTTTTTGGTGACGACTACGATAGAAACCGACAGTGGTCTGAATCGTAAGTTGCCACCGATGGATGAGCAAGAGCAGGAAGATATTATTATCCGACAGCGAAACATCTTTACCGTGGTTGTAAACAAATACAATCAATTGCTTGTAGAAGAAGAGCCTACCGAAATTCAAGACTTGCGTCAAATGGCGATTGAGTTTTTGGATAACGGAGGGGGTCAAGGAGAAGAAGCTTGTGATTTTTGTCAAGGCAAAAGAGATTCTTCATCTTCTGACAACCCGCAAAAGGCAATTATATCTTTGAAGAATGACAGAGAAACATCCTACAAAGTATATGTCGCTGTGCAAAATGAATTGGTAGCCGCGTATAATGACTTGCGAAACCGTGAGTTTCAACGCTTGAATCCCATGTTGGGAATGAATTTCGTTGAAGCAAACAAAATCTACAACGACCCTCGTACATCTACGAATGAAAAGTCCGCTTTAAAACCAAAGTTGGACGAGGTGAAAAACTTGTTTCCACAGAAATTATCAGAGGCTGAGCCCAATAAAAACTAGAACGTATGTCAAAGTTTAAAAAGAAAAAGAGTGGTGATCTGCCCGCGATTTCAACGGCTTCACTTCCCGATATCGTTTTCATGTTATTGTTCTTCTTTATGGTTGCAACAGTAATGCGTGATAGTACTTTGATGGTAAGCAATACGTTGCCTGCCGCGGATCAAGTACAAAAACTGGATAAAAAAGACCGGATTATGTATATCTATGCGGGTAAGCCATCCAGTCGTTATGCTGACAAATACGGAACCGGGGGGCGTATTCAGTTGAATGACAAATTTGCCACTGTGGAAGAAGTAGGCGCTTTTATTTTAGCCGAACGTGCTTCCAAAAGACAAGAGTTGCAAAATGTTTTGACCACCGCCCTTAAGGTGGATGGAGATACCAAAATGGGACTCGTTAGTGATATCAAGCAAGAACTTCGTAAAGTGAATGCATTGAAAATTAACTACACAACTCGTGTTGGGGATTACCGCCAAAACATGAATTAATACCTTTTCAATAGTATTTAAATGCCTCGTTTACGAGGCATTTTTTTTTACCTTTCGGCTCATGGATCGTAGGTTTCGATATTGTTTTTTTCTAATTATCAGCAGTTTTTTGGTGTCCTATGCTCAAGATGCTGAGGAAGATTCCTTCTATAGAGAAGACCAATTTTATTTTGGTGTCAGCTATCTTGTAAACGAAAGCAAAGCCGTTTCCTTTAATCAGGAGGGGTTGTCAGGTCAGTTTTCTTTGGGTTTTATTCGTGATTTTCCTTTACATCGCTCAGGTCGCTTGGCTCTAGGTTTAGGACTAGGGTATGAAAGATTTGGTCTGAGGAACAACATTCGCTGGAATTTGGAAGAAGCACAACCAGAATTTTCCTACGCGCAAAACCCCCAACCCTTTTCTTTTCAATCGTTAAGCCTACCTGTTGAATTGCGTTGGCGTTCTTCATCTCTAACTAAATACGCTTTTTGGCGGGTGTATGGTGGAATGAAATGGAATCGAAATTGGGCTTTGAAATCAGAGCAACAACAATTGCTTTCCGAATGGATTCCTTCGGCTTATCTTTCCGTAGGATACAACACATGGAATCTGCAATTGGCGTATACCCTCAAACCCTTATTTGTGCAGTCTATAGTAATGGAAGATGAAGCAAATATTCGTCTGTTATCCTTAGGGCTTGTTTTTTATTTCTTCTAAATCTGTTTGCGCAATCGTGCTACTGGAAATTCCAATTGCTCTCGATATTTGGCAACGGTTCTTCGAGCTACGGGATAACCTTTTTCCTTTAACAATCCCGATAATGCACTATCAGTGAGAGGGCTTTTTTTGTCTTCTTTCTGAATCAGTTGCTCCAATATTTTTTTGATCTCAATGGTAGATACGTCTTCCCCCTCTTCATTCTTCATTCCTTCTGAGAAGAAACTTTTGAGTAATTTGGTGCCATAAGGCGTATCGATATATTTGCTGTTGGCCACCCGAGAAATGGTGGAAATATCCATGTGTATTTTATCAGCAATATCTTTTAGAATCATCGGCTTGAGATGCTTCTCATCGCCGCTTAGAAAATAATCTTTTTGGTGTTCAACAATCGCGTTTATCGTCATCGACAGTGTGTTATATCGCTGTTCGATGGCTTCAATAAACCATTTGGCGGCATCCAGTTTTTGCTTGATAAAAAGTACGGCTTCTTCTTGGGACTTACTCTTTTTAGGAGCTTCTTTATAACCGGCAAACATTTCTTTATAGGCGTTTGATACTCGAAGTTCAGGAGCATTACGTCGATTGAGTTCTACGAGGACTTGCCCGTCTTCTAGTGTAAGAATAAAATCGGGTACAATATGGGTGTTGTGTGAGGAATTAGCCAATGCTCCACCCGGTTTTGGATTCAATTTAGAAACCACTTGAAAGACTTCTTTCAATGTCTCTTGATCAATCTCAAACTTGTCCATTAGTTTCTGATAGTGCTTTTTTGAAAACTCATCAAAAGCATTGGTAACGATTTCCAATGCTAGTTTTATGATCCGATTGGGATTTTGTTTGCGTTCCAATTGCAACTGAAGACATTCTTGAAGTGACCGCGCTCCCACACCAGGAGGATCTAGTTGTTGTACTTTTTTGAGAACACTTAGAACGGATTCCTTTTTGACAAAGATATTTTGGGTAAAAGCCAAATCGTCCATAATCTCATCAACACTACGGCGGATGTAGCCACTTTCATCAATACTCCCTACCAAAAAGGTGGCAATATCAACTTCTTGATCTTTGAGAATGAGGTTTTGCAACTGACTACTGAGCATCTGATGGAAGCTAATGCCTCCTGATACGGGAATGCTCTTTTCTTCCTGATCGGCACTATAGTTGGAAATTTGGGTGCGATAGGCGGGGATGTCATCGTCACTCAAATAGCTGTCAATATCAATGTCTTGTGTTTCTATGGATTGAGCGTCTTCATAGGGTTCAGGATCTGCCTCCTGCGTATTGAGATCTTTTCCGTTTTCCAGTGCTGGATTTTCACCAATCTCACCCTGTATTTTTTGTTCCAATTCTTGGGTAGACAACTGAATGAGTTTCATCAGTTGTATCTGCTGTGGTGATAGCTTTTGAGAAAGCTTTAATTGGAGCTGTTGTTTGATCATAGCTGAAATGCTATTTCAAAGATACAAATTGCCTAAATATGTTTACGTCTTAGAAAGAAGCATTCTGTGGTGTGCGTGGAAAAGGAATTACATCACGTATATTACCCATTCCAGTGCTGAATTGAACCAAGCGTTCAAAGCCCAATCCAAAACCGGCGTGGGGTGCCGTTCCAAAACGACGAAGGTCAAGATACCAGTCGAGTTCTGCTGCATCAATCCCCTGCGCTGCAATGCGTTCTTGAAGAACATCCAGTCGCTCTTCACGCTGAGAACCTCCCACCATTTCACCAATTCCCGGAAAAAGGATATCCATGGCTCGAACGGTTTTCTGATCCTCGTTCAAGCGCATATAAAAGGCTTTTATCTGAGCAGGATAGTCGAATAATACGACAGGACATTTGAAGTGTTTTTCTACTAGAAAACGTTCGTGCTCGCTTTGCAGATCAACACCCCATTCGTTTACTGGAAATTTGAATTTCTTCTTTTTATTGAGCTTGGAGTTTCTTAGAATCACAATTGCCTCGGTATAACTGATACGTTTGAATTCATTAGCTACCACAAATTGAATTTTCTCTAACAATCCCATTTCACTGCGTTCGACTTGAGGTTTGTTTTTTTCCTCTTGGGTTAGACGTTCATCCAAAAAGGCTAAATCTTCCTTGCAGTGATCCAGTATGTATTGTAAAATATTCTTGATGAAAGCCTCGGCTAGATCCATATTATCATTGAGATCATAAAAAGCCATCTCTGGTTCGATCATCCAGAATTCAGCCAAATGACGTGTGGTATTGGAGTTTTCAGCACGGAAAGTAGGCCCAAAAGTATAAACATTTCCAAGTCCCATGGCATATGTTTCGGCTTCCAATTGTCCAGACACGGTCAAATTGGTTTCTTTGGCAAAAAAATCTTGTCTATAGTCTACCGCTTGATCTTCACCCAAGGGTGGATTTTTAGGGTCTAGAGTGGTTACTCGAAACATTTCTCCGGCTCCTTCTGCATCACTACCAGTGATGATGGGTGTATTGACATAATAAAAACCTTCATTGCGAAAAAATTGATGAACCGCAAAGGCCAGTGCCGAACGAACGCGCATCACTGCGCTGAACGTGTTGGTTCGCACTCGAAGGTGTGCCTGTTCTCGAAGAAATTCAAAGCTGTGTTTTTTGGGTTGAATAGGATATTGCTCTGGATCAGCCCCACCGAGTACATTAAGCTCAGCCACTTGAATTTCAACAGATTGTCCTTTTCCTTGACTGGCAATCAATACTCCTTTAATTGCGAGCGCGGCACCTGTATTGATTTGTTTTAGAACGGCTTCTTCGAAATTTTCAAAATCAACTACACATTGAAGGTTTTGCAGTGTTGAGCCGTCATTCAATGCGATAAAACGATTGGCACGAAAAGTACGAACCCAACCTTTTAAGGTAACCTCTTGTCCTATAGAACTCGCATCTTCTAAGAGCGTAGCGATTTTAATCATGTTATTAAAATTTTGCTGCAAAGATAAAGTTATTTCTGTTTGAGGCGGCAGCGATTAGTTGTCTTGTTTTTCTTCGATGATTTTAATTTTGGGCTCCTTCAAAACCCGTTCATTGCTAAAACTCCCCTCAAGAGAGATCAAAAGGGATGGCAATAAAACCAAGTTGGCAAGCATTGCAAACATAAGCGTTACAGCCACCAATCCTCCTAAGGCTCTGGTGCCTCCAAAATTGGAACTCATAAATACGATAAACCCAAAAAAGAGAACTACCGAAGTATAGAACATACTGATTCCAGTTTCCTTTAATGCGGCATACACAGATCGTTTAATTTTCCAGTCCGAATCGATTAGTTCCTGACGATACTTGGCTAAAAAATGAATGGTGTCATCTACCGATATTCCAAAGGCTATGCTGAATACTAAAATGGTGGAGGGTTTTAAAGGGATACCTGTGTAGCCCATAACCCCTGCGGTAATAATTAAGGGTAAGAGGTTGGGAATCAGAGATACCACAATCATTTTTGTCGATCGAAACATATATGCCATAAACAGCGCAATCAAAACTACAGCAAGCAGAAGGGAAAGGAATAGATTTTTAATCAAATAGTGTGTTCCTTTTAGGAATAGGAGAGATTTTCCTGTCATTTCAACCGTAAAGCGTTTTTCTGGAAATATTTTCCCAATCGCTTTGAGCAAGTCTGCTTCAATTTGCTCCATACGATCTGTGGGTACGTCCCGCATAAAAGTCGTAATTCGGGCCAATTGCCCTGTACTATCAACGTAGTTGGTTAACAAATTGCCGTCACCAGAGGCATTATTGATGTAGGGTATAATAAAACGATTTTCCTGAGGAGAAGGGAGTTGGTAATAATTGACATTGCCATTATAATAGGCTTGTTTGGCATATTTGTATACATTGACAATCGAGACAGGGGTGGAAAGCTCAGGAATTTCTGCAATAGTCTCGTGCAAACGGTTGATCCGTCGAAGGGTAGACAGGCTATAAATGCCCTTAGGACGCTTTGCATCAATGCTTATTTCCAAGGGGACAATCCCATTGAACTCATTCTCAAAAAACACGATATCGTCAAAGAATGCTGCTTTTTTGGGCATATCCTCGATAAGGCTCCCGGATATTTTTATTTGATAAATTCCAATGATTCCTAGCACCAAGCCAATCAAGGCAACACTATATACCGCAATTTTTTTATGTCGAACGATGGTTTCCATTTCACGGACAATGCGTTCCATCCATTTGTTTTTCAAATGCTTCAGATGCTTGGAGTTGGGTCGGGGTAGAAAGCTGTAAACAATCGGAATCATCAAAAGTGACAGCAGGAAGATGCCAATGATATTCAAGGAGGCAACAATCCCAAACTCCTTTAGAATCTTGCTATTGGTCAAGATAAAAGTGGCAAATCCAGAGGCGGTGGTGAGATTGGTCATCAAGGTAGCGTTCCCGATCTTGGTGATTACGCGCTGTAAAGATTTGGCTTTGTTGCCGTGCTTGGCAACTTCCAACTGGTATTTATTGATAAGGAAAATACAATTTGGAACCCCAATGACAATAATTAATGGAGGAATCAATGCCGTTAGTACGGTGATTTCATAACGCAAAAAGCCCAAAACGCCAAAGGCCCACATCACGCCGATCAGAACAACGAGTAGCGAGATAAACGTGGCACGGAAGGAACGGAAGAAGAGAAAGAAAATAAGAGAGGTCAGCAGTGTGGCAAAGAGAACAAAAAGGCCAATCTCATCAACGATATTTTGTGCGTTCAAAGTTCGAACGTACGGCATTCCTGAGACCCTAAGATCTGATTGCTCACTTTTTTCAAAGCGTTCTACTTCTGGGATTAGATTCTTGAAAATAAAATCTTTTCGGGCGGCGGTGTTTACCACATCTTTTTTCATATACACCAGAGAACGAATGGTTCCCGTTTCTGGATTGAAAAGCAGGTCTTTGTAGAAGGGTAATTCCAGAAATAATCTTTGTTTGAATTGATTAAGGGTCTTTTGATCACGACTAGTGGAATCCAAGAGAGGGACAAAATCAAAGCGTTCTTTTTGGGTATTTTTTGTCAGTCCTTGGAGGTTTTCGACCGAGAGGACACTTTCAATTTCGGGAAAGGCAGTCAGTTTTTGATTTAATTTCTCCCAAGCTTTTAGCTTATCGGCTTGAAAAAAAGCTGTGTCTTGCAGTGCAATAACAATCAGATTCCCTTCCTCGCCAAAGGTGTGTAGGAATTTCTGATATCTAACGTTTTCAGGATGCTTGTCGGGGAGGAGGTTGGCTTCGGAATATGTGAATTGCATATATTGCCACTGCGAAGCCCAAAAGAAGGTTGTGGCGACGATACCTAGTAAGATCAGAAATCGGTTTCGAAGAATAAGCCTTGCTACGCTTCCCCAAAAACTAAATTGGCTTTTCTTTTTCATATCCTCGGGAAGCGCTTCCCTCTGGTGCTATACGGTTAGAATTTCTTTTTCTTTGTTTTGAAGAATTTGGTCAACTTCTTTGATAAAACGATCGGTCAATTCTTGAATATCCTGTTCGTAATTTTTCTGTTGATCTTCTGTGGCTTCAGCTTTTTTGATCTCTTGATTCGCGTCCTTTCGGAAGCCTCGAATACTAATTTTATTGTTTTCCGCTTCGGCTTTGGCCAGCTTGACAAGATCTCTTCTGCGTTCTTCGGTCAAAGGAGGGATGGTGATGATTATCGACTCACCATTGTTCATGGGAGTAAACCCTAGGTTGGCTACCAAAATGGCTTTTTCAATATCGGCAAGCATGGATTTTTCCCAGGGCTGAACGCTTAAGGTTCGTGCATCGGGTGTATTTACGTTGGCAACCTGACTCAGAGGGGTTTGTGCACCGTAGTATTCTACGTTAACTGTGGAGAGCATCACGGGGTTCGCCTTACCTGCACGGATATTCAATAATTCTTTTTCCAAATGCGCAAGGGACTGTTCCATACGTTCTTTGGCGGTCGCAACAATAAAGTCTAATTCTTCATTCATAATCTAATATTTTAAAGGTAAACGCGAGTTCCAATGTTTTCCCCTTCGGCTATTTTTTTGAGATTGCCTCGGGTATTCATATCAAAAACGATTATGGGAAGTTCGTTTTCCTGACTAAGAGTAAAGGCTGTTGTATCCATTACTTTGAGTCCTTTTTTCAAAACATCATCAAAGGAAAGGGTGTCAAATTTGATAGCGCCTTTATTTTTCTCAGGGTCTTCGTTGTAGATTCCGTCAACACGAGTTCCTTTGAGGATAACATCAGCATTGATTTCTATGGCTCGCAATACAGCAGCGGAATCGGTAGTGAAATAAGGATTTCCTGTTCCCGATCCAAAAATCACCACACGACCTTTTTCTAGGTGACGAGTCGCTTTTCGTTTGATAAAAGGCTCGGCAATGGCTTCAATTTTAATGGCTGTTTGCAAGCGGGTGGGAACGTCGTTGTTTTCCAACGCGCTTTGAAGTGCCAATCCATTAATGACTGTAGCAAGCATTCCCATATAGTCGGCTTGAACACGATCCATTCCTGTGCTAGCTCCTGAAACCCCTCGGAAAATATTTCCTCCTCCAATAACGATTGCCAATTCAATTCCCATCTCGTGAAGGGTTTTGATGTCTTTGGCATAGTCATCCAAACGCTGGGGGTCTATACCGTGATTTCGGCTTCCCATGAGTGCTTCGCCGCTTAGTTTTAATAAAATCCGTTTGTATTTCATAGCCCGTTTGATTCTCGCAAATATAAGAAAACAGGAGGGATTCGAGAAATAGCGATTAGGGCTTAGTGGGTCGCTTTAAGACTTAAATCAATGTTTTGTGCGGAATGTGTAAGGGCGCCCATGGAGATATAATCAACCCCAGTTTCTGCAATGGCGACAATGGTGTCTTCCGTTATGTTGCCGGAGGCTTCTGTAGGGAATTGATTGGCATTGATTTCAAGAGCTTGACGAAGCGTGTTGGGATTCATATTGTCCAATAAAACCCTGTGAATCCAAGGAAACTGAAGACATGTTTGCAATTCTTCAAGGCTTCGTGTTTCCACAACCACCGGGAGAACTTTATTTTTTTGATCGAGATAGGTTCTGACTTTATTTAAGGTATCAACCATAGAGCCATTATAGTCAATATGATTGTCTTTGATCATCAACTCGTCATACAATCCCATACGGTGGTTGGTACCCCCTCCGATGCGCACAGCCCATTTTTCAGCATGGCGAAAATTGGGGGTTGTTTTTCGCGTATCCAAAAGGCGGCACTGGGTATGACTTATTTTGGCACTTAAGCGGCGAGTCAATGTAGCGATACCACTCATGCGTTGCATACAATTCAAAACCAAACGTTCTGTAGCCAAAAGGCTTTGCGAGGAGCCTTCCACTTCAAAAACTACCGTTCCAGTGGTGACTTCTTCGCCGTCGGATATATGAGTGGTCAGCTTTAAGTTTGAATCATAGTGTTGAAAAATCAGATGGGCCATGGCTACTCCAGCGATTATACAATCTTCTTTAACCAACAGTTTTGCACGGCGGGTTTCCGCGGTGGTCAAACAGGCATTTCCCGAATGATCGCCTTCGCCAAGGTCTTCCTCCAAAGCTGATTCAATCAACTTTATAAGAGGTTTTCGATAGGTGGTTAAAAAGTTGTCAGGCATTGTCTGCATTGTAAAAAGTTCCCTGATTCGTTTTGATGTGCTGCGATTGCTTGATTAATATATAGGCCACACTAACCATATTCCGCAATTCACAAAATTGAGGTGTTAATTTTAATTTTTGATACAATTCTAGGGTTTCCAGATAGATGGCGCTCAGTTTTTGTTCGGCTTTGTTCAAGTCATCATCCGCTTTAAAAATTCCTGCGTATTGGGTCATAACTTTTCGTAGTCTGTTTTTTAAGACGGTCATTTGTTTCATTTTTTCCACGGAAACTTCGGGATTGCCCTCCCATTCGGGAAGTGCTTCATAAAAATCGTCTTCAAGGGCTTCGGTAGTCACAAAAGTACTACTGTCAAGTGCTGCTCGGTGGGCAAACACGAGAGACTCCAACAGGGAGTTTGAAGCCAGTCGATTGGCTCCATGAAGTCCAGTGTAGCTACATTCTCCAATGGCATAGAGACCGTCTAATTGGCTTCGGCTTTGTGCATTTACGGCGATGCCTCCACAAAAATAATGTGCTGCCGGAGCGATTGGAATAGGTTCTTTGGGAACGTTAATTTCCAAATGGTGACAGGTGTCATAAATGGTTGGGAAGTGTTGTTGAAATTTTTCTTTTTCAATACACTGGCAGTCCAAGTGAACAAAAGCAGCGTCTGTGGCTGTCATTTCTTGTGCAATGGCTCGTGCCACCACATCACGGGGTGCTAGATCCTTGCGGGAGTCATAGGAAGCCATAAAAGCGGTTCCTTTTTTGTTTCGCAATACAGCACCTTCCCCCCGAACGGCCTCTGATATCAGAAAAGTACTGCCATTGACTTTGGGGACTAAAGCCGTAGGATGAAATTGAACATAAGGCAAGCCTTCAATTTTTACACGTGCACGGTAGGCTGCTCCTAGTCCGTCTCCCGTAGCTCCGTAAGGATTGGTAGTGTGATTGTAAAGCTGTCCGGCTCCTCCCGTACTGAGAATAGTAGCTTTGCTTCCAATGGTAAGTATTTCTTCTTTTTCTTTGGAAATAACATAGGCACCATAGCATTTCTGATGATTGGTTTTGGTATGGTGATCGGTGATTAAGTCTACCAACACATGGTTTTCCAAACAGCGAACATTTGAAAAGGATTGAATTTTTTTGATGAGTGCTTCCTGAATTTGTAATCCGGTTTGGTCTTTGTAGTGGACAATTCTCTTTTCGGAATGGCCGCCCTCTTTGGTGAGATGGAGCTCTTTTTGCTGGGTATCAAACAACGTTCCCCAGTCTTGTAATTCACGCAAGCGCTCTTGTCCCTCCTCAATGACAAATTTCACCACTTCCGAATCACACAAACCATCGCCGGCAATCAAGGTGTCTTGAATGTGTTTTTCAAATGAATCTTGTTTAAAATCAGAAACGACAGCAATACCTCCTTGAGCATAACGGGTATTAGTTTCTCGGAGTTCGTCCTTGGCAATCAGGATCAGTTGCAGGTCTGGATGCTGCTCCGCAATTTTTATGGCATAGGTGAGCCCCGAAATACCACTGCCGATAACAAGGATGTCTGTTGTCATAGTTTAGCCAAGGGCAAGCATCCGATCGATGGGTGCTTTGGCAGCCGCGATCAATTGCGAGTCTAATTGTATTTCAGGCAGTTCAAAACGCAAGCAGTTGTACAGTTTTTCTAGCGTGTTGAGTTTCATATAAGCACATTCACTACAGGCGCAACTTTCGTCTTCCACAGGTGCTGGGATAAATGTTTTTCCAGGACAACGTTTCTTCATTTCATGGAGAATCCCTGCTTCTGTGGCCACGATAAAAGAAGTGGCTTGACTTTCTTGGGCATAGTTTAATAAGCCTGAAGTGCTGCCAACATATTTGGCGATATCCAATACTTGTGATTCACTTTCCGGATGAGCGATGAACTCTGCCGTGGGGTGTTCCTGTGCTAGTGCCACAATTCGATCAAAAGAAAAAGCTTCGTGTACCAAGCAAGAGCCTTCCCAAAGGATCATATCACGTCCTGTTTCTTTGATGAGGTAGCGTCCGAGATTTTTATCGGGAGCAAAAATGATGGGTGTTTCCTTAGGAATGGATTCGATCACACGAAGGGCGTTACTGGAGGTACAAACAATATCACTTAAGGCTTTGATCTCCGCGGAACAATTGATGTAAGTCACCACGACTGCATCCGGATGTTGCTCTTTGAATTTTTTAAAATCAGTAGGAGGACAGGAATCCGCTAGGGAACAGCCAGCTTTGAGATCGGGGAGGAGTACTTTTTTACTCGGATTAATAATTTTGGCGGTTTCCGCCATAAAATGAACTCCCGCAAACACAATGACATCTTCTTTCACTTCTTTAGCGGCTTGGGCCAAATAAAGACTGTCACCTAAATAATCTGCTAGTTCCTGAATGGCATCCTCTTGATAATAATGTGCCAAAAGGACAGCGTTTTTTTCTTCCTTCAAACGGAGAATCTCTGCTTCTAGAGAAATGCCTTCAGGTATGGGTTCGTTTATGAATCCACGACGCTGCAGCTGGGGTAAATGTATTTGAGTATCGTGCGCTTTCATAGTTTTTATACAAAAATAGCGAAAAAGCTACTTTTTATCTACTTCTATTGAACTGGACTCTCCAAGCTTTTGATTAAATCGTCGAGGGAAAGGGCATCGGCTACGTCATAGTGGCCAATTTTTGTTCTTCTAAGCGAGCTTAGATGTGCTCCAGATTCAAGGGTTTTTCCAAAGTCGTGCGCCAATGAGCGGATATAGGTGCCTTTGCTGCAGCGCACTCGAAAGGATAGCTCAGGGAAGTGGCTGGGGTCAAGAGAAAATTCATTGATATGTATTTTCCGTGGGTGGACTTCCACGGTTTCCCCTTTTCGAGCATGTTCATAAAGCCGTACGCCATCTTTCTTAATGGCAGAAAATAGGGGAGGATATTGCAGTTGTTCTCCTTCAAAGGTTTTACGAGCCACTTCAATGGTTGCTGCGTTAATTTGTTCGGTTGGAAAAGTGGCATCGATGGGAGTTTCCAAATCATAGGAGGGTGTGGTACTTCCCAGTTGAATATGACCTGTATATTCTTTTTCCATTCCTTGGAATTCAGAAATACGTTTGGTCCACTGCCCAACACAAATCAACAACAGACCCGAGGCAAGGGGATCCAAAGTTCCGGCATGGCCTACTTTTATTTTTTTCAATCCAAAACGTTGCTTGAGATGCCATCGAATTTTATTGACCACTTGAAAAGAGGTCCAATTCAAGGGTTTATCCACCAAAAGCAACTGCCCTTGTAGCCAATAGTCAACGGTTAATTTATATAAAGAGTTCATAGCCTAAAGCAAGAAGTCCAACCAACAAACAGTAGAGTGCGAAGTAGGAGAGTTGACTGCGCTTGACCAAGGCAATCATCCACCGGCATGCGACTATGCCCGTTATAAAAGCGGCTACAAAACCAATAGTAAGCGGTAAGAAAGCAACTTCCACGGGTGCCGAGTCCATATCCAATATACGTTTGAGCATACTCCCCAGAATGAGTGGAATCACCATCAAAAAAGAAAAACGGGCTGCTTTTTCCCGTTTGATCCCCAATAGGACAGCAGTGGCAATGGTAGCTCCACTTCTAGAAATACCCGGTAGAATAGCAATGGCCTGCGCCATGCCGATTAGGGCTGCATTTTTGGAAGAAAGAGGACGCCCTTCCAAACCTTTTCGATCGGCAATGCGAAGCAACAGTGCTGTTAGTAGTAAAGCGGTACCAACGAGCACTAAATTCCCTTCAAAAAGTTGCGCGATTTGATCTTCTAAAAAAAGACCAACCCCTGCAGCTGGAATCATGGAAATCACGATGAAAAGAGCAAATGTCCAGCTTTCATTTTTTTTGAATTCCAAAAGACCTTTGAGAATGGCACCAATATCCTTTCGGAAAACATAAACCGTACTCAAGGCAGTGGCGGTGTGCAATACGATGGTTAGGAGAAGGCCCTCTTGGGGTACAGTGTCACCGAGAAAAACTTTAGCCAATTCCAAATGACCGCTGGAGGAAACAGGTAGAAATTCTGTAAGCCCTTGAATAATCCCTAACAAAAGGGCCGAGAGCCATTCCATTAAGCTTTTGTTTTGGCAAAAATAGAATAGACAGCCATCCCAAATCCGATGAGAACCAAGCTAGGAGCCAAACGGATGCGACGGAAACTGAAAATATCAGGATTGAATACTGAGGGATCTTCACTGCCTCCTCCTGACATTAGAACAAACCCCAAGGCAATGATCCCCAAAGCAACAAGGAGTAAGCGGTAATTTTTTTTATCAAAAATGAAGGTTTTCTTTTTTTTAGATTCCATAGTAGTAAGGCTTAATAAACAGCGTCGGTCTTTAAGTTCAGGTATAATTGAGTGGCGAAATAGGTGCTAAAATAAGTGATGCTCAACCCTAGTGCCACTACAATTCCAAGAATTATGGCGGGTTCCTCTGGGTGGCGGAGAATTTGCAGTTCTGGAAAACGCTGATCCAATTCCCAAACCACGGCAGCAATTCCTGCACTGGCAATCAATGATGCCGCCAAGCCTAACTGAACATGAGTTCGGATAAACGGACGTCTGATAAATCGTTTGTGTGCGCCTACCAGTTGCATGGTTTTGATGACAAAACGCTTGGAGTGAATCGACAGACGAATGGAGCTGTTGATCAGCAACATGGCTACAACCACAAATAATACGGCGGCAAACAACAGCCAGTAACTAATTTTTTGAATATTGGCATCTAGTAATTCTAGGAGCGGCTGATCATAGATGATCTCATCCACAAAACTGTTGTTCTCAAAAGAAGCACTGATGTTCTTCACAAAAAAGGGGGTCGCATAGTCCGCATTGAAATAGACATCTACCGAAGCCAAGAGTGGATTATAACCTAAAAACTCCATAAAGTCTTCGCCAATTTCGTTGGTATGAATTTGGGCGGCCTCTTCTTTGGAAACCCAAACAACCTTTTTTGTAGCAGTGTTCAATCGGAGCGTTTTGATCAGCTGCTGAACTTCGATTTCTTTGACTGAATCGTTAATGTATAAGGTTAAGGCAATTTGTTCTTTGAAATGGTCAGCGACCTTTTTGGAGTTTAACAACAAGGCACCTAGAATGCCTACCAGAAACAACACTAGGGAGATACTGATAACCACTGAAAAATAGGTGTTTCTGAGGCGGCGTTTTTGAAACCGGTCTTCTGAGGACTTATGCAATGCTGTTTATTTTGAGTAAAAATAAGAAACAAACCCATACGGGACTACTTTTAGGGCTTTCAAACTTTTTCTTTCAGGGGTAGTGCCGTATTTTTGGGCTTTAAAAAAAAAGGTGTGAGTTACGACTTTAAAGCGATTGAAGCCAAATGGCAACAATATTGGGCTAAAAACCAAACCTATAAGGCAGACAACAATAGTACCCAGCCCAAATACTATGTTTTGGATATGTTTCCCTACCCTTCCGGGGCGGGCTTGCATGTAGGGCATCCACTCGGCTATATTGCGAGTGATATTGTTGCACGCTACTATCGGCACAAAGGCTATAATGTACTTCATCCACAAGGCTATGACTCTTTTGGGTTGCCTGCAGAACAATATGCCATTCAAACGGGGCAACATCCTGCAAAAACCACCAAAAATAATATCGAACGCTATCGGCAGCAGCTCGATCGCATGGGTTTTTCCTTTGATTGGAGTCGTGAAATCCGAACATCCAACGCCGATTATTACAAATGGACACAGTGGATTTTTCTACTCCTTTTCGACCACTATTATTGTGTCGATACTGACAAGGCACAACCGATTTCACAGCTAATCGACCGTTTCCAAAAGGAGGGTAATAGTCAATTCGCAGCCATTTGCGATGCTGACACTCCTATTTTTTCGGCCTCCGAATGGCAAGACTATTCCGAAGAACAACAGCAGGAATTGCTTTTGAAATATCGATTGACCTATTTGGCCGAATCCGAAGTAAACTGGTGTCCTGCTTTGGGAACTGTTTTGGCGAACGATGAAATTATTGATGGTGTTTCTGAACGGGGAGGACATTCCGTAACCAAAAAGAGTATGCGGCAATGGAGTATGCGGATTGGTGCCTATGCCGAACGCTTACTTCAAGGGCTTAACACTATTGATTGGCCAGAACCGCTAAAAGAAATGCAGCGCAATTGGATTGGAAAATCTACCGGTGCCAATGTACAGTTTGCCATAGCAGGACATGCGGAACAGATAGAAGTATTTACTACGCGTCCCGACACACTTTTTGGCGTTAGTTTTATGACTTTGGCACCTGAGTTGGAATTGGTACAACAAATCACAACTCCAGAACAGCAAGAGGCTGTGACCGCCTATATTGAAAAAACAAAACAGCGATCGGAACGCGATCGTCAATCCGATGTAAAATCCATTTCGGGGGTCTTTACGGGGGCTTATGCTTTGCATCCATTTACCCAAGAACGGGTCCCTATTTGGGTCGGAGATTATGTTCTTGCGGGCTATGGAACAGGTGCTGTGATGGCTGTTCCTTGTGGCGATCAACGTGATTATAATTTTGCCAAGCATTTTGATCTGCTGATCCCTAATATTTTTGAGGGCATTGACATATCAGAAGCCGCGTATGCAGAAAAGGGAAGTACTCCTTTGTGCGATTCTGATTTTCTAAACGGATTGGCTTATGAGGAGGCACTTCCAAAGGTCATAGAAGCATTAGAAGCTGCTGGAAAAGGAAAAGGAAGTGTTACCTATCGTTTGCGAGATGCTATTTTTTCCCGCCAACGGTATTGGGGAGAACCCATTCCTATTTACTACAAAAACAACCTCCCTTGCCCGTTGACTCTAGAAGATTTGCCCCTAGAGTTACCTGCGGTTGAAAAATACCTTCCCACGCCAGAAGGAAACCCACCCTTGGGGAATGCAACTGAATGGGGCTGGGATGAAAAGGCTCGAAAAGTGGTTGCTGTTTCAGAAATTGATCATCAGACCGTTTTTCCGTTGGAGCTAAACACCATGCCCGGATGGGCGGGTAGTTCTTGGTATTTCTATCGTTATATGGATGCTCAAAACAGCCAAGCCTTTGCTGATAAAAAAGCCGTGGATTATTGGCAAGATGTGGATCTCTATCTTGGGGGAAGCGAACACGCTACTGGCCACTTGTTGTACTCCCGTTTTTGGCAAAAATTCCTTTATGACTTGGGGGAGTTGCCAGTAGATGAGTATGCTAAAAAACTGATCAATCAAGGAATGATTTTGGGGGAATCTGCCATTGCTTATCGCAAACCCGGAACCAATTCTTACGTTTCCAAAGGTCTGGTGGGTGATGCCAAAATGGAAGCCATACGTGTGGATGTCAATTTGGTAAATACCTCCTATGAGCTCGATTTGGACGGTCTGCGTGCATGGCAACCACAGTTTGCCGATGCTGATTTTGAATTGGAAGCAGGTAAGTTTATTGTCGGCACCGAGGTCGAAAAAATGTCCAAATCCAAGTACAATGTCGTTAATCCAGATGCCATTTGCGATCGCTATGGTGCCGACACGCTTCGTATGTATGAAATGTTTTTAGGTCCCTTGGAGCAAGCCAAGCCATGGAATACAGCAGGTATTTCTGGAGTGCACTCTTTTCTAAAAAAACTATGGCGCCTTTTCTTTGAGGACGAAAAACTCCGCCTGTCAGAAGAAGAGCCTTCAGCGGCAGCATACAAAAGCTTGCATCAGACAATTAAAAAAATCAATACGGATATTGCTCAGTTTTCCTTCAACACCTGTATCAGTACCTTTATGATTTGTGTCAATGAATTGAGTGCTGAAGGCACCGCATCTCGTAAAATAGTAGAACCTTTGGTAGTGCTTTTGGCTCCATTTGCACCGCATATTGCTGAAGAATTGTGGGAGAAATTGGGACACAAAGAATCAATAACAACTGCCGGGTATCCTATCCATGATGAGAAGTACCTTAAGGAAACAGAAAAAGAATATCCCGTTTCTTTCAATGGGAAAATGCGATTCACCTATTCTTTGCCGTTGGATATGGACAAAGCGGCCATCGAAAAACAGATTTTAGCGGAGCCACAAACACAAAAGTACTTGGAAGGAAAAACACCCAAAAAGGTAATTGTGGTTCCTGGAAAAATAATCAACATCGTATTGTAATGACGGATTTTCAAATTGAATTACTAGGCTTTGCTGCTGCCTTTTTAACCACTTTTGGTTTTGTTCCACAAGCCATAAAAATTTTCAAATCTAAAGACACTTCGAGTATTTCCTTGAGCATGTATGTGGTATTGTTGTTGGGGGTTTCGCTCTGGCTGGTCTATGGGATTTTGTTGCAACGTCCGGCTATTATTTTGGCAAATTCAGTTTCTATGATCCTCCAATTATGGATCATCATAATAACGTTAAAACACCGTTAATAAACCCTTTCAATTCCTAGTTTCGTAGTATTTTTAAAATAAAAAATAATGTATCTAATCATCGTTCTTGCAACAGCCGGTTTTAGTATGTGGGTAAGTAGCACCTTAAAACGCAAATTCAAAAAATATTCTCAGCAATCCCTCCAGAGTGGTATGTCAGGAAAAGAAATTGCAGAGCAAATGCTAATGGAGCACGGCATACGATATGTAAAAGTGGTTTCTATTTCGGGAATGCTAAGCGATCATTACAATCCCAAAACCAAAACAGTAAACCTGAGTGAAGGCGTCTATTCCCAGCGCAATGCTGCCGCAGCGGCGGTGGCAGCGCACGAATGTGGACATGCAGTACAACACGCCACAGGCTATGAGTGGCTTCAGATGCGATCAACACTGGTGCCCGCTGTTAGTGTCGCCTCCAATCTGTCTATGTGGGTTATTTTTGGGGGATTGGTAGCCATGCAAACCCTAGCTTTTGGACAAACCATTGCAATGATTGGTGTTGGAATGTTTGGTTTGGGAACCTTGTTTAGTTTCATCACACTACCAGTAGAATACGACGCCAGCAATCGCGCTTTGGCTTGGCTCAAACGCAAACAAATAGTCACCCAGCAGGAATTGGTCGGGGCAGAGGATGCTTTGAAATGGGCGGCACGCACCTATGTAGTGGCTGCTATTGGTTCGCTAGCTACACTGATCTACTTGGCTTTTCGGGTCGCAGGTAATAGCCGCGATTAATATCACAGCTGAATTTGCCGTTGGATCTGTTGGTCTAAGGAAATATAGGTTTCCGTTCGTGAAATTCCCTCAATGGTCTGTACTTTGGTATTCAACACCTGCATTAGGTGTTCGTTGTCTCGACAGAGTATTTTGACTAACACACTCCAGTTTCCAGTAGTATAGTGACATTCAATCACCTCAGGAACTTTTTTCAGCTGGCGTACTGCTTCTTGATTACGCAATGCCTGATCGAGGTAAATCCCAATAAAAGCTAAGGTTTTATAGCCCAGCACTTTCGGGTCAATTAATACTTGAGACCCAGCAATCAGTTTAGATTTCTCTAATTTCTTTAGTCGTTGATGGACAGCGGTACCCGATATTCCTACTTCTTTAGCAATACTGTTCACAGGACTTCTAGCATCGGTCATTAGTCGTTTCAAGATCAATTTATCGATGCCGTCTAGTTGTACTTCGTTGTCGGAAATTCTAGCCATGGTATTTGATATGTAAGCTGCAAAGGTACTTTTTCGCAATTAATACAATATATTCGCTAGTAATTATTTAAAAAACAATGGAAAAAAGCTATTTGATTTCGGGTGTGATATTTATATTGTTGAGTATTATACTGGGTGCTTTTGGGAGCCACGCACTGCGCCCCATATTGCCGGAATCCTCTTTCTATGGCTATACGGTAGCAACCCATTACCTCGGTTTTCAGGGACTCGGTCTATTGGTGATTGGATTGTTGCAAGTCCACTATGAAATCCCTGCTTTGGTTTATCAAGGATTATTTTGGGGCACTTTGGTTTTTAGCGGAAGCCTCCTTCTTCTAACCCTTGGAAAATTGATGGAGTGGAACCTCGGGTTTGTTGGACCTATAACACCAATAGGGGGATTGATGTTGATCCTAAGTTGGGGTCTTTTGTTACGCTTTTTTATTCGCTTGCCCTAGCAGCAAAAAACTATTTATTTCCATTGATGTATTTCTCAATGGCCATTGTCATTGAGGGTGTCTCTGGGGTGGGTGCTTTGATGTCAACGCGGAGCTTGGCTTGGTCAGCAGCGGCGATAGTGGTGTTTCCGTAAACAGCAATACGCGTATCGTTTTGTTCAAAATCCGGGAAGTTTTTTAAAAGCGATTCGATCCCAGACGGACTGAAGAAAACAAGAATATCGTAATAAACATCACGAAGATCAGACAAATCACTTACTACTGTTTTGTATAACTGCGCTCGTGTCCAGTTGATTTTCATTTTGTCTAACAACTCTGGTAGTGAAGACTTCAAAATATCAGAAGTAGGAAGCAAATAGGTTTCCTTATTATACTTCTTAAAAGTGCTTTCTAAATCTGCAATGGATTTTTCGCCTACATAGATTTTACGCTTTCGATACACAACGTATTTTTGAAGGTAAAAAGCAACTGCTTCGGACTGACAAAAATATTTAGTACTGTCAGGTACTTTATAACGCATTTCTTCGGTCAATCTAAAAAAGTGATCTACCGCGTTTCGACTTGTCAATATGATATTGTCAAAGTTAGAAAAATCAATCTTCTGCTGCCGTACTTCTTTTGCCGTTACACCTTCTACGTGAATGAAGGGGCGAAAATCAATCTTGAGCTTGTGTTTATCCTTTAGCTTCGCGTAGGGTGACTTATCAGATGCTGGCTCAGGTTGTGAGACCAATATTGACTTTACTTTCATGGGTTGTTAGTTTAATTCAAAAGGAATTTACCCGTCCATTTGTAAATCCAAATCCAAGGTGCAATTTTGAAGATACAAATATACAAAAATATATATATCGAACTTTGAAAACTAGGCTTTGTAAGCGACACATAATGGACGCTTTGAATAAATAAATTTCCGACAAGGAATAACCCAAAACCTATCCATAAAAACAGGGTTGGATTCTCCATGGGTGAAAAGTAATACAGAAGGCTTATGCAATACAAGACAAGAGCTAAGTAACCGTAACTGGATACGCCTTTAAAAACGAGCAATTTCGAAATAGTTTGTAATTCAAAGAGCCATGCAATCAGATGGAGTGAAAAATAGCGGAGCAAACTAACGGCAATGAGGATGCCTAGACTTGATAAGAAAACAGTGGGGCTGAGTTCTGCTGCAAAATAATGACTCCACAGAAAGGTTGCAAGGAGACTTAGAGTGATCATTAAAAAAATATAAATCCCCAATTGAAAGGGTCGCCAAAGAGACAGATCTCGTTCCTTTCCGAAAATCCGTAAGTAACTGGTGAAATCAAAAAGACGAATGAAATAGGTCGCTTCGTATTTGTAGCTACGGTAGAGTAGACTCAGCAGTGCAAACTGCAAAAAGAATACAGCTAAAACCCAATTTTCAATTGTTGCGACACGACTAATCCACATGTGGCAAAAATACAAGTTTATTAAAATCAATGCGTGATTCCACTTTTATTTTAGGTAATACTGGTTACTTTTGAAATAATGAATCGCCATATAATTGTCATACCTACCTACAACGAAGTAGAAAATATCGCTGAAATCATTCATGAAATATTTTCACTGCCATTGCCGTTTTCTGTTTTGGTAGTAGATGACAATTCACCCGATGGAACTGCCCAAGCGGTTCAACAACTTCAATCGCAGTATTCTGACCGTTTGTTTTTGGAACAACGACTCAAAAAAGAAGGCTTAGGACCTGCGTATTTGCATGGCTTTTGCTGGGCTTTGCCTCAGGGTTTTGAATATGTAATTCAGATGGATGCTGATTTTTCTCACGACCCAGAAGCTTTGGCGTCGTTTGTAGCCAGCTTTGAAAAAGGTTCGGATGTGGTGGTGGGCTCTCGCTACTCTGATGGAGTGACGGTTGTCAATTGGCCCATCAGTCGTATTTTACTTTCATATTTCGCTTCGCAGTTTGTGCAGCTGATTACGCGAATGCCTATCAAAGATCCCACAGCAGGTTATGTAGGATACCGAAAAACAGTTTTGAAATCCTTAGATCTCGGAGCCGTCCGTTATGTGGGCTATGCTTATCAAATTGAAATGAAATACAAGGCCTGGAAAAAAGGCTTTAAGCTGACGGAAATCCCCATCGTTTTTAAGAATAGAGTCAAGGGGCATTCAAAAATGAGTGGTCAAATTATTTGGGAAGCCTTTTTTGGGGTTCTATTTTTACCGTTACAAAATTTATTTAGAAAAAAATGAAGCGAACGCTGATACAACAATCAACGGTAATCAATGAGGGGAAGTCCCAAGTACTGGATGTGGCTATTGAAGGAGAGCGAATTGTGGCCATTGCCCCAAGGATTAGCCCTGCGGTGGGCGACCATTGTATAGATGCCCAAGGGCTTCATTTATTACCCGGTTTGATTGATGATCAAGTTCATTTTCGAGAGCCAGGATTGACGCACAAGGCCGACATTGCCAGCGAATCGCAAGCAGCCATTGCGGGCGGGATCACTTCCTTTATTGAGATGCCAAATACCCAACCACAAACCACAACAATCGAGGAGTTGGAAGCCAAGTTTGACACAGCCTCCCAAAAAACAGCAGCCAATTATTCCTTTATGTTTGGGGGCACCAATGACAATCTGGACGAAATCTTGAAATTGGATCAGAAGGCTGTGGCAGGATTAAAACTTTTTTTAGGCTCCTCTACAGGGAATATGTTGGTCGATTCACCAGAAATATTAGAGAAAATATTTTCCAGTACGGATTTGGTCATATCGGTTCACTGTGAAGATGAGCAAACCATTCGCGCCAATACTGAAAAATACGTGAATCAATACGGTGATGACATTCCGGTGGAACTACACCCGATCATTCGAAGTGAAGAGGCTTGTTATTTGTCTTCTTCAAAGGCGATTGCGTTGGCCAAAAAAACAGGAGCACGTTTGCATGTTTTTCATCTATCCACCGTCAAGGAAACGGAATTGTTTGATTCTTCCATTCCGTTGGAGGAAAAGAAAATTACAGCGGAAGTCTGTGTGCATCATCTTTGGTTTTCAGACAAAGACTATGCGGATAAAAAAACACTCATCAAATGGAATCCAGCAGTCAAAACCCAAGCCGATCAAGACGGCTTATGGGCGGCACTTAATGACGACCGGATTGATGTATTGGCGACAGATCATGCGCCCCATACTTGGGATGAAAAACAAAATCCATACACCAAAGCTCCTTCGGGGGGGCCTTTGGTACAGCATGCGCTTTTAGCCCTTCTCACCGCCTCTAAAAACGAAAAAATAAGCTTGGAACGCTTGGTGCAAAAGGCTTGTCACAACCCTGCAATCTTATTTGATATCAAAGAACGAGGCTACATCAGACCGGGCTACTATGCGGATTTGGTATTGGTTGACCTTAAAAAGCCTTGCACGGTTACACTAGAGTCTATTTTGTACAAATGCGGCTGGTCACCCTTTGAGGGAACCACTTTTGCTGCCAGCATTCATAGTACCTTTGTCAACGGAACCCTCGCCTATGCCGATGGAAAAATTCAAGCGACTCAGGCGGGACAACGATTAACATTTGACCGATGAGAAAATATTTAGTGCTTCTTTGTTTTGTGATACTAGCGATACCCGCATGCTCGTTGGGTTTTAGTGAAAAACCTAAGGACTTAATCAAAGAAGATACTATGGTTGCCATTCAAATGGATCTCAGTTTGATAGAAGTATTGCAAAAAAGGTATCCTGGAGAGGTAATTGCTGATTCCATTCTGGGAATGCCCTATATATATGCGAAGTATTCCGTTGATTCCCTTCAATTGGCAGAATCGGAAACCTATTATGCCAAAAACCCCAAACAATACGCTCGAATTTATTCGAGTGTAAAAATCGCTTTGGATCAAAAGATTGATAGTATCAGTCGGGCGATACAAAAAATAGACAAAAAAGAATAAATCTCCTGTTTTACTCTTTAGTCAGGTAGCCTTTCAAGCGTTCGGAAAGTTTGGAGTAGTGAAAGTCTTTTATTTGGTGAGTACTTTTAGTGTTTTCATAATGACTCCTTTCGGTCAAACTGTTGATAAGAGCAGGGTTTAATTTTCTTTTTTTACCCAAAAAACCAAGTAGCTGTTCTAGTCGATAAACGATTCGGAGCTGTTTTTTAGACAGTCGAAAGGGTTTAAAAGACTTGTTTTTGAGGTGACATATCTGCTTCAGTAATTCTTCATAGCTCCAATTATCGGAGACCAACACAAAGCGCTCCCGATGGATTTTTTGCTCATAAGCCAAACGGATAGCTTTTACGACATCCTCTACAGCTACAAAACCAGTGCCCCCACTTGTCAGCCACTGGGGTTCTTTTTTTTGTTGAGCAAGCAACTGTGCCAAGGGGCTATTGGGAGCACCACTGCCGAGAATCACACCTGGATTAAAGAGGCAGCCTTTCAAACCTTCTTCAAAACCGCGCCAAACTTCAAGCTCGGCGAGGTATTTGGAATACCCGTAGGCAGAATACTGGGCTTCGTCGTTCCAAGTACTTTCCTCATTTAGCGGTAGATGATCCATACCAGCACCCAAGGCCGCAATAGAACTTACATGTCCAAACCATTCAATTTTGTTTTTGAGAGCCCAATCGACAAGCTGGGCTGTTCCTCCTGCATTGATCTCGATCATTTTGGATTCATCTCCAGCGTATAGCGAAACGAAAGCTGCGGCATGGATTAGGTGGGTAACTTTTTCAAAAACCATTTCTAGGGAACTCCATTGAGTTAGATCGGCTTGATACCATTCAATGGCTTTTATCTGATGGAGTGCTTCCGGTGCCTGTTGTTCAAGGAATTGTAGGGTTTCTCCTTTTCGGGAAGGAGTCCTATAGAGTGCAATAAGTGGGATGTTGGATGGTAGAAATTCTTTGAGTAAATACCGACCGACAAATCCAGTGGCTCCAGATATCAATAGCATGCGTAAAACTAAGGAATTTAAACGGCTGTTTTTTCTTTGCTTTTAGAAATCTATCTTTGCTGCTCAAATAACCATTATGCCAAAGAATTTTGTAGAAGAACTACGTTGGAGAGGACTCATCCACGATATCATGCCCGACACCGAAGCCTATTTAAACGAGAACTCAATAGCGGGTTATATTGGGTTTGATCCCACAGCCGATTCTTTGCATATTGGGAGTCTTGTTCAGATCCTAATCCTCATGCATTTTCAACAAGCAGGGCACCGTCCCATTGTTTTGGTAGGAGGGGCTACAGGAATGATTGGGGATCCTTCTGGCAAGTCAGACGAACGCAATTTATTAGATGCTGAAACTCTCCAGAAAAACTGTGATGGAATTCAAAACCAACTAGCAAGCTTTTTGGATTTTGACGCGAGTACACCAAACGCAGCTGTTTTGGTCAACAATTACGATTGGATGAAAGATTTCAGTCTGATTGATTTTTCTCGAGACGTGGGGAAACATATCTCAGTCAATTATATGATGGCCAAGGATTCTGTTAAGAAGCGTCTAGGATCCGAATCTAAGGTAGGGATGTCTTTTACAGAATTCACCTATCAATTGCTTCAGGGCTATGACTTTTTACACCTTTATGAAACACTGGATTGTAAACTCCAAATGGGAGGGAGCGATCAATGGGGAAATATCACCACCGGAACCGAACTGGTACGCCGTAAAGCAGGGGGGAAAGCGTTTGCGATTACCTGTCCATTAATTACTAAAGCCGACGGGACAAAGTTCGGAAAAACCGAAGGGGGAAATATTTGGCTGGATAAAAAACGAACCTCACCCTACAAGTTCTATCAGTATTGGCTCAATGCTTCTGATGTCGATGCAGAAAATTATATTAAAATCTTCACTTTTTTTAAGCAAGAAGAGATAGATAAACGCATTAAAGAACATCAAGAAGCCCCTCACTTACGATTGTTGCAGAAAGAACTGGCAGCAGCGGTAACAACTTTAGTTCACGGTTCTGAAGAACTCGAAAAGGTACTTAAGGCTTCAGCCATTCTATTTGGAAAGTCCACTGAGGAGGATCTCAAAACACTTGATGCGCAAACCTTTTTAGACGTTTTCGAAGGGGTGCCTCAAGCCAGTGTCAGTGCGGCTAGTATTGCTGAGGGCTTGGATATGATTGCCGCTTTGGCTGCTGAAACAAATTTTCTTGCTTCCAATGGAGAAGCCCGACGAGCACTCAAAGAAAATTCAATTTCCGTAAACAAAAAGAAGGTTACAGAAGCCTATCAAATTGGAAACACCGATCGTATTGCCGATCGCTATGTGCTGCTCCAGCGTGGAAAGAAAAATTATTTTATTCTTACGATTGACTAGCGTCTCCAGCCATTAAATTACAGCCTCGAATTTCGGCAGTGTCAAATCGCCCTAAAACTTCAAAACGTTTGTTGTCGTGTTTTTTTCCTAAGTCTTGAGTAGCTAAAAAAGCACAACTGTTTTGATTGGCTAAATCAATAACATTGATTCCACCGATTTGCCCTAATGCTAGATTGTAAAAAGGATCCGTAGTGTCTCGAATGCTTATATCCATCCAAGATGGAGCTGAAAATAGCCCCTCTTTCTGCGCATAGGCTTGGGAAAGCATTTCCGTCATTCCGTATTCGGAGTGAATGCTGGAGGTGCCAAATGTCTTTTGGAGTTCTCGATGTAGCTCACTGCGAACAAGTTCTTTTTTTCTCCCTTTCATACCCCCTGTTTCCATCACGGTGGTATGGTGGAGTTGTTGGGGGAAGCGACTTCCAAAATCCAACAAAGCAAAGGATACACCGATCAACAGTGTTTTTTGTCCTTGAGCTTCCAGATGTTGCAATTGCTCTGCTAGGGCTTCCCATTCGTTCAGATAAAAACCGCTTTCTTTTTTCCCACTTTTTGCAATCATGTCAGAAACCATATAGACCAAAGATGCATCTTGTCGTTCTAGATAGGATGGTAATAAGGCGAGGACTACAAAATCTTCAATGGCGCCATAATCGTTGGCAAAAGCTTTCCGAAAGCTCCATTCGTAGAGATTCAAATCCGAAACAAAATGTTGGGCAGGCGTACTTGCGGTGGTGCCACTAGATCGAAAGACGGTTTGTATGGGTTCGTTTCCAGTGATAACCGAACGTGATTTAAACAACGAAACGGGTAAATAGGGGAGTTTTTTTAGGCAGTTGACACTACTCGGATTTCGGTTGATCAAATCGCAATAGGAACGGTAAACATCACAATGCTCATATTGATATTGGAAGGTGTGGAAGACGGCTTTTTCGAAAGCAGTTTCCGAATCAATGGCTTGCAGATCCGCGGGAGTGAGGGCTTGCATTTAAGGAATAACCAGTCGTTGAACGCCCGTTTTTTCATCTTGGGTGACGCGAATCAGGTAGATGCCTGTGTTCAAATACGACAAATCAAATGTGTTTTCTTGGGTATAGGCTTGGAAAACGGTTTCACCCATTACATTGTATAGTATTACCTCTTTGGGTGACGGACTCGAACATTGAATATAAAGCGGTCCTTGATTCAAGGGGTTGGGGTAAATAGTGAACTGGAGCGCTGGGGCTTTGGTTGTTTCCAACAAAGGCGGTTCAGGCGATTGCGCATGGAGAGAGTTGACAATCCAACAGCAGCTAATAATGAAAAGAAGGAAGGGGGCTCGTTTCATAATTCGTAATTCCCTAACAAATTTACTATTATTTTTCACTGTCTTAAACTAAAAAATGGATAACTTAAAGTTAAGGTAATATGCATTTGCTAAATTTGAAGAGTAAACAACGTATCATTCCGTTTTGGAGCACCCCTTTTCGAGAACAATAAAATCCTCCAAAAACGATTTCAACGCTAGGCACCTATGAGAAAAAGTGATTTAAAAATTTTATTGGTTGATGACGAACCGGACATTCGTGAGATTATTGGATTTAATCTATCAAACGAGGGGTACCAGATTCATGAGGCGAAGGATGGAGAAATTGCGGTTAAAAAAGCCGAAGAAATTATTCCACATCTAATCATCATGGATATTATGATGCCCAATCTGGATGGCATTTCTGCTTGTGAGCAAATTCGTCGAAATCCCAAGCTCCAAGCAACAGTTATTATGTTTTTGAGTGCTCGAGGCGAGGATTTTTCCTACGTTGCGGCCTTCGATGCTGGAGCCGATGACTATGTCACCAAGCCCATCAAACCCAAAGTGTTAATTTCCAAAGTAAAAGGGCTTTTGCGACGTTTTAAAAATGCGGAGTCCACACCCTCAATTATTGACTTGGGAGATTTGGTGATTGATCGGGAAGAGTACACCGTCACTTTAAAAGGAAATTCGTTTTCCCTGCCTCGCAAGGAGTTTGAACTCCTATATTTACTAGCTTCCCGCCCTGGAAAAGTTCACAAACGAGAAAAGATCATGGAAAAAATATGGGGTAGTGACGTTGTGGTTGGCGATCGAACTATTGATGTTCATATTCGAAAGCTTCGCGAAAAAGTCGGTGATCAATATTTTAAAACAGTCAAGGGAGTAGGCTACAAATTTGAAAACCATTAATTACCGTCTATTGCCTGTCTTTAAGAATTATCGGATTGCCTTTCAAATATCATTTGCTGTTAGTACTGTGGTATTGGTTTTGTTATATGTTGCACTCCTCTTGACAGGATTGATTAGTATTTCATTTGTATATCATTTGGGAGTTTTGTTGATTTCTGTTTTGGTGGGCTTTTTTTGCTTTTTTCTTATTTACTACCGTATTGAAAAGTTTATCTCAAATCGGGTTAAGGAGATTTACAAAAACCTTTCTCCAACCGACTACCCCCAGTTTGAAAAAGCCATGGCTTCCGATGTGACGGCCATTACGCAAAGTCTTCAGAAATTTGCCACGGATCAAAAACTTGAAATAGAACTCCTCAAGGAACGTGAAAATTATCGCAAGGAATTTATTGGGAATATTTCCCATGAACTAAAAACCCCTCTTTTCACTATCCAAGGGTATATTCTGACCCTTTTGGATGGCGGTGTCAAGGACAAAAAAATCCGAAAAAAATACCTCAATCGGGCAGCCAAAGGAGTGGAACGTTTAACTTTTATTATTCGCGATCTGGATTTGATCACCCAGTTTGAAGCGGGGATACAAAACCTTGAAATCAAGCGTTTTAATTTGGTGGACTTGGTGAATAATGTATTTGAACTGCTTGAAATGCAAGCTGCAAAATACAATATTACCTTACAATTTGACACCCAATATTCCGACCCCATATGGGTTTCAGCCGATGAGGAACGAATCATGCAAGTGATCACCAATTTGATAGTAAATTCACTGAAGTATGGCGTTAAAAACGGTCTGACCGAAGTGGGATTTACTCTGGTAAACGATCAAAAAGTGATTGTCTCGGTGCGAGATAATGGAGAAGGAATAGATGAAGATCATTTGCCGCGACTCTTCGAGCGTTTTTACCGAATTGACAAATCTGGGAATCGCAAACAGGGAGGGTCTGGTTTGGGGCTTTCTATTGTGAAGCATATCATTGAAGCGCATCAAGAAAAAATCTATGTAAAAAGTACGCCGGGTGTGGGTTCGGAGTTCTCCTTTTCACTTCAGGTGGAAGTCGAATAAAGTCCTTCCTAGCTTCAATCCGAATTCGTAGTTTTGCCCCATGGGCAGTAAAAACAAACTCAAACGCTTCCGTGAGAATGAAACCTTCTCACACGTTATTCAACCGAGTCGAGAAACGCTCGAAAAAGACCAGTTTGAATGGAAAGGTCTTTGGGCTTCCTTTTTTAAAAACGATCATCCCATCGTCTTGGAGTTGGGATGCGGTAAAGGGGAATATACCGTTCACTTGGCAGAAAAATACCCTGATAAAAATTTTATTGGGATTGATATCAAAGGAGCTCGTTTTTGGCGAGGGGCAAAAACCATTCAGCAAAATAGCATTCTAAATGCCGCTTTTATTCGGGCGCAAATAGAATTGATCAACCAATTGTTTGCAGCGGGGGAGGTCAGCGAAATCTGGATTACATTTCCCGATCCACAGATCAAGTTCAAACGTACCAAACACCGGTTGACCAATCCCCAGATGCTTGATCGTTACAAAAAAGTGCTAGTGCCACAAGGGGTGATTCATCTAAAAACAGATAGTGAATTCTTACACGGATATACCCTTGGAATTCTAAACGATTCGGCCTACTCGATTGACTATGCTCATCACGATATCTATGATAATCCTCACGCACCAGAAGAAGCTACGGCTGTTCAGACCTTCTATGAACAGATTTTTTTAACGGAGAATAAAGCCATTACCTACCTAAAGTTCCACCATACATGAAGCATCAACCCCAAACGTTGAACTTTTTTCAGCAAGTCTATACGGTTGTTCGTCAAATTCCCGAAGGGAGGGTAAGTACCTATGGCGCCATTGGGCGCTATTTAGGAGCTCCCCAAAGTGCTCGGATGGTGGGTTGGGCAATGAATGCAGCGCATCAGGACCCCAGTATTCCTGCTCAACGTGTGGTGAATCGCTCGGGATTGCTTACGGGCAAACACCACTTTCCAGGTTCACAATTGATGCAGCAGTTATTAGAAAATGAGGGGGTGAAGGTCTTAAACGATCAAGTTCAAAATTTTAAAGAAATCCTTTGGTATCCGTCGGAGCATTTGCCTTTGTGGGAAAACCCGCTTTAGGCTTTTCTATCTCCTTTTCCCAGCCTATATTTGTCAGCAATCGCAAGGCTATGAAAATCACGAAAGAGCAAGTAAAAAAAGCACTTGAAACAATAAGCGCACCGGGCGAAGGCGGCAATCTGATCGAGAGTCGGGCAGTAACCAATATTCAAATTTTTGGCGATGAAATTGATTTGAATATCGAATTGGCCAATCCTAGCCTTCAAGCGCGTAAAAAAGTGGAAGTTTCCATACTCAAAACCCTGCATGAGCAGGTGTATGAAAAAGCAAAAATCAACATCAATGTAGCCGTAAAAAAAGCCCCTGTTCAGGAGCCCATCAAGGGGCAGCCGGTTCCGGGAATTGATTCAATTATTGCGATTTCATCCGGTAAAGGCGGCGTAGGCAAATCAACTGTCACAGCCAATTTGGCCGTTTCCCTAGCCCAGATGGGGTGTAAGGTTGGCATTTTGGACGCAGATATTTATGGGCCCTCCATTCCCATGATGTTTGACATGGAAGGAGCCAGACCGCTATCGATTCAAGTGGATGGAGCCTCTAAAATGGAACCTATAGAGAACTATGGGGTAAAAGTACTGTCTATTGGATTTTTTACCAAGCCAGAACAAGCAGTCATCTGGCGTGGTCCCATGGCAACCAAAGCACTCAATCAATTGATTTTTGATGCCGCTTGGGGGGAATTAGATTTCTTATTGATAGATCTCCCTCCAGGTACGGGTGATATTCATTTGAGTATCGTTCAGGCCCTTCCGCTCAACGGAGCGGTGGTGGTCAGTACACCCCAAAGTGTTGCTTTGGCAGACGCCCGTAAAGGAATTGCGATGTTCCAACAAGACAATATCAATGTACCTATTTTGGGTGTTGTTGAAAACATGGCCTATTTTACTCCAGCAGAGCTTCCCGACCATAAATATTATATCTTTGGCGAGCGCGGAGCTGAGTATCTTGCTGCGGACAAGGATGTTCCCTTTTTGGGAGCCTTACCCCTGATACAAAGTGTTCGCGAAGCAGCCGATGTAGGAAGACCTGCTGCGTTGCAAGAAAATACTGCCGTACGGGAAACAATCGATCAAACGGCACGTAATATGGTAGAGGAACTCATTCGAAGAAACGATAACCTTCCCCCAACCAAAGTGGTGGAGATAACCAATATGGTGGGATGTAGTGCTGTAAAAAAATAAAACGATGACAGGTACTGAATTAGAAGAAACGGTTTTAACGGCGTTGGACGAAATCCGACCCTTTTTGGCCTCCGATGGGGGAGATATTTCCCTAATAGGCATCGAAAACGACGAAGTAGTGAAGGTTCAGCTTCACGGAGCTTGTGTAGCCTGCTCTGTCAATCAAATGACAATGAAAACAGGTGTTGAAATGACCATCAAAAATCATGCACCTCAGATTCAAGAGGTGATCAGTGTAGAAGCTTCCTAAATCTAATACCATTATTTCTTGGACATCACAATTACACTTATCGATCGTGAAGATACTGAGCATCAACTATTAGCGCCAACGGATATGGCAATGAATCTGATGGAAGTCTGCAAAGCCCACGAATTGCCTGTAGAGGGAACCTGTGGCGGAATGGCACTCTGTGCCTCCTGTCAATGCTATGTAGAATCAGAGCATCCACTGCCTGAGATGTCGGAGGATGAAGAAGCTATGTTGGCCGAAGCCTTTCATGTTAAGGACAACAGTCGACTGGCCTGTCAAATCCCTATTAGACCGGAATTGGAGGGACTTCGAGTAGTGCTAGCGCCAGAAGAATAGTGCACGAGTGCAGACAATTAAAAAAATGCTTAGAGTTATGGGAACAAGTATGTCAAAAGGGATGCTAGGAATTGTATTAACTTTAATACTAATGAATTGTTCAGACGATTATATTCCTGAAGTAATTGGTCATCGCGGTGCACGGGGGCATATCGCTGAAAACACATTGCCCTCTATACAGAAAGCCATGGCACTGGGAGTGGATGGTATTGAAATCGATATTTTCCGCTGTGCCACAGGAGAATTGGTTGTCTTTCACGACGACACTTTGGACTTACTCACCGATGCTGAAGGGTATATCGAACAATTTCCTTTGGACAGCCTTCGGAAAATTAATGTATTGGAAGGCTATCAGATTCCTACCTTAAAGGAAGTATTGGAGTTGATCGACGGGCAGGTACGACTCAATATTGAACTCAAAGGAAGTCAAACCGCGTTGTTGACCAACGAGCTTTTGCAAAATTATTTTAGCATAGAAGAAAGTGGTTGGGCTCCCGAGAAAGTGTTTGTTTCTAGTTTTGATTGGAAAGAACTCGAATTGTTTTATTCCGTTAATCAAACTGTTCCGATCGCCATTTTAACTGAGGACGACCCATTGGATGCAATTCCCGTAGCGCAGCAGTTAAAAGCCTTCGCTATCAATCCTGATTACGAAACTTTGACCGCTAAAAATGCCAAAAAAATTCAAGATGCTGGATTTGCGTTGTACCCATGGACAGTCAATGAACCAGCCGCTATTCAACAAATGAAAACGCTCCGAGTAAAGGGTATAATTACCGATTATCCAGAGCGTATCAATGCCTTGAAAAAGCCTTAGTGGTGAATAAATTATTCACGCATCAATCGGAAACTCCAAGCGATAATCAAGCCCGTTAATCCATAAAAGACAACACTCCAAGCAGCATCTACAAGATGAACATTCAAAGTGTACATTTCATAGGTTCCATGCGATACATTTTCGGCACCGAAACCTAAAAAAAGCCCGATCCATACCCCAAATTGAAAGCCCTCAAAATTCGAGCTTTCGTCATGGGTCCAGCGGCGAAACAAATTGGCAAGTACAAAGGCTTCGATAACACACCCTAAGGCTATGGCAGCCATATCCATTCGTTCGGGAATGTCTATAAGAGTGTTACTACTAAAAAAATCCACAGCTACCATGCCATAAAAAATCCAACCGAGGAAATAAAGTGTAAGGCCTCCGAGAAGATTGGCCAGTAAGGTTTGTTTTGAAAACATAAGTGATAAAATTTAAGGTGTCTTTAATTTACAAAAAATCCAGCAGCTTCAAGAACAGAGGTTTTTCTTCAAAACTATTCACAAAACAATATCTTTGTCCCCATGAATACATCCTTTCATTGCCCGCCTGTTGCAGAACTATCCACTGGAGAGCAGCGATGGCAAGCACCGAGTAATATTGCTTTGGTAAAGTACTGGGGAAAATACGGTATGCAATTGCCCAAAAACCCTTCTTTGAGTTTTACGCTTCAAACCAGTCTAACCACCACCACGGTTGCCTATCAGCCAGCTAAGAAAAAAGCAAAAGGAGTGTCGTTTGAATTTCTTTTTGAAGGGCTGGCGCGACCGGAATTTCACCCAAAACTGGATGCTTTTTTTGATCGGATTTTACCGTATCAACCTTTTTTAGAGGATTTATCCCTTTCGATTTCAAGCACCAACTCTTTTCCTCACAGCAGTGGAATTGCCAGTTCTGCTGCGGCCTATGCAGCACTTTCTGCTGCTTTGGTGGCTATTGAGGAATCGCTTTTCCCAGGCAAAGAACATTTGTATTGGGATCAAAAGCGGTCTTTTTTAGCGCGTTTGGGATCTGGAAGTGCCGCACGAAGCTTGCAAGGGCCGATGATGCTTTGGGGAGAACACGCAGCATTTGACGGGAGCTCTAACGATTATGCCATTCCTTTTGAGGACGGATTGAATCCGATTTTTCAAGACTATCAGGATTGTATATTGTTGGTGGACAAGGGACAAAAAAAGGTAAGCAGTACCCTAGGGCACGGACTAATGGAAGGGCATCCTTATGCAGTGGCACGTTTTGAGCAGGCCCATCGACATACACAGGAATTAGCCAACGCCCTTCAGTCGGGGGATCTTGAAGCGTTTATTCGAATCACAGAATCTGAAGCTTTGACGCTTCACGCAATGATGCAAACCTCGCAACCTTATTTTATCTTGATGCGGCCCAATACCTTACACATCATCGAAGCCCTTTGGGCGTATCGTCAGGATACACAAATCCCCCTTTGTTTTACACTAGATGCTGGGGCCAATGTTCACTTGCTTTATCCCAAACAATATGCGGATAAAATCTTATCCTTTGTCAAGGATCAATTGCTAACCTATTGCCAAGCAGGAGAGTATCTGTTGGATTCCGTTGGTCAGGGGGCAAAAAAACTGTAATTTAATCATCGCTATGAAAGGACCTTTATTTTACGCTAAAATCTTACTTTTTGGAGAGTATGGCATTATCAAAAATTCCAAAGGGCTCTCCATCCCTTACAATCATTATAAGGGAGGATTGCAGATTCCAGAATCCCCCACCGCTGCTCAGCTCGAATCTCATCAACACCTAGTTGCCTTTGCAGACTATCTGAAGACTTTAGATCCTTCTTTGGTGACTTTTGACTGGACTCGTTTTGATGCAGACTTGGCTCAAAAAATGGTTTTTGAAAGCAGTATTCCACAAGGCTATGGTGTTGGTAGTAGTGGTGCTTTAGTGGCTTCAATTTACGAGCAGTATGCCTTGAATCGTATTACGGTTTTAGAGAATTTGACCCCAGAGAAACTACAACAGTTAAAAACGATTTTCTCAGCGATGGAATCCTTTTTTCATGGAAAATCCTCGGGTCTTGATCCTTTAAACAGTTATCTGAGTATTCCGATTTTAATTTCTTCTTCTCAACAAATAGAAACAACGGGCCTTCCTTCTCAAAACCCCAAAGGCAAGGGAGCTGTGTTTTTATTGGATAGTGGGCAGACAGGTGAAACGGCTCCTATGGTTGCCATTTTTATGGAAAACATGAAGCAAGAACCGTTTAGCAAAATGATGAAAGAGCAATTCATTAAATACACTGATAATTGTGTGGATGCTTTTCTTAAAGGGAATTTTAAGAGTCTTTACCGTGAAGTGAAGCAATTGTCTTCTTTGGTATTACAAAACTTCAGCCCTATGATTCCAAAACAATTTGTGAGTCTGTGGCAAAAAGGAATTGAAACGAACAGTTACTACCTCAAACTCTGCGGATCTGGGGGTGGGGGCTATATTCTTGGCTTTACTGAGGATTTTGAAAAAGCCCAAAAAGAGCTCAAAGATTACTCCTTGCAAGTTGTTTACAATTTCTAAACCATGACGGGTCCACAATTCCGGCAGCGTTTTTGGATCAAACTTTTAGGAGCTTTTAGTCTCGTGCGGGGGACAAATATTTTGGTCTTAGCACTAACCCAATATCTAATTGCATATTACATTATTGCTCCGAATGTATCCCTTCAAACCGTCTTGTTTGACGGAAAGCTTTTCTGTTTGGTTTTGGCTTCTTCTCTGATTGCCTCAGCGGGCTATATCATCAACAATTTTTTTGATGCTGCTAAAGATCAGATCAATCGCCCAAAGCAATTTCTATTGCGGCATCTGCTTTCCCAACAAGAACAGCTCACCTTGTTCTTCTTACTCAATCTAGCTGCGGTTATCCTAGCTGCGGCAGTATCTTTCAAGGCAGTTCTCTTTTTCGGGGTGTACAGTTTGGCCATCTATGGGTATAGCGTATTCCTGAAACGTTTGTATTGGATTAGCAATTGGGCCGCTGCTTTTCTGATTCTTTTACCCTTTTATGTTATTGCCCAGTATTACAACAATCAAGATCCGGTGCTTTACAGTTTTGCGACTTATTTGTATTTGTTATTATTGAGTCGGGATTTGATTAAGGATCTAGAAAATTTTAAGGGTGATTTTGCACAACGTTATCAAACTCTTCCCATCGTATTTGGACAGCGGGCAACAAAAGTTATTATTAGTATTGTACTGTTATTGGAAATGTTACCCTTGTTTTTCCTGATGGAGCAACCCTTGGGAAAGCTTCGGTATTATTTCTATCTGTCCTATCCAAGTTTACTCCTGTTGCTGGTCTTTTTGTGGGTGGTCTCCACCCAAAAGGCGTATCTTTGGCTGCACAACGTCATCAAGGGTATAATTTTCTTGGGCGTGTTAAGCATTTACTGGATTAACAAATGAGACCCAAAAAACCTTTTAAGAAATTTACTTCGCGTTCCGAACCCCCTGCCAAAAGAGCAACTGCTGAGGCAAGTGGCACGCGATTGAATAAATTATTAGCCAATGCCGGGATTTGCTCACGTCGTGAGGCCGATGAACTCATTGCAATGGGAATGGTAGAAGTCAATGGCAAGGTAGTGGTTGAAATGGGCTACAAAGTCCAAGCCAAAGATGAGGTGCGTTATGATGGCCAACGTATTTTAGGTCAAAAGCCAATTTATTTACTAATGAACAAGCCGAAGGGTTTTGTGGCGACTTCCCAAGGAGGTGGTGTCAAAAAATCAGTTCAGGATTTGATTCAAAGCGCGGCTCCTTTCAAGGTTCCTCCTATGGGTGATATGGGAAGACCAATGACAGGGCTTCTTTTTTTTACGAATGACAGTAAACTGCGTGCCAAACTCAATCATTCCAAAAAGGGAATTGAAATGGTGTATCAATTGGTATTGGATAAGTCCATAAAAGCGGAAGATTTTAAGAAGCTACAGCAGCCCCACACGATTTTTGGAGAAACCCTCAGTTTTTCCAAACTGGCACATGTGCAAGGAGGAACCAAGCGCGAATTAGGGATCGAAGCGGTCAATCTTAGTCCTGGTGCCCTACGCAAAATCGTTGAGCAGCACGGATATAAGGTTCAGCAACTAGACCGAGTGATTTGGGCGGGACTGACCAAAAAAGACTTACCTCGTGGACGCTGGCGTCATCTCAATATGCAAGAGATCAATAATTTACAGATGCTCTAAATCGCTTTTTGACAAAAACCTCATAAAGCAAGAGCCCATAAACGGGAAGATACTCCACCCAGACCAACCACCACGGTTCCACAACGGCAGGTGTTGCATAGGCAACATAACTCAACAATACGGTATAAGACCATACCAGCGCATAACGATAGGGAGTCAAAACACTTAAAAAAACCAGGTGAATCAAATACCACGGGTGAACTGTTGTGCTCAGCATATAGTAGATACTCAATAACCCTAGGGCAAGCGACCATTTTTGGGAGTTGTTTTTGCCTTGCGGCCAAAAGGGAAATAAAAGAGCCAATCCAGCAATGATCCAAGGCGTGACCCTTCCCAGCTTTCGAATGATATTATAACCGGTTTGTTGGTAGCCCCATTCACGAATCGCATAATAAATACTGGCGTTGAATTCAAAATTAGAAAACCAAAGTTGTAAACTCTGCTGGTAATGATCCCACCATTCCGGGCCCATATAGGGACCCCAGAACAGCAGACTAAAAAGCAAGCCATAGCCTAGGAGATCTCCCCGCTCTTTCCAGTCCAACGAAGGTAGCAGAAGGGGAAGCCATAGCAAAGGCAGTAATTTGAGGGCAACGCCTGTGGCAAAAAAAAGACCACTGAACGACCATCGCTTTTGAGTGTAAAACCAAATACCCCATGCGGTTGCAGCGAGCATCAATCCCTCACCATGTAAATTACCCACCCCTTCTATCACAAGGAGTGGATTTAAGAAGTATAAAAAAGCGGTGCCTATCGGAAGGTGATAGTGCTGAAGGATTTTCCGAATGGCGATCAGGGCAAAGAGATCCCCAATAAGAAAAGAAAAACGCAGTATTCCAAGCTGCATTAGGAGGTTGTCTCCCCCCAGTTGAGCGGCTAGGTAAAACAACCACTGACTGGCTGGGGGGTAATTGGAGTAGTGCTCTTGACTCAAATGCCCCATCCCTTGATAGAGTTGATTTAAAAAGGGGGTTTGGATTTCTTTAGGAAGTGCCTCCGGTGCATAAGCGTAGGGATTGATTCCCATCACTTGCAATTGCCCATCCCAAAGAAAACGGTAAAAGTCCTGCGATAGTTCAGGGATATAATTCCAGAAAAAAACGCGAAAAAGAAGTCCAAGGAGGAGCAGGATCGTAAAGGGAAATTGAGAACGAAGCAGGCAAACAAAACCGATAAAGGCAAGGCTACAATAAATGAGCAGCTCAAAACTGTTTGCGCGATACCCAAGTTGCGCCAATTGAAAATAGGCGACACTGCTCAGCAGGACTCCCAATAAAAGGAGTAGATTGCGGTGAAATGTTTTAGTGACGTCCACGGATTGATTGTACTACGATGTAGCTGAATCCTATAAAAAACATGCAGTGAAAAGGCAATAACCCTAAGTCACCTTCCTTTCCAACCGTAAAGGCACTGTAAATACCAAACAAAAAGTACAAAGCCAAGATGCTCTCCCACAGTATATTGATCGATAGGTTCTGAGCGAGATATTTGTTGTTTTTCCAAGAGTCGTTTAATGAAGTCAAATTGAATTTTGGAGTTCGAACAAAAGAAGATTTTTTACCCCGATGTCCTTCCAATACAGCCAGACTGTTGTGTATCGATAAGCCCATGGCAACGGTATAAAAAAGGATAAACTGCTGCAGAAAGCTTGCAAAACCCAGCCATCCGCCCTGATAGTGTTGCCGATACATCTGCCAATAGCTCATTAAAAAAAACAGCGTTGAAATTATAAATAGACTGCTGAAATGGAAGTACCAACTAAAAATATTCCATTGCGCTTTGATATAAAGCATGGGAACACTTAGCACTGCAACGGTTAACACGCTTAAAAACATACTACTGCTTAACAGATGCATGCTTGCATGGAATTTGGTAGCCACTGATATTTTTGGATTGCTCCACACACGGCGAATCATTTTTTGAAAATTCTCTGCTCCTCCTTTGTTCCAACGAAATTGCTGGGTGCGAATGGCGCTCATGGTTATGGGTAACTCGGCTGGGGTTTCAAGCTGTTCCACATACTTGAATTTCCATTCTTTTAGTTGGGCACGGAAACTCAAATCTAAATCCTCCGTCAGGGTGTCTCCTTGCCAGTTTCCGGCATCCAAAATACACTCTTTTCGCCAAATCCCCGCGGTGCCATTGAAATTGATAAAATGCCCTTGGCTGTTTCGCCCTGTTTGTTCTAGGGTGAAATGGGCATCCAAAGCAAAAGCTTGGATTTTGGTAAGTAGTGAATAGTTTTTGTTGATATGTCCCCATCGGGATTGCACCACCCCGATATTTTTCTCTTTAAAATACGGAACCGTACGAAGTAACCAGTCTTTGGGTGGAAGAAAATCAGCATCAAAAATAGCAATATAAGCTCCTTTGGCACAGGCTACTCCCTCTTTCAATGCGCCTGCCTTAAAGCCTGAACGTTCGGTTCGGCGAATATGTTCAATGTCAAATCCCTGTTTTTGGTACTCTTTTACGAGTTGGGCGGTAAGCGCAACAGACTCATCAGTAGAATCGTCTAATACTTGAATTTCCAGTTTTGATTGGGGATAGTCCAATGCGGTAACGGAAGCGAGAAGTCGTTTAATAACATAAAGTTCGTTAAAGATTGGAAGCTGCACACTGATTAAAGGATAGGGATCCCCTTGATTAAAGTCCCATTTTGGAGTTTGGGATGGTTTTTTTTTGGATTGGTTGTAGTTCCATGCTAAAATCGCTTGGGTAATGCTATACACAAGTAGAATCACAAGCGCTAGGGAGTACAACACGATGGCTATCCACGCAAGGCTCAACCAAAGAACATTCCAATCCATAACTATTTAAAAGTAATATTTAATGATCCAACCGATGATTTTGACACCCGCAAAGATAGTGCCTTTCACAGTCCCAGACACTTTAGACTGTCCGATACGTCTTTTGTAACGTACGTTGACTTCCCGATAAGGGATTTGATGACGAAGTATTTTGAGTTGCATTTCTACCGTCCAGCCATAGGTTTTGTCAACCATTTGAAGTTGTTGTAGGCGGTCCCATCGAATGGCACGAAAGGGACCTAAATCAGTGAAACGACTTCCGTAAAGCCAGCGCATGAGGGTACAAGCCAAGGCGTTGCCAAACTGTTGTTGAGGGGTGAGGGAGCCTTTTTCCCTTCCTTGTGCATGCCGAGCCCCTAAAACAAAATCTACCGTACCTTCTTGGATCGGATCGGTAAGTAGCGATAATTCTTCGGGATAGTCGGAATAGTCCCCATCTAAAAATACAACAACATCAGGAGGGTCGGCGGAAAGAAAATCCAAGGCTTTTAGACAGGCATAACCGTAGCCTTTTTGGGCTTCGTGCACCACAAGGGCTCCGGCTTTTTGCGCAGCAGCTGCGGTACCATCGGTAGAGGCATTATCGGCCACTACTATTCGAGCAACGGTTTTGGGGATTTCAGCAACGACTTTCCCGATAGAAGCAGCCTCGTTAAAGGCGGGAATGACTACGGCAATCGTGGGTTTATTGGGCATCTAAGTGATCCATTAAATTTCCCAAGGGATAGTCTGGACGATCCGTACGATTCGCTACGGGACCGTTTTCCAATTTCAATACGCCTCGGGGACACACCTCGGAACAAATGCCACAACCCACACAAGAGGAGCGCACGATATTTTGCCCTTTTTGAGCATAGCTTCGAACATCGATCCCCATTTCGCAATAGGCGGAGCAGTTTCCACAGGAAATGCACTGCCCTCCATTGGTGGTAATGCGAAAACGTGAAAGGATGCGTTGTTGAAAACCTAAGATAGCCGCCATTGGACACCCAAAACGACACCATACCCGACTGCCAAGCAGTGGATAAAAACCGACTCCTAAGACCCCAGAAAAGGCCGCACCAATACCAAAGCCGTACCATTTACGAAGGGTGTAACTGGATATCCCTAGTAGGTGACGATCCCCTGAAAAAAGCTGAATGCAGAGGATGCCGATGATGATCACGCCGATGCCCACTAAAGCGAAGCGGGCATCGGCGTGGAGTTCGTTGCGTTTTCCAAACCAGATGGCTGCCAGCAAAAGCGAAAAGAAAACAATAGCACTATAGCTAAAGATTTCTCGGCTGATTCCTGTAGGATTTTTGGGTGAACCCAAAAAACTCCAAAGTACTGCCAAGGTGGTAAGTGTGATAAATACGAGTACCACATGAATCATCCAACGTTCCAATTTCCAAACACTAATCTTTTTACTTGACAATTGGCGGAAAGAATCCCCGGCTGTTTCGGCCAAGGCTCCACAACCACATACCCAAGAGCAATACCAGCGTTTGCCATAACGATACGTGAGGATGGGAGAAATGATGAAAATCATCGCCAAGCCCATCCCAAGGGTAAACAAGCCCAAGCTACCACCATTGAGCATATTTTTCACATGCCAATCCTCAAAAAAGTAATAATTCAGGGGCCACATATTTTTAAAATCCTTTGCAAAGTAGGGGGTGTCTGGGTGTAATAGCGTTAACAGTTCCGGTAGTAAAAAAGCAAATCCAAGCTGAAAAAACATAACGGATCCTGTGCGGATGATTTGGTAGCGGCTGTGCCGGTATTTGATCAAAAATTTGACCCCAAATACCAAGATGGCCAAGGTATAGAGCGTTCCGTAGAGGAACCATTGGGAAGCGGGCTGACCATTGAGCAGTTGGCTTAATGGATCAAACAAAGCCACCATGCCCACACTGGCTCCTTCACTCCGATAACCAAGCCATTCTGGATAGAAATAAAGGGTGATATAAAAAGCGGTCAAAAGTACTCCGACACTCCAGCCCCAAACGCCTCGCGCACTCAAACTGTTGGTAAAAACCCCATTGTTTTTAATCCCTGGCAGTTCGCCGCGGTACTGGAAATAGGCATAACCCACCACCCCAATACTAAGGGTTGCCAAGCTGGCCAACAAAATCCAAGTTTCTGGAGAGGAGAGATTGGAAAGAGGCAGTAGGAGCAAAATCAATCCAATCCAACCGAGAACGGTAAACAGGGATTTGACACTAAGAGATGTGAAACGATTCATTTAATGCGAGAATTGGTGTTGAAAAGCGGCTTGGATTTCGGGCTGATAATTTTGAGTAAACTCTGGGTCAAAGGTGGCGGCTGGAAAGTTTTCGAGAGCTGTTTCCACAGTGGTGTCCGACAGCAACCAGTCATGCATAACTTCGTGCCGAATTCGAATGCCAAAGCTGTTGATGCCCATTAACCTATGGGTGTCTGGGTGAAAGGCCCAACGCAAGAGGATATTTTTTTGAGGATGCTGCCAAAACCATTGATTTTCTTCATCGGGCTTGGGTGTCGAACTTACTTGGCCGTAGGTTTGGTATTCAATATCAAAAAACTTGGCCGAGTTGAACCAAGGTCCAGGTTGATAGGCAGTTTTGGTCTCACAAAGGGTTTGCGCTAGGGTTTCGCCCATCATCCGTCCGGTGTACCAAACCGCTTCAATGGATCGGCGTCCAGCGACGGGTTCTTTTTGTTCGGCACAGTCTCCAATGGCATAGACATTTGGAAGGTTGGTTTCCAGAAAACGGTTTACCAAAATTCCTCGATTGCAATTTAAAGTACTGTCTTTTAAAAAGTCAATATTGGGGTGAACTCCTGCCGTCAGTCCGACATATTGGCACTGAATTCTCTCTCCTTTTGAAGTGACAACACCCATTGCGTTGCCTTTCTCGTCTGTTTCAATGCGTTCGAGTTCGGTGTTCAAGCGTAAATCAATACCGTGTTGGAGAATATGTTGATTGAGCAAAGCGGCGTCTTCGGTTGGTAATACGGATTTCCAAAAGCTGTTTTCCCGAACTAAAAAGCATACTTTTTTGCCGCGGCTGTGGAGCATTTCGGCCAATTCAATACCGATTAATCCACCCCCAACGATCACGGCTTCCTTGATCTCTGGCGACCAGGCTTCCAACTGGTCGAGGTCTTGCTTGTGGTAAAGCCCTTGTACACGCCTTGCCTGTTCTCCTGGCCAGCCAAAACGATTCGGACGGGAGCCAACGGCCCAAACCAAATCTCCGTATGCAAGCGTTTCCCCTTTAGCAAGAAAGACTTCTTTTTTTTGGGGGTCAAAACCTGTAACACGCTCTTGCAGCAGCGTGATATTGTTTTTTTTCCAAAAATGCGACTCGTAGGGTTGGGTATGTTCAAAAGTAAGATGCCCCATATATACATACATCAATGCCGTTCGGGAAAAGAAATAGGGGTGTTCTTCCGAAATCAAAAGGATGGGACGTGTACTTTTTTTACGAGCCTGCCGAGCTAGGGTTGTTCCGGCTATTCCGTTGCCTACGATGATAAGGGGAGGGGAATCGTTCATATTCCTAAAATTAGTTTTTTTGTTCGGGATGGGCTTTATTCCTATCTTTTATATCCCAAATTTTATCAACATGTATATCCTACTCTTCCTCTTGTTTTTGGCGGCTTGTATCCGTTTGCTTATTCACTTTGTCCGTAAATTTCAAAAAGAAGGCTTCGACTGGTTTTCAGGAAGCCTTTATGTGATTATCTATTTCATTTTTTGTGCCCTGTTTTACCTGGCTATTTTCACCCCCTATTATTTGATTGTGGATTAATTAATGACCAACCCATCGTTGATAGTAGCTACTGAGGTATTTTGGTTTGACACCACACAGGTGTAGGAAATGGATTATACGAAAATGAAAAAGTGTTTGTACTACTCCATGCTTTAAAAAGCGTCTTGCAGAGGTCGTCAGTTTAGCAGGGAGCACTTGTAGTTCACTGTTTTGTTGTAGTTTTCGTATCAATTCCAAGTCTTCGCATACCGTATAGCGTTCGTCAAAACCATTTAGCTGATGGAACAATTCTTGGCGAACTAGGAGTCCTTGGTCTCCTCCGCGAAAAAGAATGTGCGGCCAGCGACTGCCATAAGCGGCTAATTTCAACAGTGGATGCGACGCGTCAAAAGCCAATCGGAAACAAGCAGCGGTTACGCCTTGATGTATCGCTTTGTATAGTGCTTCCCAAGCTTTGGAGGATAATTGGCTGTCCACATGCAAAAAAAGCAAGTAGGAGCCGTTTGCTTCTTGGGCGCCTCGGTTTTGTTGTGTAGCTCTCCCTATACTAGAAGAAATGACCCGAAGCTGTTTTTGAGCGTTTAGGTATTCCCAGCTGCCGTCAGTGCTTTGCCCATCTACTATAATCAATTCAGTCTCTTTTTTGGAGGGGATTTGTTGGAGAAACTGAGGTAAAAGCGTTCGCTCGTTGCGAACAGGCACCACGATGGATAGCTGAGGACTATTCGTTGAGTGACCAGTCATAGGGGAGGTAGCGAATTCGCACATTACTATCTAGCGGCACAGGGCTGTAGCGCGACAGAAAAGCCAACTTTTCTTTTTTAAATCCAAAATCCATAATAAACCAAAGCAGGATCTTGGACAGCTGAATTTTATCAGATTCAAAAATGTTTTTACTGGGATCGTGAAAAAATTGCCGGGTAACAGTTTCTAGTTGGTATTCTAGTTTGGCACCTTTAAAAGCGTACCGATAGAGGTTTGGACAGGAAGCCGAAGCACAGTTGATGGCAAAGTGGATTCTGTTTTCGTCTTGTTTGCGAAGGATTTCATGTTCGATATCCCCTAGTGTGTAGTCGGTTTCTCCAGCAGTAAATAAAGGAGTTTCCCAAGGTTTGGATATGTCCTTGATACTTTCGACCGGGTAGTGATCGAGAATCAGTTGAACCGTTAGGGCGTTGTAGGCATTGATCCAATAGGCCAGTAAGTCATTTTTAGAACCGTTTTTCTGAGGTGGATTTTCAGCTAAAATATCAATATAATTATCCAAGGCACTGCGTTCTTGCTTCCAAGCCTTATAATTCAACTTTCCGTCTTTAGAGACAAATTTTTGCAGCTGATTTTCCCATAAATCATGGCGGCTTTTGCCTTGTGCCGCAAGAGGCTGTGCCATTAAAAAGGCGAGTAGGAAAAACCTAAAAACGTTAACAGCAACCCCCTCCATCATAGTGAAATGTTGCTTCGGAAATAAAAAGGTCAGAGCGGTCCAGATTGGCGAGCTTGGCTGCGGTTTTGTCGCAGACTGCCAAGGGTTGATTTTGTAGGAGTACATGTCCTTGATGGTCGTCAAAATAGTCTTCATTGCCATAATAAATTGCGCTTTTTCCAGTGAAAATACAAGGGCCATCATCGGGCATAGGGTCTTTGATGGCGCATACTTCCACACTTTCAATATAAATCATTTCTCGAGTTGGGTAATGTGCCGGATCTAAAATTCGGTAAGGGCGGCGGGCGCGTACTTCTAAAGTGCCAAAACCTACTTCGGTCAAAAGCTGCAAATAGGCTTGGAGAGGTATGGCGCCAGACAAGCACAAGGCGCGCAATCGTTCGTCATCTCGCAGCGAATCGTTCATGGGTTGCTCACAGGTGGGATCACTCATCACCAATCGGCCGTGTGGCTTTAGAACACGGTACATTTCGGCCAATGCCTGCTTGAGTTCTTCTTGCTTGAAGATGTTGAAGAGACAATTTTGAGCGGCGACGTCTATGGAGCTATCGGGAACAGGAAGCTGCAACGCATCTCCTTTTTTAAGTTCCACAAAGGAAGGATCAAACCAATCGTTTTGTTCGGCTGCAATTTTGAAATTATTTCGACTGGCGGTAAGCATTTCATCTACTACATCAATTCCTACAACTCCTCCTTTTTGACGAGAGAAATAGGAAAACTGAAGCAGTTCCATGCCCCCTCCGACGCCTACATAGAGGATTTTGGGATTGTTGACCAAGTCGCGGGGATGAACGGTGCTTCCGCAGCCGTAATTCATTTCTTGCATGATGGTGGGTATTTGCAATCCTGGGAATTGCCAAATGGGTGTGGTGGTGCAGCATAGTCCTACATCAGGAGTTAGGGCGGCTGCTTTATACACATCGTGGGTAGTATTGAGGTAATCCATTAGCTATAGTATCTTTGAAGCCACGTTCGGAGCAATGCGAGCAAGCATTCCTCACCGCGTTTGGCTTGGGTGAATATATCAGGTATGTCTATAGGGGCGAGCTGATCCGGATCACATACATCCGTAAGCACAGCGCATGCCAAGATTTTTATTTCAAGTTGCAGTGCGACAATGACTTCTGGAACGGTGGACATGCCGACCGCATCGGCTCCAATGGTTCTAAGATAACGATATTCAGCAGCGGTTTCCAATTGTGGGCCAACAACCGAAGCATATACGCCTTGGTGAAGGGGTTGTTGCTGTTCTTTAGCAAGGACACTAAACTGCTGCCGCCATTCCGAGTCATAAGGTTGACTCATGTCTACAAAACGCGGGCCAAGCTCAGCAACTCCGGCTTCGGCAAGGGGAGAGCCTCCTTGTAAGAAAATATGATCTTTCAGTACCATCAAATCCGCTTTGGCGTAGTTGGGGTTGATGGCACCTGCTGCATTGCTAATGAGCAATTGACGAACTCCCAAAGCGTGGAGTACTCGAACAGGAAAAGTAATCTGGAAATAGTTGTAGGCTTCATACCGATGGAAGCGTCCTTGACAAACCAACATTTCTTTTCCTTCCAAGCGACCGTAAATCAGTCTGCCCTCGTGGGAAGCTACCGTTGGCTTGGGAAAATTTGGTATTTCGCTGTAGGGAATGCTGTGGATTACTTCCAATACGTCAGCTAGGGCACCTAGACCGGTTCCTAAAATGATCCCAAAGGAAGTGGAGGGAATGCCCCGCTGCTGTACAAAGTCAGCAGCAGCCGTAATCTGTTGTTGGAGGGTGTTCATAGCGTTACGAAACTATTCAAATTAATTAAGAATTACGAATGTAAAATGATGAATGTTGATTGCAGAAGAAAGAAGAATGAATTCTTTGTTTAGAGGTCTCAATTCCTCGTCTTATACAAATCAGGATGAGCTTTGAGGTCTTCTAGGGTGTCAATATCGTTTTGTTCTCGGAGCCTGAATTGGGAAAGCTGGGGGAGACGTGCTTGGCTTTTTTTGAGGAGGTCTGGTTGGCTCCATGGAAGGGTGTGAAATAGTTCTGGTTGCGGTTCAGTGAGTCCTATGAGGTAGTATCCACCGTCAGTGGCGGGGCCCCACACGATGGGATGATCATCAAGGGCACGAAAGGCCTCTTGAATATCGGTTGGGGTGAGTGTCCAAAGATCGGAACCGATAAGGCATACTTTTGTGGCACCTTGAGCGAAAGCCCATTCTATGGCCTGCTGCATTCGTTCACCCAGGCCTTGACCTTGTTGTTCTTTTTGATACCAGTGATCTTGTTCCCAGAGATTGTTCTTTAGGGGTCGTGATGCGTGAAACACCGCCACGGCTCCCCCCCAAAAATGGAGCACGCGACGGGTATGGCTGCATAATTGTTCATACACGGCAGTTGCCGCCGTTTCACCAATAGTTTTAGCCAAGCGAGTTTTTACCTGACCGGCAATTGGATTTTTACAAAAAACGAGCAGCCATTCCATGCTGCCCAAAATACAAAATTCGGCGTCTATTTAGCCATTGAATTTGTAGAGCGGTTCCATGCGGTAAGCAAAAGGGATTGCATGGGTATCAAAATCATATTCGTTGGTATAGTCTCCCTCATTGGCAAGAGAGAGGGGTAGTTTTTTTTGTTTTTTGACACTCTCTAATTCTATTGCGTATTCTTTTTCCAAATACAGCTTTAGTTGACCGTAATAGAGTTCGGTAATGAGATAGACTCGTCTTGGATGACGGAAGAGTTGTCGCATACTTTTGGGATCTAATTGCTCTATTTTTTGATCAACATCCATTCGTAGGTCGTTCGGCAAATGACGCGCACAGACATTTTTAATACGAAGAGACATCACTTTGTTTAGGGTGATTTCTGGCTGTAGTTGTTTGAGGAATAGGCCACTTATTTTCTCTACATCTCGGAGATGTAGTTGTGCCAAAGCGGCTAATTCACAAGGCGGATTTTTGAGTTGTTGCATTCGTTTTTCCCACTCGGTTTTGGAAAGCAATTCGGCATCGTAGAAACGATTAAAAATATTTTTACCCATCCCTTTGTGCTGTAGTCGATTGGCTCCCCAACGTGGCTTCCATACCAAATCACCCAACTGAATCCCTTGATTTGAGGTTGGAAGTAGGTGGAGTTGGTAGAAGCGTGTGAATTGTTTAAGGTGCATGGTGGTTCATCAACGAATAATTAAAAATCTAAGGGAATTGCTTTTTTGGAAAAAGAAGATGGACTCCTTAGGAAACAACATCAGGATACCAGAAATTACCTGAACTCTTTGGGAAATCAACGTAATGATCTTTCCCAATTCATAAAACTGCTCAAAGAATAAAATAGATTTCTTTTTTGGGGAGGTCGTCCTATTTTTATTTCTTTAAGGCATGAAGAAGAGTTACTATCAACCCGAAGATTTATCGAAGTTTAAAAACATAAGCGATTGGAGTCCTGAATTGGGAGCCAAATTTTTTGAATACTATAATACCGTATTCGAAGAAGGAGCCCTGTCAGCCCGTGAAAAATCATTGATTGCACTTGCCGTAGCCCATGTGGTGCATTGCCCTTACTGTATTGATGCCTATACCAAAGATGGACTGCAACGCGGAATTGCCAAGGAGGAGATGATGGAAGCCGTCCATGTTGGTGCAGCCATTCAAAGTGGAGCAACCTTGGTGCATGGCGTGCAAATGATGGGGATTCATGACAAACTCAGCATGTAGATGAAGCAATCATTGCGAGCGCGTTCCAATCCTTTGGCAAAAACCGATACCCAACAAGCACAGCTCTCAGCCGGTCCTTTTGCCGATGGTTCCTTGCCGACTTTTGAAGCTCAATTGCAGCAACACAGGCTACCAGCCATTAGACCCAAAACTTTGGAAATCCTACAGCTTAATATGGGCTATATGTGCAATCAAGTCTGTGCACACTGCCATGTAGATGCGGGTCCCGATCGAAAGGAAAAAATGAGTCGTCAGATCCTCCAAAAATGCTTGGATTTACTTTCCTCAACCGACATTCATACACTCGACCTGACAGGGGGTGCTCCCGAAATGCATCCCGACTTTCGTTGGTTTGTGGCAGAAGCCCGCAAACGTGGGGTTCGGGATTTGATTGTGCGTTCCAACCTTACCATTTTACGCGCCAACAAAAGTTATAAAGAACTTCCCGCTTTCTTTGCCGAACAAGGGGTACATGTGGTGTCTTCCCTGCCTTTTTACAAACGCGAAAAAACAGACCGCCAACGAGGAGAAGGAGTGTTTGGGCAGTCCATCGAAGCGCTGCAAGTATTGAACGAATTGGGCTATGGAAAGGAAGGTTCTGACTTAAAACTCGATTTGGTTTATAATCCCTCTGGGGCTTTTCTTCCTGGAGATCAAACGGCTCTAGAGCACGATTTTAAAAAAGCACTTCAGGAAGATTTTGGTATCGTTTTCAATCAACTCTTTGCCTTGACCAACCTCCCGATTAGTCGGTTTTTGGACTATCTTATAGCTTCTGAAAATTTTGAGGATTATATGCATGCCCTTGTAGAAGCCTTTAATCCGGCTGCCGTAGCTCAGGTGATGTGTACCAATACCTTGTCCGTAAGCCATGAAGGGTATTTATACGATTGTGATTTCAATCAGATGTTGGGAATGCCCGTTGCCAGTGCCATTCAACATATTGACAACTTTGATATCGACTTGTTAGCCCAACGAAAAATCGAAATTTCTCAGCATTGCTATGGCTGTACTGCCGGAAACGGAAGCAGTTGCCAGGGAGCGATGACCTAAGCTGTGGTATGCAGAACGCTGAATGCAGAATGATGAATGGTGAATGCAGAACGCGGATTGCAGAATGATGAATGCAGAAGGCTATCGAATCTGCGAAACAAACTCTGGAATCTGAGCCACACCTTTTTTCTCTAAAAAACGAATAAAAGCAGAACCGATAATCGCTCCGCGTGCATGGGTGGTTGCAGCTTGATAGGTGACGGCATTACTGATCCCAAAACCAACAATCTGTGGAGTGTTGAGTTTCATGGCTGCGATTCGTTTGAAATAGGCTTCTTGCGCTTCTCCAAAGGTGTTCTTGGCTCCCGTGACACTGGCGCTGCTGACCATATATATAAAACCCTTAGAAACCGTATCAATATAGCGGATGCGTTCCTCAGACGTTTGTGGCGTAATCAAAAACATATTGTACAAACCGTGTTTTTCAAACAGCATCTGATATTCCTGTTGATAAATATCAACCGGCAAGTCAGGAATAATCAAGCCGTCAATTCCAATACGTTCACAACCTGCACAAAAAGCCTCCATTCCATATTGAAGCATGGGGTTGAAATACCCCATTAGGACCAAAGGGATATGGATGTGTTCTCGTACGTTTTCGAGTTGTTGGAAAAGTTTTTCTGTGGTCATTCCGTTGCGAAGGGCTTTGGTAGCACTTTCTTGGATGGTGGGTCCATCGGCTAAAGGATCGCTGAAGGGGAGTCCAATTTCGATCATGTCCACACCGCTGTCTTGCAACTGCTGCAAAATAGGGAGGGTGTCTTCCAGTTGGGGATGCCCCGCAGAGAAGTAAATCGAGAGGAGTTTTTGGTCTTGGGCAAAAGCCTGGTCAATTCGATGCATTAGAGTTTAAAATAATCGATATAGGTGTTAAGATCTTTATCTCCACGACCGGAGCAGTTAAAGACAATGACCTCGTTAGAGTTGAATTTACGAACGTCCAATACGGCAAAAGCATGAGCTGTTTCGATGGCAGGGATAATGCCTTCCGTCTGAGAAAGGGTCAAGCCCCAATCCATGGCTTCTTGATCGGGAACGGAAATGAATTCCGCACGTTTGGAGCGGTAGAGGTGGGCGTGCATAGGACCAACACCCGGATAGTCCAGTCCTGCGGAAATGGAATAGGGCTCTGTGATTTGTCCGTCGTCGGTTTGCATCAAGAGCGTTTTACTTCCGTGGATGATTCCTTCTCGACCTAAGGCAGAGGTGGCAGCACTCTCACCACTGTCGATCCCTTTTCCAGCGGCTTCTACAGCAATGATATTTACCTTTGGGTTATCCAGATAATGATAGTAGAGTCCAGCGGCGTTGCTTCCGCCTCCCACACAGGCAATGACATGGTCGGGGTAGTTACGTCCTTCGCATTCCAAAAGTTGGGTTTGCGTTTCGGTACTGATTACGGATTGAAAGCGTGCCACCATATCAGGATAAGGATGTGGCCCAACCACCGAGCCAATGATGTAGTGCGTATCCACAGGATTGTTGATCCAGTCGCGAATGGCTTCGTTGGTGGCATCTTTGAGGGTTTTGCTTCCCGATTGGGCGGAGCGCACTTCGGCACCCAACATTTTCATGCGTGCCACATTGGGGGCTTGCCGTTGGATATCCAAAGCGCCCATATAAACCACACATTCAATGCCCATCAGTGCACAGACGGTTGCGGTGGCTACACCGTGTTGTCCTGCACCCGTTTCGGCGATGATGCGGTTTTTCCCCAATCTTTTGGCCAAGAGAATTTGTCCAATGGTATTGTTGACCTTATGTGCTCCAGTATGGCACAAATCTTCTCGTTTGAGGTAAATTTTGGTATTGTACCGTTCCGACAGGCGGCTCGCAAAATAGAGTGGAGTAGGCCGCCCGACATAGTCACGGAGTAAGTCGTCGAATTCTTTTTGAAATTCAGCTGTGGCTGTGATTGATTTATAGTGCTGCCGCAATTCTTCTACATTGGGATAGAGCATCTCAGGGATATAGGCACCACCAAAGTCGCCGTAGTATCCTTTTTCATCTACATTATACAACATTGCATTCTTTTTTAAATTGTTGCAACAGGGGAATGTTTTTTACTCCTGCTGCGGTTTCAAATTTACTGTTTACATCAATAGCGTGAAGGGGCAAAGGGGTATTTTGTAATTTTTTGATGGCAGCAATGGATTCAGGGCCAATACCACCACTTAGGAAAAAAGGTTTTTTTGAAGGATAGTCCTCCAAAAGTGTCCAGTCAAAACCTTTGCCATTCCCTCCCGGAAGGGGACCACGGGTATCGAATAAGAAATAGGAACAAGCATTTTCATAGGCTTCGAGTTGTTGAAAATCAAAAGAAGGACCTACCGAAAAGGCTTTGATTACAGGGCGCATTTGTTCCAGCTGGGCACAGCTTTCTGGGCTTTCTTTTCCATGCAACTGAAGCAGATCGAGCTGATGGGTTTCAATCGCCTCTTTGATTTTCCTTTCTTGGGCATCCACAAAAACACCCACTCGTTCAAAAGGTTCGTCTGTAGCGGGTATTGGCGTTGTGACATAACGCAGCGATTCGGGCCAAAAGATCATCCCCATGTAATCGGGGGCCAATGTCCGAAGGGCTGCAATATTATCAGCTTCTCGCATGCCACATACTTTGAGTTTTAGTCCTGACATGCTTGAATAAATTTGTGGGTAAAAGTTTGAATATTGTCAGCACGCATTAAATGTTCGCCAATCAAAAAACCGCGATAGCCATACGGTTTTAGTTCACGGACAGCTTCCGGACTGCTGATGCCACTTTCGGATACTTTGACAAACTCATCAGGGATTTTGGCAGCTAAGGTTTTACTAGTGTCCAGACTAACCTGAAAGGCTTTTAGATCCCGGTTGTTGACCCCCAATAAATCCAAACTCGGCATCAGTGCCTTTTCAAGTTCTTCTTGGTTGTGAACTTCGAGTAACACTTCGAGCCCCAAGCTTTGGGCTGCTTCGGATAGTTTTTTAATCTCTGTTCGTTCCAGTACTGCAGCAATGAGTAAAATGGCATCGGCGCCGTGAGCCTTGGCCTCAATCAACTGATAAGGGTCAATGATAAATTCTTTTCGCAGGAGTGGAAGTGATGTAACAGCCCGGGCTTGAACCAAATCTTCAAGACTCCCGCCGAAGTATTTGCTGTCTGTCAGCACGGACATTCCACCAACGCCGGCTTGGGTATAAGCTTCTGCAATGCGGGCTACACTCCCAGATTGATTGATCACCGCCTTAGAAGGGGAGCGGCGTTTGTGTTCGGCAATGATTCCCACAGCTTTGTCCAGTAAACTATTTTTTAAAGAAACCGTAGGTCGTTCAAAAAGGGGAGACTGTTCCCAGTAAGTTTCTGGGAAAAGGGCTTTTCGATTGGCGACTTCCTTCTTCTTGTCCGCCACAATGCGCGCTAGGATGTTCATGTTGTACTAAGTTTTTGAAGGGTTTCAAAGGCTTTTAAGGCGTGTCCTCCGGAAAGGCTGTCCGTTGCTTTTTGGTAGGCGGTGGTTAGATCACAGTCTAACTTGGTGGTGATGGCTAGTGCCGCATTGGCACAGACGACATCTTGCTGTGCTTGAGTGCCTTCCCCCCTAAGGAGCTTCATGAAAATAGCGGCGGCTGCCGGCACACTATCTCCCCCAGCGATCTGCTCGACGGTCAAGGGTTCCAAACCAAAATCACTGGGATTCACCAAAGCTTCTCCAGCATTTCGGATCACCTTGGCTGGACCTGTCAGTGCAATTTCATCATAGCCTGCCAACGCATGGACAATGGTGTAGCGTTTGTCCGTGTTTTGATATAGATAGCCATAGAGTCGTGCCAATTCTAAATTGAAAACACCAACCAGCTGATGGCGGGGAAAAGAAGGGTTGACCATAGGCCCTAGCATATTAAAAAAGGTTTTGACACCCAGTTCCTTTCGGATGGGGGCTACGTTTTTCATAGCGGGGTGAAAAAGTGGGGCATGCAGTACACAAATACCTGCCTGTTCCATACAGTTTTGTAAAAAAGCTTGGTCGTTGGAAAAGCGGATGCCCAAATGCTCCATGACATTGCTGGAACCACAGGAAGAAGATACGCCATAGTTCCCATGCTTGGCCACAGGAACTCCGGCTCCTGCCGTCACAAAAGAGGCAAGGGTGGAAATATTAAAGGTGTCTTTACCGTCGCCTCCAGTACCACAGAGATCAATAGGGTCAAAAGCGGCTAAGTCGATGGGAAGGCACAGTTCCAAAAGCGCTTTGCGAAAACCTTCCAATTCATCCGCATTGACCGGACGCATCATAAATACTGTTAGGAAGGCAGCGATTTGCGAGGCGTTGTAAACGCCTTGTGCAATGTTGACCAAAACCTGCTTGGCTTCCTCTTGTTCGAGGTATTCATGTTGAATTAATCGACTGAGAATTGCTTTCATTGGAGGGGGGTCTTAAATTTTAATAGATGGAACACTCTTGAAATTCTCTTATTAGCGGTCAAATATTTTCGTACTCGTTTCATCGGTCAGGAATTAAGCCAGTTTTCTAAGATTTTCTCTCCCATGGGAGTCAGTACCGACTCAGGGTGGAATTGCATTCCTTTGAGATCGTATTTTTTGTGACGGAGTGCCATGATCTGTTGCGCCTCATCCAGAGCAAGTACTTCCAAATCGTTCGGAAGGGGTTGTGCAACCACCCATGAATGGTAGCGACCCACCTCTAGGGTGTTGGGTAAATCGGTAAAAATAGGATCTTCTGAAAGCTGTTGAATGGGTGTTGCCAAACCGTGATATACCTGTGTTAAATTTTCAAGATGCCCTCCAAAAACCTCTGCAATAGCTTGATGTCCCAAGCAAATTCCTAAAATGGAATGGGTTGGAGCATAGCGCTCAATCACGGCTTTAAGCAATCCTGCTTCCTCAGGAATTCCAGGGCCAGGGGAGAGTAGGATTTTGGAAAAAGCTTCCAAGTCGTCCAACGCAAGACAATCGTTGCGTTTGACAGTCACTTCAGCACCCAACGCTTCCAGTTGGTGCACCAGGTTATAGGTGAAAGAGTCGTAATTATCAACTACAAATACAGGAGTCATTAGTGAATGTTTTGAGCGTGTTCAAGGGCTTTGTCAAGCGCCCCAAGTTTGTGATATACTTCGTTGAGTTCGTTTTCTTCATCAGACGCGGCAACAATCCCAGCACCGGCTTGGTAATGCAATTGATGGTTTTGACTAAAAAAAGAACGTATGACAATGGCGTGATTGAAATTACCGTTAAAGTCCATCACTCCGATGGCACCGCCGTAAAAATTTCGGTTTTGATGCTCGTATGCTTCGATCAACTGCAAGGCCTTGTGTTTGGGAGCGCCACTGAGCGTTCCAGCAGGGAAGGTGTCTGCGGCAATTTGGAAGGTAGGAATGGCTTCTTTTTTACGTCCCACCACTTTGGAGACCAAGTGGATGACATGGGAAAAGAACTGAATTTCACGATTGGTTTTGACTTCTACCAAATTTCCATTGCGGCTCAAATCGTTGCGAGCCAAATCCACCAGCATTACGTGTTCGGCATTTTCCTTGGGATCTTTGCTAAGTTCAACTGCCGCTGCTGCATCTTTTTCATCGTTTCCAGTGCGTTTAAAAGTTCCTGCAATAGGATGAATCTCTGCCCAGCCGTCATTGACAATCAATTGTGCTTCTGGAGAACTGCCAAAAATTTTAAAGTCTCCATAATCAAAAAAGAAGAGGTAGGGTGAGGGATTGATGGCGCGGAGGGCTCGATACACATTGAATTCATCACCTTTAAAGTCTTGGATAAAACGACGGGAGAGCACCAGTTGGAAAACATCACCGCGTTGGCAATGCTCCTTGGCTTTACGAACCAATCCTCGGTAGTCTGCATCGCTGATCGTTGATTGTTTGTTTCCTACGGTCTCAAAAGAATAGCTGCCAAAAGTTTTAACCGCAAGCAATTGCTCGATATGATCGATGTTGTTTTCCCCCTGGTAGCTGTGCGAAAAGAGATACGCCTCGTTATTGAAATGATTGATAGCGATTATATTCTGGTATAGCGCATAGTACAAATCGGGCATGTTGACATGCTTGGGCTTGGTCTTTATCTCAATCGAATCAAAGTACTGAACGGCATCGTGTGCAATAAAACCGAACAGTCCATTGGCTATAAATTTATAGGAATTGGGTTCCGTTTGAAATAATTGGCTGTACTCTTGAATTCGCTGGGGTACATTGACCTCTTGAGTGATGGGCGTTTGGGTTTTACTTCCATCGGGAAAATTTTCCTTGAGTATCTGATTTTGAATGGCAATAGATGCAATGGGATTGCAACAGATATAGGAAAAGCTGTTGTCACTTGCATGGTAATCACTACTTTCTAAGAGCAGGGTGTTCGGGAAATGGTCTCGCAACTTTAGATACACACTGACCGGGGTGAGGGTGTCAGCCAGTATTTTTTTAGAAAAAGTTTTAAGCGCGTAATGTTTCATCGGTATAAAGAATATAAGTGGCTGTTGAGACTTTATTTATTTCGTTGGGCTTTGATCATTGCGGTGTTAAATTTTCACTTGTCTGCCGATAGGTAGTTTGTGAGATTTCTAGTAACAAAAAAGGCTTGTCGTGATGACAAGCCTATAGTATATAGAGGGTCCCTTCACGAATGTTTCCAGTCGTCCAAGGGCCACCAAATTGTTTTTCTATTATTCATACACCAAATATAAGTGGTCGCTATTAGTTGCGCAAATGGGAAGCCAAAAAAATTATTCCTTTTTAAATTGGAGGGTGTTCAAAAATTGATAAAACTCTTCTTGCTGATCGAGGGATAGCTTTTGAGCAATTTCTTTCTCTATTCGAGCCACCACGTTATCGATAGTTTTTAGCTCGGTCAAGCCTTGTTCGGTAATGTAGATTTCTACCTTTCTACGGTTTTTGGCACAGACCTCTCGTCGTACCCATCCTTTTTCAATCAGTTTGTCCACCAGACGGGTGGTGTTACTCATGGGTTTGATCATCCGCTCTTGTAAAGTGAAGAGATTTGCCGGAGCCCCTTTATGCCCCCTGAGAATTCGCAGTACATTGAATTGCGGGAGGCTCAAGCCTAACGGCTTGAGGGAAGTATTAAATTTCTCCTCAATACTAGCCGTGGTTTTTAGTAGTTGTACGACAAGTTTCTTTTTATCCATATTATTGTACCAACAACAATTGTTTTGACAAAATTATAAGAAATCCGTAACAAAGCGCATTAAGACGTGAATCATTTTGACAACTACACCTCCCTTTATACCTTTGAAAAAATTTAATTTCGATGGATTTAGAACAAAAAGATTGGACGGCTAAGCAAAAAGAATACGACAACTTGGTAGTGCTAGACGTTCGTACTCCCGAAGAATACGCTGAGAAGCGACTTCCACAGGCTCAAATATTAGACATTAATGATGCGAGGAGTTTTATGGAAGGTTTGGAGCAATTGGACAAATCCAAAGCCTATTTTGTATACTGCCGATCTGGAGCGCGCAGTGCTCGTGCCTGTGCGGTGATGCAGCAGTACGGTTTTCCGATTGCTTTCAATCTTTTGGGTGGTATCCTTGCTTGGGATGGGCCAACGGAATAATCAAAACTTTGTAACTTCGGTACTGATAGCCCAAATCGTGCCGTATGAAAGAAGTTTTCCTCCACTACTTGTGGCGGTACCAGAAGTTTAATTTTTCAAATTTAGTAACCACCTCAGGAGATTCTCTTACATGAGTTTCAGTAGGTCAGCCCAACTCCGGAGCAGGCCCAGATTTAAGTTTGGCTCAAATCCAAATTGGAAATGTACGTTTTGCCGGTTCGGTAGAGATCCATTTGCGTTCCTCTCAGTGGTATCATCATAGACATCATCAAGACTCAGCTTATGACAATGTGATTCTTAATGTGGTTTGGGAGGAAGATACGCCCTTGCAGCTGCCTTCGGGGAAAAGCCTGCCAACCCTTGAACTTCGTCATTATGTGACTCCGGAACTGGTAGTAGTGTATCGAAAACATTTTTCGGAGAAAACAGAGACATTGCCCTGTGCCAATGTGGTACGTTCGTTCCCAAATTCCTTATGGAAACATTGGCGCGAACGCCTCTGCATCGAACGATTGGAAATGCGCCTTGGCTCCTTGGAAAAGAGATTGGCCGTTTTGCAGCATGACTGTGAGGCATTGCTTTTTGAACGAATGGCGCGAGGATTTGGCCTTAACCGCAATGGTGCCGCTTTTCAAAAGCTTGCCGAAAGCATTCCTTTTTACCTATTACGGAAGCTGGCCCCACAACTGGAAGACTTGGAAGCGTTGTTTTTTGGAAAAATGGGGTTGCTGCCCGAAACCAGCTTGGGAGACACTTATGTAACGCGTCTAAAAGAACGGTATCAGTACCTGAGTCACAAACACAATTTACGTCCCTCAGAGGGGGTTCGACCGAACTTTGGACGGCTTCGACCGCAGAATTTTCCTACAATCCGATTGGCGCGATTGGTCAATCTTTATCATCAGACACCTTCCCTTTTTATGGCACTCCATCAGCAAAGAGATTTAAAATCCTTAACTCCCTTGGTCATAACGGGTGTTAGTGACTATTGGAAACATCGATTTCATTTCGAAAGCAGCAAGCCAATACCAAAGCCGCAGTTACGTAAATTAAGCTCTGGATTTCGGTCTCTAGTAGTTATTAATACGTTGCTTCCGGTTTTTTATGCGCATAGTAAATGGACGGGTGAAGACCGTTCAGAATGGCTTTTTGAACAGTTGGAAGCCCAGGCATTGGAGTCGAATCGATGGGTTAAAAAATATGCAGCAATAGGCTTTCCTCTCCACTCCGCTTTGGACTCCCAAGCCGTCTTGCAGCTTCAAGAGCACTATTGTAAAGGGCGTCATTGTTTAAAATGTACGATAGGATTTCATATCTTAAAACAATCGCAGTAGTTTTATGTCATGGCTACCGTAACCCAACTTCGTATTTTTTTTGAACGCAATGGATTTACCGTATGCAAACGCCTAGCTGATCGTTTGGGAATGAAGGTGAAAAGCGTTCGCTTGTTTTTTATCTATGCCAGTTTCACTACAGTGGTTGGTGGCTTTTTACTGTATTTGGTGCTTGCTTTTTGGCTAAAGCTCAAAGACATGGTTAATACCAAACGCAGTTCCGTTTTTGACTTATAATTTTTAGCGCATAAGCAGGGGTACTCAGTTCGATTTTATATCTATTTTTCCCATCGTCAATTTTATGCTGAAAAGGAGATAAAAAAGGTTTAGGGCTTAGTTTGGATCATTTTTATATCTTGTGTGCACCAAAAAACTTTTGAGTTTAAACGCAATTGGAAATTCCTTTCTCAACACTTCTTTTATGAAAAAAAATTACTTCTTTTATAGCCTCCTTACTCTTGTTTTTACCCTACTGCCGCGAACGGCATTTTCACAAGAGAAAGGTATAGACGAACGAATTAATGAAGCTTTTACACCCATAGCCGATTGGTGGGGTGCTGTTATTCTTCATAATTTCCCAGGGACTGAAATTCCAACCATTATTTTTTTATTGGTTGGGGGCGCGGGCTTTTTCACCCTTTATTTCGGCTTTGTCAATATTCGACGATTCTCCACAGCGATCAACATTGTTCGTGGGAAGTATGATGCGGTTGATCATCACAATGCAGGCTCTGATTTGGCAGTGGACGGTGATATTAAAAAAACAATTAAAGACGAAAGCGAAGAAGGGGAAGTGAGTCACTTTCAAGCTTTAGCTACAGCTGTTTCAGGAACGGTTGGAAATGGAAACATTGCAGGGGTCGCTTTGGCGATCGCCGTGGGTGGTCCCGGGGCTACTTTTTGGATGATTCTTTGTGGAATCTTGGGAATGTCCACCAAGTTTGTGGAATGCACTCTAGGTGTCAAATACCGAGATGTAGGCCCTGACGGAACGGTGTACGGTGGCCCCATGTATTATCTTACCAAAGGGCTGCAAGAGCGCGGTTTTCCTCGTTTGGGGAAATTTTTAGCCTTTGTCTTTGCATTCCTCTGTATCGGCGCTTCTTTTGGTGGAGGTAATGCCGCACAATCCAATCAAGCTGCGATGCAGTTGGTGACTTCTTTTGGAATGACCGGAGGGAGTGCCCGAACTATTATTGGAATCATCATGATGGTGTTGGTTGGAATTATCATTATTGGAGGGATCAAACGTATTGCCTCGGTAACGGAGAAAGTAGTACCCTTTATGGCTTTGATGTATATCTTGGCTTGTGTTTATATAATCGGGACTAATTTTTCTTTTGTGGATGACGCTTTTGGAATGATCTTCAGTCAGGCATTCAATCCGCAAGCAGGATTGGGCGGTTTACTCGGAGTGTTGATTACGGGCTTTCGTCGGGCAGCCTTTTCCAATGAAGCAGGAGCCGGTTCCGCTTCCATTGCGCATTCGGCGGTAAAGACCAAATATGCTGCTTCCGAAGGCTTGGTCGCACTTCTAGAACCTTTTATTGATACGGTAGTAATTTGTACGATGACTGCTTTGGTCATTATTATTTTTAATGGAGACAGTACCGTATTTAATTATGGGGGATTCAATGGAGTCGTAATGATCGATGGTGTTCCCGCTGAAGGGGCTGCTATTACAGCTGCGGCCTTTTCCAAATACATATCTTTTTCTGGACCCTTTTTGACGATCGCCGTTGTTTTGTTTGCCATTTCTACCATGATCTCATGGTCTTACTACGGCTTGCAGTCGTGGATGTTTATCTTCGGCAAGAGCAAGTGGTCGGACTTGACGTATAAGCTATTATTTTTGGCTTTTATCGTTATTGGTGCTGCAGGTGACATGTCCGCTGTATGGACGTTCTCTGATGCTATGATTTTAGCACTTGTATTCCCAAATATGATTGGTTTATTCTTCTTATTCCCACGGGTCAAAGATGAACTACAGCGCTATCTAAGTGCCATTAAAAGTATCCCTAGCGAATAGAATGCCATGTTATTTCGAAAACAGCCTTTTGGTTTTTATCTTCAAAAACTAAAGGCTGTTTTTGTTTTTACGGGATTGGTTCTTCTTTACCAATTGTTTCGAAATCCTCCAACAAAAAATACTTCTTTAAAGAGCAAAGAGTTGTCCCCCTGGGTGAAACAAAGCCATCGTTTGGATAGTTTGTTAACAGTTGTGGCATCATCCACCACCCCAAAGCTACGTTCCTTTCACCCAAATTTTTTAACGGACTACAGGGCCTATAGTTTGGATTTACCCACGGCCGTGGAAGATCGTATTAAAGCCTATCACTCAGCGGGAAAATCGATTACGGATCGTTCGGTGTTTCAAAAAGTAACGGGTATTTCGGATAGTAGTTATGAGCGTATCGCACCCTATCTAAAACATCCTCCAAGCCGAACAAAATCGAAGCGATTTGTTGCAACGCCTATTGTTAAAAAAGATCTCAATCGCGCCACTGCTTTGGAGCTGTAAAAAGTACGTGGAATCGGCCCAGTATTGTCGGAGCGAATTGTTGTTTATCGCGATCGGATTCAATCTTTTTCAAACATGGAACAACTAGCAGAGGTGTATGGATTATCAGAAGAGGTAAGACAACGATTAATCCTCTATTTTGAAATTCAATCCACACTTCCGATAGTGCCCTTGGCATTTGCAAATGCCAGTTTGGAACGTCTAACTGCCTTACCTTATATGAGTTACAAACAAGCGCGCTGGTTGGTCGCGAAACGAACACAACAACCCGAAGCAAGCCTTGATGAGCTTTTGAATCAGACCCTTTGGGACTCTATTCAAGTTCGGAGAATAAAGCTATATTTGTATTAAAAAAGATTGCTATAATGGATATATTATCAACCGTTGTCATGAGACAAGAGACGGAGCTAAAGCTCATTTCTGATGCCGCCAAAGAATTTGCTCGCAAGCATATCAAACCCCACATTATGGATTGGGATGAAGCCCAGTATTTCCCTTCTGAAGTCATGCAAGAAGCAGGTGCTATTGGTTTTTTGGGAGTATTGATACCAGAAGCCTACGGCGGTTCCGGGCTGGGATATCACGAATATGTAGCTGTAATAGAGGAGGTGTCCAAAGTAGATCCTTCCATCGGTCTGTCAATTGCCGCACATAATTCACTTTGTACCAACCATATTTATCAGTTTGGATCAGAAGAGCAACGATTGAGATGGTTGCCCAAACTAACGAGCGGACAATGGATCGGCGCTTGGGGATTGACTGAGCACAATACTGGTTCTGACGCCAAAGGGATGAACACTACGGCCCGACAAGAAGGCGATGAATGGGTGTTGAATGGCACCAAAAACTTTATTACGCATGGCAAGTCAGGAGATGTTGCCGTAGTCATTGCACGCAATGGCGAAAAAGGAGATAACCGCGGTATGACTGCTTTTGTAGTAGAGCGCGGTACGCCTGGTTTTGGTGCGGGGAAAAAAGAAAACAAACTCGGAATGCGTGCTTCTGAAACTGCTGAAATGGTTTTTGATAATTGCCGTATTCCTGACGCAAACCGTCTGGGGCCTGTGGGAGATGGCTTTATTCAGTCTATGAAAATATTGGATGGTGGGCGCATATCTATAGCGGCTTTATCCTTAGGGATTGCCAAAGGGGCCTATGAAGCCAGTATAAAATATTCCAAAGAACGACATCAGTTTGGTCAGGCGATAAGTAAGTTCCAGGGCATTTCATTCAAGCTGGTCGATATGGCTACCGAAATTGAGGCAGCGACGCTTTTGACTCAAAAAGCTTCTGAACTGAAGAACCAAGGGAAAAATGTCACTACCATAGGCGCAATGGCTAAGTACAAAGCCTCCGAAGTATGTGTGAATGTGGCCAATGAGGCTGTACAGATTCACGGGGGGTATGGTTTTACCAAAGACTACCCAGTTGAAAAATTCTTACGGGATTCAAAACTGTGTACCATTGGTGAGGGAACCAGCGAAATACAAAAGTTGGTGATTGCTCGGAAGATTTTACAGGACTAAGCAGACTGTTGTCAAAAACTTAATTATATTTGCCGCCATGAAAGGAGGTGCTGTATTATGTTGATAATTCCAATTAAAGAAGGCGAGAACATCGATCGCGCGTTAAAGCGTTTTAAACGAAAGTTTGATCGTACAGGTGCCATGCGTCAATTGCGTTCACGAAAGCAGTTTGCAAAACCCTCCGTTCGCAACCGCGACAAGTTGATTAAAGCTCAGTATATTCAAAAGCTGCGCGACCAAGAAAATCAATAAACGATACTGTATCCAAAGCGATACGATCTATCCTACATTTCATACCTTTGAGATGTAGGATTTTTTTTATGGCTGTTGCCCGTTTTCTTGAATATCTAGCGCTGGAGAAAAAATATTCTCAACACACACTTACGGCCTACCGGAAAGATCTGACAACCTTTTCATTGTTTTGTGAAAAAACCTTTGACCTCAAGGGGCTAGAGGAGGTAAACTATTCCATGATCCGCAGCTGGATCATCGCATTAAAGTCCCAACAGCAGAGCGCCCGAACGATCAATCGCAAGCTATCCAGTTTGCGTTCGTATTACAAATTTATGGTGCGTACCCAGCAACTTACAACCAATCCTATGGAGGAGCATCTGCCTCTAAAAACCGCCAAGACGTTGCAAGTGCCCTACAGTCAAGATGAAATCCGGCAGTTGTTGAATCCCGAACGTTTTCCCGACAGCTATGAAGGGTGTTTGCAGTTTACCATAATCGCCCTTTTATATTATACCGGCATTCGAAGACAAGAACTGATTGATATCACTCCAGAGGGTGTTGCTGCGGATAAACGCAGTTTGAAAGTGCTTGGAAAGAGAAACAAAGAGCGGATCATTCCTGTTGTAAAAGAATTGGAGTCCTATTTGAAAGCCTATGAAGGAGCTCGTGAAAAAGTGTCTTTAGGGCGTTCTACAAATTACCTGACCTCTCTCAAAGGGGAAAAACTCACAGAGAAATTTGTCTATGATACGGTAAATTTTTACCTTAAAGGTGTCACCACGAAGACCAAAAAAAGTCCTCATATGCTACGGCATAGCTTTGCGACTCATTTGTTGGATAACGGTGCCGATTTGAATGCTGTAAAGGAACTATTGGGTCATGAAAGCATAGCTGCCACTCAATTATACACTCACAGCAGTTTGGATCAGATACAAAAGATCTATCGGGGGTCCCATCCGCGAGGGGCCAAAAAATAATTGTTCAACCTTAAATTATATCATTATGATTATTGACTTTCAATCCGTAAACTACCAAGCTGACATCAAACTGATTGAATTTACCAAAAAACGAATTGCCAAACTTGAGCAATTTTATGACCGTATTGTCTCTGTCGAAATCTTCACTAAGGTTGAAAACCGATCGGATCCCAGTAATAAGCAAGTAGAACTGAAAGTGAAAGTTCCAGGGGATCATTTTATCATAAAAAAGATTTGTAGGAGTTTTGAACAAGCTGTGGATTTGACCGCTTCTAGTGCCGAACGATTGCTAAAACGCTACAAGGAAAAAAACCGCCAACATTCGGCTTGAAAAAAGCCTTAATTGTTTTGAAAGCAGCAAAATAAACATTTACTTTGCCACGCAAAAAACTAAAGCCGATGTAGCTCAGCTGGCTAGAGCAGCTGATTTGTAATCAGCAGGTCGTGGGTTCGAGTCCCTCCATCGGCTCTCTTGTTTTTTGGGGAGATACTCAAGCGGCCAACGAGGACAGACTGTAAATCTGTTGTTTTTTAACTTCGCAGGTTCGAATCCTGCTCTCCCCACAAACTGCCAACCTACGAAAGTAGAACAATCCTAAAAGCGGGAGTAGCTCAGTTGGTAGAGCGTCAGCCTTCCAAGCTGAATGTCGCCGGTTCGAACCCGGTCTCCCGCTCTTTTT
>QXYU01000051.1 GCA_009886755.1 Flavobacteriaceae bacterium
TTGGATTATGAATGATATTGTTGTTGTTGTTATTGGAGCTGTAGTGCTAGTCGGTGGAGTTATTCTCTATGCCGTCATTAGTACTACCACGGGAGTCGAAGAGGATCTGAATAATAACTATATTCCTGACTGGATGGAGCGACTCATTGGACGTGACCCTTCAAAGAAAGAATAGGTTTATTTTCTTCCACCCTATTTTTTTAAACTCCTATCAACCTTTGTGAACCAAGGGTCGATTTATGGGGTGCTGATTAATTTTTTACATCAAATAATTGCCCTTTTTTTTTAGATTAATTTCTTTTGGCAGATAGAACATCATTAAAGACTGTAAAGTTCTTTATGAAAATGCGTTGGGATTATTAAAAACGTATTTTCAATTACGGTTAAAGCAGCCGTTTTGCCAAAATTTTATTGAATAACCATCCGTCAAATACCGTAATAACTTATTTTTTGCTGAACAGGTTCCAGTACGACCTAATATTTAAGCGTTTTATTTGAAAGCTTGTTAATATAAGTCGTTTGAAATTTCAATTTCAAAATAAAACCAACTTCCGATTATCGTTTTCGCAAAAAGAGCAAAACCTATTTAAAAACCTTGGTTTACCCTAAATCCTAGCCATAAATTTGCTTAAAAATAACAAACCTTAAACCTGCATCTGTTATGAAAAAATCACTAACTATTTTATTTTTTTTCTTTAGCCTAACTACAATATCCGCTATGTATCCTAAAGACTCAACTATTGAGAGTTTTGTTAATGCTATCAAAGAAGACAATTTCAATTACATCACTTCGGTTTTAAAGAGTAAACAATTAAACGTCAACCAAGCCTACAACGGAAAAAGTCTTTTGTTCTACGCAATTGATTTTGACAATGCGGAAATGGTTAATCTATTGGTGCGCTACGGAGCACGTTTGAACGTCACTAATGAAGCGGGAGAAACGCCAAGAGAATATGCCAAAAGTCAAAATAAAATTTTAGCACTCGCTGAACTCATCGTCATCATGGCTTAAGTAGCTTAGTTATAGGGATATATTTGAATGGACTAACCGACCGTTTTATATTTCGTATATTTTATCAAAATACAAATATGCGAATCCTAATCCTCTTCCTTGTCGCTTGCAGCTTTCAGCTACAAGCACAAAAATCACAGATCGAAGCACCATTGATGCACTCGGTTTACTTTTGGTTGAAAAACCCCAACAGTCAAAGCGATCAACAGACTTTTGAAGCGGCTATTCAAAAACTAATCGAGACCAATCCACAAGGGATAAGCACCTATTTGGGCAAACCTGCCGCTACTGAAATACGTGGGGTTGTGGACAATTCCTATAGCTATGCCTATTTTATGACTTTTGCCAGTCGTGAAGCTGAAGCAGCCTACCAAACTGACCCTACCCATCTGCGTTTTATTGAAGCGGCAGAGCATTTATGGAACAAAGTCATTGTCTATGACGCAGTGCCCCTATCGTCAAAAAACTAAAACCCTTGAATTCCTCGAACAGTGGTGTACTTAAGCGTAAAATGCTTGTCTGGATTGATGATTTTATAGGCGGTTTGAACAGCTAATGTTGCTTCGTGAAAACCACAAAGAATCAACTTTAGCTTCCCTGGGTACGTATTTACATCTCCTACCGCAAAGATTCCGGGTACGTTTGTTTGATAATCAAATGTGTTGTCTACAACCAGTGCATTTTTATCGATGGCGAGGCCCCAATTCCCGATCGGGCCTAATTTCGGAGACAATCCAAAAAGCGGCAACCAACAATCAACCGTCACCTTTTGATCGGGTTGTTCTTTTTGCTGAATGGTGACACTTTCAAGATTATTTTGACCTTCTAGGGCTGATACTTCCCCATGGGTTATGACATTCATCCGCCCGGTTTCTTGAAGTTCAAACGCTTTTTCAACAGAATCTTTATGTGCTCGAAAACGATCGCTTCTGTGAACAAGGGTGACTGAAGTGTTCTCTTTTTCCGCAAAATAGATCGCCCAGTCCAAAGCAGAGTCGCCTCCTCCCGAAATAAGAAGTTTTTTTCCAAGGAAATCCTCCGGTTGCTTTACCATATAATACACCCCTTTATTTTCAAAATCCGAAAGATTCTCCAACTGTGGTTTTCGAGGCTCAAAACTTCCCAAGCCACCGGCAATAATCACCACAGGTGCTAAATGCTCAACTCCCAATTGGGTTGTAACTAGAAATTGTCCATCTGGCTGCTTGTCGATCGTTTCTGCACGCTCACCCAAAGTAAAACCAGGTTTAAAAGGAGCGGCTTGTTCCATAAGGTTTTCGACCAATTCACCTGCCAAAACAGCGGGATAACCGGGGATATCGTAAATCGGCTTTTTGGGATAAATTTCAATAAGCTGACCGCCGGCTTCAGGTAGGGCGTCAATCAAATGACATTTTAACTTCATCAATCCGGCTTCAAAAACCGTAAACAGTCCCACCGGCCCTGCTCCAATAATGAGAATATCTGTCTTAATCATAGGCAACAAAATTAGGAAAGATTTTTACCTTCAGCACTTTTTTTAGCATTGGAAATAGAGTCGCTCTATAATTTATAGGTTAATAAAGGGTTAGAGACGAGTCCTTTTGTTAGGATTGTAAAATTCTATCCTAAAAGTTCATTTTGAATGACAGAAAAAGCAACATCCATGGAATGGCGACTTTCTTCTCCAGTTGTCATATTCTTAAGGACAAACTCTCGCTGCTCAAATTCTTGAATGGCACAGATCACCACCCAAGGAATTTGTTTCTGGTTGGCGTAGCTCAATTGCTTTTTAAATTTCGCTGTGGTAGGATAAAATTCAGCAGCCATTCCCGCTTCTCGAAGTTGATGAATAAGCTGTAAACTCCATGGATTGGCCGCTGGTTCAAATTGAGATACCAAAAGCTGCGTTGGTGAATGAACAGTATTGGGATACAGGTCGAGTTCTTCTAAAACCAAACCAATACGGTCAAATCCAAAGGAAATACCGATACCGCTTTTGTCCTTCAAACCAAAACTACTAGTCAAATCGTCGTAACGTCCCCCACCACCAATAGATCCCATCTTGACTCCTTCAGGGGCAGCAACTTCAACGATAAGACCTGTATAATAATCCAAGCCCCGAGCAAGAGTCACGTTCAAATCCACTGCAGCAGCCAAAGGATTGCTTTTCAATTGGGTAAGGATAAACTGAATTTCAGCAATTCCTTCCTGCCCCACTTCGCTGGTTTCTAAAAGCGATGCCAAGGTGTTAAGTTTTTCATCAGCGGTTCCTTCCAATTCAAAAAGCGGCGCTAATCTGGCAAGTGCTTCGGGGTCAAATCCTTTACCTAACAATTCTTTTTCAACCCCTTCTCTGCCGATTTTATCCAGTTTATCCAAACTTACCGTAAAGGGCACTAAACGATCAGAGGCGTCTAGTAAGGCTGCGATTCCAGCCAATATTTTTCGATTGTTGATTTTAAGAGTAACACCCGTCAGTCCTAGTTTGGTAAAAACGGTATCATACAACTGAAGCATTTCTACTTCTTGGTAGAGCGATTTTTCCCCTACGATGTCCGCATCGCACTGGGTGAATTCTTGAAAACGACCGTGTTGTGGACGATCGGCTCGCCATACGTTCTGAATCTGAAAACGTCGAAAGGGAAACACGAGTTCATTTTGATGCTGCGCCACAAAACGCGCAAATGGAACCGTAAGGTCATACCGAAGGGCTTTTTCGCTGAGTGAATTGGAAAATTGTTTCAGGTCGTTTTTTTCAAGGGCAGCCAAATCGGCTTTTTTCACTTTTTCACCCGAATTAAGAATTTTAAATATTAAACGATCGCCTTCCTCGCCATACTTCCCCATTAGCGTTTCCCGCTTTTCAAAAGAAGGGGTTTCGATAGGCTGAAAGCCAAAGCGTTGAAAACAATCCGTCAAGATTGATTTCAGATAATTTCGTTGGACTACTTGTTGGGGCGTAAAATCACGAGTCCCCTTTGGAATGGATGGTTTCAACGGCGAAAGCTTTGGGCAAATATCCTACTTTTTTGTCGTTTTGAAAAAGGAATCTAACTGACGATGACGCTGTCCGTCAGAAAGCGTACAGCCCTGCTGTATTAAATCGAAAATTTCTTGCTCCCGATCGGTTTCAAAGACTTTTTCTGAAATCATCAATTCAACGGCATTTTCTTGGAGATGCTGCAAGGCCCACTCCCAACCTTCAGAATTCGTCAGATCCACATCGGCATTATTACACCGAAGCACTCGCAACTGCATACTTTCTGTTCCAATTTCAAACAAAAAAGCTTGTGAAACAGCCGTATTCTCCAAATACACAGCCTTTTTCAAGGTCTTTCCCCAAATGAGGTCACTGAACAGATCCAATTCTTCTTCCACAAGGGAAGGCTTTTCCCGTTTCATTTCCTCCCACTGGGGTTGGTCAATGGATTGGGTTGCTAGAAACTTCGCAAATTCTTCATGCAAAGTTTCGAACTGTTCTTTGGTCAAACGGCTGTATTTCACAAGAGTGTAAAAAAAATCCCCACAGGGTGGGGATTGATTGTAAAGGGTTTCGGATTAGGCCTTTTTTTCCACTACAATTTCGAAAGGAAGTTGTATGGAAACCTCACGATGCAAGCGGATGCTTGCCTCGTATTTCCCTAAACGCTTGATGATTCGTCCGGGCAAGGCAACTCGGTTTTTATCGAGTTCGTGTCCTTTGGCTTCAATGGCAGCAATCAAATCGTTGGCTGTAACCGATCCAAAAAGTTTATCTCCAGAGCCTACTTTAGAAGCAATTTTGATTTCCAAAGCCGTAAGTTTTTTTCCAAAAGCTGTGGCATCATCAATAATCTTCTTTTCCTTGAAAGCACGTTGCTTCAAATTTTCAGCCAAAACTTTTTTGGCAGAAGTAGTGGCTAATACAGCTTTACCTTCTGGAATCAAAAAGTTTCGTCCGTATCCGTTTTTTACGTTTACTACATCGTCTTTAAACCCTAGGTTTTCAACGTCTTGTTTGAGTATAAGTTCCATAGGATTCCGATTATTTAAGCATGTCTGCAACATAAGGAAGCAAGGCCAAGTGGCGTGCTCTCTTTACAGCTACAGATACTTTGCGTTGGTATTTCAGTGAAGTTCCTGTCAAACGTCGGGGAAGGATTTTCCCTTGTTCGTTTACAAAACTCATTAGGAAGTCAGAGTCTTTATAATCGACATATTTGATTCCTGATCTTTTAAAACGACAATACTTTTTCTTTGTCGTAGTATCGATATTCAGTGGGGTTAAATATCTGATTTCCCCCTCTTTCTTTCCGGATTGTTGTTCTTCGATTTTTGACATCTCTAGGCTTCCGTTTTAATTTTCTTTCTTCTTTTCTCGGCCCAAGCTAGGGCGTGCTTGTCAAGTTTGACAGTTAAAAAGCGCATCACACGCTCGTCACGTCGGAACTCAACCTCCATCGCATCAATGGCTTCTGCGCTAACAGAAAACTCCATCAGATGATAGAAGGCGCTTTTCTTGTTTTGGATAGGGTAAGCCAGTTTTTTTAGGCCCCAATTTTCGGTACTCGTAATGGTTCCCCCCTTAGCGGTAAGGAAATCCATATACTTCTGTACTGCTTCCTCTATCTGGGTCTCAGATAGAACGGGATTCAAAATGAAAACAGTTTCGTAATGGTTCATAATTTGTTTTTAAGAGGGCAAAACTAAGGTTTAACTAGGTGCAAACCAAAAAGATTCTTTTCTTTTTGCTGTATTTTTATGTAAATTTGGGTGTTACTATATTATTGCCTCTTATCCAATGCATCTCAATGGAATCTTAGTCGTTGCCAATGCGGTAGAACGCCTTAAAATTGGTCAACTTTTTGCCAACATCGAAAACATCACACTGCTGGATGAATTTGATACGGCCGTAGGTGCTTCTGAATTTCTTACGTACAATAGTGTTGATTTTATTGTTTTAAAAACAGATTTACCTGTTTATGACGGTTTCGATTTTATTGAAAACCTCAAACATAATGTGGAAATCATTCTTATCATTAAAGAACCCACCGATGCACTTAAAGCCTTTGAGCTGGGTTTGATTGATTGCCTCCCTCCTTCTTTTAAACGCGACCGTTTGGAATTAGGTCTTAGTCGTATTCGAGAAAAAAAAATAATTGAACCCCAGTCATCCGAAGCCCATGATTCTAATTTGGTGGTTCGATGCAACCTGAAAAATGAGAAAATTTACCTCAACACAATTTTATGGATTGAAGCTATGGGCGATTATATTCGTATCCAAACTCCTACTCGAAAATATGTGATTCTATCTACCATGAAACAGTTCATGAGTCGATTGCCAGAGCATCAGTTTTTTCGAACCCATAAGTCCTTTATTGTTAATATGGATAAAATAGAACGCTATACCCCCAGTGAAGTGGAAATCGCGGGCGAACTCCTTCCTTTGAGCCGCAGCCGGAAAAACGAATTTCAAATCCGTTTCTCCATCAACTAGTAGGGATCTACGTCTATATTGACTCGTGTTGCACGATACACTCCAATGGCTTCAAAACTTTTTTGAGTTTTCAGAAGTAGCTGCTTAAGGTTTTTTCGATCCCTAGGCGTAGGCATTTTGATCAGTAATTGTTGCAAGTATTGGTTTTGAATTCGACTGACCAGTGGAGCAACAGGACCTAGCACTTGAGCACCATAAGACTGTCGAAGCACATTGGCAAACCATTCGGCACCCTTTTCCACAAGCTCACGGTTGCGATGCTTAAAAGTAATACGGACCAAGCGACCATAGGGCGGATACTGCAAACTTTTTCGTTCTTTCATCTCACGAATACAGAAAGCAGTGAGGGTTTGGTTTTGCACATGCTTCAAGACGGTCTGTTCTGGATTGTAGGTTTGGATTAAAACACGGCCTTTAACAGCACTCCTACCCGCTCTTCCAGCAACCTGGCTCAACATTTGAACACTACGTTCGTGAGCTCGAAAATCAGGGTAATTAATCAATTGATCGGCATTGATCACACCAACCAATTGCACTTTTTGAAAATCAAGTCCTTTGACCACCATTTGAGTGCCTACTAAGATCTGTATGGATCCACTAGAAAAAGCATCTAAAATCTTATCAAAATCATGCTTCCCTCGGGTGCTGTCCCAATCCATACGTCCGATGGATACCTCTGGGAAAAGTTCTTCCAATACACTTTCAATCTGTTGCGTCCCAGTTCCTTTGTCGGCCAAATGAGGTGTGCTACAGACATGGCATTCTTGAGGCTTTGGAATATGATAACCGCAATAGTGGCATTGCAAACGATGGTTGTATTGATGATACGTTAACGATACATCACATTGGGTGCACTGGGGGATGTGCCCACAACTGAGACATTCCAAAATAGGGGAATAGCCCCTGCGATTGTGAAATAAAATGATTTGCTGTTGGTCTGCCAAAGTTGCTTCCATGGCTTCAATCAAAGATTGAGAAAACATTTCCTTCATTTGCTTTTTGCGATACGCTTCCTTGAGGTTTACCAATTCAATAGCTGGCAGTTGAGCCTTACCATAGCGTTCTGTAAGTGGTACATAGCCGTATTTGCCTTGTTCAACCTGAAAACGCGTTTCCAAACTTGGAGTTGCCGAGCCTAATAAAACACGTGCCTTAAAAGACTGTGCCATTACGATGGCCGCATCTCGTGCGTGATAGCGCGGAGCTGGATCGAATTGCTTATAGGAGTTTTCATGCTCCTCATCCACTACGATCAGTCCGAGCTTATGAAATGGTAAAAAAAGGGCTGAACGCGCGCCAATGATCAGTTGTGCTTTGCGGTCTCCTTTTAACACATGCTGCCATATTTCAGCCCTTTCTTGAGGGTTGAATTTGGAATGATACACCGCCAAACGATCTGAAAATTGTGCCTTAAGACGTGATACAATCTGAGTAGTAAGGGAAATTTCTGGCAGTAAATACAATACCTGCTGCCCCGCTTCCAAGCAAGCGGCTATTTGCTGGGTATAAACAGCGGTCTTCCCAGAGCCAGTGATGCCTTCTAGTAATGCTACTGGTTTGTCCTCAAAGCTCTTTGAGAGGGCATCCATAGCTTTTTGCTGGGCAGGGGTCAAACAGATTTCAGAAGCTGTGTCCACTGCTTCTATTGCCAAACGATCTACTTGGATTTCCCGTGTTTCTAAGATTTCCTTTTTAACCAATTGGTGAACGACACTCCCAGCAGCACCCCATCGTTTTCGCAGGGGTAATTCGGGAACCCATCTTCCGTCTTGACTTTCTGAAAGATATCCCAATAACAAGGCCTCTTGTTTGGGAGCGTTTTTGACTTTTTCAAAAACCGTTTCAATAGTTCCTTCCATTAAAAGAGCAGGAAGCAATCGAAGTTGTTTTTCTTTTTTGGGTTTATAAGCGTCCTTGAGCAATTGCTGTTGGAAGATATACTGGGCAGCCAACAAGCCTCCAATACTTTTGGCTACTGTTTTTTTTCCTGTAATCGTCATCACATCGTTAAAGGTCAAAGGTGCTTTTTCAAGGGCTTCCAAGAGAAGGTGCTCCTCATCCGACAACGAAGTCCAATCAATGATCGCAGATTTATTACGTTCTAAAATTGTTTCGCTTTCCAATAGATACAGTGAAGGAAGTGCTGCTTTCATGATGGGTCCGAGAGGACAGAGATAGTAGGCTGACATCCATTTCCACAATTCTAATTGTTGGGAGGTAATCACTGCTTCTTTATCCAGCAGCATCTCCATGGGCTTCACTTCATGGGTGGTTGGAGGTTTTTGATGGACTTCCAGAACAATCCCAGTGTAGAATTTTGATTTTCCAAAAGGAACCACAATGCGTTTTCCAACTTGAACCTTCGCTACAAATTCTTCAGGAATACCATAGGTAAAGGGTTTGGGTAAAGGCAGGGGTAAGATTACATCAACATAAAACTTCATAATGAAACCTATTGACCTGTATTGGGAAAATGTTTAAGTCTCGTAAGGGTGGCGTTTAGTTCAAAACCAAGCAGCAAAATATTCGCATTTAGCCAAATGTAAAGGAGAAAGATCAATAGCGCACCGATAGAACCATACAACTGGTTGTAATTAGCAAAATTATCAATGTAAATTCCAAAAACATAGGTGGTTGCAATGAACAACAGCGTAGTCATCAATGCTCCTGGAGAAAAAAACCGAGCTACTCTCCCCTCAATGGTTCCAAAATAATAGAGCAGAGCCACTGAAACATAAGCCATGAGGACAAAGAAAAAAAGTTGCGCCGTGCGAATCCAATTGATCGTATCCTGAATTAAGGCTGGGAGATTTCGCAGCACATAGATTTCTACAAAAATAAAAATCGCTACAGTCATCAACAGCGTAAATGCCAAAAGAACCGCCACACCCATAGCATACAGATATTGCTTGAAAATACTTCGGGACTTATCCACATGATAAGAATCCTCAAAATTTGTAAAGATCGAACTCACACCATTGGCTGTAAGAAAAACAGATAGCAAGAAAACAGATGAAAGCAATCCCCCACGAGGTTTGCTTTTGATGTCTTGAAAAATATCAGTAAAAAATGATTGTATTTCTAAGGGAAGTAGTAATTCAATAAATTCCAATAAAATCACATCAAAATTATCAATTGGAATAAAGGGAATCAGATTTAAAACAAACAGTAAAAAAGGAAACAAGGCCATGAAGAAGCTAAAAGCAATACTGCCCGCTCGAGAGGTCAGGGTCCCCTCCACTACTCCAATCACATACATTTTGATCAAATCATACAACGAAAACCCTTTAAAGCCGGGTAGCTTAATGGCATCCAACAGATGGATGATTTTCTTTAGAATGGGTATGCTACGAACCGTTTTGAACACCTTGATTGGGTATGGTTTTTTCAAAGATAAGACAATTCGAAATGCAGGGGAATATCCCCATGGATTATTACTTTTGTAGTATGCACATTCACATCTGTTGTATTGGAAAAACAGACAATGCCTCCCTACGAGATCTCATTGACACTTATTCCAAACGCTTGCCACACTACACCAAGTTCAGTTGGGATATTTTACCCGATCTGAAAAACCGGAAAAGCCTTAGCATTGCACAACAGAAGGAAAAAGAAGGCCAATGTTTTCTCAACCACATCCCCCCCAAGGAAATGATTATATTGCTAGATGAAAAGGGAAAAACAATGGGGTCGGAAGCTTTTGCCGATTACCTTGAAAAGAAACAAGTTTCTGGAATCAAGAAAGTATGGTTTTTGATTGGTGGACCTTACGGGTTCTCTGCTGATATGTATGATCGAGCGAACCAAAAAATCGCCTTTTCCGCCATGACCTTCTCCCATCAAATGATTCGGTTATTATTGGTAGAACAATTATACCGTGCCTTTACTATTTTAGATAACGAACCCTACCACCACCGCTAATGCCTTATCCCTTAATCTTTGCCACCCACAATACCCACAAAGTGGAAGAAATTAAAAAATTTGCCCCTTCTGAGTTCCATGTCAGCAGCTTGGCCGACCTAGGCTGGACAACCCCTATTGAAGAGACAGGAAAAACCCTTGAAGCCAATGCATGGATCAAAACCCATACCCTTGTAGAGGCACGCAAAGGCAATTGTTTTGCTGATGATAGCGGATTGGAAATAGAAGCCTTGGATGGACAACCGGGTGTTTTTTCAGCGCGCTTCGCTGGAGAACCTGTCGATGCTAATAAAAACATGGACAAAGTACTCCGGCTTATGGCTAATGAAAATAACCGCGCGGCACAATTTAGAACCGTGATCGCCCTTTATTGGCAGGGTAAAAAATACACCTTTGAAGGACGCGTAAAAGGCGAAATACTTCATGAAAGAAGAGGTCGTGGCGGTTTTGGATACGACCCCATTTTTGTTCCACAAGGCTATGACAAAAGCTTTGCCGAACTATCCCCTGAAATCAAAAATCAAATTGGACATCGTGGCAAGGCACTTTACGAAATGACACGCTTTTTAAAACAACTTCTCTGAAATATCAATCTCGTTCGCCATGGCAAGAAAAATTGGGCTATTTTTAAACCATCTATGAGGAAGATCCTACTTGTCTTGTCGTGTGCTATTAATACTTTTGTCTGGAGCCAACAAAGTGAAGCAGTACTGGGTATTGTTGAAAATGAAAACACCCAACTCTCAATGGAAACGGTGCATGTTCTCAATCTGACTCAAGTGATCGGAACAACCACCGATCGAAGTGGTAAATTCGAATTGCCCGCTGCCTTGAACGACACCCTTTATTTTTCATATCTAGGATACAAACCGCTAAAAGTGGCTGTCACCAGTGATATGTTAAAGTTTAAAAACACAAAATTTCGGCTTACGGAACTGGCTTATGCTTTGGAAGAGGTCATTATTCGTCCCTATCAGTTAACGGGCTATTTGGATGTAGACGCGCGCAACGTTCCCCTGAACAACAACAGCCGCTATCAGATAAGTGGGCTGCCCAATGTGGGGTATGAAGCTGGTAACAGAGACCGTTCTGCTTTTTCCAATGCCTTAGGCGCTTTATTTAATCCTGCTGATTTCCTGCACAACTTATTTGGGAAAAATCCCAAGCAGATGCGCAAACTCAAAAAAATGAGGGCCGACGATGAAATTAAAAACTTGCTTCTTTCCAAGTTTGACCGAACCGTATTGGAACAACTACTAGGCTTAGAACGCGTGGATATCGATGAGATTCTTCGCAATTGCAATTACTCGGACGTTTTTATCAAAGAATCAAACGACCTACAAATCCTAGAGGCCATCAGCGGCTGTTATGAAGAATATCGTGTATTGCAGCTTTAGTAGTGAAAACACTCGAACAGCATCGCTCCTTTTTTGAAACGCTTTCTGCACGAAAAACAGATCGGATCCAAGGTCGTGACTATATAGCTGCTCAGCCCGAATTGTTACTTGATCTTTTGTTTTCGGCAATAGAATCCGAGCAAAAACGCATCCATATTCTAGTAATCTGGTGCATCGAATTACACTTATGCGATCATTTGGAACAGCTACACCCGGGGTTTGATCATTTTTTAAACGGCTTGCCAAAGGTTCACAATGAGAGTATGCGGAGAAGTCTGTCTAAAATTTTACACTTTTACAGCAAAGCCTTCTCCCATCGGCTTGACAACCAACAAAAAGAAAAGATAATTGCTCAAGCCTTTGACTGGTTGATAGAGCCAGCTCAGGTAGCTACGCTCAGTTTCGCCTTGAAAATTCTAAAGACTTTCAAAACCCATGCACCTTGGGTACAAGCAGCGCTTCGTGCTTTGGTTGAAAAACAACTTCCCGATGCCAGTCCAGGCTATCGAGCCGCAGCCAGAGAAATTCTTAAATAAGATGCGTAAATCAATACGGTGCCGTATCTTTGCAACGGTAAAAGTTATTGATTTATGATGCTTAATGCACTCAATGCCATTTCTCCAATTGACGGTCGCTACCGTTCCAAAACGAAAAGCTTGGCACCCTTTTTCTCCGAAGAAGCACTGTTCAAATATCGTGTTCAAGTAGAAGTAGAATACTTCATTGCACTCTGTGAACTAGGACTCCCTCAATTTGAAGGTTTCAGCACATCGCTCTATGAGGATCTGAGAAGTCTCTACCTTCATTTTAGTCAAGAAGATGCTTCAGCGATTAAAGAAATTGAAAAGACGACCAATCACGATGTAAAAGCCGTTGAATATTTTATCAAAAAAGAATTTGATGCCCTAGAATTGCAGGACTACAAAGAATTCATTCACTTCGGACTCACTTCGCAAGACATCAATAACACGGCCATTCCTTTGTCTATCAAAGAGGCTATTCAAAAAGTGTACCTGCCAGAATTAGAAGCGCTTCAGGAACAACTGGTGGGCTTAGCAGAAGAATATAAAGACATTCCAATGCTTGCCCGAACGCATGGACAACCAGCCTCTCCCACCCGCTTGGGTAAAGAGATTGAAGTTTTTGTCAATCGCCTAGAAGAACAAAAAATGCACTTGCTTAAAGTGCCGCACGCAGCCAAGTTTGGAGGTGCTACGGGGAATTTCAACGCGCATCATGTCGCCTTTCCCGAAGTGGATTGGAAAGCTTTTGGTCAAAAGTTCATCGACTCTCAGTTAGGCTTGCACTATTCCTTTCCTACCACACAAATTGAACATTACGACTCCTTTGCTGCGCTTTCGGATGCGCTGCGACGCATCAATACTATTTTGATTGATTTTTCAAGAGATATTTGGACCTATATTTCGATGGATTATTTCAAACAAAAAATCAAAGAAGGAGAAGTGGGTTCATCTGCCATGCCGCACAAAGTGAATCCTATTGACTTTGAAAATGCAGAAGGTAATTTGGGAATGGCCAATGCTATTTTTGGTTTCTTTTCAGAAAAGCTTCCTATTTCAAGATTGCAACGAGATCTTACGGACAGTACCGTGCTTCGCAATGTCGGTGTTCCTATAGGACATACCCTTATTGGTTTGTTATCCATCCAAAAAGGGTTGGGCAAACTCTTGGTTAATACGGATAAAATCAATCGCGATCTGGATCAGAACTGGGCCGTTTTGGCCGAAGCCATTCAGACTATTCTACGAAAAGAAGGCTATCCGAATCCCTACGAGGCACTGAAAGACTTGACCCGAACCAATACGGTCATAAACCAACAGAGTATTCATACTTTTATTGACCAGCTCGAAATTGAACTCGCTCTAAAGGAGCAATTAAAAACACTATCACCCTTTAATTACACGGGGATTTAGTAAGACTTTTCTTACTCAAATAGAAACTGAGACTTACCGTTTCTGTATTTTTTTTAATTGATCCCCCCCTGGTAAATCCATGGCTTCAGTCAGATCACCTATTTGCTCTAAGTCAATATCGCCTTCTAGTAACAGAAGTACTGACTCTAATGATTTACCCTTGATGGAAACAGACTCTTCCAAGGCATTCCCACGGGAAAACATAAGCAAACGTTTGATTTTATTTTCGTTTTCCCCCTCAACAACATAGAACTTTAATTTATGATCAGTTTCATTAAGCTGAAGAAGTAACTCAAAACCTTGATCACGCACCCACTGTTTGTGGGCATTGTCTATGGAACGAGTGATTTCAGAATCCCCAGTCATCAGCACCTTAAAATTGGTTATGCTCTGAATCATCTCAAGGTAAGCAGCCGTTTCAGTATCGTCAGTTTGGATATTCATTTGCCCCAACAACTTAAACATCATTGGGTTGATGGACAAATAACTAACATCTTCATGGGATTGGTATTCTTCGAATAGGGATTGTGCTTGAAGGCTAAAACCCCCTACACATAGTATTGTAAAGACTAAGAAATAATTTTTCATACGAATAAATTCAAACAAAAATAATCATCTGCTACATTTCCAAGAACACAAATCATTTTTTATAGTAATTTTAGGGAAGAAAAAATTATAGCTTATTATGAAAAAGGTATGGAGTCTCTGTCTTTTATTGGTTTTTTTGGCCTGTTCCAAAGAAGACCAAGACGACACCAACATCAATTTAACTGACAATATAGAACTCAGTGATTTTATATGGAAGGGTCTCAATCAATACTACTACTGGCAAAAAGATGTTCCCAAACTGGATGATGCACTTTCATTAGACCGCAATGAGTACGCACAGTTTATTAAGGACAATCCCGAGCCAGAAGCCTTTTTTGAATCGTTATTGTTTAGTGGTGATCGCTTTAGTTGGATTGTCGATGACTATATAGAATTGCAAAATTCGTTCCAAGGGATCGTAGCTTCCAATGGGATGGAGTTTTCCTTGTTTCGTATAGAAGAGGGTTCCAATGACCTCATAGGCTGGGTTAAGTTTATCCACAAAGGATCTGATGCGGAGGAAAAAGAAGTAGGTCGTGGAGACTTATTTACACAGGTTAATGGACAACAAATCACCGTAGATAATTACCGAGATTTGCTATTCAGTGATTTGTTAACCTATACCATCAGTTTGGCTGATTATAACAATGGTCAATACAATCTGAACGGTGAAAATATTGAATTGGTCAAAGAAGAAAACTTCCAGAAAGACCCCATAGTGGCTCAGAGCGTTATAGTAGCCGAGGATTCGCGAATTGGCTACTTGATGTACAATCAGTTCGCCAGTAGTTTTGACGAACAACTAAACGAGGTCTTTGCAAGCTTTCGAAACGAGGCCATTGACGAATTGGTATTAGATTTGCGTTACAATCGTGGAGGCTCCATTCGGAGCTGCACCTACTTGGCCTCCTTGATCACGGGACAATTTTCCAATGAAATCTTCGCTCAAGAAATCTGGAATGATAAGCTAATGGACTATTTTAGACAAAATGATGAGGAGCGACTCTACAATCGCTTCACCAACCAAATTAGTGGAGGGAACGCCCTCAATTCACTTCAATTGAATCGTGTATATATTTTAACCACAGATGAATCAGCCTCTGCCAGCGAACTGCTCATCAACGGGTTAAAGCCTTATATTCAAGTGATTCAAATGGGAGAAACAACCGTTGGAAAAAATGTTGGCTCCATTACTGTCTATGACTACATCGATAACGAAGGAACCAAAAATCCAAATCATCTCTACGCCATGCAACCCATCGTTCTTGCCATTGCCAATAGCGAAGGATTTGCAGATTATTCCCAAGGGCTAAGTCCTGATATTACACTGAGCGAAGACCGAAAAAATGCAGGCGTTTTAGGGGATGAAAATGAAACCCTTTTCGCAGCCGCTATTCGTGAGATCGTCGGTACTGGAAAAGGGCGATCATATTACGTGTCCCCTTTTGGACCTAAAATTCAAGACCCTGAAATGCAGGCGGAGCAACGTTTACTCATTGATAGTAAAAAGCTTCCAAAGCGAATTAACGTTCCCAGCGAAAACCAGCCATAAGGTTGCGACCTCTACTACTGTAGTTGACGAATTCGATATAGTCCGTGTTCAAAGCGTTGGTTACATTTAAAAATAAGGTCACATTTGGTTTTTTCAAATGACACTGTGCGCGTATATCAACCAAAGAATAGGCTTCAAGAGTAGTCATTCCATCCACAGCCATGCGCTCCCCAGTTCGTGAAAAAGCTCCTGACAGGGCCCAACGAGAAGAAAGGTCATAGTCTATTCCTACGCGGTAGGCGTGTTTTGGTATTCTTCGCAAATCACCTCCTTCGGTTTCCGTTAGTGTATAATTCGCATTCAACTGAAGTGCATCTCCTATACGATTGGAATATCGCAATTCAAAACCGGAGTATTGAACTTCAGCAACCGAGTTTCCATATCGATAGGTGTTGAAATCATAAATGAGGGTTGGATTTTCCTCCCGTTCAAAATAGACTACTGAAAAATTCCCGGTGGGGAAAAGGTAATCCAAACCGGCTTCTCTTGTTTGACTCTCCTCTGGTTCTAGGTCCGTATTACCGGAATAGATATCATACAACTGATAAAGGCTTGGAGTGTTAAATCCAGTCCCAATGTTGACCAAAAATTTCAATGATCGTTTTTCGTTCAATTCAAAATTAAAGGAGGGGTTCAAATTATACGTCAAATGAGAACCATAGATGTCATGAGAATTCCATCGAGACCCAATATTAAGATTAAACCCATCTACTAAATAAATAAGGTTCGCATAAAGATCATGCTGTGCGCTTTTTTCCTCATCAACGATGTTTGCCGTGTTCTGCTGGGTAAAATATCCAACAATACTGTAGAGTTGATCACTGAATACATAGCGATTGGAAAGATCCAAAGTCAAATTGGTGCTTTCATAAAAAACAGGAAAATCCGATTGGAAATCGCGTTCTGTACTTTGATAACCCAAATCCAATTGCAATTCCCCTTTGTTGTATTGAAGGTTCTGTTGCAGGGCAAAACGCCATTGATCCGATACCAACAGATTGTTTGCGTCTGCGGGAATGAAGGACGCGTCAAAACCGTCGTATTCACTACGAGAAAAATCTTTATTGGCTGACAAACGAAGGCTGTAGTTGTCACTGAATTGTTGCCCTAGGTTAAGGCCAAAATTGTTTCTGGCAAACAAATCATTTTCACCACCAGCCACGGCACTCATACCATCAGCATACCGCTGAGAGTAAAATAAATTAACATCTGTATTTCCAAAGACGTCGGAATAGCGAAGGCTGTTTTCCACGGCCGTAATACCCTCTATGATGGCTTCTTTGGATTGCAGAGTCCCAAAACTACTACGCCAACTCAACTGACCGTCTTGCTGTCCCTTTTTGGTCGTGATGTTAATAACCCCAGCCGAAGCTGCACTACCATAGAGAGTACCTGCAGCTCCTTTTAAAATTTCAATAGACGCAATAGCTTCCAGCGGTAGAAAATTCAAGTCAAAATCGGTTCCGATACGAGAAGGGTCATTGACTCGTACGCCATCAATCAGGATGAGCACCTGGTCATTACGACCTCCACGTATAGAAGTCGTTAGGTTCTGCCCCAACTGGGAGCGACTTCCTAGTATATCAATTCCACCACGAGTACGAAGTAATTCAGCTAAATCCAAGCCTTGAAAACGCTCGATTTCTTGAGCATCAATTTTTTCCACAATACGCCCCGACTGGGAGCGCTTAAGCGGGAAACGACTATCAATCACAACCACTTCATCAAGTGTTTGGGTGTTGAGGCTGTCCATAACAGCCGAGTTGGTTTGACTCCATAGCGGAGTGGTTAGAAAAAGGAATAGAATTCCAGTTTTTCGAAAATTCATAATTTGGTTATAAAAAGATCCAAGGTCCCTACTATTCCCGGTAGTTCCCAAAATCGTAATAGGCAGGTCTCCTGGCTCACTTTTCTTTACCGCCTTCCCGTGGCATATTCCACAGTGGCATAGGGGGTGTAAAGAAAGATTCTTAAATCAATAGCTTACAGTTGCGGGTACAGCAAAGGTTTTTCACCTTATTCCCTTTTCATCTTCACTACAAAGAACCTACTACGGCGGAAAGATAGGTAAATTAAAATCCTAACGCGGCTGTAAAACGTACTGTTTAATCGAAGAAAAACTAAAGAATAAGACGCCCGTGTAAACCAAGTCGCCCAACAGCGTATTTGTGAAAAATGGGATGGCTAATGTAAAGCAGGCCGTGAGTCCTTCCAGTGTCAGAGGATAATGCAAGACCCATACACCAAGGTTGGATACTACAAAAAACAAAACGGAGGAAAGTAGAACTGTCGTAATCCTTGTCTTTTTTGTTTGAAAACCGAGTAAAAGGATCAAACCAAAACCGGCATACACAAACCAAGTAATAGCACTCAAGCCTAGGAGTAAGTCTGTAAGAAAAAGACTCAAAAAAGGAATCAGTACTGCCAAATATTTACCCTGAAAACGGGCTGCTGCAAAAAGAGCAATCCCAGTTATTGGGGCAAAATTTGGCGGATGAGGGAGTAATCGTGTGGCAACAGCCAAGAGTATCAACCCCAACGCAATTTTCTGTTCCTTATTAGCTAACAATGTTTTCATATCTCAAATGTACTTATTTTTCCTATTTGGTTAAGTACATTTTTCTTCTGGAGTATAAATTGTAGAATTCATCATCCTTTAAACTGTCAATAAACAAGATGCTTTCTCCCGTACTTTTCATTTCAGGCCCCAGTTGTTTATTCACATTAGGAAACTTATTGAAAGAGAAAACAGGTTGTTTGATCGCATAACCATCCAATTGCGGATTGAAATCAAAGTCTAAAACTTTTTTCTCACCCAACATTACTTTAGTGGCATAGTTAACGTAAGGCTCCTTATATGCTTTGGCGATAAATGGAACCGTTCGAGAGGCTCTAGGATTGGCCTCGATAATAAACACCTTGTCGCCTAGAATTGCAAACTGAATATTAATCAACCCCTTAGTATTAAGTGCTTTGGCAATTTTTACTGTGTGGTCTTTGATTTGTTGTACCACGAACTCTCCCAAGTTGAAAACTGGAAGGGTGGCATTGGAATCACCGGAGTGAATCCCGCAGGGCTCAATATGCTCCATGATTCCGATGATATATACATTTTCACCATCACAAATCGCGTCTGCTTCTGCTTCTATAGCTCCGTCTAAATAATGATCAAGTAATAACTTATTGTTGGGAATTTTACGAAGCAAGTCAACCACATGGGCTTCCAACTCTTCTTTGTTGATCACGATCTTCATTCCCTGACCTCCCAATACGTAGGATGGACGAACGAGTATTGGAAATTCCAATTGCTCAGCCAACTCCAAGGCATCATCTGCGGTCTCAGCTACACCAAATTCGGGATAGGGAATGTCATTATCCTTAAGGAGCGTTGAAAAGCTCCCGCGATCCTCAGCCAAGTCCAAAGATTGATAGCTGGTTCCTACAATATTGATTCCGTATCGGTCAAGTTTCTCAGCTAGTTTGAGTGCCGTTTGTCCCCCCAACTGAACGATGACCCCTTCGGGTTTTTCATGTTGGATGATATCATAAATATGTTCCCAAAAAACAGGCTCAAAGTAGAGTTTGTCGGCGGTATCGAAATCGGTAGAAACTGTCTCAGGATTACAGTTGATCATAATGGTTTCATAGCCCGCTTCTTTGGCGGCTAAAACACCGTGTACACAACAATAGTCAAATTCGATTCCTTGTCCGATTCGGTTGGGTCCCGAACCGAGGACAATAATTTTTTTCTTATCGGAAGCAATACTTTCGTTCGCACTAAACGGTGCTTCCCCCGGAAGTTGCATTTGCTCTTCAAAAGTCGAATAATAATAAGGTGTTTTCGCTTCAAACTCTGCCGCACAGGTATCTACCAACTTATAGACCCGTTGAATTCCCAGTTCAGAGCGTTTGCTGTACACCTCACTCTCCAAACAATCAAGCATGTGGGCGATTTGACGATCCGCAAACCCCTTTTGTTTGGCTTCCAACAACAGGCTCTTAGGGAGCGTATCTATCTTAAAAGTTGCTATTTCATTCTCAAGAGCATGCAATTCTTCGTACTGCTTCAAGAACCACATATCAATCTTGGTAATATCGTGGATGGTACGTAACGGAATTCCCAATTGAATAGCATCGTAAATAACAAAGACACGATCCCAACTTGCATGGGTTAGTTTGTCAATAATCTGATCATAATCTTTGTAACCTTTTCCGTCAGCTCCCAAACCGTTGCGTTTGATCTCCAAAGACTGGGTCGCCTTGTGAAGCGCTTCTTGGAACGAACGTCCAATTCCCATCACTTCTCCTACCGCCTTCATCTGTAGTCCCAATGTTCGGTCGGAACCTTCGAACTTATCAAAATTCCAGCGAGGTATTTTTACAATTACATAATCCAATGTCGGCTCAAATAAAGCCGAGGTGGATTGGGTAATCTGGTTGTTCAATTCATCCAAAGAATAGCCAATGGCTAACTTCGCCGCAACTTTGGCAATAGGATACCCAGACGCTTTAGAAGCCAAAGCTGAAGAACGTGATACCCTTGGGTTGATTTCAATAGCGATAATGTCTTCTTTTTCGTCGGGACTCACAGCAAATTGCACATTACACCCTCCGGCAAAATCACCAATACTACGCATCATTTTGATGGCCATATCACGCATTCGTTGATAGGTCCGATCTGATAAGGTCATTGCTGGTGCGACGGTAATTGAATCTCCCGTATGGATCCCCATAGGGTCCATATTTTCAATGGTACAAATGATAACCACGTTATCGTTTTTGTCACGTAGGAGTTCTAATTCGTATTCCTTCCAACCCAATAAGGCTTTATCAATCAAAACCTCATGAATAGGGGATGCTTCCAAACCGCGTGTAAGGAGTTCTTCAAACGATTCTGCACTGTGAACAAAAGAAGCTCCCGTACCTCCTAAGGTAAAAGAAGGACGAATCACCAAGGGAAATCCAAATTCTTGAGCGATCTCCTTCCCTTTAAGAAAGGAAGTGGCTGTTTGAGCAGGTGCCACAGGAATATCAATTTTTTTCAGCAATTTTTTAAACTGATCACGATCCTCTGTAATGTTGATCGCGTCAATATCTACTCCAATAATTTCCACATCATACTCTTTCCAAATTCCTTTGTCATCAGCTTCAATACAAAGGTTAAGAGCTGTTTGTCCTCCCATGGTTGGGAGCACAGCATCCACATGATGCTTATCTAGAATCTCGACAATGGATTTAGTTGTTAACGGTTTGAGGTAAACATGATCCGCCATTGAAGGATCAGTCATAATGGTAGCTGGATTGGAATTGATTAAAATAGTTTCAATTCCATCTTCACGCAAAGAGCGCAAAGCTTGGGATCCGGAGTAGTCAAATTCACAGGCCTGGCCAATAATGATGGGCCCTGAACCTATAATTAAAATGGAGTTGAGATGTTGTTGTTTCGGCATTCTATTCGGTCTTCTATAGTCAGGTTAAGATAAAAAAAAGGTGTTACTGTAAAAAAGTAACACCTTGTTGAAACGAATATTTTATAAACATTTATTTCTTATGTCTCGGCTCTGAGGAAACGGATATTTTTTTTCTTCCCTTGGCGCGTCTGCTTGCGAGAACGCGTCGTCCATTTGCGGATGCCATGCGCTCACGAAATCCGTGTTTGTTTCTTCTTTTCCTTTTGGAAGGTTGAAATGTTCTTTTCATACTTGTTCTGCTTAAACGCTTATTGCGAAGCTAACTCCTAAAGCGGTGCAAATATAACACAACTTTTTGCTTATCCAAAACAAATAAGACGCTCAAAAAGCTATTTTTACTACTTTTGGAGCAAATAAAAATTATGTTCCCAAAAATCATCAAACTCATCTTGGCAGTCGGCGTTTTCGGACTAGCTGTATATCAATTTATTGATAGTGAAATCGGCAACGGTATTTTTGCTTTACTCCTCGCTGGAATGTTTGTGCTATTATATTTTAAAAACGAATTTATTTTTTTGGCCTTCCTGCGATTGCGCAAGCAAGACTTTGTGGGAACGGAAAAATGGCTCAACCGAATCCCAAATCCTCAGGCGAGTCTGGTGACCAAGCAACAGGGGTATTTTTATTATCTCCACGGTATTATTCAATCTCAGACCAATTTGACACAAGCCGAAAAGCATTTCAAAAAAGCGTTGGATTTAGGGCTTAGCATGAAGCATGACTTAGCCATGGCAAAAATGAGCCTAGCGGGCATCTTGATGCAAAAAAGACGCAAGCGTGAAGCTACTATTTTACTCTCTGAAGCTAAAAAACTCGACTCACACGGGATGCTAACTGCTCAGCTTAAGATGATGCAACAGCAGATGAAGAAAATATAGTCTTCTACTCCCCTGCTATGGGGATCGCTATTTCATAGTACTTTCGAGACTTGTTGTTCAGATGATTCTGCATCAACCAAGGGTTATGCAACTTCAATTGATTGTAATCAATTTTCATCTGTTGGGCGAAACGGGAAATATTGGTAATGGCCGTGTCCAAACCTACCGTTCTAATGGTTTGTGGCTGATATAAGTCTTGAGGCGTATATACAAATCCATAACGACGGGGCTCTTTCATGATTTCCTTGATGGCCAAAATTCGAAAAATATAACGCGAGGTTTCGCTTCCCAGATAGAGATCATAGTAACTATCTACTTCCTGTGTAGCCAATTTTTTTCGAATACCGGTCATCCCTCGATTGTAAGCTGCCGCTGCAAGCGTCCACGAGCCAAGTTTTTCTTTGGCCTTTTTTAGATAACGACAAGCAACTCGTGTCGCCAGTTCCAAATGGTAGCGTTCGTCAACATTATTGTTGACCTCCAATCCCATTTCACGACCAGTGGTTCGCATGATTTGCCAAAACCCAGAAGCTCCCTTGGGAGAACGAACGTTTGACAAACCACTTTCAATAACGGCGAGGTATTTAAAATCTTCTGGAATGCCTTCCGCTTCCAAAATACGTTCTATGGTAGGGAAATACTTATTGGCTCTTTTGATTAACAGCATCATATTGGATTGCCAATAGGTGTTTACCAGCAACTCACGATCTAGACGTTCTTTTAGGTCGGGACGTTTTAATTCCATTACTTCTCCAGCAAATTCAATTTTTTGAGGAACTTCTAGCGCATATACCTTGTAGCTAGGGTCGGGTTCATTCGTTGAAAAGGCAGAACGCCAATTGATTGTTGTACTGGCTGTTAGAATAAATACGACTCCTACTACGGTAATCCATGTACTTTTTTTCATCTTGATTTGTTTTCAATTGGCTACGCCAATATTTATTTCATTTGGGACTTCTTTGCCCAAAATTAAACTGGGCAAGTGTTTGTTAAACCAATTCTTCTCCGTCAAAATCATCACGTGACTTCCTTTTATCTTAAGTACCGGTTCTCTAATGGCGCTGATCGGGAAAACGGTATCTTCCGTTCCATGAATATGGATTCGATTGGGCGTTTCCTTAGGCGCTTTCCAATTGACAATCGTATTGATTGACCAACGCAAATAATCAACATCGCGCTCAGATAAATACCGTCGGTACAAGGATAATCGCTTTTTGATCGATTTTCCAAAGGCAAACAAGGCTAAAGCTTCGATGTTTTCTACCCATTGTAATGGCAACAATTTATGTGCGTTTGTTTTTTTTGCCAAACGCATGGTTAAAGGAAGCTCGGCTTCCGATTTTACACTGGAAACTACAAAAACTTTTTGCACCGGAATGCATTGTGCCATTTCCTGAACCAGTATCCCACCAAAAGAAACCCCCAACAATACGGGATTGGAATGGGTTACCCGCTCACACATTCGCTCTGCATAGGATCGAAGGCTTTCGTTTTCTTTGGGGGGGATCCAACTAAGCCAATGTACTTCTATAGGGTCTGGAAACTCCAAAATTTCAAAAATTTTGGGGCTCGCTGCCATGCCAGGCATCAGATAAAGATGGATGGTTTTCATACCTCAAAAATAGATAAAAACTATTTTTTGTAAATTTATAGCCGCTTTTAATTATACCATCCGGTATAAAGCAATAAACCAAAACGAATATTCATGAATACGGAAGCTATTGTTAACAATGAATTTTTACGCCAATTTGAGTACACAACTCAAAACGAAATGGCGCGCATTGAGTATGCAGAACAAGAACGCAAGATCTTTTTAACCAAGCTTTCCATCCCAAAAGCCATCCAAAGCAAAGAATTTGAAGAAGAATTTATCAAAACTGTTCTCGAAATGTTAGGAGACCGCAATTTAAAAGTGGTTCCTACCTCCCCGAAGATTGCTGGTTTTGTTCGCCGTAACAAGTCCTACAAATCCTTACTTCCTGTTGGAATAAAATTATAATAGGACAAAGCGTACATAGCCGCCTTCATCTATCTCTGTTAAGCGTACTTTTTTTGTGGTATTGACCCATCTAGGGTTCCATGGCGCACGGACTTTCACATAGTTGGTGCTAAAGCCTTGGATATAGCCTTTCTTGTTTTCATTTTCGAATAAAACACTTACTTCTTTTCCAAGTTGCGATTCGTAAAATTGATGCCTCTTTTTTGCCGATAAAGCCCGTAGAACCTTACTCCTTTTGTTTCGAATATGCTTTGGCACAGGATTTTGCAGTAAAACAGCCTCCGTGTTGGGCCGTTCGGAATAGGTAAACACATGTAGATAGGAAATGGGTAATTGCTCCAAAAATCGGAAGGTGTCAAGGAAATAATCTTCTGTTTCACCTGGAAAGCCCACAATCACGTCAACACCGATACAGGCGTCTGGCATCACTTGTTTGATTTTGGCGACCCGTTCCTTATAAAGTCCGGTTAAATACCGTCGCTTCATTTTTTTCAAAAGAGGATCGCTTCCACTTTGCAGGGGGATATGAAAATGGGGGACAAATCGTTGGCTTCCAGCGACAAAATCTATCGTTTCATGTTTTAGCAAATTGGGTTCAATGGAAGATATCCGAATGCGTTCAATACCCGCTACCCGATCCAAAGCCTGTACTAATTCCAAAAACGTATGCTCGTGCTTTTTGTTGCCAAATTCTCCCTTCCCGTAATCTCCTATATTGACGCCTGTAAGAACAATCTCACGGATTCCCTGTTCGGCTATGTTTTGAGCATTGGCCACTACATTCTCCAAACGATCGCTGCGAGAAATGCCTCGTGCCTTTGGAATGGTGCAGTACGTACACTTATAATCGCAGCCATCTTGTACTTTCAAAAAAGATCGGGTACGATCGCCCAAAGAGAAACCCCCTTCGTAAAAATCGGCCTCATCAATTTCACAAGCATGAATCTCTGACTGTTCTTTCTTGGATAAATCATTGAGGTAGGCTGTTAGTTTGAATTTTTCCGTAGCTCCCAACACCAAATCTACACCGTCAATGGTCGCTAATTCTGCAGGTTGTAATTGGGCATAGCAACCAATGGCTGCCACAAATGCCTTGGGGTTTTGTTGGAGGGCTTTTTTGACCAACCCCTTAAATTTCTTGTCGGCATTATCTGTTACCGAACAGGTATTGATGACATAGATATCTGCAAAACCTTCAAAATCAACGCGCTCAAAATTTTCTTGCGAAAAATCCCTGGCAATGGTGGCTGTTTCCGAAAAATTTAGTTTGCATCCCAAAGTGTAAAAAGCCACCTGTTTTCGAGTGGAGAGATCAACAAGGGATGAAATTGCTTCTGCCAAAATAGTTTATCCTTATATTTCGGAACAAATATAGCAAGTATGGCTCGTTTGCGCGCTCCTCGCCATAGATTTCCCCACACCCTTCTCCTCGTCGTGAGTTTGGGCCTATTCATGAGCTGTCAAAACAGTGCCAATTCCTTTAGTGATAAGGATGTTTTTCGCTACAATGAATTTCGAAATGTTACAAGCTTAGATCCTGCGTTTGCAAGAAACCCACAAAATATTTGGCCAGTCAACCAAATTTTCAACGGCCTAGTTCAATTGGATCATACATTAGAAGTACAACCCGATATTGCCAAAGCATGGACATTGAGCGAGCATGGATTGGAATACCTTTTTCACCTTCGAGACGATGTTTTTTTTCACGAATCTCCTGTTTTTGGGTCCGAGGGAACTCGAAAAGTAGTAGCGGCTGACTTTGTCTACAGCTTTGATCGCTTGCGAGACTCAAAATTAGCAGCCCCCGGCGGTTGGGTGATGCAAAATGTAGATAGCTATGAGGCTATTGACAAACATCAATTGCGGATTCGCCTACGAAAACCCTACCCTGCATTTTTGGGACTGCTCTCCATGCGCTATTGCTCCGTTGTTCCAAAAGAAGCTGTGATCCAATTGGGTGCGCAGTTCCGAAGCAATCCCATCGGAACGGGGCCATTTCAGTTTCAATTTTGGGAAGAAGATGTAAAACTCGTCCTTCGCAAAAACCCTCTTTTTTTTGAAAAAGACAGCTTGGGACAGCCTCTTCCCTACCTCGAAGCTGTTGCCATTCAATTCATCCCTGATATTCAAAGTGAGTTTATGCTCTTTCTTCAGGGAAAACTAGACTTTCTCAACTCCCTGGATAGTTCCTACAAAGATGAACTGCTGACGGCTACGGGAAAGCTTCAGCCTAAATACGAATCCAAAGTCAATTTACAGGTGGGTCCCTACCTCAACACGGAGTATATCGGAATTTATTTAGAATCTGAAAACCCAGCCATTCAATCCCTTGCCATCCGAAAAGCACTCTCTTTGGGTCTCGATAGGGAGAAATTGGTTTTGTATCTACGAAACAATATTGGCTTTCCCGCCACTCAGGGTTTTATCCCCAAAGGCCTCCCTGGGCATAATGATAATCACAACTCAATCTATGACCCTGTAGAAGCACGGCAATTGGTTCGGGATTATAAAGAACAAACTGGTAAACCTCCTAAACTCCGCTTGGCAACCGATGCGAACTATCTGGATATTTGCCAATACATACAACGGGAAGTGGAAAAAATTGGAATTCAAATGCAAATTGATTTGATGCCTACTGCCAGTCTGCGACAGGCTAAGTCTTCAGGAAAACTAGAGTTGTTTCGCGCCAGTTGGATCGCAGACTATCCCGATGCTGAAAACTATCTGGGCCTGTATTACTCGAAAAATTTTTCACCCGGAGGCCCCAACTATACCCACTACAGCAATTCGCAATTTGACCAATGGTTTGAAGAAGCTTACCGCATCAAAGACAATCTCCAACGTGCCCAACGCTACCAGCAAATGGATAGTCTAATGCTGGCTCAAAATCCTGTAATTCCTATTTATTATGATCAGGCCATTCGATTTTTACAAAAGAATATTAAGGGCCTTCCAATGAATCCAATCAATATCTTGGAACTTAAAAGAGTTAAAAAAGAATAAAAAAAAACCGCCCAAAAGGCGGTTTTAGATCGAGTTAAAATCGATTTATTTTTTGAACTGGGAATATTTGTTCTTGAACTTATCAATACGTCCAGCGGTATCAACCAGCTTTGATTTCCCAGTATAGAATGGGTGTGATGTTCTTGAAATTTCAAGTTTGATCAAGGGATATTCAACCCCTTCAACTTCTATCGTTTCTTTGCTGTTGGCTGTCGATTTTGTAATAAACACATCTTCGTTAGACATGTCCTTAAAGGCGACTAATCTGTAATCTTCTGGATGAATACCTGCTTTCATATTCTTATAATTGGAGCGCAAATTTAAATGTTTTTATAGCAATTTCCTATTCCCTACCCAAAAAAGTGATTCCCAACAAATCTCCCCTATAAAACAGGGCATTTTTTATACATTCGTAAAGCTTTCTACCCAAATCTACGCACTTGCCTCATGAATACACTACAATCACTATTCAGCCCTTCGACAAATAGAAAACTGAAAGTACTAGCCAATACCGATCTAACCATCATAGGCATTCTTCTTATGGGATCTTGCCATACCATGCAAAAGTCCCATTCGGAAAAAAAGCAAACAGAAACAATCCAGCTAAACAATGGCGCAAAATGGCCTGTCAATGCTGAAATGAAACCCCATATTGAAAAAGGGGAGGCATTATTGGCAGTGTACATCACCCAAAAAGAGCAAGATTATCAGAAATTGGCAGCTGACCTAAAAGCACAAAACAACTTATTGATTAAAACCTGTTGTATCAATTTCTCGCTATTGAGTGTACCTAATAGCCATCGGATTATCTAT
>QXYU01000006.1:0-9498 GCA_009886755.1 Flavobacteriaceae bacterium
TGCCTTACAGGTAAAATATTCTTATGCCATCACCTGCCACAAGTCCCAAGGAGGGCAGTGGCGTGAGGTTTTTGTAGAAATGCCCTATCTGCCAGATGGTCCTTCGGTAGAATTCTACCGCTGGCTTTATACAGCTTTGACCCGAGCTCAAGAAAAACTCTACCTAATAGGTTTTTCTAAGGATTATTTTGAATCCGCTATTTGATAGACATCTACGCGCTTTTCAGAAGAGAGAATATCTATTTTTATGGGATTGCTAAAAGCTGTTCTACTTTCTTTTTTCATTTTGACTTGATAGTCTTTTCGGTCGTATTTCATCAGTGCCCCTGTAGCAGCATCGATCCCCCAGAAGATTAATGAACCGAGATTGATGATGCTGACAGGATTGAACTTACGATCCAAAGTGATGACGCGTGTTTCATAGCCATCGAGCTGTAATTCGACCAGTTTGTGAGTCAGACTTCGTTTTACCAAAACATCACAAGGCGTGGTGCAGACTTTTAGTCCATCAATATAAATTTCAGCACCCGCAGGATCACTTTCAAAGTAAAGTATATCAGCGGTTCCTGTAAAAATGGTGGCACAACTCGTGCATTGCAAGGCGATGGCAATACTTAAAAAAGAGGTTTAAGTTTCATAATATGATAGGATTGAGGTAAATAATAAATCTACTTAAAATTAATAATTTGTAGTAAAATTAGAACTTAAACGCAGCAGTGGTGTTAAAAGAGAAGGCTGTTATTTTACTTAATAGGTTATCAGTTGCTTACAGAAATAGTTTAGGCATTGAGATCAAGAGTGTGATAGACATTTTGCACATCGTCGTCTTGCTCAATTTTTTCTAAAAGCTTTTCTACTTCTTCTTGGGCTTCAGCCGCTAATTTTTTGGTGACCTGGGGGATGCGTTCAAAGCCAGAGGATAGAATTTCAATGGATCTGTTTTCCAGTTCTTTTTGAATATTCCCAAAACTCTCAAATGGAGCATAGAGTAACATTCCATCTTCATCTACAAAAACTTCTTCCACACCGTGATCGATGAACTCTAATTCGATTTCTTCGGGATCCAATCCTTCTGCAGGAATGCGAAAATTACAACTATGATCAAACATAAACTCTACAGAACCAGAGGTGCCTAAGGCTCCGTTGCTTTTATTGAAATAACTTCGGATGTTGGCTACCGTTCGGTTGTTATTATCTGTAGCTGTTTCCACAAGCACCGCAATGCCATGAGGTGCATAGCCTTCATAAAGGATTTCTTTATAGTTCTCCGTGTTTTTGTCGGATGCTTTTTTAATAGCCCGTTCGACATTGTCTTTGGGCATATTAGCTGCTTTAGCGTTTTGCATCACAGCTCGCAGTCGGGAATTATTATCCGGATCAGGTCCGCCTTCTTTTACTGCCATGACGATATCTTTGCCAATGCGTGTAAAAGTTTTAGCCATGGCTGACCAACGTTTAATTTTTCGGGCTTTTCGAAATTCAAAGGCTCTTCCCATTGCGTTGTATTAGGTGTTGCACAAAAATATAAAACTTTGCGTACCGAATGGAATTATCTCTTTTGGGTGGGATGGATTAGATAATCTTGCGAATCAAGTCCAAATCATCCAAGACCTCATGATATCCAATTTGAAGATGTTTTGGGAGTTTGTTTTCCTTGGGAAGTGTTGCTAGGTAGCGCATTTCGTTGGTTGTAAAGACTTGTTTGTAAGTGGCTTTTTTGTGGTTTCGACGTTCAACCACCGCTTTGATGAATTCAAAATGTCCAATTAAATCATGGCTTCCTAAATGAAAAACTCCGCTGAGTTGTCGATTGATAATGTAATGAATCTGTTGTGCCAATTTTCGGTCGCTATTGACATTGATCACAGAATTGGGAAACACTTCAATAGGAATTTGTTGCTGTACCGCCCAATCAATTTCCCGTACCCGAGGACTGTGCTGTCCGAAAACCATTGGCAGTCGCGCAATGACATACTTGGCTGTAGGCAAGCGGAGCAGTCCGTTTTCTACTCGAATTTTTAAACGCCCATAAATGCTTTCCGATAGTGTTTTGTCATATTCATAGGAGGGGTAATGATGAAAGGCATCAAAGACATTGGCAGAAGAAAGAAAGAGTAAGCGGCAATTGTTCTTTTTGATAAAGTCAGTCAAAAAATCATGAATTTCTAATTGACTTTCAAAGTTTCCGCGTAGTGCTGAAATAATTAATTTGGGCTTAACGTCCTTAATAATGGTTTCTAACCCTCCCTCGTCTATATTGAATTGGTAGTAGTGCTGGTTGTGCTTAAAACTTTTACTACTACAATAAGTGGCATAGGTATCAAAGTAGGAGCAGAGCTCTTTATAGAGCATTTCTCCAATGAAACCACTTCCTCCTAATATCAACACGCGCTTCATGGTCTAGTCTTTGTAAAAAGGTAATTTTACAACTTCAGCTGGTATTTGTTTATTGCGAATGTCAACAAAAATTTGAGTTCCTATGGGAGCATAAGCCGTTTTCAAATACCCCAAGCCAATTCCTGTATTCAGACTTGGTGATTGGGTGCCAGAGGTGACACGTCCAATAGTCTCTTGAATGCTATTGCTGAGAGTGTATTCGGCACGAGGGATTCCACGATCTAGAATGCGAAACCCAATTAGTTTTTCCTCAGGAGTGGTGTTTTTTTGATCTTGAAGCGATTCGTAGGCTAAATTACTGGGGTGTGGCTTACTGATCCATCCCAAACCTGCAGCATAGGGGTTGGTGGTGTCATCAATTTCATGCCCGTAGAGACAATACCCCATTTCAAGGCGAAGGGTGTCTCGTGCGGCCAAACCAATGGGTTGGATTCCATCTGCAGCGCCTGTCTCTAATACCTGTTCCCAAACGGATACTGCCGATGTATTTGGGAAATAGACCTCAATACCGCCAGCTCCTGTATACCCTGTGGTAGCTATAATGGCGTTGGAAACTCCTGCGAATGTCCCTTGTTGGACACCGTAAAAAGGAAGTTCAAAAAGGTTTACATCTGTTAGTTTTTGCATGACTGAAAGGCTTTTCGGACCTTGAATGGCAAGCAGCTCAGTAGCTTCAGAGGCATTGCGTAGCTCAGCACCAACGGACTCGTTTTCAGTCGCAATCCAAATCCAGTCTTTTTTGATATTTGCGGCATTGACAACCAGAAAGTAGGTGTTTTCCTCCAAGCGATAGACAATTAAATCATCTACGACACCACCTTCTCGGTTGGGGAGATAATTGTATTGTGCTTTGCCTACGGGAAGTTTATCAACGGCATTGCTACAAACCCGTTGCAGAAGATTCAATGCTTTGGGGCCTTCTACATAGAACTCTCCCATATGGGAAACATCAAAAACACCTAAGCCATTGCGAACGGCAAGGTGTTCATCTTTAACGCCGGTGTATTGTATCGGCATTTCAAAACCTCCAAAAGGAGCCATCTTGGCACTTAAGGTGATGTGTTTTTCGGTTAAAGCGGTTTTTATTGTCTGCATGGCCACAAAAATATTACATTTAATTTCGATTTAGTCAAAGCCAGTTGCTTTTATGGAATACAAACAAAAAATCAAAAGGGTCGTTTTTTTTCTGAGCATCTGCTGGACAGGAGTCTGGGCGCAATCAGAAATCACTTTTGAAGAATACCGTTTTCGGAGAGATCAACTTCGTGAATTGCTTCCTGAAAATGGAATGGCTGTGTTTTTTAGCGCACCCATTCGCAACCGTTCGAACGACACCAATTACAACTATCACCCCGATCGAAATATGCTTTATCTGACGGGATGGGAAGAGCCCCATGCCGTTTTATTGATTTATAAAAATCCGCAGCAGGATGCGCAAGGGAACTATTCAGAAGAGTTGTTTGTTCGCGATCGTGATGCTTATGAAGAACTCTGGAATGGAACTGTTGTGGGTATAGCCCGTGCTCAAGAGTGGGGAATTGATCGAGTGCGGAACCGTAAAGAGTTTTTAGATCGCAAAGATCATTATACCTCTTTCGACGCCTTGTTGCTTTATGAATTTCAAAACGATGTGAGGGATAAAGCCAACGACCCCTTCGATTTGTATGCCTTGCAAAAACATTTTAGACAACAAATCAATTACCCCAATGAATTGAATGCTATTCGCTATGACTTATATCAAAAAGTTCGGCAAGTAACGGCAGAGGGATTTGTCTCGCTACAGGCAGAAATTCGTCGGATGGCACGTCTTGATCCAGGGATTGAGAAGGATGCTCTTTTGCAAAATTTTTTAGCCATTCCAAAGGATGGTTCTCAGGAAGAATTGAAAATGCAATCGGCTTATTTGTTACGACAAACTCATTTTGACTTGGAACAATTACCCAAGTTAATGGGGCAGTTAAGGGAACAAAAAAGCCCTACAGAAATTGACCTACTAAAAAAAGCGATTGCTATTTCTGTTATCGGCCAAATCGAAGTGATGAAGGCTCTGCACCCCGAGATGAGTGAACGTGAAATCCAGGGAATTCATGAATTTGTCTATAAAAAGTATGGAGCAGCTGATGTAGGATACCCCTCTATCGTAGGAGCTGGAAATAACGGCTGTGTCCTCCACTATAGCCATAATGAATTGGAACAAGTCAACAATCAGTTGGTGTTAATGGATTTGGGAGCCGAATACAAAGGTTACACTGCGGACGTGACACGAACCATTCCAGCCAATGGGCGCTTTACTGCCGCTCAGAGGGAATTGTATGAGGTGGTCTATCAAGCGCAAGAAGCCGCTATTGCTGTGGCTCAGGTGGGTACTCCTTTTTCGGAAATTACTCAGGTAGCCTATGCAGAGGTTTCCAAAGGACTGATGGCTCTGGGAATTATTGAAGGTGCGGATGAATTAAGGCGTTATTTGCCTCATGGTGTGACACACCATATAGGTTTAGATGTTCATGATCCTGGGGCTTATGAGCAGTTGAAACCTAATATGATTATAACGGTAGAGCCGGGAATCTACATTCCCAAGGGAAGTCCTTGTGATCCTAAATGGTGGGAAATCGGAATTCGAATTGAAGACGATATCCTAATTACAACAAAAGGACTCGTAAACTTATCTGCAAAGGCACCGCGCCACTGGAAAGCGATTGAAGTAATGATGCAGGAAGACAGTGTTTTGAGGGAGTGGAAACTGCCAGAGTTGGAAAATTAACTGTTTATTAAAAAGCTTTTTAAATCTTCGTACGAACTGATTTCATGACTTCTCTTTTCTTTTTTAATCAGGTCTTGAATGGCACTGGGCACCGAAACTTCTGTTTTTAAAGTGCTTTCCACAATATCGAGAAATTTTACTGGATGCGCCGTTTCCAAAAAGACTCCGTAATAGGGTTCCTCCTGTGTCTTTAAGAAAGCTTCTAAACCTAAATATCCGACAGCTCCGTGTGGATCGGCAATGTATTGATGTTTGTCAAATAAATATTTTAATGCTTTTTTGGTTTCCGCATCTGTATAACTGTATCCACTTAATGATTTGCGAAGGCGTGTCAAATCGTTGTTTACGATTTTTTGGATACGAATAAAATTGGATGGTGCTCCAACATCCATGGCATTGGAAATCGTTGGGATGGTTTTTTTGGGTTCATACACACCGTTATTTAAATATTCTACTACAGCGTCGTTTCGGTTATTGGCGGCAACAAAGTGATCAATGGGTAACCCCATCTGCTGTGCCATCATCCCCGCACAGATGTTACCAAAATTCCCACTTGGAACAGAGAACACGATTTTTTCACTACGTTGCTGAAGCTGGCGTACTGCAATGAAATAGTAAAACATTTGTGGCAACCATCGGGCTATATTGATAGAGTTGGCGGAGGTGAGAGGTCGTACTTCTTTGATCTGATCGTCCAAAAAAGCAGTTTTTACCATGTCTTGACAATCGTCAAAAACCCCATCGACTTCAAGGGCTGTAATATTTTGCCCCAAAGCAGTCAATTGCTTTTCTTGAATAGCACTAACCTTTCCTTTGGGATATAAAATAACAACATCAATTCCTTCTACACCCAAAAAACCGTCAGCAACAGCGCCTCCGGTGTCTCCAGAGGTAGCTACCAAAACCGTTAGCTTTTGCTGCTGTTTTTGACTGTTAAAATGCCCCAAACAACGGGCCATGAAGCGAGCTCCAACATCTTTAAAAGCCAGGGTGGGGCCATGGAAAAGTTCTAAGGCTCCGATTTGCTCGGTGATAGATGCGATGGGAAATTCAAAATTCAGTGTTTCACTGACAATTTCGTATAGTTTTTTTTCGGGTATGGCGTCTCCTACAAAAGGCTGTATGACACGAAAACAAATGTCTTCTATGCTGTGATCCGATAGCTTTTCGGTCCATTTAGGGTCCAATTTCGGAATACTTTCTGGGAAGTATAATCCACGATCGGGTGCGAGTCCAGAACGAACAGCTGTTACAAAGTCAGTAGGAATAGAGTTGTGATTGAGACTATAGTATTTCATGGGATTTTGTTGTAGTAGTACCTTGGGTATTGATAGGTGAAACAAAGGTTTCAAAAATAGTGCCAGAGGATTCAAGCACTTCACGCATGGATTGGGCAACGGCTTTGGCATTTTCTTTTCCTTTACAAAGTGCAAAGACGGAGGGGCCGGCTCCCGAAATTCCAGCACCAAGGGCATTGGCATTGAGGGCTGCCTGTTTGAGAGCGCTATAATTTGGAATGAGGGGCGCTCTTTTGGGTTCTACGAGTATATCTACCAAGCTTCTAGAAATCAAATCATAATCTGCAGTATGCAATCCACTAATCAACGCACCGAGATTGGCCGATTGCTGAATGCTATCTTTAAAACTTACTTCGGCACTGAGTACGCTGCGTGCTTCTGCTGTTTTTAATTCCACTAAAGGATGGATGACTGCTGCGTAAAGATCCGAAGGAGTTGGTATTGAAACAATATCCATGGGCTGCAATGACCTTACAAGGGTAAATCCTCCCAAAAGGGCCGGAGCAATATTGTCTGCGTGAGCTGCTTGACTGGCTAGCATTTCACCTTCTAAGGCAAAGGGGAGAAGTTCCATTTTGGAGAGTCCCAAGCCCATCAATTCATTGAGGGCGTAGACCACTCCAACAGCACTGGCTGAACTACTTCCAATACCACTTCCAGGCTTAATACCTTTGGTAAGCGTTATCGCAAAACCACAGTCGGAGGGGTGTTGTTTGAGTAGTGCCAAAGCAGCCACACCAGCAACGTTCTTTTGAGGGTCTAGGGGAAGTTTTTGCCCAATGATTTCTTTAAAATGGACTCCTGGTTCTACTGTTTTTTCAATGTAAAATTCGTCACCAACACCGTCAAGACAAAACCCGAGGATGTCAAAACCACATGAGACATTGGCTACACTAGCTGGGGCAAAAACACTGATTGCTTCCATAGTTATTGTTTACCGATTCGGATGATGTCTGCAAAAATCCCGGAGGCTGTAACTGCGGCACCAGCTCCAGCACCTTTGACGATCAACGGTTGCTGGGAATAACGGTTGGTGTAGAACAAAATAATATTGTCACTGCCTTCCAAATTATAAAAATCATGTCCTTTGGGTATGTGTTGGAGGCCAACTGAAGCTTTGCCGTTTTCGAGCTGTGCAACATACTTTAGTTTAGAGTTGTCTTTTTGTGCGGCATTGAGCAAGCCTTCGAAATGACTTTGATGGGTCTCTAAGCTTTTGAAAAAAGAACTATTATCGGGAGTATCGAGACATGCTTGGGGAAGGAAGGAGTTGTTTTCAATGTCTTTCAACTCAATAGCCATTCCACTTTCACGGGCTAGAATTAGGATTTTACGTGCTACATCTACACCGCTGAGATCAATTTTTGGATCGGGTTCTGTATATCCCTCTTCCATGGCCTGCTGCACTACAGATACAAAGGAGGTGTCTTTGGTATAGTTGTTAAAAACAAAATTGAGACTTCCCGAAAGAACAGCCTGAATTTTCACAACTTGGTCACCAGAAGCAATTAAGTTATTCAGAGTGTCAATGATCGGTAAGCCAGCACCAACGTTGGTTTCAAAAAGGAAGGGGCTTCCAAATTGGCGAGCTGTTTTTTTAAGATTTTGATAGTTTTCAAACTGATCGGCACAGGCGATTTTATTGCAGGTAACAATACCTATGCTGTTGGCGAGGTATTGTCCATATTCCATGGCAATGTTTTCGTTAGCCGTGTTGTCTACAAAAATACTATTTCTTAGGTTGAGCGCCTTGGCATGCTCAAAAAAGGCTTTTCGATCCGCAGGGATGGAATTGTTTTCCAATGCGTCTTTCCAGTTTGAAAGATCAATAGGTTGCTCGCTAAGAAGCATTTTACGGGAATTGGAAAGAGCCATAATGCGGATTTTTAACCGTAAGTTGCTTTCTAGATAGTCTTTTTGTTGATCGATTTGTTCCAAAAGTTTCCCGCCAACATTTCCAACCCCAGTAATGAAGAGATTGAGTTGTTTGACTTGAGATTCAAAGAAACTTTCGTGTAATGTGTTGAGTGCTTTTTGGACGTTTTTCTGGTCGGTGATGATAGAAATATTTCGTTCAGAAGCGCCCTGCGCGATGGCACGAATATTAATGTTGTTGGCTCCTAGACTGCTAAAGAGTTTTCCGCTGATTCCTTGGTGTTCTTTCATTTTGTCTCCTACAACTGCGATATTTACCAAGTCGGTCTCTAAACGTGCGGGATATACTTTGTTTAATGAAATCTCAAAGGCAAAATGCTCATCAATTACTTCTTTGGCCTTCTGTGCGTCTTCTGCTTTGACACCCAAACAAATGGAGTGTTCGGAAGAGGCCTGCGTAATCATTATGATGTTGATGTTTTCTGTAGATAGGGTTTCAAAAAGACGTTTTGAAAAACCAGGAATGCCCACCATGCCACTTCCTTCAAGGCTTACTAAGGCCACATCATCAATATGGCTAATTCCTTTTACAATTTGACCGTTTGTATCGGTTTCGTTGTGAATCAATGTCCCTGCATCTTCAGGCTGGAAAGTATTTTTAATATAGGTAGGGATGTTTTTTTCTACCAATGGCTGTAGGGTGGGGGGATAAATAACCTTGGCACCAAAATGGGAAAGTTCCATGGCTTCGTAATACGAGAGTCGTGGGATGGGCTGCGCTTGAGATACCAATTTGGGATGCGCTGTAAACATACCGCTTACGTCTGTCCAGATTTCAAGTGTGTCTGCTGCCAGTATATTGGCTAAGATGGCGGCTGAAAAATCAGATCCTCCTCTTCCGAGTGTTGTTAGGTTCCCAGATTCGTCACCTGCAATATACCCGGGCACTAAATGAACCTGCGCTTTGCTCTTTTCGAAATTCTTTTTGGTTTGATTTTCAGTTTTAGCCAAATCAACAATTAGCTTGTTGTTTTTTTCTGAAGTAGCAATAAGTTGTGTGGCGTCATGTAAAGAAACGTCAATTCCATGATGCTTAAAAAGTGTACAGATGAGCTGAGACGAAAGAATTTCTCCAAATGCAGAAACCTTAGACAGGGTTCGTTCCGT
>QXYU01000006.1:9508-20008 GCA_009886755.1 Flavobacteriaceae bacterium
CGTTCCGTAACTTCTTCTAACTGAAAAACGGAATGGTAAAGGCCTTCCAACTGGGAAAGTTTTTTATCTAGAAAAATGACACTATCTTTTTGAATCCCTTTGGGTAATAACGCTTCAATAGGTTCCAGATGCCGTTCCCTAATGATTTTAAAATCAGCACGATAAGTGTCATCTTTTTGACTCGCACGATAAAGAAAGTCGATGAGTAAATTGGTGATGCCTCCTAAAGCTGAAACGACAACAACAGACTCTTGTTGCTGTGATTTGACAATTTCTATAACAGACTGAAGGCTCGATGAATTTGCTACAGAGGTACCTCCGAATTTTAAAATATTCATAAAAAAAGTAAACGAAGCCGCGTAATGGGATCCAATTTTTGAACCACAAAAATAATATAAGTAGCCTAGGCAGGAAACAATTTTAATAAAAAAGCAGGGTAAATTTCAATTTGCCCTGCTTTTTTATATTTCAGGTTTACCCTATACCGTAGGAACTTCCTGTATCTCTAAGCTGAGTCCTTCGTCTGTATTTTTTCCAGCATCAATACTAATGGAATCGCCTTCTTTGATAGCACTGGAAACAACGTTTTCAGCAAGCAAATCTTCAATGTATTTCTGGATGGCTCTATTGAGTGGACGTGCCCCGTACTTTTGATCGTAGCCTTTTTCAGCAATAAAATCTTTGGCTTTTTCAGAAATAGTGATTTGATAGCCGAGTTTTTCAATACGAGTAATGAGTTTGGATAATTCCAAATCAACGATACTTCGAATAGCGTTTTTATCTAGTGCGTTGAAAATAACAAGATCATCAATTCTATTAAGGAATTCTGGAGAGAATGTCTTTTTTAATTCTCGATCAATGATACTTTTTTCAATGTCTTCCGTTTGGGACTTTTGGGCGGCAGTTTCAAAACCAACTCCTGTTCCAAAATCTTTTAACTGACGGGCGCCGATGTTAGAAGTCATGATGATGATGGTGTTTTGAAAGTTTACCTTACGACCCAAACTGTCAGTCAGAAAACCGTCATCAAGGACTTGCAGCATCATATTAAACACATCGGGATGGGCTTTTTCCACTTCATCCAAAAGGATTACAGAATAAGGTCTTCTTCTGACTTTTTCACTCAGTTGACCACCTTCTTCATATCCTACATATCCTGGAGGAGCACCAATCAAGCGAGAAATGGCAAATTTCTCCATGTATTCGCTCATATCAATACGGATGAGATTTTCTTCTGAGTCAAAAATTTCAGCAGCTAAAACTTTAGCTAGTTGGGTTTTACCCACTCCTGTTTGTCCGAGGAAAATAAACGAACCAATGGGACGGTCTGGATTCTTAAGACCAGCTCGATTCCGTTGAATGGCTTTGACCACTTTTTTAACCGCATCTTCTTGTCCAATTAATTTGGAACCAATCACCTCCGTGAGTAATGCAAGTTTGTTTTTTTCAGACTTTACGATTTTGGTGACCGGTATATTGGTCATCATGGAGACCACATCTGCGATATGGGTGTCATTTACTTTGACACGGTTTTGCTTGGAGTCTTCATGCCAGCGCTCTTGTGCCTCAATTAATTGGCGTTCAACGCGTTTTTCGTCATCTCTAAGCTTGGCCGCTTCTTCGTATTTCTGTTTTTTGACCACAGAATTTTTTAGTTCACGCACCTTTTCAAGGTCTTCTTCCAACTGAATGACTTCTTTGGGAACATTCATATTATTGATGTGTACCCGTGAACCAGCTTCATCCAAAGCATCAATAGCTTTGTCTGGGAGAAAACGATCAGACATATACCGATCGGTCAGTTCTACACAGGCTTTGAGCGCATCATCGGTATAACTAACGTTATGGTGATTCTCGTAGCGATCCTTAATATTGCTTAATATTTCCAATGTTTCCTCGGTGGAGGTCTCTTCTACCAATACTTTTTGGAAGCGGCGTTCCAAAGCACCGTCTTTTTCGATGTTTTGTCTGTATTCGTCCAAGGTAGTGGCGCCAATACATTGAATTTCACCCCTAGCTAAGGCAGGTTTGAACATATTAGAAGCATCCAAGCTTCCAGTAGCACCTCCTGCACCTACAATGGTGTGAATCTCATCGATAAAGAGAATAATATTATCGTTTTTTTCCAATTCATTCATGACCGCTTTCATGCGTTCTTCGAATTGCCCTCTGTATTTGGTTCCAGCCACTAGGCTTGCTAAGTCCAATGTAATGACTCGTTTGTTATACAATACACGAGACACCTTTTTTTGGATAATACGAAGAGCAAGCCCCTCAGCGATGGCGGATTTACCAACTCCAGGTTCTCCAATTAACAAAGGGTTATTCTTTTTTCGGCGACTCAAAATTTGAGAAACGCGCTCAATTTCTTTTTCACGCCCTACCACAGGATCCAGTTTGTCTTGTTCGGCTAATGCGGTCACATCTCGCCCAAAATTGTCCAGGACAGGCGTCTTAGAATTTTTGGAGCTTCTACTTTCGGATGTGGGTACAAATGGATTTTCCTTGGAGGAAGAACCGTCTTCATCATCTTTTTCATCAGGAAAAGAAGCAGAGGAGGGTAGGTCCATATAATTGGAGTCATCACTAGCAAGCATCAATTTGAACTGCTCTTTTACGGTGTCATAATCAACGTCAAGATTGGAAAGCAGTTTCGTTGTTGGGTCGTTTTCGTTTCTTAAAATACACAATAATAAGTGTGCCGTGTTAATAAGGTCACTTTGAAACAACTTGGCTTCTAAGAAGGTAGTTTTAAGTGCGCGTTCGGCCTGTCGTGTAAGGTGTAGATTTTTTTTATTGTTCATAGCACTTCCACTCTCAAGTACTGCAGGGTTGAGAATTTCAACTTTTCGGCGCAATTCGTCAAGATCAATTTCAACAGCATTGAGAATTGATATTGCTTTCCCCCCTCCATCTCGTAAAATGCCAAGCATAAGATGCTCCGTTCCAATGAAGTTATGCCCCAATCGAAGCGCCTCTTCTTTGCTGAAGGTAATTACATCTTTGACTCTTGGCGAAAAATTATCATCCATACATCTTGATTTAGTGCGAATACTACAAAAAGCGTTCCAGCTGTCTGTATGTAGCTAATTGACAAAAAAAAACAACAACATCAAAGTTTATCCAATTAAAAATTATCAAATATTACCCCCCTTAGAATGTTGATAAATCGGCTATAAAAAGTAGGATAGACTTGGTATAAAGGCTGCATTAGTGCTATTTTAGCCCTATTCGTTAAATTTTCGATTTATGAATGAAGGTGAAAAGCTGATCCCAATAAACATTGAGGAAGAAATGAAGTCCGCATACATAGATTACTCTATGTCTGTCATTGTGTCACGTGCCCTCCCGGATGTTCGTGATGGATTTAAACCCGTTCATCGACGGGTTCTTTTTGGAATGCATGAATTGGGTATTCGTGCCAATACATCCTATAAGAAGTCCGCCCGTATCGTTGGAGAGGTGTTAGGTAAATACCATCCGCACGGTGATAGTTCTGTATATGACACCATGGTTCGTATGGCTCAAGAATGGTCTTTGCGCTATTTGTTGGTTGACGGTCAAGGGAATTACGGTTCTGTGGATGGAGACAGTCCTGCTGCCATGCGATATACGGAGGCTCGGATGAAGAAGATTTCAGAGGATATGATGGCTGATATCGAAAAAGAAACCGTTGATCATCAGTTAAATTTTGACGACTCCCTTAAGGAACCAACCGTACTTCCTACCCGTATTCCAAACTTACTCGTCAACGGAGCTTCCGGTATTGCTGTTGGAATGGCGACCAATATGCCACCACACAACCTGACAGAGGTGGTGGATGGAATCATACAATATATTGAGGACAACGACATCACGATTGAAACTTTGATGCAAACCATCAAAGCCCCTGACTTCCCGACGGGAGGAACTATTTACGGTTATGAAGGGGTGCGTGAAGCTTTTTTAACCGGTCGCGGTCGTGTAGTACTTCGCGGAAAAGCAGTCATTGAGGAAGTCAATGGAAGAGAATGCATCATCGTTACAGAGATTCCCTATCAGGTGAACAAAGCAGAGATGATCCGAAAAACGGCGGAATTAATAAATGACAAGAAAATCGAGGGTATCAGTAATATCCGAGATGAGTCAGACCGTAAAGGGATGCGTGTTGTTTATATCCTAAAAAGAGATGCGATTCCCAATATCGTTCTCAATAAACTTTACAAATACACCGCACTTCAATCTTCCTTCTCGGTAAACAACATTGCCTTAGTAAAAGGACGCCCCGAACTATTAAACCTCAAAGACATGATCCATCATTTTGTGGAGCACCGTCATGAGGTAGTGGTTCGAAGAACCAAATACGAATTGCGAAAAGCTGAGGAGCGTGCTCATATTTTGGAAGGTTTAATCATTGCATCGGATAATATTGATGCGGTCATCAAATTGATTCGTGGCTCGAGCAATGCTGAAGAAGCCCGTCAGAAATTGATGGATACCTTTAAGCTCACTGAAATTCAAGCGAAGGCGATTGTAGAAATGCGTCTGCGTCAACTAACGGGACTGGAACAAGACAAGCTGCGCGCCGAATATGATGAGTTGTTAAAAACCATTTCAGATTTAAAGGACATCTTGGACAAAAAAGACCGTCGTATGACGATTATCCGAGAAGAGCTGGTTGAAGTGAGAGAAAAATATGGTGACGAAAGAAGATCAATGATCGAATATGCGGGAGGTAACTTCCGTATTGAGGACATGATTCCAGATGAAAAAGTGGTGATCACCATTTCTCATGCGGGATATATCAAGCGGACTCCTTTGAGTGAATACAAAACACAAAACAGGGGAGGAGTCGGCCAAAAGGCTTCTACCACTCGAAATGAAGATTTCCTAGAACACATTTTTGTGGGAACCAACCACCAATATATGCTGTTTTTCACTCAAAAAGGAAAATGCTTCTGGATGCGTGTTTACGAAATTCCAGAAGGTTCCAGAATCGCAAAGGGGCGCGCGATTCAAAATCTAATTAACATTGAGCAAGACGATAAGGTCAAAGCTTTTATTTGTACCCAAGACTTAAAAGACCAAGAGTACATCAATACTCATTACGTGATTATGGCCACCAAAAAAGGGCAGGTTAAGAAAACAGCTCTAGAACAATACTCACGTCCTCGTGCCAATGGGATTAATGCCATTACCATCAAAGATGGTGATGAACTCCTAGAAGCCAAACTGACCAACGGAAACAGTCAAATTTTATTGGCTGGGAAGTCTGGAAAAGCGATCCGTTTCGAGGAAAGCAAAACTCGTCCGATGGGAAGAGGTGCTTCCGGTGTTCGTGGAATCACCTTGGCGGGGCCAAACGATGAATTGGTGGGCATGGTGTCTGTTAATGATATGGACAGTAACATACTGGTGGTTTCCGAAAACGGATATGGGAAAAGATCCGATTTGGAAGATTACCGTATTACCAATCGAGGAGGAAAAGGAGTCAAAACCATTTCCATTACTGATAAGACTGGGGAATTGGTTGCGATCAAAAACGTATCCGATGAAGACGATTTGATGATTATCAACAAATCTGGAATCGCCATTCGTATGTCAGTGGCAGATCTTCGTATTATGGGACGAGCCACACAGGGGGTTCGTTTGATTAATTTAAAAGACAATGACTCCATTGCGGCTGTAGCCAAAGTGATGCCTGATGACGAATCCATAGAAGATATTAATGACATGGATGTCAATGATGGCACTGTTATTGAATAAAGAGTAAATACTAAAATAAAATTCAGAAACTAATGAAAAAAACGATTGTACTTCTTTTGAGCATGATTGCCAGCTTTGGATTTGCCCAAAAGAAAGAATTAAAAAAAGCCGAAAAATTATTTACCTCAGGTGATATCGAAGGAGCCAGCGTAATGCTTTCCTCTAATGCTGCTTTGTTTGACACGGCCGATGAAAAAGTGATGGGTGGCTATACCTTTTTAAAAGGAAAAATTGCCCAGCAAAATAAAGAATTCAAAACGGCAATGGACATTTATACGGGTCTCAAAGAAAACAGCCGTTTGAAGACTGATGTTGCTAAACAATTACAGGAACTTCTTACAGATATTGTAACATCTGCTATTGAGGACAACGAAGGCGGAGATTATGTTGCCTCTGCTGAAAAATTATACATGGCCTATCAGATTGATCCTGAAAACGGAAAAGACTATCTATACTTTGCCGCTTCCAATAGTGTGAATGCCAAAGCTTATGATCGCGCTTTGGAGCTCTACTTTATCTTAAAAGACATCCAATATACAGGTATTACCACGACATATCTTGTAACAGAAGTAGCTACCAATAATGAGATTGAAGTGTCTGAAATGGAATATGGGATTTACAAGAAATCGAAAGATTATACTAATCCTAAGGAAGTAGAATCAGAATCGAAATACCCTGAGATTGTAAAGAATATCGCTTTGATTTATGCACAACAGGGCGAAAATGAAAAAGCAATTGCAGCGGTGCAAGAAGCTCGTAAATCCAACCCTGAAGATTTAAACTTGATTTTGACTGAGGCCAACTTGTATATTGAGCTGGATGAAAAAGAAAAATTCAAGGAATTGATCAGCCAAGCCATTGAAAAAGACCCAAATAACACCAATTTGTATTTCAATTTAGGAGTTGTAAATAATGACCTTGGAGACAAAGATGTTGCACGTGGTTTTTACGAAAAGGCGATAGCTTTGGATCCTAATTTTGAAGCCGCGTATTTAAATCTAGTTGCTTTGATTTTGGAAGGCGAAGCGGCAGTGGTTGAAGAGATGAATAGCTTAGGAACATCTCGTAAAGACAATGCTCGCTACGAGGTTCTTAAAAGTGAAAGAGAGGCGCTCTACAAAGAATGTGTACCAATCTTAAAAGGTCTTATTGCTGTTAGTAATAACGAAGAAGCAATTAAAACATTAATGAATATATACGGTACTCTTGGTGAAAACCAAGGTTATACGGAAATGAAAGCTTTGTTGGAAAACTAGGCTGAACTTTGATTCAAATAAAAAAACCTCCTGTGTATCAGGGGGTTTTTTTATACCTTTTGAAGTTAGAAAAGGATGTTACACAATAGATTTAATCATTCGCAACTTATGCGAGTGGTTCTGTAATTCTTTGTTGTAAATCCCTGTTTGATCAATACCATCGATACGAACTTTTCCATGTGCATGGATGATTTTATGGTTAGGGAGTAAGATTCCCACATGAATAATGTTTCCTTCTGCATCGTCGAAAAAGGCCAAATCCCCAGCTTGACTTTCTTCAATGAAACTAAGGGTCTGTCCTTGTTCTGCTTGTTGGGAGGCATCTCTGAAAAGAGAATACCCATTAATGCGATATACCATTTGACTAAAACCAGAACAATCGATTCCGAAGGGAGATTTCCCACCCCATAAATAGGGGGCGTTTAAATATAGATAGGCCGTTTTTAGAATTGCTTCTCGATTTTGTTTTTGGGAACAACGATTCCCCTCGTGCTGATGCGAGAGCAATTGTTGTACATTCAAATTACTACCCAAAGGAATAGGGAAAAGCAGACCGTTATCCTGATGGCAATAACTGATCAGATCCGTCGCATAGGTGGCGTCTTGCTGGGAGAGTTCCTCCCACTGGGGCTTTTGAATTTCAAAATGCTGATTGTTTGAAATCCAACCTTCATAGCGGTCAGCATCAATTCGGATCTTGGTCCATTTTTTTTGGGAGAGTAGCACGGTGTATGTGTCTCCATAAAGAAGCTGCGTTACAATTTCACTCTGATCTTGTTTATCAGCCCGAACAGAAACGATACCCAATTGGCAAACCCCGTATTTCATAGTAGAATTGAAACCCAAAAATAAATAAATTAAGAGCAACAATTGTTAGTCCAAACGGCTTTATTGCTTAATTTTTGTTTTCTTAGCGCATAAAACAACCAGATATTGAAACGGTATTGGAATTGGCTTTTTTATAATCAGCCCCTGCTATACAAGGGTTTTCTTTTCCTTACATTTTGTGGGGCAATCCTCTATTTATTTCCCAAAGGAGGGAAGTTCCAATATGAATTTCAAAAAGGATTTCCGTGGAAACACGCAACCCTTTACGCACCCTTCGATTTTCCAATACTTAAAACGGAAGCTGAGCTCGGGCGTGAAATAGCACTTTTAGAAGAAGAAGCCAATAGTTATTATCGTGTGGACACCGTAGTGGGAGTTCGAGGAAAGGAACGCTACCAACAAAAATTTGAGCGCTATTTCATCAATGTGAGCACCCCTAAAACAACCGCAATCAAAAAGGAAGGAGCCCAGGTATTGGATCGTATTTTTAAGCAAGGAATTTTACCTTTAAATTGGAACGTTGATACAAGTGAAACGCTTCGGTTGATTGATGGGAATACCGAAAAAGAACGAGCCGTTACTTCCTTTTTCCAGATGGAAGCAATGCAAAAAAATCTTGGGCGGCTGTTGTCTGATTCTCTGGCTCCTTTTCAAGAGAATTTCTACAAGCTTTTCTTTGAAGTATTAGCACCCAATATTGTTCCAGACTCAACTTTTCAACAGAAAATACTAAATGAAGGAAGAAAGGCCCTTTCTCCTACTCGTGGACTGATTAAAAAAGGAAGCCTTATCATCGCTCAAAATGAACTGGTAGATGGGGAGCGTTATCAGCGCCTGGAATCCCTTGCGGCCGAATATCAAAGCAGCTCTTGGTCAGATCGAAAAGAGTTTATGATAGCAACGGGCTACGCTATATTGATAGGCTTGGCACTTTTTATGCTCCTTCGGTTTATTCTGATCTATAGAGAAAAACTCTTTAACAACAATAAGGAACTCACCTTTATCTTTTTTAATGTTTTTCTCATTGTGGCTTTAACTGTTGTGGTGCTTAATTTTGACCCTTATTTGGTTTATAGTGTTCCCATCTGTATTCTTCCGCTAACGCTAAAAGCTTTTTTTGATGCCCGATTGGGGTTATTTACCCATGTATTAACAGTGCTCTTACTCGGATTTATTGTCCCCAATAGTTTTGAGTTTGTTTTCTTGCAGATGTTAGCAGGGATTGTCTCCATCCAAAGCAGTACAAAGCTATACCAGCGAGCCAATTTATTCATTTCCGTAGGTCAAATCGTATTGATTTATTTACTAGTTCACATTTCCTTTGCCTTTATCCATGAGGGAAGTATTAAGAATATTGCTTTGACTACCCTTGGCTTGTTCTTGCTAAATGGCCTGCTCACCTTATTTGTTCAACCGCTTATTTACTTGTTCGAGCGTTTGTTTTCATTGACATCAGATGTGTCACTATTGGAGTTGTCTGACACCAATACGGCACTGTTGAGGGAACTATCGGACCAAGCTCCGGGTACTTTCCATCATTCGTTGCAAGTGGCCAATCTGGCAGAGGCAGCTGCCAGTCATATTGGTGCCAATACCCTTTTGGTGCGCGTGGGGGCTCTTTATCATGACATTGGAAAGATGAAAAAACCCACCTATTTTTCTGAAAACCAAAAGAGTGAAATTTCACCTCACCACGAACTAAACCCACAACAGAGTGCCTCGATAATCATTCATCATGTTCGAGAAGGGATCGCATTGGCCAAAAAACACAAACTTCCGGAACGAATTATTGATTTTATCCGAACTCATCACGGGAGTTCAGTGGTATATTATTTTTACAAGCAAGCGCAGGAAGAGTATCCAGATCAAAAGATTGATCCAAAGGACTTTCAATACCCAGGACCCAAGCCTTTTTCGAAAGAAACAGCCATTTTGATGATGGCTGATGCCGTTGAAGCCGCCTCCAAAAGCCTTAAAAATCCAAACCTTTCCAAAATCGAAAGTTTTGTACAGCAGATTATTCAAAAGCAATTGGAAGAGGGGCAATTCAGCAATAGCAACATCACATTGTCTGAAATTGAAGAGATTAAAAAAGTGTTAATTCGAAAGCTATCGAACATTTACCATTTGCGGATTGAATATCCCGAATAGTTTTTGGAAGCTGAAGTTGTTTAATTCCTTTTGATGCGGTATTTTAGCGAACGTACTTTAAATATTTGGAGAGGTGCCAGAGTGGTAATGGAGCAGATTGCTAATCTGTCAACGTGTAAACGTTGCCAGGGTTCGAATCCCTGTCTCTCCGCTGTATAGTCCTGAAAACACAGTGTTTTCGGGACTTCTTTTTCAGGTTGTCTGTATAGTTGCCTTTTCTATTTCCTACAACACTGATTTCCACTCTTCAAATTCAGCTGTTTTTTTATTGAGTTTCTTTGAGTATTCAAATGAAATTCATTCCGATTCTAAGTATTTAATAACCAGCAAGGGTATGGACTACCTTAATCCCTGCTATTGCATAAACTAAAAAGAATGAATTTATCCTCGAAAATGTACCTTGACGTATTTATTGACGTACTATAAATATCTCTTGTAGGATACCTCAGCTAGCAGTATATTTGGGAGATTAACCAGTTTAAGTGCAGCAGTGTTGAGATTTATCTGTCTTATTCATTTA
>QXYU01000007.1:0-18293 GCA_009886755.1 Flavobacteriaceae bacterium
TACCATCGAAGCGGCCTATACGTCCCAATTCGAGCAGCACATCCGCGCCATTCTGAATTTACCGCTTGGAAACACGGCTAATAAAGTCAGTTCGGTTATGGTCAACCTCGTAGGAAAAGAAGGACATCGAGGGCCTGTGCACTATAAAAACATAGATCACATCCTTGCAATGGATGGGGTATCTCCTCATATTTACGGAAAAAAAGAAACACGTCCCTTTCGAAAAATGGGTCATGTGACCATCGTTCATCCCCAATTGGCACACGCACGACAACTGGCAGAACAAGTAAAAGAATCTATCGAAGTAATTAGCAAATAATATGGCAACAGTAGGAATTATCATGGGCAGTCAATCAGACCTTCCCGTAATGCAAGAAGCAATTGACATCCTAACAGCGTTTGGGATTTCCGTTGAAGTGGATATTGTATCTGCACACCGTACCCCTGAAAAATTAATGACCTATGGACAAACCGCACACCAACGCGGCATTGCAGTGATCATAGCTGGAGCAGGTGGCGCAGCGCATTTACCCGGAATGATCGCAGCGATCAGTCCGCTTCCTGTTATTGGGGTGCCTGTCAAATCCAGAAACTCTATTGACGGTTGGGACTCCATCCTATCCATTCTTCAAATGCCCGGTGGGGTACCCGTGGCCACTGTAGCTCTGGACGGAGCAAAAAATGCAGGTATATTGGCTGCACAAATCCTTGGCAGCAGCGATACTGACCTGCAACAAAAAATGATTGATTACAAAAAAGCACTTGCCGACAAAGTGCATCAAAGTGCCAAAAACCTAAATAACTAAGCATTGAACAACCCGCTTTTACACCCCTTTGAGACCCTACATCAAGCCGCTCCTTTTTCTGCTATTGAAACCCAGCATTTTCTTCCCGCACTCCAAGCAGCCATAACACAAGCTCAGGAAGAACTGGAAGCATTGGTCGGTCAAACAGAACCGCCCAACTTCGAGAATACTATTGAACGCCTCGATTCTCTGGGTGAGCTTCTTGACCGGAATGCCGCCTTACTCTATAACTTGAATGCTGCAGAAACCACTCCAGAACTTCAAAAAGTCACTCAAGAAGCGGCACCCCTGTTGAGTGATTTTCAAAACACACTTCGTTTGGATCCTCACCTTTTTGAACGAATAAAATATGTACACGAGCACACTGACAAGGCACTGCTCACCAAAGAGCAACAGACTCTACTTGAGAAGCAATACAAAGGATTTACTCGCAATGGCGCGCTTCTAAACAGCGAACAAAAAGAACAACTCCGAAAAATTGATACTGAGTTGGCTCAATTGTCACTTACTTTTGGCGAGCACGTATTGGCCGACAGCCAAAACTATTCCCTTCACCTCACCGATGCCAATGACTTGAAGGGGCTTCCCCAAGCGGTAATCGATGCCGCAGCAGAAACGGCTCAACAAAGAGCACTAGACGGCTGGGTGTTTACGCTAGATTATCCCAGCTATGTGCCTTTTATGACCTATGCCGAAAACCGAAGTTTACGAAAAGAGTTGGCCACCGCTTTTGGAAAAAAAGGGTTTCAACATAATGAAAACAACAACACAGCAATTCTTTTAAAGATTGTTCGGTTGCGAAAAAAACGTGCACAGCTATTAGGTTACCCCTCCCATGCCGCTTTTGTATTGGAAGAACGAATGGCGCAATCCGAAACACAGGTTCGTTCTTTTTTGGAATTGTTAAACGAAAAAGCAAATCCTGTTGCAGCAAAAGAGTGGCAAGCACTTGAAACTTTGGCCAAAGAACATTTGCAAGGAGCCACCATCCAAAAATGGGATACCGCCTTTCTAACGGAAAAATTAAAGCAGCAACAGCTTGAATTGGATGAGCAAAAGCTGAAGCCCTATTTTGAGCTCGATAGAGTACTCCAAGGGCTTTTTCGCATTATAGGAGAATTATATGGATTGAATTTCAAAAGGTCCGATGCCTTTGAAGGTTATCATACTGATGTACACACCTATGAAGTCCATTGGAAGTCAGGTGATTTTGTTGCTTTGTTGTATATGGATTTTTTCCCAAGACCCGGAAAAAGAAACGGTGCTTGGATGACCTCTTTCGTCTCCCAGAAAAAAGGAAGACGTCCGCATGTGTCAGTGGTTTGTAATTTCACTCCACCCACCGAAAAAGCACCTTCTCTGTTAACCTTCCAAGAGGTCACTACTTTATTTCACGAGTTTGGACATGCGCTGCATGGCATGCTCGCCGACACCGTCTATAGTGGATTGAGTGGCACCAGTGTTTATTGGGATTTTGTGGAGCTTCCAAGTCAATTAATGGAAAATTGGTGTTATGAGGGTCAAGCCCTAAAACGCTTTGCGCATCACTATCAGACAGGCGAATCACTTCCCGAAGAAGCCATTGAGAAGCTAAAAAAAACAGCTCAATTCCAGCAAGGACTTCAAACCTTACGTCAATTGAGTTTTGCCCTGTTGGATTTATCCTACCATGGAGAAAAAGCGTACACCATAGAAGACGTCAAGAAACACGAATTGGACGTACTGGCTTCCTTTCAGAAAACACCCGATGTTGCAGACAATACATTAAGTACTGCCTTTTCACATATTTTCCAAGGGGGCTATTCTGCTGGCTACTACAGCTATAAATGGGCTGAAGTACTCGATGCCGATGCGTTTGAACATTTTAAGCAGCATGGCATTCTAAACCCCAAAGTGGCGCAAGATTTTGCCGACACCATACTATCCAAAGGGGGTACGGAACACCCCATGGAACTTTATAAAAAGTTTCGCGGAAAAGAACCCTCTGTTAATGCACTCCTGGAACGGAGCGGTTTACTTAGTTGAGGAAATACCAAGTGAGAAAAAGCCACAAGATCGGAATGGCTTCGACCCAAAAACTGGCATAATAGTTTCCTTGGGATGTTCGGGCCGCCAAAAGTGCGATAATTAATACGGAATGTATCAGCAAACTTACCATGGGAGGTTGCCATTGTGCGATCAACGCAAAGAGCCCCACAATGACAAGCAATAAAACACCTATCCAACGGGTTTTGGATACCCCAAACCGCTGCGGCCAAGTCCGTAAGCTCGGAGCATCAGAATCCAAATCACGTATTTCAAACGGCAGCGTGGCACATATCACAAATACCCATCGATGTGCTACGACAGAAAACGCAAAAAGAGTATCTATATATTCATGCGCGACTGGTAAATAGCCTGTAAAAACACTCCATACTAAAGCAACCCAATAAATTTTTATTTTTTGTTTGTTCCGAAGGTTATTCCTTCCTTTTTGAAGTGGAAAAGCATAAAAAAGCACCAATATCCCCAAAACCAAAAACACCAATTGTTGTTCCCATGACAGTGTCCAAAACAAAAGGGCCACTGTAGCGGTTGCAATGAGTGTCAGAGCTTGATAACGAACAGGTATATAAAAAATCACCTCTTTTTGCCAACCGTATTTTATGGTATTGTATCCCAAAAGAGTGGCGGCAAACACAAAAACATAAATAGTTTGTTCAAGAGCTATTTCGAACTGAAAAGAAGTCACTGCTACAAGAGAAATTACGGCAAATCCTACATGAATACTAGACTGAATATAGGCTTCAAAAAGGGATCGAATTCCGCTCATCGCTACAAAAGTATTCAAAGCTGTTGATAACTCCCCCTAAGCGTTGAAAATTTATCGCCTTTGTGGCTTCTTTTTTTAAGGATATATCTACTAAAAACATTTAATTTTGAAGCCATAAAATATTTCTTAAATGCATCCTGATACTTTTGAAAGCCGGCACATAGGGCCCAATGAACAAGAAATAAAAAAAATGCTTCAAAAACTCCAACTCAACAGTGTGGAGGAACTTATTGCACAGACCATTCCTGAAGCCATTCGACTGAAGGAGCCGATGCAACTCCCCGAAGGGATTTCGGAGCATCAATTCCTAAAGGAAATACAAAAACTCGCTAATGAAAATCAGCTTTTCGATTGCTACATTGGACTGGGATATCACTCAGCCATCACTCCTGCAGTCATTCAACGAAACATCTTAGAAAATCCAGGTTGGTACACCGCTTACACTCCCTATCAAGCAGAGATCGCTCAAGGACGATTGGAAGCCATCTTTAATTTTCAAACCGTTGTTTGTGATCTAACGGGGCTGCCAATTGCCAATGCCTCTCTTTTAGATGAAAGTACTGCAGCAGCTGAAGCCATGACCCTTTTATATGCGGTACGCAATAGAGATCAAAAAAAACAAAACAGCTGTAGGTTTTTCGTCGATGCGGAAGTATTGCCTCAAACCCTATCTCTTCTCCAAACGCGATCGGAGCCCCTCGGAATTGAATTGGTTGTAGGGGTACCTGAAGAGACGGCATTATCAGAAGCCTATTTTGGAGCACTGATACAATACCCTGGCAAGTCCGGGCAGATCCCTGATCTTAAAAACCATATAGACCGCTTTAATTCCTTTGGGATTAAGGTCGCTGTTGCCGCCGATATTCTTTCGTTACTTCTTCTTGAAGCTCCTGGCAAACTGGGGGCGGAAGTGGTGGTGGGTTCCACCCAACGCCTTGGAATTCCATTGGGCTATGGTGGACCGCACGCAGCTTTCTTTGCCACTCTTGAGGATTATAAGCGTCATGTTCCGGGACGAATCATTGGTCAAACACGAGACACCGATGGCAAACCTGCTTTACGTATGGCATTGCAAACCCGTGAACAACACATCAAAAGAGATCGTGCCACCTCTAATATTTGTACCGCTCAAGTACTGCTTGCAGTCATGGCTGGTATGTATGCCGTCTATCATGGTCCCAAGAGACTGCGTTCTATTGCCCTTCACATTCACCAAACAGCTGTTCGATTGGAACAGCACCTAGAACAACTCGGATTTCAACAACACAACCGTTATTTTTTTGACACTTTGTTGGTGGAAGCCCCTCGAAACACATTGGAACCGATTGCGCTAGAACATCACGTCAACCTGAATTATGTAAGCGATACGCAAGTCAGTATTTCACTAAACGAATGTACTGACAAGGAAGCCCTTCAAAAACTTATTTCAGTGTTTGAGTCTGTTGCTGGAAAAAAAGCAACCTCATTCGCAGATAAAAATACCGTCCTATTACCCGAAGAAATGATTCGGGAGGTAGACTATCTCAGTCATCCCGTTTTCAATTCCTACCATTCGGAAACAGCACTGATGCGCTACATCAAGCAACTGGAACGAAAAGACCTGGCACTCAATCACTCTATGATTTCGCTCGGTTCCTGCACGATGAAACTAAATGCAGCCGTGGAGATGCTGCCCTTAAGTTGGTCTCAGTGGAATGGTCTTCACCCATTCGTACCTGTATCACAAGCCCAAGGCTATCAGAAGATCTTGACCGTCCTTGAAAAGCAACTCAACGAAGTAACGGGATTTGCTGCCACCTCACTGCAACCCAACTCCGGAGCACAAGGAGAATATTCAGGGCTTATGGTAATACGTGCATATCACCAATCACGTGAAGATATCCATCGAAATATCTGTTTGATTCCTGCTTCCGCACATGGAACCAATCCCGCCTCTGCTGTCATGGCAGGAATGAAAGTGATTGTGACCAAAACAGATGCACAAGGGAATATTGATTGGGAAGACATCTCTGAAAAAGCAGCACTCCATTCTGAAAACCTTGCTGCTTTAATGATCACCTACCCCTCTACACACGGAGTTTTTGAAAGTAAAATTCAAGAAATCACAGGCCTTATTCACAAGTATGGAGGGCAAGTTTATATGGATGGAGCGAACATGAACGCACAAGTAGGGTTAACCAGTCCTGCTAAAATCGGTGCAGATGTATGCCATCTTAATCTCCATAAAACTTTTGCCATTCCTCACGGTGGGGGTGGACCAGGCGTCGGACCCATCTGTGTAGCGGAGCACTTAGCTCCTTTTTTACCCACCAATCCTGTGATTGAAACTGGAGGAAAGCAAGGAATCACTTCAATTTCAGGTGCTCCTTGGGGATCTGCCCTAGCCTGTCTCATTTCGTACGGGTATATCCGTATGTTAGGTGCACAGGGCCTAACAAAATCCACTGAGATTGCCATACTCAATGCTAACTACATCAAAAAGCGTCTTGAAGGCGCCTTCGAGGTCTTATATGCGGGTGAAAACGGACGGGCTGCACATGAATTGATTATCGATTGTCGTGATTTCAAAACTTCTCAAATTGAGGTTACTGACATCGCTAAACGATTGATGGATTATGGTTTTCATGCACCTACAGTTTCATTTCCAGTAGCAGGCACTATGATGATTGAACCTACAGAAAGTGAAAACATTGAGGAAATAGATCGTTTTTGTGAAGCCCTCATTTCCATTCGAATGGAAATACAAGCCATTGCAAATGATTCATCGTACTTAGAATTGTTAAAAAACGCACCCCATACGCAAGAAATGATCACCAGTGACGATTGGTCGTTTCCTTACAGTCGAAAAATTGCCGCTTTCCCACTCCCTTTTGTTGCTGAAAACAAGTTTTGGCCCGTTGTTAGGAGGGTAGATGAAGCCTTTGGGGATCGTAATTTAATATGTAGCTGTACCTCTATCGAACTATACATAGAATAATGATTAACAGCTTTTTAATTATTTATTTAATTTAAAACAATTACCCTTGGACATCGTAGCGTTTTTTGTCTTCATTTGGGGCTATCCTCCTAAAACCAAGAAATTCGCAAGTGTATTATGAAAGTGAAAATTATTGGAACTGGGGCACACATACCCAGTCAAGAGTATACCAACACCCAATTCCTTCGCAACGACTTCTTCGATGCGAATGGCGAAGCTATCCCTAGTAAAAACGAGGAGATTATTGAGAAATTTTCCTCGATTACAGGAATTAGAGAACGAAAATACACCCAACCTTCTCTGAATTCTTCTGATCTTGCCACAGAGGCGGCTAAAAAAGCGATTGAGGATGCACAGATTGATCCAGAAACCTTGGATTATATCATCCTTGCTCAAAACGTTGGAGATATCACAAACCAATCCGACCAACCCGATGCATTGCCCAGTGTGGCATCTCGGGTCAAAGCTAATTTAGGCATCAAAAACCCGAAATGTGTTGCCTATGACATCATCTTTGGATGTCCTGGATGGGTAGAGGGAATGATTCAAGCCAATGCTTTTATAAAAGCAGAAATGGCCTCTCGCTGTTTGGTGATTGGATCCGAAACCCTATCACGCGTAACAGACCCTCACGATAGAGATTCTATGATCTATGCTGATGGTGCTGGCGCTACTATTGTTGAGAAAACGGATTCGAGCGCAGGAATTCTATCTCATGCAAGCTGCACCTACACCGCCGATGGAGAGGTTGATTTTATTTTTATGGGAACATCTAATAAACAAACGGACGACCCCACCAAATTTATCAAAATGCAAGGTCGCAAGGTCTATGAGTTTGCGCTGACCAATGTGCCTACTGCAATGAAAGAATGTCTTGACAATGCAGGAGTAGCAATCGGTGATCTTAAAAAAATATTCATCCATCAAGCGAACCTAAAAATGGATGAAGCGATTGTCAAAAGGTTTTTTCGACTCTACAAAACAAAGGCTCCCGAGGATATTCTTCCCATGAATATTGAGACCTATGGAAACAGTTCGGTTGCCACAGTTCCAACCCTTTACGATTTGGTACGCAAAACAAATTTCCAAAATCACCAAGTAAACGAAGGGGACATTATTCTTTTTGCCAGTGTAGGAGCTGGAATGAACATCAACGCCATTACATATCGAGTGTGATTTAACGCGGCAATACCGTATTAAATCCTTAATTTTGAGTAACTGTTAAGCTAATTTAACTTCTGTCCGTTAGAGACAAGAAGTCATTTCGCACAGCCAAAAATCAGTACCCATCGACATGACTAAAGCGAAACTTCAACACTTTACCTGCTTCTAATAGATGAAACTGTTTACGCACATTGGCCGCTATTTTCTTATGCTCCAAAGAATTTTCGAAAAGTTCACAAAGTGGCCTATTTTGAAAAAACTCATTCTTACGGACATCGACACGCTGATCATTCGCTCCATGGGAATTGTTTCATTTATCTCGTTTTTTGTAGGTGGTGTTGTGGCTATCCAAACCGCCTTAAACATGGAAAATCCGCTTTTACCCAGGAATCTAATGGGTTTTGCCACAAGACAATCTGTTATTTTGGAATTTGCACCCACCTTTATCTCTGTGATTATGGCTGGAAAGGTTGGCTCTTATATCACTTCAAGCATTGGAACCATGCGAGTTACTGAACAAATTGATGCGCTTGAAGTAATGGGTATTAACACCTATAACTATTTGATTTTCCCAAAGATAGTTGCACTTTTATTCTACCCTTTTGTGATTACCATTGCAATGTTTCTAGGGGTGCTCGGGGGGTATGTCGCCTGCGTTTACGGAGGCTTTTCTTCTAGTGAAGAATTTATCGAAGGGATTCAAATGGACTTTATCCCTTTTCATGTAACCTATTCTTTTGTCAAAACATTTTTGTTTGCGCTACTACTGGCAACCATTCCCTCCTATCATGGCTACTTTCTAAAAGGAGGTGCCTTAGATGTTGGAAAAGCAAGCACTACTTCCTTTGTCTGGACAAGTGTTGCCATCATTATTGTGAATTATATCATCACCCAAATCCTTTTGACCTGATATGATCCAAGCCTCTAAAATGTATAAATCATTCAAGGATACGCCTGTTCTAAAAGGCGTATCTGCTTCTTTTGACAAGGGAAAAACAAACCTCATCATTGGGCAAAGTGGATCTGGGAAAACGGTGTTTTTAAAATGCCTACTAGGTCTCCATGGAATCGATCAAGGAAGCATTAGTTATGACGGGACTGAATTGGATAAAATGACCCCGCAAGAACGAATCCAACTACGCCAGGATATCGGTATGGTATTCCAAGGGAGCGCTCTGTTTGATTCTATGTCAGTCGAGGAAAACATCATGTTTCCCATGCAGATGCTGACCAACAAAAGCGAGGGCGAAATTCGAGATCGAGCCAATACGGTCATCAATCGCGTGAATTTGATTGATGCCAATACCAAGCTCCCCTCGGAAATCTCTGGAGGAATGCAAAAGCGAGTGGCTATTGCACGAGCCATTGTCATGAATCCCAAGTATTTATTCTGCGACGAACCCAACTCAGGATTAGACCCCAAGACTTCCATCATTATTGACAATTTGATTCAAGAAATCACTGAGGAATATCAGATCACTACAGTAATCAATACGCATGACATGAACTCAGTCATGGAAATTGGTCAAAAGATTATTTTCCTGGAAAATGGCACCAAGGCTTGGGAGGGCGACAAAGAAGAAATATTCAGTACTGACAATAAATCGGTAAGTGATTTTGTCTATTCTTCCAAACTATTCAAAAGAGTTCGAACGGCTTATTTAAACAAGAGAAAGGATTAAGGTTTTTTCCATTCAGCCCGAGCAGCACTCCCTAACTTTTTAATGCCTTCATCGCTACTTTTAGGTAAAATCATCAGTACGGAATTGTTTTCTACAACAATATAATCTTTTAAGCCTACTAGTAACACCTTTTTTTCCAGCACTTGTTTTTATGAGATTACCCGAAGCATCTTCTGTAAACAACTGAGCATTGATTACCGCATTACCTTGATCATCCTGATCGGTTTCTGAATGCAGTGCTGACCAACTGCCCAAATCGTTCCAATCAAAACGAGCGGGGATTACTTTCACCCATGGAGAACGTTCAAGAATTGCATAATCAATAGAAATTTCTTTGGCTAAAGGGAATTGGGATTGGATATAAGACACTTCTTTGTTGGTATTCCAAATTGATGCGTCTGAAAACAATTGGCACATCTCTGGCTCGTAGGCTTCAAAAGCTTTCAAAATGGCGTCTGCACTCCAGACAAAAATCCCAGCATTCCAAAAATACGCTCCATCAGTCACATATCTTTCTGCTGTTTTCAAATCTGGCTTTTCGGTAAATTCTTCTACAGCAGCCAATGATGCACTATTCTCCGATTTGATGTAGCCATACCCAGTAGCAGGGTGACTGGGTCGAATACCAAAGGTAATAAGGTTATCGGCATTAGAATGCTCAAATGCATCCATAATATCTTTCTGAAAGGCCTGTTCATCGCGGATTAGGTGGTCACTAGGGGCTACCAGTATTTTTGCCGAGGGATTTTGCGAATGTATTTTTTTAACTCCCATCAAAACACAGGGAGCTGTATTCCGCTGAACAGGTTCACAAAGCAACTGTCCTTCCATAAGAGTTGGAAGTTGTTCCAAAACAATGGAGCGGTAATGTTCCGTGGTCAAAAAATAAATATTGGATTCTGGAATAAAAGCAGCGATACGTTTAAAGGTTTGTTGCAACAGGCTCTGACCCGTTCCAGTCAAATCTAAAAACTGCTTTGGATATTCTGGAGTGCTTTCGGGCCAAAATCGGCTCCCAATCCCTCCAGCCATAATCAGTGCATAATGATCCTTATTCATCGATTTCCATTTCTAATTTTCCATAGTCTTTTCCACATTCCGATCAAGTCTTTGCACTGCCGCATGTGGACTGACTAAATATTTTTTTTGGGTACTTATTTCGACACACTCAAAACGTTTTCTTCGCTGCTGCCCCCGAATAAATTTTCTCTCATTAGGCAAGACAAAAGCTTCTCCGAGATTCAATTCAAAGATATAGGTTTTATCAGGATTCAAGTCAAAACGATTTAGAGCTCGTACCAAATGAAAATCAGTATCGGTGGCTGCTTTGGGATTTTTGAAGTGTTTCGCCAAAAAAGGGAGCAGTGCATCAGGAAACACCTCTGGGTGCAATAAGGGCATCATAAGGTCTTTATATACTTGCTTCCATTCTCTTCCGTGAGGCTTAATTTGGAAGCCATGAGCCTCAAAAGCAATATAATGAGCAATTTCGTGAATGAGCGTTATTAGAAAACGATAGGGGTTTTCGGTTTCGTTAAGCGTTATTTCATGCTTTCCATCCATTCGCTTACGGTAGTCTCCATGTTTACTCAAGCGTTTTCGAGTAATCTTCACCGCAATGGGAAGGGGTGTCAAAAGCCCTTTCACATAGGCCTGTGACGCTTCTGGAATGGCATCGAAAATAGTTGTCATAACTACTAAGGTGAGCTATTGGCTACAGGCAAGACTTTTCCATTATAAAACTGGTGTCCCTGACAAGTGAAATTCAGAATATAAGCCGCCATCTGAGCCGCAGTGGTTGGAGCCTTATAATCGGGAAAAGCTTCTTCTAGCATTTCTGTTTGCACTGCTCCCAATGCTAGGGCATTGAAAGCAGGCCCTGTTTCTTTATATTCTTCGGCCCATAATTCTGTCAATGTGATTACAGCACCTTTACTGCTACTATAGGCGGCCAGGCCGGGAAATTTAGAACTGCCTTGAATTCCTCCCATGCTGGAAATAGAGACCACATGGCCCGAGGTGGACATAAAGGGAAGGCTCTGCCGTGTCAACTCAGCCAAACCAAAAACATTTACCTGATAGACGGACTGAAAGACCTCCCAAGTCGTTTCTGAAAAAGGGATGTTTTGTAAGGCACCCGCATTGTTTACCAAATAATCAATTGTCTGATTTTCCTGCTGTAAATATTCGATATAGGGTTGCAGACTGTCAGGATTGGAAAGATCCACAGAAAAGCTAACCAGGTCGAGTTTTTCTAATGGACGTATATTTCGAGACAAGGCAATAACGCGTAAGCCTTGTTCTTGTGCCAATCGACACAATTCTAAACCGATCCCCCTACTCGCACCACTTACAACAATTGTTTTCATCTATCTAAGAAATGTAAGTAACTAATAGCAAGGAATTAATCATTTGTTTTTTGATACCTTTCATAATAATGGAATTATTCAATTCCTTTAAAAATCGCTTCTCGATCATTCACATCCTTAGACAGGTTTTCAAATAATAAGGTTCTGATTTCCAAAGTATTCACAGGGCTTCTTTCCAGCGCTTGCAAATAGCTTTTTTCATCTAACTCACCTACCTAGGAAACGAGCATTGTTATAGGGTTCTCAATAAATCCTCTAAGCGTTTGTAAAAATTGAGCTCCTGTAGCACCATCCACTGTTCTGTGGTCACAAGCCAAGGTTAACTTCATGGTATTCCCAACCACTATATTGCCGTCTTTGACGACCGGTTTTTGAACAATACTTCCTACCGAAAGAATTGCGGAGTTCGGCTGATTGATAATGGATGTAAATTCCTGAATTCCAAACATCCCCAGATTGGATACCGTAAAGGTACTCCCATCCATTTCTTGCGGTGTCAATTTCTTACTACGTGCACGAGAGGCAAAATCTTTTACCTGAACACCAATATGTGGAAGAGCCAATTCGTTGGCAAACTTCAATACTGGCACTACAAGGCCGTCTTCAACAGCAACGGCTACACCCACATGAACGTGGTGATTGTGAACAATTCGATCGTCGTACCACTGCGAATTTACCTCTGGATGGGCTTTAAGCGCCATTCCAACCGCTTTGATTACAATGTCATTAAATGAAATCTTCGTGTCCGGCAAACTATTATACTGGGTACGAAACGAGATGGCAGCATCCATATCAAATTCAACCCCTAAATAATAATGCGGTGCTGAGAATTTAGACGCAGAAAGACGCTTTGCAATGGTCTTTCTCATTTGACTGTTGGCCAATTCGGTGATTTGCTCCACTCCTGTTGGCTGTTGCATTGACATGGCAACTCCTCCTTGGAAACTTTCAATATCTCTTTTGACAATACGACCATGATCTCCAGTTCCTTGAACGCGAGATAAGTCAATTCCTTTGTCGGCAGCCATTTTCTTCGCCAGAGGAGAAGCTACCACTCTACCATTAGAAACAGGATTTGCTACGGGGGTAGCAATCGTTGTTTTTTCAGGAGTTGGAGCGGGTATGGTAACCTTTACGGGAGCTGGGGCCACGGCTGATTTTTCTTCTACGGGAGTTGCGGCACTGTCTTGCACTTTGGCTGTAGCTACTACAGCAGCGACATCAGTACCCTCTGGACCAATAACAGCAAGTACACTATCCACAAGAGCCGATTCACCTTCCTGAATCCCTACATAAAGTAATTGCCCAGAATAAAACGACTCGAATTCCATGGTGGCTTTGTCCGTTTCGATCTCAGCAAGGATATCGCCTTCTTCTACAGTATCCCCAACTTTCTTCAACCAAGTGGCTACGGTTCCTTCCTCCATGGTATCACTCAATCGGGGCATACTAATCACCTCAACTCCATCTGGAATCGGGGTCTGAGCTTCTGAATTTGGAGGAACTTCAACTACCTCCGCTGCTGGGGCTGCTGCTTCTGACGCAGGGGTCCCTCCAGAAAAAAGTCCTGAAATATCTTCGCCTTTTTCACCAATAATGGCTAAAAGAGTATCTACAGCTGCGGTTTCCCCTTCTTGGATTCCAATATGCAATAACTCTCCTTCGTAAAAGGCTTCAAACTCCATCGTTGCTTTATCCGTTTCGATCTCTGCAAGAATATCTCCTTCTTGAATCGCATCTCCTACTTTTTTGAACCATTGTGCTACGGTTCCTTCCTCCATTGTATCGCTCAATCGAGGCATGTTAATCACTTCTGCCATCTACTGTATTTTATGCTTTATAAATGGATAATCATTTTGTTCATATACTGCGTCATACATCACTTGTTTTTCTGGAAAGGGTGATTCTTCGGCAAATTTTTCACATTCAGCAACGCGTGCTTTGATGTCTTTACTTATCACATCTAAGGCTTCTTGAGTAGCGTACTTTTTTTCCAAAATAATATCCTTTACTTGTGTAATAGGATCAATTTTTCGATAGTCTTCTACTTCTTCTTTGGTACGGTAGTGCTGAGCATCAGACATCGAGTGACCTCGATAACGATAGGTTTTCATTTCCAAAAAGGAAGGCCCTTTTCCTGAACGTGCATGTTGTATGGCTTTGTCCATGGCTTTTGCAACAGCCACAGGATCCATTCCATCAACGGGCTCACAGGGCATTTCATAGCCCAGACCGAGTTTCCATATTTCTTGATGACTGGCTGTTCTGGCTACAGATGTTCCCATGGCGTATCCGTTATTCTCTACAACAAATACAACGGGTAATTGCCATAGCGTTGCCAAATTCAATGTCTCATGAAGAGATCCTTGTCGAACCGCACCGTCTCCCATATAACAAAGGGTAACATTATCTCTTTTGAAATACTTGTCTCCAAAAGCCATCCCGGCTCCAAGAGGAATTTGTCCTCCTACGATCCCGTGTCCTCCAAAAAAATTAAATTCTTTTGAAAAAATGTGCATCGAACCTCCAAGTCCCATTGAGGTTCCTGTGGCTTTACCGAAAAGTTCTGCCATAATACGCTTGGGATCTACTCCCAATCCGATAGGTTGCACGTGGTTTCTATAGGCCGTAATCATACGGTCTTTTCCAATCTCCATGGCGTGTAATGAACCTGCCAATACCGCCTCCTGACCGTTGTATAAATGCAGAAATCCTCTTACTTTTTGCTGTATGTAAACCGAAGCTAATTTGTCTTCAAACTTGCGCCAAAAGAGCATGTCTTCATACCATTTCAAATAGGTCTGCTTGGTAATTTTCTTCATAAATCCTGTTGGATAGGTTACAATTCAATCCGTACACAAAAATAGTTAATTAATTCTAGATTGGGCTTCGTAAATTCATTCCTCTTCCGGAACCACAATTCCAGACAGCAAATCAAAACTCAAAGAGAAGCGAAGTGTGTTTTCAAGTGGACTTCGAACGGATGAAGTGGAAAACAGATAGGAGATATCTACCTGCATCTGATTGATTAAAAGTCCGGCTCCAAAAGTCACAAATCGGCGCGCTCCTTTTTCTTTGCTTTCATTGAAATATCCAGTGCGGAGCGCTAGGACGTTTTGGAATTGGTATTCCAACCCTGTTGCCCAAGTAATTTCTTTAAGTTCTTCCGGAAATCCATCTTGAGCATCGTTAAATGAATCAAACACCCCTTGAAGGAAATTCACATCGGGTTGGGCATAAACCAGTATTCCAGCATCGTTTGTAGTGGCAACTGGTGAAGGCACCAGGAGTTTATTGAATTCAACATTTAAACTTATGGAGGAATTACGATCAAAAATCCAATCGGCACTTGTCCCTAGTTTGAGGTTGGTTGGAAGAAAGTTTTTCTGCCCCCCAATGTCATAAACCAACCGAGGGCCTATATTAGAAATATTGACTCCACTTCGGAATTGCATACTATTATTACCTACTTTCCGAACATCGGACTGATAATACGCTGCTAAATCTACCCCTAAAGTATTGGCTGAAGCAGCATCCAAATCAGAGGTGATTTTTAAATCCGAACGAATGTATCGGCCCGCCACTGCCATTGCAAATTGATCACTCAATTTTAATGAATACGACAAATCAAGGGTCAATTCGTTGGGACGCTCTACCCCTTGATTGATTATGGTTCCAGAATTCACTTCATTAAACTGAATATCACCAAGACTAAAATATTTTAAACTCCCACCCCAGGCTCCTCGTTCGCCGATTTTCCGGTAATAGGTTAGATTCCCTAAAAAGATATCATTAACGAGTTTGCTCAAATATGGGGTATAGCTCACACCGATTCCTTTTTCTATATCATTAAAAGGATATTTTGCAGGATTCCATTGTTGGGAATATGCGTCAGGGGTCGTCGCCACACCCAAATCACCCATCCCAGCTGCACGCGCATCAGGAGTAATAAGCAAAAAGGGAACACCAGTGGTGATTACCCTTTCATTGTTTTGTCCCATGAGCCAGTTTGTTGATGCTAAAACCAAGAACAGTCCGCAATAAAACAAAAAACGATGTGTCCGATACATAAATTTAAAACGCGTTTTTTACTCTTTTCGTGTGTGAATTTTGGCAAATATGTAGGTTTTTTTCACATTTTTCTAATTCTTATATAATAAGTAGGTAATTTCTACGTTATCGAAGTAACGATTTGATTTCCACAAAATGTTTGTGAAGTAAATCCTATATTTGTAGTAGTACTATGCGCATGAACACAACATACCTTAGAACGTTAATAGGCCTAACATTTACTGCCCTCCTAGTGAGCAGCTGTGGTAAAAACAATGTATCAAGAGGTACTGGCTGGTCCATTAACTCCAAAAGTGGAGGATTTCAATACAATACAGACTTTGAAGAACAAGAAACAGGACCCGGTCTCATCTTTATCGAAGGTGGTACTTTTACGAAGGGTCAGGTTCAGGATGACGTCATGCATGATTGGAACAACACACCAACTCAGCAACACGTAATGTCTTTTTACATAGACGAAACCGAAGTCACCAATCTGATGTATAATGAGTATTTAAATTGGTTGGAAACGGTATTCCCTACTCAAAATCCTGATTATAAGTTGATTTACGAAGGAGCCCTTCCTGACACATTGGTTTGGCGAAACACGCTTGGTTATGTGGAAGAACTCACAACCAACTACCTTCGTCACCCAGCGTACGCTGAATATCCTGTTGTAGGAGTCAACTGGTTGCAATCAGTTCAATATGCCGAATGGCGTTCTGACCGAGTGAACGAATTTATCTTGGAGCGCGAGGGCTTTGTCAAGAAAGATGTCCGGTTCAACGAAGTAGACCCTAACAGTACTTTCAATACCGAAACCTATCTTCAACGCCCAGAAGTTTCCTATGGAGGGAAAACCGATAGTTTAAGTGAAAATAATACCCCGCTTATCAATTCAGGAAAGCGCGGCACGGTTAAAAAAGACACGGCCACAATCAACAATTATGCGAAAATCGAAAATGGACTTTTCCTTTTATCTTATCGCCTACCTACCGAAACTGAGTGGGAATATGCGGCCTTAGCTATGGTTGGTGATCGTGAATACAACACCTACAGAGGGAAGAAAAAATACCCTTGGTCTGGTGAATATACCCGATCTAGTGATCGTCGAAGAGAAGGAGACCAATTGGCCAACTTCAAATTTGGAAAAGGAGATTATGGTGGAATTGCTGGATGGTCTGATGACGGAGCTGACATTACGATTCAAGTAAAATCATACCCACCTAATGACTTTGGAATTTATGATATGGCCGGAAACGTTGCCGAATGGGTAGCCGATGTTTATCGCCCCATTGTAGACGATGAATACAGTGACTTTAATTATTTCCGTGGCAATGTGTATACCAAAAGTGTTATTGGAGAAGACGGAAAAGCAGCTGTAATGGAGCAAGATGAATTGGTTTTCGACACCTTGCCGAACGGAAAAGTTTATCTGAAGAAAAAACCAGGAACCCTTGTGGAAATTCCTATTGATGAAGAAGAAACATTCTTACGTCAAAATTTTACAGAAAGTGATAACAGAAACTTCCGCGATGGAGACAAGGAATCTACCAAGAAATTCCGGGATCCACCAGATGAGAATGAAGACGGCCCTAAAAAGCCAGAGTCCAACATGATGTATAACGCCCCTATTCACGCACGAGTGACTTATGACACGGAAGGGAACAAAGCCAGGAAAGTAGATAAGTCAAGTAAGAGAACTTCATTGATTACTGACGAAGTACGGGTTTATAAAGGAGGCTCTTGGAAAGATCGTGCCTATTGGCTCGATCCAGCTCAAAGACGTTATCTCCCACAATATATTGCCACAGACTACATTGGGTTCCGTTGTGCGATGTCTCGTGTGGGCTCCAAAAACAAAATCAAGAAAACAGCACGCCACAAGCGTTCTCGATAAAACCACTACCAAGGCATCTTTCTCAGATGCCTTTTTTGATTATGGACATAGCTGAACTTTATCGTCTCTTTTGCGACTCCTCTGGAGTCTATACAGACACCCGAAACTCATTGGAAAATGGACTGTTTTTCGCTTTATCAGGTCCAAACTTTGACGCCAATCAATTCGCACAGAAAGCCTTAGATCAAGGAGCGAGAGCGGCCGTAATTTCAGACATTTCCTTAGCGAAATCAAATTCTGCCATGATAAATGTTGAAAACCCATTGGAGACTCTTCAGCAACTTGCCCAATACCATCGCAGGCAATTGAAAACAACGATCATTGGACTCACTGGAAGCAATGGGAAAACAACCACTAAAGAATTGATTGCTTCAGTACTGGCTTCGCATTTTACAATAACTGCCACCAAAGGAAACCTAAACAATCACATAGGAGTACCATTGACTCTTTTGGATATAACCCCTGAAACAGAAATGGCCATAGTGGAAATGGGTGCCAACCATCAAGGGGAAATTGAACATCTCTGCACCATC
>QXYU01000007.1:18303-19717 GCA_009886755.1 Flavobacteriaceae bacterium
TATATCACCAATTGTGGAAAAGCCCATATGGAAGGTTTTGGTGGAATAGAAGGGATTGTAAAAGGAAAATCGGAACTCTACCATTATCTAGACAAAAGCCAAGGCATCATGATTTGTAACGGGGATGACCTCCAACAGGTAAATCTGACGCAAAAGTTGAAGCGTATTTGTTTTGGAACGGATTCAACCAACAATTATATTATTGACTATAAGGTGCATGACAATACTCTCATACTCAATACCCCAGAAGGTATTCTTCGTAGCACTCTCTATGGGATGTACAATCTTTCCAATATTGCAGCGGCTTATGCATTTGGCAAGTACTTTAAAGTACCCTTTGAAAAAATTCAAAAAGGGATTGCTTCCTATCAAGCCACTAACAATCGTTCGCAGTCACTTCAAATAGGAGACACTACTGTCATTTTGGATGCCTACAACGCAAATCCAAGCAGCATGAGAGCTGCTTTAGAGGCTTACTTTAAGCAATTTGAATCAAATCGTATTTTGATTCTTGGCGATATGTTAGAACTCGGAACTTATAAAGTACAAGAGCATCAAGCTGTATTTAAATGGGTAGCCCAACAATCTTTTGATCATCTCTATTTAGTGGGCTCGGTCTTTTCGCAAATTGAAACATCATTCCCTAACATAAGCTGTTACCCCACTACTGAAATTTTTCTTAAAAAATTGGACACAAAAACCCTATTGAGCAAGAATATTTTAATAAAAGGATCAAGGGGACTTGCGTTGGAACGAATATTGGAGGAACTCAAGAGAGAATAGTTGTGGGTGTTACAGGAAGGGTAGATTCAGAGTCATTGACAATAATGGAAGGTGCCCCTAGATCATTACGATCCCTATGGTGGAGTATCCGTCGATTAGATCTCAGGAGTCTGGGCAGAGAAGCAAGGAATGGAATTAAAGCAAGAGACTTACAATCCAGACTCCTTTTTTAGGTTTTAAAAGTTAATCGTCCTTCTTTTTTCCAAATTTCTGTCTTAAAACAATTTTAAAGTAGAAAAAATTGTAAACAACAAAAATTACAATGCCGATGATGAACATAACTTTATTTTCCATCTTAATCTTTTTTTGAGTCGTTTCTTCTTTGCCTGAGGACTAAAGCAAAAGCCAATATGGTTACAGGCCATAAACCTACATATAATCCATCTAATTGCTTTCCTGAAAACCAGAGATAATTTGAATAAGCAACACTTAGTGCTGCCAGTATTACTGGGTAATATTTTTCTAAAAACTTCATAACCCTAATGTAATAAATTTTTTTTGTTCCATTTATACCATAACTAATCTGTGAAAGTAATCGTCTGATATTAGGGTACACCCCCCACTCATAAAATAGAATAACATTTATTTGGTTCACCTATGGTTCAAGTTGAATAAAATACATGGGCACCAA
>QXYU01000008.1 GCA_009886755.1 Flavobacteriaceae bacterium
AGGCTAATAGAAGTCAATATATCAATATGTATCTAAGTCTATATACTCTACAATAATCTGACCTAAGTTCCAGCTAGGGATATAGTAGTTGTAAACGGTGCCTTCTAGAATTTCCTCAAAGATTCGTTTTTGGAGTACAGATGAATTCCCTGTAATGATGGTCAAGGAAAAAGAACCCTGATCGGCTCGGAAATGCAGTTCATCTTTCACCCACTCAAGGGCTTCCTTATGACGAACTCCGTGGAGATCAATAGCGTCTTCTGTTTTTTTTCGTTTGACCATGGATTAGTGAAATAGAATATGAAGAATGACCAAACTGATTCCTAAAGCAAAACCTCTCCAAGCCTCCTTAACTGAATGGGCCACAAAGAGTTGCTTTGGAGCTTGTAGAGACTTGATGTCACCAGAAATAGCAAATACAAGCCCACTAAATATAACCCAAAAAGCGCGAACAAAATAATTCATTTCGGGGAAGCTGTATTGAAGTATAAGGTTAAGAGGTAGCGTTAACAAAAAAGCCCAAAGAACACGTTTTTTATTGGGGATGGTCAATAGCACAGCGGTGCAGATTAATACAACAATACCACAGTTAATGTAATAACGCAATTCATTAAGGGTGTGGGTAAAGGCAGCGCTTGGGTTCTCGAACTTTAGATAGAGCAAGATCCATCCCATAAGAAGAGCGGTGAAAAAGCTACATAAAATCGCTTTTCTTCCTGCCTGAATTTTTTGGAGATCATTGGCTTTTTTATGAAGATAACCCGAGTAAATATCGACCGACCAAAGGGTCGCAATGGAGTTAAAAGTAGAATCTACAGTACTCATCAACGAGGCAAACAAACCACAGAGAATCACTCCTTTTACTCCAACGGGGATATAGGTTGTGACTAGATAAGGAAAAGCCATATCGGGTTCGGCCAAGTCGTTCCCTAAAATGCCATACAATGCTATTCCTGGAATAATGATAATGACCGCCATTCCATATTTGAGCATTCCTCCCACCAATAGGCCCGTTTGGGCTTCTCGTAGATTTTTAGCTGCCAAAGAACGTTGGATCACGGTTTGGTTCGCACACCAATAATTGATGTTTAAAAAAAACAAACCGAACAGATGTGTCCACGGTAAGGTTTTGTGCTCTGCGGGAAGATGCAGGTGCATTTTATCAGCAGTCTGTGCATACAGTTCTGACCATCCACCCAAAGCATTTACGGCTACGTAAAGTACTGCAATACCCCCTGTGACCAACACAAAAAATTGAACAACATCGGTTTTTACAACAGCACTCAACCCACCTAAATAGGTGTAAATAGCCGAAAAGCCTCCAAGAATCACAATCAAAATTCCAATACGGAGCATCCGATCGCTATGCAGAAAAGCAAGTTGTTCTCCAAAAACTCGATCGGCAGCATAGGCTCCCCAAAACAGGGCGGCACCTAGGGTAATGGTACTGAACAATCCAAGATTGGCCAGTGAATAAAACAAGCCCACTCGACGACCGAGTTTTAAATTGATAAACTCCGTTACGGTGGTAATTTTATGTTGTAAAAAGAGCGGAACAAAAACAAAGGCTGCTAGGAGTAAGCCTTGAACTGCGTTAATTTCTAAATTGGCTTGTGCCAGTCCATAGAGATAGGCAGACCCCATCATTCCCAAAAACTGGTAGCCCTGAATATTGGTGGCAATGGTTGAAAGCGCAATGGAGGGCCAACGTAGCTGACGAGAACTCAAAAAATAATCTTCTGCTGAACCGGATTCTTTACGACGACCCGCAATGGCGATGGCAAAAATCACCACAAAATAAACCAGTACGATTCCAAAATCAAGCATAATTAGATTCTTGTTCCGTTCGCTAGAGGGGTTTTTGGGGGACTTGAAGGAATTCTTCCATGAACTTCGGGAAGGGAAATCGTTTCCAAATGTGGCAAAACCAGTCGCGCAAAATACGCAGCTTCTTGCAGATGTGGGTAGCCTGAAAAAATAAAAGAACGAATACCCATGTCTTGATAAGCTCTGATTTTGGCGAGGATTTGTTCGGGATTGCCAACCAATGCGGCACCGCAGCCAGAACGTGCCAGTCCGATCCCCGTCCACAGATGTGATTCCACATAAAAATCTTCTCCCGCCTGATTTCGCATTTCGGTTTGGCGAGCAACACCCATCGATTTTGCATCCTGAGCACGGTCACGGATTTCCGTCCCTTTGTCCAAATCGAGCTTGGAAAGGAGTTTTTCGGCATAGGCTTTTGCTTCTTGTTCTGTTTCTCGAACGATAACATGAACGCGTAATCCAAAGTCAACCGTGCGACCATAAGCAGCGGCTTTCTGTGCCATGGTTTCCATCAATCCATGGATTTTATCTTGGGTTTCGGGCCACATTAAATAAACATCACAATGCTGTGCGCATAGCTCCAAACCGGGAGGAGAGTAGCCCCCGAAATAGAGTAACGGCCCTCCATTTTGTTGATAGGGTTTTACTGGGCGACTGTCAAGTTGTAATTGATAAAAATCACCTTGGTAGTCAATTTGATCTTGTGTCCAAGCTTGCTTGAGAATTTCAATGACTTCCTTGGATCGGGCATAGCGAGTTTCAGAGGATTCTTTGAGTCCAGGCAAGTCAGAGGAAATAATATTAACAGTCAAACGTCCATTAAGGATATGATCAAGGGTAGATAAGGCTCGCGCCAACATAGGAGGGTGGACTTCCCCACAGCGAATGGCTGTGAGCAGATTCATTTGTTGAAGTTGAGGGGCAAGGGCAGCTGCAAAATTCAGTGTGTCTTGCCCTACTTGGTAGGAGGACGGGCAGAGCATATTGCGAAAACCCAAACGATCGGCTGTTCGACCAATTTCAGAAGTATTATCCCAATTGCTTTTATAGTCGGTGTGGCGTTCCCCTAAAAAGGCATCATCTCCATTGCAGAGGGGTGCAAACCATGAAACTTCTGCTCCTGTAGTCGCAGAAGATGTGCAATTTACCGGTGGAAACGTTTTTTTTGAATGCATAAATCGAGTCGGTTTTCGAATGTAGGCTTTTTCCCAAAAAGGTTTCCTATTTTTAGGCAAATAACCACGCCCATGCCTAAAAAATTCTGGACACTTTGCAGTGTACTTTGGTTGAGCTTGATTCTTTACTTGAGCTTTTACAAGCCCTCAAATACAGCTTCGGAACCGTTTTTTTCTCATCAAGATAAGGTTGGACATTTTGTAGTGTACGGGCTGTTGTTTTTTTTGTTCGCGCAAAGTCTTCGGTTTCACTTTCAGCGATTAAAATTTCTTTCGGAAGCGCTTTTTGCATCTCTTTTTTTAGGGTTATTGATTGAAATTTTACAGGGAACCTTAACGGATTATCGCGTGTCGGATTGGAAAGATGCAGTGGCAAACGCCAGCGGCATCATTTCATGTTTTGTGGTTTATATAAAAAATCAAAAATGAGCTATAAAACCTCTTTGCGTATTCGAAAAGTGCATCGCTATTTAGGGCTATCCATCGGGCTTCAATTCATCATGTGGACCGTTTCGGGATTGTACTTTAGCTGGACCGATTTGGATGAAATTCACGGTGACCCCTATCTCAATAAAGGCTATGAAAAACCGCAATTTAAATCCCTTTATCCCACCGATAGTTTGAATATAAAAATTCAAAGTTTAGAATTGGTGGCGGTAGGGAGTGTTCCCTATTATTGGATCAATAACAATCAGTTGGTCAATGCCACAGACGGAAGCATGAAAAAAGAGATAACCCAAGCACAAGCTTTGGAGGTAGCCCAGGCGCATGTAAAACCAGGGTATAAAGTTTTGCATGTTTCAAGAATCACCAGTACAGATGCTCACCACGAATATCGAGGTCGACCCCTCCCAGCCTATGCCATTCAATACGATCATCCCGAGCAGTTAACGGCCTATGTCGCTGCTGAAAATGGGAAATTTCAACGGGTGCGGCATCGCAGTTGGCGCTGGTTTGATTTTCTGTGGATGAGTCATACTATGGATTATCAAGGGCGTGATGATTTCAATAATATTCTGCTACGAATCTTCTCCGTCTTTGGTCTGATGACTGTTTTGAGTGGCTTTTTATTGTGGATCGTGAGTTCCCCCAGTCTTCAAAAACTGGGTAAAAGCTAGTTTTTTTTAGTGTTGCTTCGGCTCTTTTTTTGGTCTGTGTATTTTGTCATGATATTAGATTTCTGTTCTATATTTACTTATGTTAGAAAAATATAGCTCATTAAAACAACTTTTATCTTATCCCCGATGAAACAAGTACAAACCTATATAGAAACAAGGCAGAATGGTTGCAAAGCCTTTCCGTTTATCAGCGAAGAAATCAAAAATTGAGTCAAATGAAAATCAATTACTATAAAGTCCTGCTGAAAAAACGCTTTCCTTTAGCGATTAGCCGTGGCGTTCGAGGCGATTCGTACAATGTTTTTGTTTCTGTTGAAAAAGATGGAATTGTCGGATGGGGGGAGGCCGCACCCGGAAAAACCGAGCAAGCAGACAGCCCTGAAAAAGTGATTCAAGAATTGGAACGCTTGGTGTCCACAGGCATGGATTCTTTGAGTATTTATGAGATTGAACAACGAGCCCGCCAGTTGCAAATCGCTCCATGTGCTTATACGGGCTTGGATATCGCTCTCTGGGACTGGACCGCCAAAAAAGCAGAGATGCCCTTGTACCAGCTGCTAGGTTTTCCCAAACCCACGCAACCCACTTCTTTGACTATTGGGATCAATCCCCCTGAAGTGGTTAAAGAACGCGTACCCTTGTTATTGGATGGAACTACAGTACAATCATTAAAGATCAAACTGGGCTCTCCAGAAGGGGTGGCAGCGGACAAAGCCATGTTTGAACAAGTTGTGGAAAGCTGTGCCAATTATAAAGTCAAACTGCGGGTGGATGCCAATGGTGGTTGGGACTTGCCCACAGCCGTCAGCATGAGCCATTGGTTGGCGGAACGCGGAGTAAGCTATATCGAACAACCACTAAAAGAAGGAGACGAGGCCAATCTTAGTCCTCTTTATCAACAATCGGCCCTTCCCATTTATGTGGACGAATCTTGCCGCTTTGCCCATAATATTCCCCAATGGGCGCAGGCAGTGCATGGCATCAATTTTAAACTTATGAAGTGTGGTGGAATTACCGAAGGCCTACGAATCATTGCGACAGCCAAAGCTTTTGGGTTAAAAACTATGGTGGGTTGCATGAGCGAATCCTCCATTTCTATTGCTGCCGCAGCGGCTCTTTCAGGAGTATTAGATCATATCGATCTAGATTCTCATTTCAACTTAGCACCGGATCCATCCGAAGGAGCTCCTTTGATTGAGGGAATTACCATGCCATCCGATCAACCGGGTCATGGGGCGTATTTAAAAAACGAAAAAGATGTTACAGCCAACGGATAAAATTGCTCTTTTTATGGAAGGGCATCTCAACAGTGATTATGGAAAAATGGGCTTTGGGGTACTTCGGTATTCTAAAAATGAAATTGTTGCCGTCGTAGATACGCAACATGCCGGGAGTAGCCTAGAAACCATCACGGGTATTGCCCATTCAGCACCTATTGTTCCCAGCTTAGAAAAGGCTTTGGAAAAGGGAGCCAATGTTTTGGTGCTTGGTATAGCCCCTTCCGGAGGACGGATTCCAGAAAATTGGTTTGAACTAATTGAGCAAGCACTCAAAGCAGGCATGAGTTTGGTCAATGGTTTACACGACTTGTTAGGCGAACGTTTTCAAGGGATGTGTACAAAAGAAAAGCAATGGATATGGGATGTTCGAGTTCCACAAACAACACCACCGATTGCTACGGCCAAAGCAGCAACACTTTCCAATCACCGAATTTTATTTGTAGGTACTGATATGGCCGCAGGAAAAATGACCGCAGGCTTGGAATTGTATCGATGGGCTCAGGATCAAAAAATAAATATAGGCTTTGTAGCCACTGGACAAATTGGAATTACCTTAACAGGTCAGGGAATTCCTTTGGATGCTTTTAAAGTAGACTTGGCCTGTGGAGCCGTTGAGGAAGCGGTACTTTCTCATGGCGAAAAAGAGTGGATAATAGTAGAGGGACAAGGCTCTCTTTTGCATCCCGGAAGTACTGCAACGCTTCCTTTGATGCGTGGCAGTTGCCCCACACATTTGATTTTGTGTCATCGTGCTGAAAAAACCCATCTCAAATTCCCAGAACACATAAAAATCCCTTCGCTAAAAGAATTTATTCATCTCAATGAACAACTGGTGACGGTTTGCGGAACGTATCCTGGGGCTAAAGTGGCTGGAATTGCATTAAATACCAGTGCTTTAAGCGAAGCAGAAGCATTGCAGATGATTGAAAAGATTGAGCGCGAAACAGGTTGTCCAACCACCGATGTGGTCCGTTACGGTTGTTATAAAATCGGGCAGGCACTTCAGTAACCCTTTTGCAGATTTACTTGATGCTCTAGTGGTGCGTTGTTTTGAATCCGTTCCCAATTGGCAACGATCTGACGAACCCCAGCTTCTGGTTTTGTAATACTTGCAATGTGAGGTGTGATCTGTACTTTTGGGTGATGCCACAAAGGGCTGTCCTTTGGTAGCGGTTCGGTTTCAAACACATCCAAAAAAGCACCACTGAGTTGATGGGTCTCTAGGGCTTCTAAAAGATCCTTTTCTACCTGTACTTTTCCCCGAGCAACATTGATGAGGTAGCTGCCTTTTGGGAGTTGTTGAAAAAGAGAAGCATTGAGTAAAGCATGGGTTTTGGAGGTATAGGGTACCGTACAAATCAACACATTGACCGATTGTAGAAAAGCAGAAAGCTGATCGCCGTGATGGCAAGTAATCTCTGGAATATTTTTAGGACTGGGACTATAACCCGCAACATCGAAACCCAATCCTTTGAGTTTAAGAGCTGCGTCTTGTCCCAAGGTACCCAAGCCCAACACCCCGATGCGAATGCTTCGTTCTGGCGCGGCGTAATGATCCCATATTTTTTGTTGCTGGTCTTGACGGTATTTGTCCATTCGGCGTTGGAAATCCAAAACAGCATAAACGATATAGTTGGACATGGAAAAGGCTAAAAGCGGATCTACAATGCGACAAATAGGGACGTCCTTGGGAATGTCAGGGTCACTCATAAGGTGGTCTACCCCAGCCCCTAGTGAATAGAGGAGTTGTAAGTTATTGAAGCGTTGAAGACTGCTTTTGGGATGTTTCCAAACCAGCAGCAATTCCACTTCTGAAGGGTCTGTAAGGGCTTCATTAAGCAAAACCGTGACCTCTGGCGCTTCCTTTTGGAAGGCTTTGATCCAGCTTTCGCCAATAGGTTTTGGGGTGAGCAATCCGATGGGTTTTTGAAACATAATTACTTGCAATGATGATCCGCCGCTTTGGTGGCAATCTGTTTAAAAGGTTTGATATTTACTTTGTAACCTAAGGAATTGGCCCAGCCTTTGGTGGCGGCAACCAATTTATTAGACTTAAAGCTTTCATCGTCGTTGTAATCCATATCAATTTCAACTCTGATATTGATTTGTTGGGTAAGCCATTCGGCAACCTCCAAGCTCAATTCGGCCTCTTTCCATAGCCTTGACCACATATCTCGAATGATTGGCTGTGTACTTTTACTCAGGATATAATGAACCCCTCGATTTCCAAAACGATAGGCAATCACAGTGCAGTAAATGGTTTTTTTACCCAAATTTTGAGAATCCGATCCGATGTGAATATCCACATGGGGGAAGCTTTCTAATTTTTGGATGGTATGGCTTAGGGGATCTACCCGGTTGCCCCGAATATCTTTAAAGACTAACATTGGCTTTAATCTGAAGGGAAGTTACTATTTTTAGACAGCAAACACCAAACATAAAAACACGATGACATCACTATTATTTATGATTTGCAATACGGCAATTGTATTGTTTTGGATGTTGCTACTTTTTTTTCCAAGGCAGAAGATCACACTGTCGTTAATGGCTTTTCCTTGGATTCCCTTGGTATTGAGTTTTTTCTATGCTTACTTTTTATTTGGTTTTGGCGGTTTGGCAGAAGCGGATTTTAGTAGTTTGGAAGGGATTCTCAAGCTTTTTAAGGAGTCCACTCCAGAGTCGGCCGCAGCCGGTTGGTTACACTATTTGGCCTTTGATTTTTGGATGGGCTGCTGGATAGTGACCCACAGTCAGCAAAAAGATATCCCACATCTTTGGATAGTTTTGCCTTTGTTTTGTACTTTTCTTTTGGGCCCAATGGGTGTGATGAGCTACACCCTTATTTATTATATATATCCATTAACTCGTAAAAAATGACCGATTCACTTTTCTATTTTACCCTTGCACTAGGGGTGGCAACAGGAGCCCTAGGGGCCTTTTTAGGAGAACGCAAAGGCAGACGTCGTTCTTTTGGGTTTATCCTTGGATTTTTGTTTGGTTTTATCGGGGTTTTGGTGGTGTTATTAGTCCCGAAAAAAGAGCCTCCTACGAGCGAAGACTAGGGCCACATAAAGCGAATGTTTTTTTGAATGTCAGGATGCAACGAATAATGAACCGGACAAGAAGTAGCGGCTCGCTCCAAGACTGTTTGTGTTTTTTGATCCCATCGTTGTGGAAAATGAATATCGATATCAATTTGTACAATTCTTCTGGGGGCATCGCCCATTATTTTGGTGATTTTGGCCTGGGTACCTTCCAATTCAATATCCAAACTGTTGGCTTTGATTCCCATAATCGTGAGCATGCAAGAGCCTAGGGCGGTAGCTAACAGATCGGTGGGTGAAAAAGCTTCTCCTTTGCCATGATTGTCCACTGGGGCATCGTTGAGAATGGTGGTGTTGGATTGGAGGTGGGTACAACGGCTGCGGAGTTGCCCTTCATAAATTACAGTACTTGTCATAATTGTGTGATTTGTTCGTAAATCCAAGCTCCTAGCCACGCACTACCACCCAATACTAAGGGGTAGAGGACAAACAACCAAAGAAAATCAAAAAGGCTGATGCTCGCGAGGGAACTTTCTTTATCCAGCAATAGATTCAAAAAGTCATACCAAGTTTTGACACCCAATAGGTTGGCCAAAGCATTGGCCAAGATGGCAAAAATCAGAATAGAGAGTCCTATGCAGTAGGGTCGAATCATTTTTTAAAAATAGGGATTTAATTCTCTTATTTATATATTTAAGCATGAACTGGAAAATAGGGGTGCGTATCGTGACAGGAGTTCTTTCAGTGCTTTGCTTTACAGTGGCGGGGATGATGTATTCCAAACTCAATTTTATTGACACGCCTTATGTGGTCATGGGGCTTGCTTTTTTGTTGCCAACGCTATTTCTAAAAAGCCGCTAGGGCTTTGTTCTTCATATATTAAAAAATACAGTGAATGAAAAAAAGTAGTCTAATAGGAGTATTGCTCCTCGGAACCAGCCTTGTTTTTGGGCAAAGTGCTAAAAAACTAAAAGGCGAAGTGATTGCCAATGTAGAAGCCGAAAAAGCAAACCTTATCGAAGTAAGTGATAAGATTTGGGCGGCTGCCGAAATTGCCTTTCAAGAAAAAGTATCGTCAAAAACCCTAATCGACTATGCCAAAGCCAATGGGTTTACGGTGGAAGAAGGGGTGGCAGAAACCCCCACCGCTTTTGTTGCCACTTATGGATCGGGGAAGCCCGTGATCGGAATTCTGGGAGAATTTGATGCCTTGCCCGGGATTTCCCAAAAAGCAAGTCCGAAAAAGGAGCCTTTGGTGCCCGGTGGCGCCGGTCATGGTTGCGGCCACAATATGTTTGGAACCGCAAGTTTGGGGGCCGCTGTAGCGGTTAAAAAACTAATTGAACAAGGGAAAATCAAAGGAACTGTAAAGTTTTTTGGCACCCCTGCTGAGGAAAAGTTTTTTGGCAAATTATGGATGGCACGAGCCGGTTTGTTTGACGATTTGGATGTGTGTTTGGATTGGCACCCTGCCGACAATACCGAAGCGGATGTTCAGACGACTTTAGCATTGGTCGATTTCAAGGTGGAGTTTTTTGGACAGGCAGCCCATGCCTCGGGCGACCCATGGAATGGACGCAGTGCTTCTGATGCCTTGGAACTATATACCCATGGAATCAATGCTTATCGCGAACACATAAAACCAACAGTGCGAATTCATTACCACATTCAAGATGGTGGACAAGTGGTTAATGTAGTACCAGACTATTCTCGAATTTGGGTTCGGGTGCGTGACACCAAACGTAAAGGAATGCAAGAAGTGTACGAACGCGTTCAGGCGATGGCCGAAGGAGCCGCAATTCTTGCCAATGTGGATTATAAAATCTCGCTGATTTCTGGAATTCACGAAGTACTCCCCAATCGTGCCGGAGGAGCTGCCATTCAAAAAAACCTAGAGACCCTTGGCGACCTTAGTTATACCGAAGAGGAAACAGATTTTGCCTATCAAATTCAGGAGGCTACTCAAAAACCTAAAATCGGAATTGATGGCACCATCAAGCCGATGCGTGAAACACTGGAAAACCCCGGAGGCGGTTCTACCGATGTGGGTGATGTGAGTTTTATTGTTCCCGTGGCACGACTAGGGGTTACAGTAGCACCTAAAGGAACTCCTTGGCATTCGTGGGCCGTTGTTGCCTGTGGCGGAATGTCTATCGGTCATAAAGGAATGGTCTATGCGACCAAAGCTTTGGGAATGTCCTTGGTGGATATGTTTACCAACGCAAAGCTGCGAAGTGCTATGAAAGCCGAGTTTAAAGAGCGTAAAGGCGATTACGAATACGAAGCCTTGATGCCTCCAGGGCCACCGCCTTTGGAGCAGCAATAAAAGCAATCTTTAACCCTTTCAATGGCGAACATCGAAAGGGTTTTTTGTCTTATGTCATCCATTGCCGTGCTTTCATTTCTTTTTTTACATGATTGGAAAGCCAGAGAATAGCAATCATGTTGGGAATACACATCAAGGCAAAGGACAAATCAATAATTCCAATAACAACTTCTACAGTAACCAGAGCGGAGAAGATAATGCTTCCGATATAGAAGTAGTTATAATAATGACCCCAACGGCTTTGGGTCAAAAAACCAAAGCATTTAACACCGTAGTACGAATAGGTAAAGAGAGTTGAAACACCAAATACCAAAACCATCAAAAGAAGGAGTTCATCACCAACTCCAAAAAAGAGCTGGCGAAAGGCTTCCAAGGTAAGTACGATTCCATTGAGGTTGGGATTGAGATAGGCACCACTGATAATCACGATCAAACCTGTGATGGTACAAACTACTACCGTGTCCAACAAGGGTCCCAGAAGTGCTGTTAGACCCTCGTCTGTCCCGTTTTTACTAACGGATTGCCCGTGGTACATAGGGGCATTTCCGACCCCACTTTCACTGGAAAAAACAGCGCGCCGCATACCAATAATGACCAAGCCCCAAAAGCTTCCAGCGGCGGCAGCTTCCATAGCAAAAGCTTCTTTAAAAATTTGCGAAAAAGAAGGAAGTATGGCTTCGGCATTGTCTATCAAAATATAAACGCCCATGGAAAGATAGAGAACCACCATCACAGGAACGATGCCTGACGTTACACGGACAATTTTTTGTAAACCTCCAAAAATAACCCAACTGCTTAACACACATAAAATGATTCCTATTAGGAGTTTCCATTGCCAATCCCCCAAGGCAAGATATTGGTCAGGAGCCACCACATCCACTAGGGTTTGGGTGATCTGATTGGCGGTAAAAGCGGGGAGCACTCCAAACAGGCCCGCCAATGAAAACCAAATAGCTAGAGACTTGCCCCATTTGGGAAGTCCTAAGCTCATATAATACATGGGACCGCCAAGAGGTTGCCCTTTGCTATCGGTGGTTCGGAGTTGCACCGCCAAAGTGCAAGAGTAGAATTTTATGACGGCACCAATAAGAGCCGTGATCCACATCCATACCAAAACCCCTGGGCCACCCATGTGGATGGCAATGGCTACCCCCGAAATATTACCAAGCCCAACCGTGGCGGCAATCACGGCACTTAAGGCTTCAAAACGTGTAATACCAGGGGATTCTTCTTTTCGAAACAATAAACGAATGCCTTCCCCCATTTTCAACAACGGAATTCCTCGGGAATGAATCATAAGGAACAGGCCCCCTCCAATGATCAATAATAACATGATCCACTCTAGGGACTGGATGCTTTGTTGTAGGAAGTGTTCTAGGGCATTGAGCATAGGGGATTATTCTTTGATAATAACGTAGGTGGCTTTAACTCCGGTGGCAAGGTTCCAGCGATTGGCTGCTTGTAGTTGTCCTTTGCTATTATAGATTTGAACTTCGGCAGTATTGGGTCCTGACTCGCCCTGGTTTAATGCGATAAAATCAATCTTATTAAAGCCTTCAACGAGGGGTAATTCAAGTCCGCGGAATTGTGCGATCAATAAAAGATTGGAAACAACTTCTTGGTCGTTAACAAGAATTTTAATCCGGTCCCCATCAGGATGCTCGTGGTCCCGGACAACCACTTGCATGATTTTTTCAGTGCTTCGAAAATCTCCTAAATATTGATCTATCATAAAGTCTTTGGGCAACTTTTGGTCTTCCCCGCTTTGGTTTTTCAAGTTACGGTTGAGACGGGAAAGGTATTGAGTACCTAGATCAATAAATTTTTCTTTTTGAGTCATATCCAGCATGGGTTTTTTCAGTTCCAAGCGGGAGGGATTGGGCTTTTTTAAAAAATCACTTTCGGGTTCGGGGAGCAAAAAACTCTTTTTTTCAGGAGCCGCCAGATTGGGGAAAGATTTGGAGGGGGGCGTGTTACTTTCCAGTTGGGCATATAAATAGCCGTCACAAAAGCAACAACTGATCAAGCAAAGAAAAAACACGGTTTTAACTAGGTGCATTTTCAAAAGTATTCATTTTGAAAAGAATGCAAGCCTTCGCGTTTTTTTTATACTATATTTAAGATTCTAAAAAACCGAATTGACATGTTACTTTCCACTTTAGATTGGGGCATTATTATTGCCTTTTTTATAATTTCTTTAGGTATCGGGCTTTGGACGGCTCGATCTGCTGGCAAAAGTGTTAACGATTTTTTCCTTTCGGGGCGAAATATGCCCTGGTGGCTGCTTGGAATATCCATGGTTGCAACCACTTTTTCAGCTGACACTCCCAACCTTGTAACGGATATTGTTCGGACAAACGGTGTCTCTGGAAATTGGGTCTGGTGGGCTTTTCTTCTTACAGGAATGCTTACCGTTTTTGTCTACGCCAAGTTGTGGCGGCGCTCTGAAGTGCTGACAGATTTAGAGTTTTATGAGTTGCGCTACAGTGGAAAAGGAGCCGCTTTTTTAAGAGGTTTTCGAGCCCTCTATTTGGGAGTGTTTTTCAATATTATGATCATGGCGACAGTCTGTTTGGCAGCCATCAAAATAGGAGGTGTTTTACTTGGATTTAGCCCGGTGGAAACACTTTTTATCGCCTCTACGATAACGGTTATTTATTCCTCTATGGGCGGGCTAAAAGGGGTGATCATCACCGATTTTTTCCAATTTATTTTAGCGATGGCGGCAACGTTAGGAGCTGCAGTCGTTTTAGTAGACCTCCCGCAGGTGGGCGGGCTAGAGGCATTGATTAGCCATCCCGATGTGGTGCCTAAACTGGACTTGATTCCTGATATTTCCGAAGGAGAGGTTTTCCTTGTTTTATTTATCATTCCTATTGCCTTGCAGTGGTGGAGCGTTTGGTATCCTGGGGCTGAACCCGGTGGCGGGGGTTATATTGCCCAACGGATGCTTTCTGCCAAAGATGAAAAAAATGCGATTTGGGCAACCTTGCTCTTCAATTTTATGCACTATGCCGTACGGCCGTGGCCATGGATTTTGGTGGCCTTGACTTCTGTCATTGTGTTTCCAACGCTCGATTCAATTCAAGCGGCTTTTCCCGATTTAGATCCTTCGGTAATTGGCCATGACCTTGCGTACCCTGCCATGATGAGTTTTTTACCCTCAGGCTTGTTGGGATTATTATTGGCTTCGTTGATCGCAGCCTTTATGTCAACACTTTCTTCGCATCTGAATTGGGGATCTTCCTACGTGGTTCACGACTTCTATCGTCGCTTTGTAGAGCCCGACGCCACGGAGAAAAAACTAGTAGCGATTGGTCGTATTACGACCGTTGTTCTAATGGTCTTGGCAGGACTGCTCGCCTTGGCTTTACAAAACGCATTACAAGCCTTTAGTATTCTCTTGCAAATTGGTGCCGGAACGGGCTTGTTATTTATCCTTCGATGGTTTTGGTGGCGCATTAATATCTACAGTGAAATTACGGCCATGGTTGTATCTTTTTTTATCGCCTTGTATTTGGAACTCATTCACCCCGCCTTGGGAGGAAGTCCAATAGACGCAACCACGCAATTATTGATTGGCGTAGGAATCACAACCTTGAGTTGGGTAGGGGTCACCTTATTTACACGCCCCGAGCCGGAGGAAGTTTTATACTCCTTTATTGAAAAAATAAATCCAGGAGGACCCGGTTGGAAAGCGGTACATAAAAAAGCAGCCGATGACGGAAAAAAACTCCATGTATCTGCTTCGGGCTGGAACGTTCCTCTTGGGATTGTTTGCATGCTATTGGGCGCCTTAGCGATTTACAGTATGATGTTTGCAACGGGTTATTTCCTCTATGGAGAAACCATCTTGGCTTTGGAGGTAAGTGCTTTGGCGTTGGTGTCTTCTTTGGGATTGTTTTATTACTGGAAAAAACTTCGCAATACGGAGATCTAACCTAGAATCATCCCAGCGAATGTTGCAGAGAGCAGCGATACTAGGGTGCCGCCAATCATTGCACGGAGCCCTAGTTCGGTCAGCATTTTACTTTTGCTAGGGGCAATGATTCCGATGCCTCCAATTTGTATGCCAATGGAGGCAAAATTGGCAAATCCACAGAGCATATAAGTAGCCATAACAACCGACTTTTGATATTGGAAATGCACAGCACTTCCTATGGATTGCAAATCGGCTAGTTGGGTATAGGCGACAAATTCACTAGCAACAAGTTTGATTCCTAACAATTGTCCGATCAGGGTCATGTCTTCATAGGCAATACCCAGCAACCACATCAAAGGCGCAAAAAGATACCCAAGGATAAATTCTACCGAGAGGGATTCGTAAAGGGTATGTTGTGCAATCCAATCATTGAGCCCTCCTAGTTCTCCAATGGCTCCAAGGATTCCATTTCCAAGCGCAATCAATGAAATAAAGACCAGTAGCATGGCTGCTACGTTGACAGCCATTCGGACCCCTTCGGTGGTTCCTTTGGAGATGGCCGACAGAAAATTACTTCCAATTTCTTCTTTGGGAATATGGATTTCTGTAGAGATGGCCTCGGTTTGCGGATAGATCATTTTGGCAATAACCACGGCTCCAGGAGCCGCCATGACCGAAGCGGCCAATAAGTTTTGTGCAAAGTAAAGTTGTTGTTGCGGATCATTTCCACCTAGAAAACTGATATAGGCTCCTAGCACACTCCCTGCAACAGTGGCCATGCCGCCCACCATGACCAAAAAGAGCTCCGAACGAGTCATGCGTTTTAAATAAGCCTTGATGAGCAAAGGCGCTTCGGTTTGACCCATAAAAATATTGGCAGCTACAGCCAGACTTTCCGTTCCTGAAATTTTCAGCAAGCGAGTCAATCCCCAAGCCAAGAACTTTACGATTCGTTGGATGATTCCAAAATAATAAAGCACAGAGGTGAGGGCAGAAAAAAACACAATCACCGGCAAGGCTTGAAACACAAAAACAAAACCGTATTGCTCTGTATTAACAAAATCACCCAAGAGCATTCGAGCACCGGTTTGGGTGTATTCTAAGATGTTGATAAAAAAGCCGCCAAGTTGTTCAAAGAGCTGTTTTAAAAGTGCGACTTTGAGCACTCCCAGTGCGATTAGAAATTGAGATAAAAGTCCGATAGCAACAGTTTTCCAAGGGATGCGTTGCCGATCGGTGGAACACAGATAGGACAGAAATAGCAATAGCCCCATTCCCAAAAGCCCTCGCCCAAAGGAGAGCCAACCAAAACCGCTATGTGGAATCAGTGTTTCCATCTTAAAAGAACCCATACGAATATAGGGTATGTTTAGCTTCCGCTCTCCGTGAAGTTTAATATATTTGGGAAAATTTTGAAACCATGAGACAGTTGATTTTTTTAGTGGTGATGGCTCTAATCAACAGCAAATGCAGCAGCGACGAAAATCCAACTCCACAAGCAACAACACCAACAGAAGAACCAGTAATCACTATTCACCCTTCGGCGGATCCCAACATTCCCTTTACGTTGGTATGGGAAGAGAACTTTGACGGAGACACCTTAGATATGGACATTTGGAATTTTGAATTGGGTGACGGATGCGATCTGGGAATTTGTGGCTGGGGAAACCAAGAACTACAGCGTTATACAGACACCAATCATAGTCTAAGTGATGGTATTTTGACAATTAACATCCAAAAAGACAACTTCTATACCTCCACTCGAATTACGACCAAAGGCAAAAAAGAATTCCAATATGGAAAAGTCGAATCGCGCATGAAACTTCCCCAAGGAGACGGGCTTTGGCCGGCTTTTTGGATGCTGGGCAATGACATTGACGATGCCGGATGGCCCAATTGTGGGGAGATAGATATTATGGAATACGTCGGTCGAATGCCAGGGATTGTGCATCACTCATTGCACACCCGAAGCAGTCATGGGGCGACAATCAACACCAAAAAGGTTATTGTGGCCAATCCAGAAGAAGAATTTCACATCTATGGGATGGAATGGTCTTCCAAAGCCATTGATTTTTATGTAGACGGAGAACTTAAATATACGTATGCCCCAGGCACTAATAACAATGATTATTGGCCTTTTGACAAACCCTTCTATTTCTTGCTAAATGCAGCATTGGGAGGTGGCTTTGGGGGTCCTGTAACAACCGACGAGATTTTTCCGCAGCAATTTCAAATTGACTATATCAAATTCTATCAGCGACAGCCTTAGGGGTGTTTTCTTCGTTCAACAAGCGTTGAATGGTTTCTTGTGTAGTGAGTAATTTGATTTTATGAACCGAATCGTTGTATTGCCCTTGGGTCAAGCGTTGATCGAGTTCAGTGAGCAGGTCTTGTATGCTGCTGTCAGCTTGGAGTGTCTTCATTGTCTGATTTTTCTTGAATATCTTGAAATTCTTGAACGTTTTTGAGTAATTCGGTTCGTTGATCCAAAAAATCGATCAACTGACGAACCTTAGCCTCGTCTTCTTTTTGTTGGTTAAACTTGGCTTTTTCCTCGGCAACAGTAGTTTTAACGTCTTGGATTGTTTTGACCACAAAACCAACTACGATGGCAAAGCAAACGATAATGGCTAGAATTTCTTCGGTCTCGTTCAAATACATAATATCGTACCTTGTTGGGGGTAAAAATACACAAACTCACGGATGCATAAACACTACGGAGCATTCCTTCTTTTTATAGGGCTATTGGGTTCGGCCCAAACACCACCAGTAAAGCTAAGAGTTTTGGGAACGGTGCAAGATGCGGGTGCTCCGCAACTGGCCTGTAAAAAACAGTGTTGCCATAACTTGTCTTTGGTCGAAAAAGACCGGAGAAAAGTAAGCAGCTTAGCCGTTCAAGTCTCCGGGGGAAATCAGGCGTATCTATTTGATGCCAGTCCCGACCTGTCTCATCAATTTGCGACTCTTTTGGAAAATGACGTGGAGGAGATTGCTGGAATTTTTTTGACCCATGCGCATATGGGTCATTATGCGGGCTTGTTGCAGTTGGGTCGTGAGGCCTATAACAGCGCATCGGTTCCGGTCTATGCCATGCCAAGGATGCGGACATTTCTCCAAAAAAACGCCCCTTGGGAACAGTTGTTACAGCTTCAAAATATTGTCTTAAAAACCCTAGAAGCCAATCAGTCGGTAGCGCTAGAAGGAGGCCTTCGGGTGCAGCCCATTGTTGTCCCGCACAGAGATGAATACTCGGAGACGGTGGCCTATTGGATTCAAGGACCTACAAAATCCGCTCTCTATCTTCCTGATATTGACAAATGGGAACGCTGGAAAACCCCTATTGAAGAATGGATTCAGCGGGTGGACTATGCCTTTTTAGACGCCACTTTTTACGACGGTCAGGAGATTCCACACCGATCGATGGAGGAAATTCCCCATCCTTTTGTTGTGGAGAGTCTTCAGCGGTTTGAAAGTCTGCCCCTTTCGCAGCGACAGAAGATTCACTTTATTCACTTGAATCACACCAATCCTTTACTGCAAACCCAGAGCGATGCCTATCAAAAGGTCAAAGCACTGGGGTATCAGATTGCAGAGCGGGGGGATGTGTTTTCTCTCTAGGCAGGAACTAGCCCCTCATTATTTTTTAAACGGGTCAATACCTGATCGTACCACTCCATGGTTTGCTCGTTGTTGGCATGCCGTTTTAGAATTCGGAAGATTTCGATTTTGGACTTAGTATCCAATTCTAGAATACTGGCAAAGGTTTTTTCTTTTAACTCATTCATAGCGCTGTTTTTTGTTTTAAAGGTAAAAAAAAAAACATCAGGTAGATCCTTTGTTATATTCCAGCTTTTGTAGTTATTCCATAAAGCTCTTAATTTTCCACTATCGACTCTCTCGTCACCTAATAAATCATCAAGCTAGCTGTTGATTTTTGTGATCTGACTCTGAACACGAGTCGAATCATTTTAGTAGTTTTAACCATGCCAAAGTCATTTTTTCTTTTTCTTTTTTTGCTGTTATGGCTTTGGCCTCTCCAAGGACAAAAAACACGCTCGCGAAAACTCCAAAAAGCCATTGCCAGTATTGCTGCCTTTGATCAGGCGCAAGTAGGCGTTCAGTTGGTTCGACTAGACAACGGTAAACCATTAGCACAGCACCAAACCGATCGGTATTTTACCCCAGCTTCAAACACCAAACTTCTTACTACACTGGCAGCCATCCAAACGTTTGACTCTCTTCCCAGTCTTCGCTACCGCAAAGATTCCTTAGGAGTTCTTCATTTTGAGAGTACGGGCTACCCCCTTTTGGAGCATCCATATTATCCGGATTTTAAATTGAAACACTTTCTCCAATCGGCCGATTCTTTACGCTATCACCCTACTAAGTACGACGACCTGCTCAACCGTTTGGGGCCTGGGTGGTCTTGGGACGATCAAGCGTATTATTTTTCGGCGCTTCCTTCTGCCTTCCCTTTTTCTGGCAATGTAGTTCAGTTCACCAAACCCATAGATCAATCTATTCTTTCCACACCGTCTCTTTTTACCCTTCAAGATTCTTTGGCACTCAATACATCTGTCCAACGGGCACTCCACCAAAATCACTACTATGTAAATCCCAATCGGTTTACTTCAGCAGACACGCTATATACTCCCTTTATTCCCAGTGAAAAAACCACCCATGTTTTGATGGAAAACAGCTTGGGAAAAACCATTGCTCTGGATGCAGGCCCCATTTCTGAAGGGACTCTTTTATTTACGCATCAAGATGCGGAACTCTACCGAGCTGTATTGCAAGACAGTGATAATCTGATTGCTGAGAACCTACTCCTGATGGTTGCCAAAGAACGGCTAGGACTTTTTTCCACCGAAGCCATCATCGAGGTTCTTCGTGAGGATTGGGCTGCTGCCCCAGACGAGTGGGTGTGGGTTGATGGATCGGGTTTGTCGCGCTACAACTTGGTTACGCCTCGCAATTTGATCTGGCTGCTCCAAGTGCTCTTTCAGGAAATGGGCCCTGAAAAAATTCAGCACTATTTTCCCGAAGCTGGGGTCTCAGGAACCCTCAGGCGATCTTACGGAAATAAAGACCTCCCTACTGTTTATGCCAAAACGGGAACCCTTCGCAACAATCACAATCTTTCGGGCTATGTTTTGGATTCCCAAGGGCAATGGTATGCTTTTTCCATTCTTGTGAATCAGCACACCACCTCCACCATAGCCGTTCGTGAAGGGATTCAAACGCTGTTGGAAGTCCTAACCCGACGTTTTTAGCAAGCCTAAAAACTCTGTCGGAACGACTTAATCCTTGGTCTGCAGTTTTTCTGCAACGATTCGTGCTTCTTCCAAAACGCGAAGCAAATTACCACTCCATAACTTCCCAATGGCTTCTTCGGAATAACCTCTTTTGACCAATTCGAGCGTTACATTAAAGGTTTCGCTGGCGTCTTGCCATCCTTCGATGCCACCACCGCCGTCAAAGTCGGAACTGATCCCAACATGCTCAAGCCCCATCTTGGCTACCAAATAGTCGATATGATCTACCAAATC
>QXYU01000009.1 GCA_009886755.1 Flavobacteriaceae bacterium
AACAAGTATTACCAAATCAATAGACAGGGTTTCCAATGAATATGTAAGTATCATTTTTGATTTCAGAAACAACAATACACTACTTGTTAGCATAAAAGTAAAGGATGAAGAAGAAGAAGAAAATGAGCATATCCGATGGTAACTAAACAACAACAAAATATATATTGATGATTCGGATAATGACGATCTAAATGTTAAAATAAACAGTGGAGAAGGCTATTAGATTTTGGAAAACAAAAACCTAGTGAAATACGGTAAGGATGGAACTAAAGTGAATGGCGGTTCCCTAATTAGAATATAGTATCACCGATGTGATACACGGAGAGTTATAATACACAATCTGCGTCCTGTTAATTTACAAAAACATCCCTTTTTGGCGTTTTTAATTTTCCTTTTTAGATTTATCTAAAATTTAAGACCCCATAGAAACACTTAACAAAAACTGGTTTGCTTTTACTTTGGTTGCCGTAATCTTCGGTCTCCTAGGATTTTTATTAGGACGTCAAGCCAATTCAACAAAAAAATGCGCTCAAATGAGCACCTCAAAATGCCACTCGGATGGGACTGCTCAAATGCCACATGCCACAATGATGAAAATGATGGGAGAGGACGGACTAATCATTATCCCGGAAGGTCATGAGAACATCGAAAACATTGACATCAAGGAAGAGACTGGTAAAGACGTGAAAAACGTATTGAAGTACGCTTAAAAGGCAAGAAAAACTAGCCCCAAAAACTAGTGACAAGCCACGACAAGTTTTCCTTTCACTTTTCGCGCCATCATCTCTTCCAATGCTTTAGAAGTCTGGTCTAGGGGGTACACCGCGTGAATATGAGGGATGATTTTCCCCTCGGTCTGCCATTGCATTAACTGCATGGTATTAATCAAATTTTCGTTGGGAAACTGCATCGCCCAAGAACCCCAAAAAACACCCACAATCGCGCAGGATTTTAGCAATGGAATGTTAAGCGGTATTTTAGGGATTTCTCCAGCAGCAAATCCGACAACCAAATACCGACCTTCCCAAGCCATGGCGCGTAAGGCTGGTTCGGCAAAATGATCTCCTACCGGGTCATAGATTACATTGGCACCCTTGCCATCAGTGAGTTCTTTGATTCGGGTTTTGAGATCTTCCTCCGTGTACTGAATCACTTCATCGGCTCCTTGTTCACGGCAAAAAGCAAGTTTTTCTTTGGTAGAAGCGCACGCAATAACACGGGCGCCCATTAATTTCCCTAATACGATGGCCGCTGAGCCAACCCCACCAGAAGCACCCAAAACAACCAAAGTCTCCCCTGCTTTGAGTTGAGCTCTGTCTTTTAGAGCGTGATAAGAAGTCCCAAAAGTCATTAAAAAAGAAGCCGCAACTTCATCAGACATACTAGAAGGCTTTGGAAAAACACTCTTACTTGGAACTGCAACGTACTGCGCCAACCCTCCGTAAGGAAGTAAACCAAAAACTGGATCGCCCACTTTCAGGTGTTTTACCGCAGTGCCTACAGCTTCAATTTCTCCTGCAATATCACTTCCCGGAGTAAAAGGAACAGGAGGTTTGAATTGGTATTTCCCCTGAATAATCAGCGTATCTGGAAAATTCAGGCTACAGACATTTACTTTTACAACCACTTCTTTTTCTCGCGGCTCGGGTTTTGGACACTCAAGATATTGAAGCGCAGAAGGAGGCCCCAATTTTTCACATACGATTGCTTTCATTCGAATTGTTTAAATGATCATTCTATCAATTAGGGCATTAAAATGTAGCCCTTTTTTTGGTAATTAGCCACAACTGTGAGCGCTGATAAGGCAGCCTTAACATTCGGATGCAACTGATCCAAGGGGTAGGATCGGGCAATCATTGCTTGGGAACACACAAAAAAGCGTACTTTATGCTGAGCCAAGATCTCCAACAGTTTAACATCAGGGTTGTTTTTTTGAAACAACGATTGATAGGCTTCATTCGACAGAGCCATTTTGGTCGCGCCACCATGCAAAGCCACAACAATCTCAATATTTTCTTGGGGAACACTAGAGGCGGCAAGCAAATTCAAAGTGCGAGCCACGCGCCATAAGCTACGATTGGCTCCGCCTTTTCTAGCTTCGGACGTGATGTCAAAAAGTAGTTGGTACCGTTCCTCGGCAGCAAAAGGCTCCGCAATCTCTTCTGAAAACTGAATACCACCGTAGCCTTTAATCAAAGGATATTCCCATTGCTGGGCAAAAACCAATAGTGGAAATAACAAAAGAAAAACAAGCGCATCAGTCCGCTTTCTTTTTTTTGTCCCTGGACGGACTATCTTGTAGGCGTAATTGGAATGTATCATAGTATCGAAACTATGGATTTTTATAACAAGAATACCGTCGTTCAAAAATTAATTCTTGGGATTCGGAACCTAAGCGCACTGCTTGTCCTTATCCTTACAGGGGTTTTTATATGGCTTATAATACCTACAAATCAGAAGGTGTCTGATTTAAGAATGGCGGAAAACCCATGGCCAATTGCTTCCTTTATCGAAGCTACAAACCCTACTATTGAGGTGCGAAAGGGGTACCAGCTTTTGACAACAGAGGCCTCCCGTTGGGAATCTTCCAAAGGCCTATCGTCCAATCGCCTTGCTTGCACCAATTGTCATTTAAATGCGGGTACTCAGAATGGTGCTGCTTCTTTTTTAGGGGTCACAAGCCGCTACCCAAAATTCAGTGGTCGAGATGGTAAAATAAGTGATCTGGCAGATCGTATCAACGGTTGCATGGAACGGAGCATGAACCGCAAGCCACTAAACAAAAATAGCCCCAAAATGACTGCTATGCTGGCCTATATGCAATGGCTCGATCAAAACTATACAACCTTAGAACCGCATCAGGCTGGATTTGTGCCAATCCGAATTCCCAATCGTGCGGTAGATCTCCAAAATGGAGCTGTTCTGTATCAACAAAAATGTGCGTTATGCCATGGTCAACAAGGTGAAGGGATCCAAACACAAGGTCGGTATCAGTATCCTCCTCTCTGGGGAAAAGAAGCCTATAACGAAGGAGCAGGAATGCATCGAATACTAACCGCCGCAGCCTTTATTAAAGCGAATATGCCTTATCTAGAGGCTCACTGGAAACAACCCAAACTCAGTGACGAAGAAGCCTTTGACCTAGCCGGTTATATCAATAGTCAAAAGCGTCCATCGCTCAAAAAAACAAAATATGACTACCCTGAAAATTTTCGGAAACCAGTTTCAACACCCTACGGACCTTGGGTGGATCCCTTTAGTGCCGAACAACACAAATACGGTCCTTTCCCTCCTATCATTCAATTTTATCAAAAGACGTTCAATACAAGAAAAAAGTATTAACCATCAGGGCAAGTCCCAAAAGAGTATCGTAAACCAAATATTTTTTGCCAGCACTCCATAATTTTTATTAACGGAGGTTCGCTGGTATCCGGTCTGAAGACGCAGGTTGGGTTTTAGCTTTTTACTAAATCCGATATAACTCCAATTTTGATTGAATAATACGGGAAAGCTATTGCTAAAGTTCAAGAAAGTTTCGTTGTAAGCGATCAAACGAATTCCACCCTTATTAAGGGGGATGTTAAACCCATTTCGGAATCGTAATCGTGTACTGAAATCAACCGTTCCGGAGTCAATCCAGCGATGTTCTGCTCGAATCCAACCAAAAAGATTGATTCGTCGGGTAATGGGATAGCTAACGAACAACTGCTCCCAAAGGTTGTTTTCATTTACTTTGCTAGCCCCTACTCCATTACTGATAAACGTGTACCCAACAGATAGGGTTGCGTTTTTAGATATCTTTCTTCGGAAAGAAGGACGAATTAAAATTTGATCTTGTATTCCGTAAAATTCCTTTGTACGATAATGTGTCTCCAGCAGCAAACTATTGCTAGCCGTTAGGGAATAGCTTGTAAACAAAGCATTCCAGGCATTGTATTGTTGTTGTTCTTGTGCATGGACTCGAATACCAAAAGCCATAAACAACAACGCTAAAATTCCAATGGTTTTTCTCACTCTATTCAGTTTTATTGGGGAGTCCCAAAGGGTTTTCATCTTCTGCATCACCTCGGTCTAGAGTTTCCACCTTCCGTAGTTTGGAAAGCATCATTTTTGTCCGTGTAGTTACCAGTTTATTAATTTCTTGATCGGCCTCACTGATTTTCTTTTGGGCTTTTTCCAATACCCCTCCGAACATTTGAAATTCTTTCTTGACAGCAGCCAATATCTGCCAGACCTCACTACTTCGTTTTTGAATCGCGAGGGTTCTAAAGCCCATCTGCAAGCTATTGAGCATCGCTGCTAAGGTTGTAGGGCCTGTGATTACGATTTTAGACTCACGTTGCAATTGCGCAATCAAATCGGGATGGCGAACCACCTCAGCGTATAAACCTTCTATAGGTAAAAACAGAATCCCAAAATCAGTTGTATGGGGTGGATCAATATATTTCTGAGAAATGTCTCGAGCAAACTTTTTGATACTTTGCAGCAGTGCGCGAAGTGTGGTTTCTATCAGAACCGGATCACCATTTTCATAGGCTGACTGAAGGCGGATATAATCTTCCTGTGGAAACTTAGCATCTATGGGCAAATAGACGGGGCTTTCCCCATCGCTTTTTCCGGGGAGCTTCAATGCAAATTCGACAATAGCATCCGATCCTTTTTTGGTTTTGACATTGGTTTCGTATTGCTCAGGGGCAAGAATCTGTTCCAATATATTGCCCAGCTGGATTTCTCCTAACACTCCTCGGGTCTTGACATTACTCAATACTTTCTTCAAATCGCCCACACCGGCAGCAAGGGTCTGCATTTCACCCAATCCTTTTTGAACTCGCAAGAGTTGTTGGGTAACAATTTCAAAAGATTTTCCTAAACGTTCCTCTAGGGTTTTATGGAGTTTTTCATCCACGGTTTCCCGCATTTTTTCCAAGCGCAGTTCCGTCGTTTTCACCAATTCGTCTTGCTTTTGGCTCATTGCCTCAAACTTTTGCTTTTGCAATTCATTAAAGGCCTGTACATTCTTAGAAAAAGCGTCCTGAAAATCTTTCAGGGTTGTGCGTTGCTCTTCACGATCTTCCTTGGCTTTTTTGGCAATCGTTTCAATCAAACGATCAAGGCTTTGGCTAAGCTCCAACCGGTTTTCCCGCAGATTGCGTTGTAGTTCTTCTCGGTTTTTGGCAAATTCTTCTCGCAATTTTTCTTGAAGCTCCTGCCCAGAATGGGGGGACGGCTTGCGAAATACGAGAAAAAGCACCAATCCTAAATTGACCACTGACACCAAAACCCACAGAAGCTCCATAGCTAACACATCTTTTTGTTGACAGTAAAAATAATGGAATAAGTGGTATTAAGAAAGTTCATAAAAGGCATTTAATTCCACGACTGTGAATTCGTACCCAACGGAGTACCGCCACAACAACAAACTACATTCTTAAAATATGAATCTTCAAAAGGGGCCTATATAAGGACTGACTGTCCACAAGCCTTCATCTTTTTTTCCTAAAAAGAAGATTGTTTTATCGGGGGCCCTTAGGCGCCTACACAATAACTAAATAATTCTTTCCACCAACGCATCTCAATCATTTTTATATTATTATAACTGTCTCAACTCCATTTTATTGCATAGCATTTATTTTTTTTTGTTTCTTTAGTCGAAAGAAATCAAAATGAAAAAAACACTCCTCTGGTCTATAACCGCTGCAATTGCAGGCTTTTTATTTGGCTTTGACACTGTGGTCATCTCGGGTGCCAACCAACCCGTAAAGGAATTGTGGCAATTGAGTCCTTTATTTCATGGCACCTTTATAATGTCTATGGCTCTTTGGGGTACGGTCATTGGTTCCTTGATGGGAGGCTATCCTGTTCAGCGCTTTGGTCGTAAAAAAACGCTATTCTGGATTGGACTACTCTATTTGGTTTCTGCCTTGGGCTCGGCCTTGGCACCGGATCCTTATATTTTTTCATTCATGCGATTTATCGGTGGTTTGGGTGTGGGGGCTTCTTCGGTCGCCGTCCCGGTGTATATATCAGAAATTTCATCGGCAGAAAGTCGTGGACAATATGTAGCCCTCTATCAGTTTAACCTTGTCTTTGGAATCTTCATTGCATTTTTGTCCAACTATCTCCTCGATGGAATGGGTGGTGCCAGTGATTGGCGTTTTATGTTGGGTGTGGAAGCCCTTCCCGCCTTAGTCTATTGTATTTTGGTACTCAGAGTACCGGAAAGCCCTCGTTGGCTGATTCTATCAAAAAAAAATGATGCAGAAGGACTTCGAATTCTCAATTTTATTTATTCCGATACCGAAGCCCAACAAAAAGTCAATGAAATTAAAAATTCGGAAACGGTTCAAACAACAACCGAATCCCTATTTCAAAAAAAATATAGTCGAGTCTTAGGACTGGCTTTTATGTTAGCATTTTTCAATCAATGGTCGGGAATTAATTTTGTTCTCTACTATGCCCCTGAAATACTCGAACGCTCTGGTTTGGCATCCCAAGAGTCACTGTTCAGCTCCATTTCCATTGGCACAATCAATTTGATTTTCACTATTATCGGTGTTCGCTTAATTGATACCCTCGGAAGACGGCAACTGATGACCATTGGATCCATCGGGTATGTGATTAGTTTGGCTTTGGTCGCTTGGTGTTTTTACTCCCAAGCAGAACCCACCCTTCTCATTAGTTTCATCCTTCTTTTTATTGCTTCTCATGCCATTGGACAGGGAGCCGTAATTTGGGTATTTATTTCTGAAATTTTTCCCAACAAAGTACGAGCCTATGGCCAAGCCTGGGGAACGGGCGTTCACTGGGTTTTTGCAGCCATCATAACACTTATCACCCCTTTGTTTTTGGATCAAAAAGAGGGTTTTTTTGGTGACAATCCCTGGCCTATTTTTGCCTTCTTCTCCTTTATGATGTTGGGGCAATTGCTGTGGACACGATTCCGAATGCCGGAAACCAAAGGAGTTTCCCTAGAAGACCTAAGCAAAAAACTCATTAAAGAATAGCCACTCTCTGATTAATATAGGACTGCGAAATGAATACAAAAAAGGCGATCTGTTTTGGTGAAATCCTGTGGGATCTTTTTCCTAGTGGGAAAAAAATCGGAGGAGCTCCCCTCAATGTTGCCTTTCGAATGACCCAACTCGGTATTCCGACCACTATGATCAGTGCCATTGGGTCCGATGCCTTGGGAGAAGATCTACAACAAGCTGTTGCTGAAAAAGGTGTGGCCACAATGCTTCAAAAAAAGAAATCCTTTCCTACAGGAACCGTGGATGTGAGCCTAAACACAATGGGGTCGGCTCAGTACACCATTCCAATGCCTGTAGCTTGGGATCATATCAGCTATAACACTGCCATCGAAAAAAAGGTCCAAGAGGCCGATTGTTTTGTCTTTGGCAGCTTGGTCGCTCGAAGTCCAGAATCCAAAGAAACCTTGCAAAGATTGTTTCCCCTAGCCTCCTACAAAGTTTTTGATTTGAACCTGCGAAAACCTCATTACAACCCAACCGAACTATTGGAATGGATGCAGCAAGCCGATCTGATCAAATGCAATGAGGAAGAATTGGCAGAGCTCGTTCGTGAATACGGTAGCAACGCCTCCGATATTGAACAACAAGTCGCTTTTTTGGCAGCACACACAAACAGTTCTCAACTATGCATCACACTAGGAAGCAATGGGGCTCTATGGTATGAAAACCAAAGTTTTTTGTATCAATCAGGTTTTTCGATTAAGGTAAAAGATACCGTTGGAGCCGGAGACAGCTTTTTAGCTACGCTCCTTAGCGGCATTCTTACAGATCAACCCATGTCAGACAATCTCCAAAACGCCTGTGCAATCGGTGCATTGGTAGCCTGTAAAGTCGGAGCCAATCCAACCATCAACCCAACAGAATTGATAAACCTTACCTCTAATGGTTCATGAAAGGTTCGTTTCTGCATACGATAATAGTGCCTATTTAGAATTTGGTATTTTACATCTTATTTCAATCGCATTTGATAAATCGTGATTCATGCAAATTCTCATCGCTCCTGATTCGTTTAAAGGCAGCCTTACCGCTAGGGAGGTAGCAGAGGCGATGAAACTTGGAGTCAAAGCACACCTACCCAATGCCCAAACACATTGCATTCCTTTTTCCGATGGCGGTGAAGGTGCTTTGGATTTTCTAACACAGCATTTTCCCGGACAGCTTCATCAAGTAGCCACACAAAATGCACTGGGACACCCTATCGAAGCACCTTTCTATCGACAGAATTCAAAGGCTTGGATTGAACTCTCTCAAGCGGCGGGCTTAACCCAAATTCCAGCGGCCAAACGAAACCCTTTAAAAACCTCCACCTATGGTGTTGGCCTTCTCATCAAAGCAGCACTTGAACAGGGTTGCCGTGAGGTATATCTTGGTATTGGTGGTAGCGCAACACATGATCTTGGCATGGGAATCTTTTGTGCTTTGGGAGGACTTGCTTTGGATACTAAAGGAGTCGCTTTTGTCCCTACAGGAGGGACCCTCGGAAAAGTTGATCAGCTGGACCTAAGTCAACTGCATCCTGCCACAGCAGATTGGACGCTTCGGGTGGTTTGTGATGTACCCAATCCATTATTGGGGGCTACGGGAGCAGCGCAGGTTTTTGCCCCGCAGAAAGGAGCCCATTCCGTCCAACAAAAAACCTTAGAAACCAATACACTGCAATTGAGTAAAAAACTTCAAAAACGCACATCCCATCCCCTAGCAAGCCTGGAGGGTGGCGGTTCAGCAGGAGGAACTGCTGCTGGAATGCATGCACTGTTTGGAGCTTCTCTTCAGTCTGGATTTGAAACCTTTTACCACTGGGCTGATCTGGATACCCACTTCCAGAAAGCAACGCTTCTTATTACCGGAGAAGGCACATTAGACGCACAAAGTTTGGATGGAAAAGTAACTCTTTCTTTGGCTCAAAAAGCCCAAACCTACGGAGTCCCAACCTTGGCCGTTTGCGGTCAATTAAAACTCGATTTCAATACTCTAAAAACAGCAGGAATATCTGGCTGTGAGAGTTTGTTAGCAACCACCGGATCGCTACAGGAAGCGCAAAAAAATGCATTTATAGAAGTCCAAAAAGCCACCCAAAAACTACTTGCCAATTATCTAAAAGCTAACCCATGAAAACCGACATTCTTCTTTTGTTAGCCTTATTGCTCTGGATTGTTGTAGGAACTTCTTGGTTGCGTTGGCCTCCCTTTCTAGTATTGCTCCTAGCAACCCTTTTCGGTGCTCTAGGTTTTCGGATTCCTTTCGCAGATATCCCAATAGTGATCGGTTTGGGTTTTGGAAATACTGCCAAAAAAATAGGCGTATTGATTCTTATTGGAAGTTGGATTGGCGTGTGCCTGGAAGCCTCCGGCGCAACGCTTTCCATCGCCAGAGCTTTGCTACAAAAACTAGCGCGATGGCCACTTCATTTTGTAGTAGGATTCATTGGTTATTGGGTCTCTATTCCCGTTTTTTGTGATGCCGCTTTTGTGATTCTTAATTCCCTAAACGATCAATTGGCGCGGGAAAGCAACACTCCTAAAATTGGCTTAACCGTAGCCCTTTCCACGGGACTGTTTGCCACTCATGTTTTGGTGCCTCCAACGCCAGGACCATTGGCAGCCGCGGCCAATTTTCAACTGAACAATCTTTTTCTTCTTTTTGTTTGGGGTGCTTTTTTAGCACTGATCCTAACCCTTGCCGGAGCGGCTTATTCCTATTGGATAGGCAATAAAGCCAAAGAACCGATTTCACTTGCAGACTCCGAACCTGCTGCAATGACTGAAAAACCACTCCCTGGAATCACCGCTGCATTAATGCCCATTATGCTGCCCATCATTTTAATGGCTCTGGGGACACTCCCAACGCGCAATCCTCTTCTAAAAGAAATAATTTCAACGCTTTCCAATCCGAGTGTTGCTCTATTTGTGGGAGGCCTCTTGGGACTACCCTTATTGATTCGTTATACCGAAACATCTCTGTGGCAACAGCTACAAAAAAGCGGACAACAAGCCCTACCCATAATACTGATTACCGCCATGGGAGGTGCATTAGGGAAAGTACTTCAACAACTCCCCTTGGGCGATTATTTGTCGGCATTACCTTTTACCAAAAGCTTGGGATTGCTGGTTCCTTTTTTGCTTGCTGCTTTGATCAAAACCGCTCAAGGATCCTCTACCGTAGCCATACTAACGGCCTCGGCTATTGCCTTTCCTCTATTGCCCGCTTTGGGAATGGATAGTGAAATAGGGAAAGTATGGGGCATTCTTGCCATTGGAACCGGAGCGATGACCGTCTCTCATGCCAACGACTCTTACTTTTGGATTGTTTCACAGGTAGGTGGAATTGAACCCAAAAAAGCATTGCGAACCCACACCTTAGCTACGCTACTACAAGGCATTCTTGGAATTTTGTTGCTCTTGGCGAGCTATCAATTGATTGGAAAATAAAAAAGCCCTCCGTTTTACTGGAAAGCTTCTCATTAGTTGCGCAACTGAATCAGTTTCACAACACACAACTTTGTTAAAGCGGTCTGGACGGGACTCGAACCCGCGACCCCATGCGTGACAGGCATGTATTCTAACCAACTGAACTACCAGACCAGGTTAGCGACTGCAAATATACATCCCTAATTTGAAATCCCAAACAATTGCTCGGGAAAGAAAACAGGGAAATTACATTGCCGCATCTAGCGCGTCTGCATAAGCTTGCTTAGGAGCAACACCTACTTGACGGCCGACCAATTCTCCGTTTTTGAAAACCAATACGGTAGGAATATTGCGAACACCATATTTGGCGGCAAATTCTTGATTGGCATCCACATCCACTTTACCAACTACCGCCTTATCTTGGTATTCGGTACTGATTTCGTCAATGATGGGGCCAACCATACGACAAGGGCCGCACCAGGCTGCCCAAAAGTCAACCAATACGGGTTTGTCAGATTGTAAAACAACTTCGTCAAAGCTAGCATCTGTTATCTCTAGTGCCATAGTAATATATTTTTGCCAAAGGTACAGTATTCATTGAATCTCTTTTAATGCTCCAGCATCAATTTATGTAATACATCTATAAACTTTCTAGTTAACCCGATAGCGAACCTGCTTTTCGTCCAAAAGGTCTAGGAGTTCATTGGTGATATCAAGTTTTAGTTTCCGACTTGTGGTTGTCAGTTTGATGTCTGGGTCCCTGTGAATCAAGTCCACCATCAGTGTTTTGTCGCCCTTGTGCGGTTGTAGATCGGCTGTCAATTGTTCGATAATTGCGGCATCCAACTGCAGTGCGGGCAACTGTAAGGTGAGCTTTTTGGCATGATTCACCAAGGTACTTTGCAACTGTTCAAATTGGAGAAACTGAATTCGGGGTTCTCCTGCTTTTCCCGTTTCTTTATTAGTCCAACCCGGCTTGACCATCAACTTGCAGCGCACAAATTGATTAATTCCAATAAAGTGGCGAAACTTCAAATATTCTTCCCCAAAAATTCGAAATTCAAACTGATCGTCAAAGTCTTCTAACTGGAATTTGGCCCAGCCTTTTCCGTTTTTAGTTTCCAAATGCTCCACGACATTCACAATCCCCGCTACATATATTTCACGCCCTACCAAAGGATAGAGATCTGACAATAAATGTAAACCCCCATTGGTAAACAAGGCCACCTCTCGCTTAAAATCATCCAAAGGATGGCCCGAAATATAAATCCCCACCACTTCTTTTTCGCGCTTTAATCGCTCCAAATTCCCCCAGCTGTCACAAAAAGGAACTTTTAGTTCTTGATAGGTACTGTCATTGGCAGTACCAAAGAGATTCGTTTGAGACGAATTTTCATTTTCTTGGTACTTGGCTCCAAAACGAATGGCCTTTTCCAAAAACAAAACTCCATCCCCATCAGGATTGAAATATTGCGCCCGGTGGATTCCTTTAAACGAATCAAAGCCTCCGGCCAGGGCCAAGTTTTCCATTGCTTTTTTATTGGCGGCACGCAGATCGACCCTTTTGGTCAAATCAAAAATTGAAGTATAGGGCTCTTCTTCTCGGTTTTCAATAATCGTTTCAACGGCCCCTTTTCCAACCCCTTTGATCCCTCCCATACCAAAGCGAATCGCTTGGTTGTTGTTAACCGTAAACTTATAAAATGACTCATTGACATCAGGCCCTAACACTTCTAAGCCCATACGGCGGCACTCCTCCATAAAGAAAGTCACCTGTTTGATGTCATTCATATTATTGGACAATACTGCGGCCATGTACTCCGCGGGATGATGTGCTTTGAGATAGGCTGTTTGGTATCCAATCCAAGCATAGCAGGTGGAGTGGGATTTATTAAACGCATATGAGGCAAAGGCCTCCCAGTCTTTCCATATTTTTTCCAACACCTCCTCAGGATGGCCGTTTTCTTTTCCTCCATTGATAAACTGAGGTTTCAACTTTTCCAGCAGGGCAAAAATCTTTTTCCCCATCGCCTTCCTTAGCATATCGGCATCCCCCTTGGAAAAACCAGCCAACTGCTGCGACAAACGCATTACCTGCTCTTGGTACACCGTAATACCGTAGGTCTCCTTTAGAAACTCTTCCATCACTGGCAGGTCATAGGTAATCTCTTCCTGACCGTTTTTCCGAGCCACAAAACTGGGAATATATTCCAAAGGCCCCGGGCGGTAAAGAGCGTTCATGGCTATCAGATCAGCAAACTGGGTGGGTTTGAGGTCTTTCAAATACTTCTGCATCCCTGCTGATTCATACTGGAAAATTCCAACCGTTTCCCCACGCTGAAATAACTCATAGGTCTTGACATCGTCCAATGGAAAGGCATCTGGATCCAGTGTGATGTCGTGTTTGTACTTGACCAGCTTTACCGTATCCTTGATGAGAGTCAGTGTTTTAAGACCCAAGAAATCCATTTTCAACAAGCCCGCATCTTCCACCACCGAGTTGTCAAATTGTGTCACAAAAAGCTCCGAATCTTTGGCCGTGGCAATAGGGACAAATTGAGTGATGTCATCTGGCGTAATAATGACCCCACAGGCGTGAATTCCTGTATTTCGAAGGGACCCTTCCAACACTTTGGCTTGCTGAATCATCTCGCCTTGCAGTCCTGTTTCCTCAGCAATGGCTTTAAACTCTTTGACACGTGTAAATTCATCCGCACGCAAGCTTTTTCGCAATGCCTCCTCTTCTAGGTCAAAAATCTTAGCCAGTTTCATATTGGGTAAAAGCTTGGCGATATGATCGGCTTCGTTCAGCGATAAGTCCAGTACCCGAGCTGTGTCCCGAATGGACGATTTGGCGGCCATAGTTCCATAGGTGATGATTTGTGCCACTTGATTGGCGCCGTATTTATCAATCACATAGTCCATAACCTTGCCACGGCCTTCATCGTCAAAGTCAATATCAATATCGGGCATGCTCACACGATCTGGGTTTAAGAAACGCTCAAAAAGCAAGTCGTATTCGATCGGATCCATATTGACAATCCCCAAGCAGTAGGCCACGACAGAACCTGCCGCTGAACCACGCCCAGGTCCTACAGAAACATCCATGTCACGCGCAGCAGCGATAAGGTCTTGGACAATTAGAAAATAGCCCGGATATCCCGTGTTGGCAATAACTTCCAATTCAAAATTGAGACGCTCTTCAATTTCAGCAGTCAGTGATTCGTAGCGTTTTTTGGCCCCTTCATAGGTCAAATACCGTAAGTAATTGTTTTCTCCTTTTTTTCCATCGGTATCGTCAGCCACTTGGAATTTTTCAGGGATATCAAACTTGGGTAACAGCACCTCCCGGGCCAAGTCGTAGGGTTCAATTTTTTCAATCAGTGCTTCCAAGTTTAGAATGGCCTCCGGCACATCTCTAAAAAGTGCCTTCATTTCTTCGGGCGACTTGAAATAATATTCTTGATTGGGGAAACCATAGCGATACCCGCGACCCCTTCCAATAGGTGTGGCTTGTTTTTCCCCTTCTTTCAAGCAAAGTAAAATATCGTGAGCATTGGCCTCTTCCTTGGCCACATAGTACGTATTGTTGGTCGCAATCAGTGGGATTTGGTGTTTTTGAGACCATTCAATCAGTACGGTATTGACTCGTTCCTCGTCTTCTTGTCCGTGCCGCATCAATTCAATATAGAAATCTGCGCCAAACTCTTTTTGCCACCAAAGCAAGGCCTCTTCTGCTTGGGTGTTTCCCACATTCAACACTTTGGAGGGCACCTCTCCGTAAAGATTCCCTGTCAACACAATCAGATCCTCTTTGTATTGCGCAACAATCTCCCTGTCAATCCGTGGCACATAATAAAACCCATCGGTATAGGCCAAGGACGTCATTTTGATTAAATTCTGATAGCCTTTTTTGTTTTTTGCCAAAAAAACAATCTGATAGCCGTTGTCTTTTCGAGAACGATCTTTGTGGTTTTCACACACATAAAATTCGCACCCCAGAATCGGTTTTATCTGCGCTTCGGGAGCCGTGTCTGCATTGTGATTTTTGATCGCCTTGACAAAGTGGAACGCGCCCATCAAATTAGCGTGATCTGTAAGTGCTAAAGCGGGCATATTGTGAGCAGCCGCTGCATCTACAAGCTGTGAAACGCGCGAGGTCGCTTGAAGAACGGAAAACTGTGAATGGTTGTGCAAATGGGCAAAGGGCGCCGCTTCCAAAGCACTAAGAGCTTCTTGCGAAATAGGTCCTTTGGGGGTAGCTGCTGGAGCTGCTTCTGTAGCCAATTGCTTTGAGGCAGCCTTCAGATTTTGATGCTTTAACCCAATCAGAGGCACGCCCTCTGGAAACGTCGTTTCAATGGGTGTGGCACTGTCTTCTCCTTCCAGTACTGCTGGGTGCAGTAGGGTCTGCCGTAGCAATTCCAAAAAGGCGCGGCTGGTAGCCTCTACATCTGCGGTGGCGTTGTGGGCTTCTTCAAAGCGACTTTGAAAAAGAAAATCATACAACTCGCTAAGGGTTGGGAGTTTAAATTTTCCCCCACGCCCTCCGGGCAATTCACACAAAGCAGCCGTTTCCTCCGTACAGGTGTCAATAAAAGAATGTTTCTCTAAAGGATCGGCTCCCAAAACCCGATGGAATTCTGCTCCCATAATATTGCGGTCAAACGAAATATTATGCCCTACCACATGAGTGGCTTGCCACAAAGCCGCAGTAAATTTTTCCAGCACTTCGGCCAAGGGAATACCTTCTGCAGTGGCCAGAGCCGTAGAGATACCATGCACCTGCTCTGACTCGTAAGGGATCGTAAAGCCTTCGGGTTGAATTAGATAGTCTTGATGATCGATGCATTCCCCAGCTGTATTGTGCAATTGCCAGGCAATCTGAATACAGCGCGGCCAGTTATCCGCATCCGTGAGCGGCGCATTCCAGCGTTTGGGCAAGCCCGTTGTTTCCGTATCAAAGATCAAATACATAAAAACGAAAATATGTATTCCTTTTGGCTTCCAAGACCTTCTTTGGCAGTACTTATCAACGATTTTGATAAAAATATAAACGCTTGATTTTGTACCTTTCCAAAAAAAGAAAAAGAAAAATGCCGCTGCTGGAATTCACATCCCGTGGCATCTATTGTGCCGCGGCGGATGTTTATTTAGATCCCTGGAAAAAAGTTGCCAAAGCCCTCATCACGCATGGGCATTCTGATCATGCGCGCTGGGGTCATCAGCAATACATCACGCATCACGATAATGTACCCATCATTCAACACCGTCTGGGGAAAATTGTTGTCGCTGGGAAAGCCTATGGGGAATGCTTTAAAGTTAATGGTGTAACATTTTCCTTTCATCCCGCTGGGCATGTGCCGGGTTCTTCGCAAATCCGTGTAGAACATCGAGGCGAAGTATGGGTCTTTACCGGAGATTACAAATTGGAAAACGACGGCATTTCCACTCCTTTTGAGCCTGTTCCCTGCCACACCTTTATCACCGAATGCACCTTTGGCCTTCCTGTATTTGACTGGCAAAACCCAACCTTGGTACACCAACAGATCAACCAATGGTGGGCGGCAAACAAAGCCGCCGGGGTCACCAGTCTTTTGATGGGCTACTCACTTGGAAAGATTCAGCGGTTACTCAAACACCTTGACCCGTGCATCGGTAATATATTCACCCACGGAGCCCCAGAAAAAATGACTCAAGTTCTAAGAGCTCAAATTGATTTTCCAGACACCCAGCTTATTACGCGGGAAACCAATAAAAAAGAAATCCAAGGGAATATGGTCTTGGCTCCACCAGCAGTGATGGGCAGTGCTTGGGCCAAAAAACTTGGAACAATCAGCACGGGCTACGCGTCGGGCTGGATGGCTTTTCGCGGAGCACGACGACGACGAGCAGTGGACAAAGCCTTTGTACTCTCTGACCATGCCGATTGGAAAGGGCTTCTCCAAGCCATTGAATCGACAGCTTGCGAAAATGTGATCACTACCCACGGCTATACCGATATTTTCGCACAATATCTCCGAGAAAAGGGGTGGAATGCTCGCACTGAAAAAACCCAATACGAAGCCGAAACCCCCGAAACGGCACTAACCGAATGAAAGCCTTTGCCCAACTTATAGACGCGCTGGACAGCACCAACAAAACCACCCAAAAAGTGGCTTTGCTTGCCGACTACTTTCGAACCACACCACGCACCGATGCCTTATGGGCCGTAGCTCTACTATCGCATCGTCGCCCTTCACGTCCTGTGACCACTACGCTCCTCCGCCAATGGGCAGCGGAAGTGGCTGGACTCTCGACTTGGCTTTTTGAAGAAGCCTATCATATCGTAGGGGATTTAGCAGAAACCATTGCACTACTGGTTCCCAATACACAAAGCCACTCGCAAGAATCCTTAGCCGAAACTATTGCCGCACTCATTGCGCTAAAAAACAAAGAAGAGCCCGAAAAAAAAGCCTATATCCTAGCACGATGGCAACAGCTTTCCAGCACCGAACGTTTTGTTTTTAATAAAATTTTGACGGGTGGCTTTCGAATTGGCATCAGTCAAAAGTTAATGACCCGTGCACTGGGACAAGCCTTGGAACTTGACGAAAACACCCTCGCACATCGATTGATGGGACAGTGGTCTCCTGAAAACACCCGTTTTGAAGACCTACTGATCACTCCCAAAGCGGCCGATCAATTGAGTCGACCCTATCCTTTTTATTTGGCCTATGCGGCAGAAGATGATTTCTTTGACAAACAGTCTGTTACCGAATATCACATAGAACACAAGTGGGATGGCATGCGAGGGCAGTTGATTGTAAGAGAAGGACAGCTTTTCCTTTGGAGTCGTGGAGAAGAATTGATAACAAACAAGTTTCCAGAGTTTGCCCCCTTTGCCCAACAATTGCCATCGGGCACTGTTTTGGACGGGGAAATCCTTCCCTATCCCAAAGGGGTTATTGGAAATTTTAATGACCTCCAAAAACGCATCGGTCGCAAGACGGTTGGCGCCAAGCTACTGCGCGATATTCCCACCCGATTTATGATCTATGATCTGCTAGAGTGGGAAGGCAAAGACTACCGAAATGAACCCCTTTGGAAAAGACAGCAACAGTTAGCGCATCTTTTTGAACGCTATTCTGAACAAGAACTGCCTTGGGAACATTCCAACGTATTACAGTTTGATCATTGGGATGCGGTTGCTACAGAACGAAACAGAGCCCCTGAAATGCGCTCCGAAGGCTTGATGCTCAAAAAGCGGGATTCGATCTATGCCGTAGGACGTAAAAAAGGGGCTTGGTGGAAATGGAAATCAGATCCCAAAACTATTGATGCTGTGCTCACCTATGCCATGCGAGGTCACGGCCGCCGAACCAACCTCTATACCGACTACACCTTTGGTTTATGGGATGAAGGGCAATTGGTCACCTTTGCAAAGGCCTATTCTGGATTGACGGATAAAGAGATTCGAGAAGTGGATCGTTTTGTAAAGCAAAACACCCTTGCTCGCTTTGGTCCTGTTCGAGAGGTGACTCCAAAACTTGTTTTTGAAATAGCCTTTGAGGGGATTGCCGCTTCCTCACGACACAAAAGTGGTGTTGCTGTGCGTTTTCCGCGAATTTTGCGGTGGCGGCACGACAAAAAAATTGAAGGAGCCAACAGTCTCTCGGATCTAAAAGAACTCCTTCCATGAGCGCAACATCAATCGACCAATGGTTTGCGGAACAGGGATGGAAACCCCTCCCCTTTCAAAAAAAAACTTGGAAAGCCTACGCGGCTGGAAAAAGTGGCTTTGTAAATGCACCCACAGGAAGCGGTAAAACCTATGCCCTTTGGGGTGGAATTATTCAAGAAGCACTCGCCAAGCCTCCCAAAAAAGGCGTACAGGCCCTTTGGATCACCCCCCTAAAAGCCTTGGCTGTGGAGATTCAGCAGAGCACACACCGAATGAGTCAGCATTTTGACCCCAAATGGAAGGTGGATCTCCGTACCGGAGATACCCCCTCAGCAGCACGAGCCAAGCAACGGAAAAGACCAAATTTTGGGCTGGTGACTACTCCCGAAAGCCTTCACCTACTGCTAGGTAGCAAAGAACACAAAGCCTATTTCTCAAACCTACAGTGCATTGTGATAGACGAATGGCATGAACTCATGGGCTCCAAACGCGGGGTGCAAATAGAACTTGCCCTAGCCTATTTGAAATCTTTTCTCCCCCAACTAAAAGTATGGGGAATTTCGGCTACCATTGGGAATTTGGACCTCGCACAAGAAATTCTGCTTGGCGCAGATGCTGAACAAGCTGTTCGGGTGGTTTCCCTGAGAAAGAAAACCATCAAAGTAAAGTCCTTGGTTCCCAAAAACATGGAACGATTTCCTTGGCGCGGTCATTTGGGCTTGCATTTGTTGAATGAGGTGGTTAAAGTGGTGGAGCGCTCTCGCTCCACCTTGGTATTTACCAACACCCGAGCCCAATGCGAAATATGGTTTCAACGGCTACTTGAAGCCCATCCCGATTGGGCTGGTCAGATGGCTATGCACCACGGGAGCATGAACAAAGAAACGCGGCTTTGGGTAGAAGAAGCACTGCAGAACGACCGTCTAAAATTAGTGGTTTGTACCTCTAGCTTGGATTTGGGTGTGGACTTCAGTCCTGTGGAAAGCTGTATTCAAATTGGCAGCCCCAAGGGAGTGGGGCGTTTTCTGCAACGCGCCGGACGCAGCGGCCACCAACCTGGCAAAGCCAGTATGATTTATTTTTTGCCCACCCATGCCATGGAGCTCATTGAAGCCCTTGCTCTCCAAACCGCGATTGAGCAACAGATCATTGAAGATCGCATTCCCTACCTCAACAGTTATGATGTACTCATTCAATTCCTGATGACTTTGGCAGTGGGCGATGGCTTTTCCCCAAAAGCACTTTTTCCAATACTTCAAAATACGTTTTGCTTCCAAACCTTAGATCCAGATACTTGGCAGTGGTGCCTAAACTTTATCCGGCAAGGAAGTCAGAGCTTGGAGAATTATGACGAGTACAAAAAAGTGACCGTAGATGAAAACGACTGCTATCGCGTGGCCAATCGATCTATTGCCATGCGTCACCGAATGAATATTGGAACCATCGTCAGCGATGCTGATTTATTGGTCAAATACCGTAAAGGGGGCTTTATCGGAACCATTGAAGAATGGTTTGTTTCCAAACTAATTCCCGGGGATGTGTTCACTTTTGGCGGGAAAAACTTAAAGCTGATTAAAATCCAAAACAACCAGGTGCTGGTCAAAAAATCCAAAGCCAAAAAAGCAAAAATTCCCGCTTGGATGGGTGGACGAATGAGTTTTAGCGCACATCTGAGCGAATTGCTTCGCAACACCTTCTACCAATTGGAGACGAGCAACAGCCTAGAAAGTAAAGCCTTAGCACCCGTATTGACCCAGCAAAAAAAACAATCTCTGCTTCCTAGAGCTGAAGAATTACTGATCGAAACCTTTCCCTCTCGTGAGGGGTATCATGCGGTGTTTTATCCTTTCGAAGGCTATGCCATACACATGGCCATGGCCAGTATCGTTTCCTACCGTTTGAGTTTGTTAGCACCCACCAGTTTTAGCTTGGCTTACAATGACTATGGCTTTGAACTGGTCTCGGATCGCCCTATTGATCTAGAAGGGCTTTTGGACAACAATCTGCTATCGGCGACGGATGTTCTAGAAGATTTGAAAACAGGAATCAATGTGTCGGAAATAGCACGTCGAAAATTTAGAGACATCGCTGTGATTGGAGGCTTGGTCTTCCAAGGCACCCCCTCCCAGCCGATCAAAAGCAAGCACCTCCAGTCCAGCTCCCAATTGTTTTACGAAGTGTTTAAAGACTACGAGCCAGAAAATTTGCTCTATCAGCAAGCCCTTGCCGAAACTTTTGATCATGGCATGGAACAGGGACGACTAATGCAAGCCTTTGAACGCATGAATACGCAAGAGATTCGTTGGGTAAAAACCCACCAACCTACACCCTTTTCGTTTCCTTTGATTACCGATCGACTACGTGCCAAAATGTCTTCCGAATCGGTGGAAGATCGGATTCGAAAAATGTATTTACAACTGGAAAAAGACCTGTCGGATGGAAGTACCCATTAACCAACATCGCATGCTGTTGCTTCCCGAGGGAGCAATCTACTGGATCAACACTCAGACACTACTGATTGCCGACGCGCATTTGGGTAAAGTCACTCACTTTCGCAAAAATGGTTTTGCCGTTCCTCCGCAGATTCAGTTTTCCTTTTATAAAAAAATGGATTCCCTACTGGCAACCCATTCCATACACCGCATTTTCTTTTTAGGGGATTTGTTTCACAGCGCTCGCAATGCAGAATGGGATCGGTTTGTGAAATGGAATCAACAGTGCTCCATCCCAGCATACCTCGTCAAGGGAAATCATGACATTTTATCCCAAGACCTTTTGGCGGAAAGCGGTTTGGAGGTGGTGGACGAATGGCGAGAAGAAGGGCTTCTCCTGAGCCATCATCCTAAAGAACAAACAGGATTTTTCAATCTCTGTGGACATCTTCACCCGGGGGTTAGAATGCAAGGCAAAGGTCGTCAGCGCCTAAAGATTCCCTGTTTTTTTCATCGTCCCAAACAAATGATTCTCCCCGCATTTGGTGACTTCACAGGCTTGTTTATCCTACAACCTAAGGCCAACGACCAAGTGTATGCATTGGGAGAAAAGTCTGTTTTACCCATTTCCTTAAGGAAAAAATAGCCTGTATATTTACCAAAAAAAAATTGCCCAATTTTCCGCTTTCGATACTGTCCGAAACGCCGCTTCAAAAAAAGCTGAAGCAAGCACTAGACACCCCACAAGTCAATCACTTTAAAACCGCAGTAGGATCGGGACGTACGCTAGCATTGGCCAGTTGTTTTCAGCAAGAAGCTCATTCGTTACTCTGGGTTTTAGAAAATCCCGAACAAGCAGCCTACTATCTCAACGATCTTGAAGAATTGTTGGGCACCACCACTGTTCTTTTTTTTCCAGCCAGCTACCGTCAAGCCTATGTGTCGGAAGCTACGGACAATGCCAATGTGCTGCTCCGTGCCGAAGTCTTGCGAAAACTTACCAACAGCAAGCGTCCACGAATCATTGTAACCTATCCACAGGCGGTTTTTGAAAAAGTCATTTCACAACATACCCTTAAAAAAAACACATTAAAAGTTCAAAAAGGAACCGCATTAAGTCTGGATTTTATCAACGAAACCTTGTTTGAATACGGATTTGAACGAGCCGATTTTGTGACCGAACCAGGAACTTTTTCAGTTCGAGGTGGTATTATTGATGTCTTTTCCTATTCCAACCAGCACCCCTACCGAATCGAGTTTTTTGGAGATGAAGTCGAAAGCCTTCGCTCTTTTGATGTTCGAACCCAACTGTCCATTCAGCAGTACGAACAGATTGAGCTCATCCCAAACACTTCCTCTCTGACATTTACCGACAAACGGAAAACCTTACTGGATTTGCTCCCCGAACAAAGCACGGTCTTGTTTGAAAATTTAGACGGTTGTTGCGATCGTTTGGAGCATCTTTTTGACAAAGCCACTTTGCAATACGAAGGCCTAGACACAACGACTCAGTTCCCCCCTGAAACCTTATTTTGTCAAAGCAAAGAATGGCTGGCAGCCCTACGAGAAAGACCCGTGGGCTTATTTCAAAATTCGGACCGCCTCCCCGCTACTAAAACCCTTCTCTGGGGGCAAGCCCCCCAGCCCAGTTTCAACAAGCAGTTCGATCTGTTAGTGGCACATCTCAATAGCAATCACGAAAAAGCCTGGACCAACTACCTTTGCTGTTCCAACGAACAACAAGTCAAACGCTTTCACGATATTTTTCAGGAGATGGAAGAAACAGTGCATTACAAAACACTAGTTTGTCCTCTTTTTGAAGGTTTTGAAGATCCCGAAACCAAAATAGCGGTGTTTACCGATCACCAGATTTTTAATCGCTACCACAAATACCGACTCAAATCCCAAAAGACCAAAGCGGATGCCCTGACCTTGCAGGAACTCACCCTGATGGAGGTGGGTGACTATGTAACACATATGGATCACGGAATCGGTCGTTTTGGAGGTCTCCAGCATATTGATGTGGAAGGGAAAAAACAAGAAGCCATCAAACTGGTCTATGGCGAAGGGGATGTCCTGTACCTGAGTATTCATTCCCTGCATAAAATCACCAAGTTTAACGGGAAAGACGGCAAGGTTCCCAAACTGCTAAAGCTCGGCTCCAAGGCTTGGAAAGCCCTGAAACAAAAGACCAAAAAACGGGTCAAAGAAGTTGCCTTCAATTTGATTCAACTCTATGCCGAACGACGAAAAAAAATCGGCTATGCCTTTGCCCCAGACAGCTATCTGCAATGGGAATTAGAAGCTTCTTTTATCTATGAGGATACACCCGATCAAGGAAAAACTACCGGCGCTATCAAAGCCGATATGGAAAGTGAACGCCCCATGGATCGTTTGGTTTGTGGCGATGTGGGCTTTGGTAAAACAGAGGTTGCCATCCGAGCCGCTTTTAAAGCGGTGGACAACAGCAAACAAGTAGCGGTTTTAGTACCGACCACCATATTGGCTTTTCAGCATTTTAGAACCTTTAGCAATCGGTTGAAAAACCTTCCCGTTCGTGTGGACTATTTGAATCGTTTTCGCTCAACCAAAGACCGAAAGGCTATCATGGAAGATCTTAAAGCTGGAAAGATTGATATCCTTATAGGCACCCATCAAATTGCTGGGAAAACAATAGAATATGCCGATTTAGGATTACTGATTGTGGATGAAGAACAAAAATTTGGGGTAGGTGTCAAAGAAAAGATTCGTTCCTTGAAAAAAAACATTGATGTCCTAACTCTCACCGCTACCCCCATTCCCCGCACCTTACAGTTCAGTCTGATGGCGGCACGGGACTTATCGGTAATTGCCACGCCGCCCCCCAACCGCTATCCTATCCAAAGCGAAGTGGTTCGGTTTAATGAAACGGTAGTTCGAGATGGAATTTTGTATGAATTGCAGCGGGGTGGACAGGTTTATTTTGTTCACAATCGGGTGGAGAGTATCCAAGAAGTCGCGGGGATGCTTCAACGGTTGGTTCCTGATGCACGCATCGGAATTGGACATGGGCAAATGCAGGGTGATCGCCTAGAGCAGACACTGCTAAAATTCTTAGGAGGACAATACGATATATTGGTGGCCACCACCATCATTGAAAATGGACTGGACGTTCCCAACGCCAATACCATTTTTATAAATAACGCCAACAATTTTGGTTTGAGTGACCTGCATCAGATGCGCGGTCGGGTGGGACGGAGTAACAAAAAGGCTTTTTGCTATTTTATGACTCCACCGCGAGCAGCCATGAGTTCTGATGCGCAAAAAAGAATCCAAACCATTGAGCAATATGCCGAATTGGGATCTGGGATTCAGATCGCCAAGAAAGATCTAGAAATTCGAGGGGCCGGTGATTTATTAGGTGGCGAACAAAGTGGCTTTATCAATGACATCGGATTCGATGCTTACCAAAAAATATTGGAAGAAGCCTTGTCAGAATTGAAAGAGAACGAGTTTAAAACCCTTTTTGAAAAAGAACGCAGTGAGCAAGAGGCGTTCACCAAAGAAGTGCAACTGGATACGGATTTGGAAATCATGCTCCCAGATTACTACGTGAATAGTGTTAAAGAACGCCTTTCGCTTTACAATCAACTAAGTCAGATAAAAGACGAAACAGAGCTACTCACTTTTGAAAAAAACCTAGAAGATCGGTTTGGGCCACTTCCAGACCCTGCAATGGAACTCATGGCCAGTGTGAAAATCAAATGGGCAGCAGCACAATTGGGATTGGAACGACTAGTGATCAAAAATGGAAAATGTGTGGGCTATTTTATGGCACAGGAAAATCATGCATTTTACGAATCGCTTCGCTTCCAAAACATCTTAACTCGGATTCAAGAAATGCCCGAACGCTTACAAATCAAACAAAAACAAACCCGTCAGGGCATGCGTTTACTTATCGTTGTGGAAGCCGTCACACAAACAGAAACCATGTTGACTCTGATGGAACAACTACTTCAGACTAAAGGAGCTTCAAGTTCTTAATTACTTCAAAAGCGACATTGACGGAGTTTTCATCCATCAGGATGGTAAATTCATTGGAAGTGGAAATCACTTCCTTGATATTGACCCCCTCCCAAGAAAGGCGCTGGAAAATAAAGTAATAAATCCCCGGAATTTGGACATTATCGGTGGGTAATTTCACCGTAATAGCTGATAAATTCACTTCTTTGTCCAAACAAAATTCATTCTGGAAGATCGTGTCAACCGTATCAATCAAATTTTGACTAACAATAATATTGCATTCGGCTACTCCTCGAGAGGATGTATAAAAAGCATTGGGTTCTGACTTGATCTGATCCAAAAACTTGGCTTGTGACAAGAGTAATGTATCTGTAATTTTAAAACAATAGTCCGCCAGCGAAGACCGCACAGTGATATCTCCTAAATTCTTTAAAACACGAACGATTTTGTGCGTAGAAAGAAATTCTTGATTGTCGGAAATCCGTTTGAGTGCCATAACAATCGCCCCGCTCTTAGCTGATTTTTTAAGTGATTTCTCAATATCTGGCTGGATTTCTCGAGCCAAAGAAGTCAAGTTAATAATCCCTTGCGATAAAGCGCTCATCAAAAAAGGCTTGGTCTTGATATAGTCCAATACCTCGGAGGCAATAGTCTTCATTGTTTAAAATTTTCACAAATATATAAAAATACAACATTCAACAAAGAATACTAACTACCGTCAAAAGGATAAAACGCATTTTCGATGTGGTTGGCTTCCCATTTTCTATTTTGTCGAAGGATGGCAAGAACATCAAATCGCACCTCCATATCTAAACTTTCTTGTTCGATTTAGTAATTGGCAGCCATAACAATCAGGCCTATTTTTTTGGGTGAAACAAAGCTTTCCGGAGTCCCATAAATATGGGTGGTTCTTGCTTTGACTCCAACGACTGCAAGGATGTTGTCTAATTCGGCAATAATATCAATTTAGGCCTTTAGGTAACGGTAATTTCGCTTTCGAATTCGATACTCTTTTCGTTTGAGATAGTGTGTTGCAAAGTCTTCTGCGGCCGTACCCAAGGTTTGTGCATCCACGGTTTCAAATTTGGAGTCGATGGAAAGTTAAGGATTTCCTGCGTTACGGCTATTTTAATTATTATTTTTGGTCAAATTTAAGCAATGGGCCCATCCTTCAAACGACATACCATCACTGCGGCGCTCCCTTACACCAATGGCCCCGTTCATATTGGTCACTTGGCTGGGGTCTATGTCCCCGCGGATATCTATGCGCGCTATTTACGCGCTCGCAACAAAGAAGTTGCTTTTATCTGCGGCAGTGATGAGCACGGAGTAGCCATTGCCATCAAAGCGAAAAAAGAAGGGAAAAGTCCTCAAGAAATCATCGATAAATACGATGGTATTATCCGAAAGTCATTTGCTGATTTTGGAATCTCTTTTGATAATTACTCTCGTACTTCAGCTCCGATTCACCATGACACGGCGTCTGAATTTTTCAAAATACTGGCGGAAAAAAATGAATTTTTGGAGAAAGACTCCGAGCAGCTATTTGATCCCGAAGCGCAAGAATTTTTAGCCGATCGTTTTGTGACCGGTCGCTGTCCCCATTGCTCCAATACAGAAGCCTATGGCGACCTTTGTGAGAATTGTGGAACTTCTCTGAACGCTACCGATCTGATTGACCCTAAATCCACACTCTCTGGAGCCGCTCCTGTTTTGAAAAAAACCAAACACTGGTTTTTACCCTTGGATAAATACGAACCCTTTATTCAAGACTGGCTCCTCAACCGACGAAAAAAAGACTGGAAGAGCAATGTTTACGGACAAGTAAAATCATGGATTGATAACGGTCTACAGCCCCGGGCTGTAACACGCGACTTGGATTGGGGAATCCCTGTTCCTTTGGAAGGAGCCAAAGGAAAAGTACTCTATGTTTGGTTTGATGCCCCCATTGGATACATTTCTTCTACCAAAGAATGGGCCGCTCAAAAAGGGATTGACTGGGAGCCTTACTGGAAAGATCAAGACACCCAATTGGTTCACTTTATCGGAAAGGATAATATTGTCTTCCACTGTATTATTTTCCCCAGTATGTTGCATGCTCACGGGGACTATATTCTTCCTGATAATGTTCCAGCCAATGAGTTTTTGAATTTAGAAGGAAATAAAATATCGACTTCAAAAAATTGGGCTGTATGGCTCCATGAGTATTTGGAAGACTTTCCCAACCAGCAAGATGTCCTGCGTTATGTTATGACGGCGAATGCTCCAGAAACCAAAGACAACGACTTTACATGGAAAGAATTCCAAACTCGAAATAATAGTGAGCTAGTAGCCATTTTTGGCAACTTCGTCAACCGAGTGGCAGTACTGACCCAAAAATACTACGATGGTGCCTGTCCCAGAGGAGAACAACTAACGGCTATCGATCAGGAAACCCTTTCGGAACTGCCTGTTTTGGTTCAAAAAATAGAAACGGCTATTGAACAGTATAAATTCCGAGAAGCGAGCCAACTAATCCTTCAAATGGCTCGCCTCGGGAATAAATACTTGGCCGAGCAAGAGCCCTGGAAAAAAATCAAAACTGATCCTAAGAGGGTAGCAGCCATTATGTATACTGCCATTCAAATAACGGCCTACTTAACCCTTTACAGTGAACCCTTATTGCCCCACACAGCCGCTAAACTCAAAAAGAGTTTGCGCCTTGAAAACTGTGAATGGAATAGTGCGAATCAGCAATTCACACCCCTCGTCGAATCGGGAAAAATCATCCAATCTCCGGGACTACTATTTGAAAAAGTAGAGGACAACGCGGTAGAAAAACAATTGGCTAAACTTGAGCAAAGCAAAGAACAAATGGAAGAAACACCCTCCAAAACCCCAAGAAAAGAAGAAATAGACTTCGAAAGCTTTTCAAAAATGGAACTTCGTGTGGGTTTGATAAAGTCTGCAGTACGAGTACCCAAAACAGACAAGCTACTTCAATTTGAAATTGACTTAGGTTTTGAAACGCGCACAATTCTTTCGGGTATTGCCGAGCATTACAACCCTGAGGATGTTATAGGTAAAAAAGTAACGGTTTTGGTCAATTTAGCTCCTCGAAAAATTCGTGGTGTGGTCAGCCAGGGAATGCTTCTCTTGGCGGAAAATACAGACGGATCGCTAACGTTTATTTCACCTGAAAATCCGGATATTGCCGCCGGTTCTGAAATCAGTTAGACCGCTTGCTGTCCATTGCCTTTGACCCCATCTATCGGCTGCCACTCCCAGAGCGGCATCGTTTTCCAATGGACAAATACGACTTATTACCCCGACAATTACTTCACGAAGGCATTTGCAGCCCCGATGACTTTCACAGTCCTCAAAAAGCAACCCTAGAACAAGTCTGTGCCATACACCACTCCAACTATGTACAGCGCTTATTGGCAGAAAACTTAACGGCAAAAGAAGTACGATCCATTGGTTTTCCCCTGACTTCTCAGCTCATCACTCGAGAATTTGTCATTGCAGGAGGTACCCTCTGGGGTTGCCACCAAGCCCTAGAAAAAGGGATTGCCTTCAATATTGCTGGAGGAACACACCATGCTTTTAGGGGCCATGGAGAGGCTTTCTGCCTTCTCAACGACCAAGCCATTGCTGCGCAGTATTTACTTGACCAAAAACGGGCGCAAAAAATTTTAATAATTGATTTGGATGTCCATCAAGGCAATGGAACCGCTGCAATTTTCCAAGAAGAAACGCGCGTTTTTACTTTTTCCATGCACGGCGCAAAAAATTATCCTTTTCGGAAAGAAATAAGCGACTGGGATATTCCAATGGCAGACCATGCGGATGATGAACTCTTTTTGGCTGAACTTCAAAAAGCACTTCCAAAATTACTAGAAGATGTACAACCTGATTTTGTCTTTTATCTCAGCGGTGTTGATGTACTGGCCACAGACAAGCTCGGACGACTCGGGATGACCCTTGAGGGCTGTAAGGAAAGAGATCGCATGGTTTTGGATTTTTGCCATCAAAATCAACTGCCCGTCCAATGTAGTATGGGAGGTGGTTATTCAGAAGCATTAAATATTATTATTGATGCACATGCCAACACCTACCATGTGGCACGGGAAATCTACACCTAAGATCTCCAGGTGTTGCTTTTGAGATTCAGCGCTGCTAGAACCACATCTTTACGGCTCAATTGACCGACCAACTTTCCTTTTTCCAATACAGGATACCGCCGACGACTCGACTTGTGAAATAGTGAGGCCGCTTCAAAAATGCTTTTGGACGCATCAATGGTATCTACCGTTTTGGTCATAAAATTTTGCACCGACTTATCCAATATCGGCATGTTGAAATAACGACTATCAGAAATTTCTTTCATACAGTCCGCTTCGGAAATAACGCCCATCAGTTTCCCCGCTTCGTTGACAACTGGACCTCCTGAAATACGGTATTTCACAAATTTTTGCATTACTTCGTGTATCGATTGTTGAGGATGGAATACGATTAGATTTTGGCACATAATATCACGTACCAATAAATTAGGTGCTTTGATTGTTGTTTTCTTAGCACGTGGTCCTTGGAAACTTTTTACTGCCATAATGCTATATTTTAAATGTTTACAGTAAGATAGTAATTATTTTATAAAACGATGGGAAGCCTGTTTTAACAAGGGTTAAAATTCATTAGATCTATGCGAAAAGCGCGACTCGGAATCTTGGGATGTGGTTGGCTAGGAACAGCACTGGCATTGGAATTGCTACGCAGAGGAATTCCGGTCAAAGGAAGTCGAACCCAAGCAGAGAGAGTGACTGATCTCAATCATCTAGGGATTGAAGGCAGAATTCTATCACTCAGTGAAACAGGAATCGAAGGAGATTTGAGTTTTTTTGAGGGATTACAGACTCTAGTGATTGCCATTCCTCCTGGACTTCGGAAAAATCCAAAAGCAAACTTTATCGCTAAAATCGATTCCTTGATTGCCCATCTTCACAAAACTGCTATTGAAAAAATTATTTTTACCAGCAGCACTTCTGTCTATGGTTCAGCCACTGGAATAGTTGATGAATTGAGCACACCACAGCCCATCACTCCGGGTGGACGTCAATTATTGGAAGTCGAAAGGCGGCTTTTGAGTTCCTTTCCAAAAGAAACCATTATAATTCGTTTGGGTGGGCTTATAGGTTCAGATCGACATCCCATTTATCAGTTACAGCAACGATCACAAATTGATCAGGCATCCAATCCGATTAACCTTATTCATCAAACCGATGCCGTTGCCGCCCTCATATCCACTATTAAACATCCCAAAAAAAAAGACTGTTACAATTTGGTGACGCCTTTTCATCCAACCAAAGTCGGGTATTACACGCTGTTGGCTGAACAATGGGGAATGACACTTCCTAATTGTGTCCTTTCGGAGGTTGCCCCAAAGAAAATTAGCAGCCAATCTTATACTACCGACTACTTGTTTTCATTTGTAGTTGACAAATTGTTGATAGAATAAAATCAGAAGCGGAGTAGCAAAGCCTTGATTGTCTTATTTTTAAGGAACGATGACATCTAAAGCTACCTTTCGTCCCATTGTTCGGATTCTTGGTTTACTCAAGAGTTCCAAGTTGGAATACCTCAAAACTTCAGAAGGTAAACACAGTACCGAAGTCAAACGGTTCCTTCATCGACAAGCCCGATTACGGCATCATTATTTTCAAAGCCTAGAAGTGAAAATACGCAATATCGCTCCAGATACTGAAGCACTCAATATAGCAGGAGTTCAAATGGAACAACGTTTGGTGGCTTCCTTGAATGAATCCCAAAAAACCTCTTTTGAAAGTTGTTTAGAAGTTGATAACGAACTTTTAAGCCTGTTAGAAAATGTTGATATCTCCGAAATTCCAACCAAAGATCTGACCGGTAAACTCAAGGAAGCGATTCAAAGTTTAGAATCCATGCAGAAAAAAGCAGCTTCCAAAATTAACTCTTGGTTTTAGTCAGAATTTAAAGTTTCCAGTGTTTCCTCATCCCCGATACTAATGATTCTATTCAGGAAATTGTTGTATTGCATGTACATCGTATCCAGAGCAGGAATAAGAAGTTCCATCTGTTGGGTTTTGGCATAAAATTTTGCCTTTTGAACATGCACCAATACTACCTTCAGTCGGCTACGAATTGGAAATGTCTGAAGTTTTTTGGGGAATTTAGTATTGTAAAAGGATCGCGTTTGAAGATCCAATCCGTTTAAAAACAACTCCACCCCTTTGGTGTCTAGCTTGGCGAAATCCTCAAAATCATTTGTCCAACGTGTGAGGCGTTCCCATTCATCAATATCCAATTTCACATACAGGTCATCGGGAATTTTAACCAAAGTGGGCAACGCTTTGGATATTGGATCTGCAAGTGTATCGGAAACCACTATTTCTTTCGGCTCTGGAGTTGCTTTTTTGGAATTGCAACTCGCCAAAAAAAGAAGGCATAAGAAGATGCGTGCGGCGTTTTTCATGAAGTAAAAATACAAGTTCCTTTAGAAATTAGGCAGTGAATTCAAACGAAGCAGTAAAATCATAAAAAACAGCAGTTGCAATAGGTAAAGGTTGTGATAAAACCACCCTTTGAGTTCCAGTCGAGAAAAGTGAATTGTGCATTGAAGGGGAAAGGCAACCAGTGCCCACCCTAAATAATTTTGATAGGGTGCATGCCCGCCATTGAAAGTCCAAAAATCCAATACCGGGGCGATTGGTTCAATCAACACATCCAAAAACACCATCAATAGGGTCGCCAATAGGGCGCGTGCCCATAAATTGTCCGTAAATTCTTGAGCGATTCTTCCCGTACAAATAACCAAGATTACCCAATTGGCCCCAATCAACCAAGGGACCCCCTGGAATTTTGGTCCCAGCATATCGCCATAGCTGTAATCCCCAAAAATCAATCCGTAAGTTACCCCAAGCCATTCGGCGCCCATTCCAACCATAAAACAAAGGAGACATATTCCTAAAAACTTTATTTGACGGTATTCTTGCCAAATCAATAAAGTCATTGACACTCCTAGATTGATCGGGGTAGCTTCGACAAACCAACGAGCATCGCCGTAAATAATCCCCAGAATTCCTGATATATGAAACAACCATATCAATCCAATAGAAAGTGAGTAGGGAGATAAAAATTTTTTATTCACCATGAGCATCGGGGATCATTTGAGCTGTTATTTTGGCTGAGAGTAAACAAAGAGGAATACCCCCTCCAGGATGAACACTCCCCCCACAGAAAAAAAGATTTTCTATGGATCGAGAAAAATTGGGATGACGTAAAAAAGCACTCATTCGATTGTTACTGGAAGAACCATAAAGTGCGCCGCGAAAAGAAGCGGTTTTCTCGGCAATTAAAGGCGGGGATAAATGGGTTTCTTCCACAATCAACGGTGCTATGTCCTCTCCTAAAATACGATTTAACTTTTGCAATACCACTTCTCTTGTTTTGGCCACAAGCGAATTCCATTCTTGCCCTGTATCGGCAGGAGCGTTGATCATAACAAACCAGTTTTCGCAGCCTTCAGGGGCATCCGAAGCAACATCCTTTGAACTAATATTAACATAGACCGTAGGGTCTTCGGAGAGTGTTTTGTTTTTAAAAATATCTTTGAATTCCTGCTGATAATCCTTAGAAAAAAAGATGTTGTGAAGGTTGAGTTGTGGAAATGCTTTTTCAATACCCCAATAGAAGATTAAGGCCGAACTGGAACGTTCCTGTTCAAGTGTTCGCTTGGGTTGTTTTTGCAAAGGCATCAAATGGCGATACGTGGGTACCACATCCATATTACTAACTACCACATCGGCTTTCAACAACTGACCGTTTACTTCAATCCCTTTCGTTTTTTTATTGTTAACCACGATTCGGTCAACTGCTTGATTCATGTGGAAACGAACCCCTTTGCGCTTGGCCAATGCCACAAGACTTTCTGAGATAGCTCCCATTCCTTGGGCAGGAATGAAAGTTCCGTAGTGTTCTTCTAAATGCTGTACCAAGCTCATAATTCCCGAAGTTTGGTAAGGGTCAGAACCATTATAGGTGGCAAAACGATCAAAAAATTGAACCAGATAGGGATTTTGAAGTTGTTCTTTGTTGACTCTATGGAGGCTTTTGAATAACTCCAACTGCCCAAGTCCAAGAATTGCTGTTCGTGTTTCTTTATTGAGGTAAGTGTCTAATTTATGGAGGGAACGTTCTAAAAATAGCGGCGCAGTTAAGTTGTATTTTTGTTGCGCATTGTCTAAGTAGTGATGAACTCTTTGCGCAGGTACATTGAGTTGGGTTTCGACCGTATCACAGAACTGTTTGCGATCAGCATAGGCTGTAAGTCGTGTACCATCTTCCCAAAAATATTCACAATGAATGTCCTTTTTTTTATACTTAAAAAAGGAAGCTGCATCTTCACCGGCAAGGGAAAACAATTCGGTTACAAAATGAGGCATGGTAAACAGCGAAGGGCCTGCGTCAAAACGATACTTCCCAAGGGTGAAAGCGGACAACTTACCGCCTGGATAGTCGTTCTTTTCGAATACCGATACCTGATATCCTTTGGTCGCTAAGCGAATACTTGTCGCGATGCCGCCGATGCCTGCACCAATGATAAGGGCTTTTTTCACTGTATAGTGGGTTGAAATTGGGTGTCTGACGCTACTACAAATCTAGAAAAAAGATCTTCTTTGTACCATTTCTGCGCTTTGGTTTTTCGAACGATTTCAGCATGCCCGCGATGCTTGTAAGCAAATGTATTAACAGCTTCAAAATTCTCCCAAATGCTAACCGTAGCTTGTTGAACCCAAGGCCATTCGCCCACTCCTTTATAAAAAAGAACCCCTTTTGCGGTTTCTATGGTTCGAGCCGCATGGGGCACAGATCGCCAAAAAGAGAGTAAACGATTCCTGTTTAGTGTGGCGCGAGTTAATACAGCAACTGGGGCATAAGCAAGAGTACTGGTTGTTTTTTCAATATGATTAGCAAAAGGATTGTTCCCATTCCATTTTCCGTGACTATGAACGGGAACTAACCCAATAGTGCGCTGATAGGCGGCTTTTTTTTGATAGGTTTTCCAATACGGATGATTCGCTGTAAAATTTTGATAGTCTCTGGGACTATCCCACAAGGTCAAAACGGCATAAGTACCGAAATCTGGACGGAGACTAAAGCCATTACCTCCTCCTGTTCCAAGGAATTTAAAAAACTGTAAGCCCGATGTTTTTTGAATGGCAATAGGCCCCAATAACATTTGCTTGAATGCCCAATAGCGATTGGATTCAAATTGGAAGAAATCGATATACACTCTGGAGGGAGTTGTTGGTTCTAGTTTCATTGCCTTTAAGTTAAGCAGAAAAAGAAAACGCCTCTGACTTGGATTTTAGAATTTGACTTATGGAAGTAATAAGCAGAGGCGTTTGAAACCAAATTGAATTTAAACTTGTTTAAATGTAAATAAAAAAGTTTGTACAAAACAAATAAGTTTAAACAAATTTTCATCTTTTTTTATTTTTTCTTAAACAAAACAGGTAAATCATTGATAAACATGGATTTATTTTGATGTGGTATGAATTCTTAATTTTAGTATTTTTACAACACTAATATTTATACATGACACCATTTTCCGTAGCCTTTGTAGTAATAGTGACCTCCGCTATCGTTTTGTTTGCAATCCTTAGAGACATGAGTCGCTAATTATGAAGATTTCAGCCGCTTTTGATAAATTCATCTATGCTTTAATCATTGCAAACGTTTTAGCAATGATTTTAGAATCGCATGTTTCCATACGAGAAGTCTACCATGCCTATTTTTATGTATTCGAGTTTGTATCCATTATTATTTTCTCTTTCGAATACCTATATCGTATTGGCGTTGGCTTTAGGGATGATGGAATGAAAGGGGTTTCTAAATACGTTTTTAGCACCTTTGGATTGATTGATTTGATATCCATACTTCCTTTCTATCTGAACCAAGTAATAAGAGTTGATGGACGTTTTGTTCGGATCTTACGCTTGTTCCGATTGACTCGAATCTTTAAACTGGGGCGAGACAGTGCATCTCTCAAGCTTTTTGTTCAAGCGCTTTCTGCAGTTCGAAACGAATTAAAGTTCACGCTGTTTCTTTCCATTCTAACCATATTGTTCTCGGCTTCTGCTATTTACTTTTTGGAATCCGAAGCACAACCCGAAAAATTCAGTAGTATCACTGAGTCAATCTGGTGGGCAACCGTATCCCTAGCCACTGTAGGTTATGGTGATGTCTATCCGATTACTGTTGGAGGTAAAGCCTTTGCCGCTGTGATCTCTCTTGTAGGTATTGGTGTGGTTGCCATCCCTACAGGTATTATCAGTGCCTCCTTTGTAGAAGAAATTATTGCCGCCAAACGAAGAAAAGAACGCTAGCTCCGCATAATCAGCCCCAAACCTATCAACACTGTGTATTTACCTATATTTGTTCAACTATGAAAAAAAAGATCCTAATTCTTGGGAGTGGTTTTTCGTCCCTCTCTGCCGCGAGCTATTTGGCCCAAATGGGACACCAAGTAGAAGTCTTCGAAAAAAATGATACGTTGGGTGGCCGAGCTCGGCAACTAAAGCGCGATGGATTTACTTTTGATATGGGCCCTTCTTGGTATTGGATGCCAGATGTTTTCGAAAAATATTTTGCTGATTTTGGTAAAAAACCCTCTGATTATTACTCTTTAGAGCGCCTAGACCCAGGCTATCAAGTCTATTTTGGCGTCAATGACAGCATACCCATTGGAGACTCTCTTGATAAAATCTATAGAGTCTTTGAGAATGAAGAAAAAGGAAGTGGGAAAAAACTAAAAGCATTTATCGACGATGCAAAAACCAATTATGATATTGCTATTTCCGACTTGGTTTACCGACCCGGGATTTCCCCTTTGGAACTCGTCACTCCTATAACCATCAAAAAAATACGCTATTTCCTTAGCAACATAAAAAATGAAGTGACGCGTGGCTTCAAAAATCCAAAGCTTCGACAGATTCTTCAATTCCCCGTTTTGTTTTTGGGAGCCAAACCCCAAAATACACCGGCCTTCTACAACTTTATGAATTTTGCCGATTTTGGATTGGGTACCTGGCATCCCGACAAAGGAATGTATGCTATAGTGAAAGCCATGGTGGCTGTTGCCAAAGAACTTGGTGTTACCTTTCACACCAACAGCCCAGTGGAATCCATTCATGTTGAAAACGGTCGTGCTACAGGTATAACTACTAATGGAAAAAACATACAAGGAGATTTCGTTTTGAGTGGTGCCGATTATCACCACACCGAAACCTTATTACCACAGCAATATCGTGTCTATAGTGAACGATACTGGGAGAAAAAGACCTTCGCGCCCAGTTCTCTTTTATTTTATGTAGGATTGGATAAAAAAGTTAAAAACGTTACCCATCACACCCTTTTCTTTGATGTTGATTTTGATCAGCATGCCCAGCAAATTTATGATCGCCCTGAATGGCCAACAGACCCTTTGTTCTATGCCAACTTCCCATCCATTACCGATCCCGACATGGCCCCAGAAGGAAAAGAAGCACTCTTCCTACTGATCCCGATTGCTCCGGGTATTGAAGACACCCAAGCCCATCGCAATCAGTATTTTGATATTGTAATTGATCGAATGGAACGCCTTACCAAGCAAACCATCCGCCCGCATATTCTTTTTCAGGAATCATTTTGTGTCAACGATTTTGTAAGTGAATACAACTCATACAAGGGCAATGCCTACGGAATGGCAAACACGCTTCTGCAAACGGCTTTTCTTCGCCCAAAGCTTAAAAGCAAAAAAGTAGATGGCTTGTATTTCAGTGGTCAGCTTACGGTTCCAGGTCCTGGTGTGCCTCCAGCTCTAATTTCTGGAAAGCTCGTTTCGGGACTGATTGAAGAGGCTATTTATAATCAATCACCCACCAAATAATCTCAATTTCTTCGTCTTTTTCTGTGAGTACTGAGTCCAACATTTGAATGCTTTTTTCAAGTACAGCCAGATAATCTTTTGTCTGGGGTATGATGCTCTCACTCCACAAATTGAGCCTTTTGAATAGATTGTATTTAATGAATTTATCTTTCTGTATATAACTTCTGTTTTCTATCCAAAATAAAGGGTCGTCAACATCTACACTTTTCAAATCAAAAACCCAGTGGCTTCCAATTCTATCAGTAAATTGGTTAACATACGATTCTTCTATTTTACCCGTATTCTCAATTAAATATTGCAAATCACTTCCATCATAGGTCTCTGTCATTTGCTTGCCAATCTCCGTGTCCAATAATCGAAAAGTACCATCTAATTTTATGGCATCATAAGTAACTCTCGGCGGGTCAAAAGGCATTCTTTGTGTATACCCTCCCATTGGAGCATAAAGCTCAATACTTCCATCATCATCTTCGTAAAAATCAATAAAGATACTGTCGTTATCGGTTTCCCAACTGTCATATTGGTATTTATACATCTCTTGAACGTAATCCATAATATCGGCATATTCCTCAGTATATGCTTTGATCTTTTCAATCTCCTCTCTGAGATTATTTAGGTTTTCAATTCCGTCTTGACGGTCTCCAAAACTCTCCCCCTGTCGTTCCACTGAAAAGGAAATCAATACGCCAAAAAATACAACTAAAAATTCTACAAAGGCTTTTTTAAAACGATCAAAGAAATCTTGAGCGTCAAAACGATCTCCTAAAGTAATGAGTTGAATGAACCAACTGGTATCCTCCTTTTTTATTCCTTTTTTATCGGACATAAATATAGTATTCAGTTATAGTAGCTAAAATACTAATTTCCTTTTTTGTTTTGTAGAAAGCTCTTGTTTGGGGATAAAATCTCTGTTATCAGATCGTGAAGTAGTGCTTCAAAAGGCTGAATTTTTTCAAGTGTCAATATGGTTTCAGAACTTTTCCCCCAGCCCAAAGGCGCAAAGGTCTTTTTTGCTTTCAAGGCATACACTCCTGCTTGAACCTCTGCTTCAGGTTTTTGCTGGAGGTATTGGTAAGCATAAGTCAAAACCTGAAAAGCTACCGCTGTTTTGGGATCCTCAAAATCCAAAGCGGTAGGATCGAGTTTCAAAGCGTTGGTTGCCACATTACCCGTCTTGTAGTCTATAATTCGGACCTGACCATTAAGAACGTCAATTCGATCTATCGTTCCTCGTAAATGAATGGGGAAATCAAATCCTGGTAAGGGTATCTCCATCGAAAAGCGATCTTCCAATGCCAATACCTCTAAGGTGTTTCCTGAAGCAACCAAGGCTTTTTCATAATTCAAAAAGCGTTCACAATGCGCCCGTAGTACTTCAAAAATAAGATGATTTTTCCCTTGAAATGCACTATCCCTTCCATACACTTCTTTAAAATGTGCTCGAAGACAATCCAACAATTGGCTTTGCATTGTGATGTAGTCCTTTTCTGATAGTTTTTTGTTTACATAGGGGGTAAACAACGTTTCTAAAACAGCATGTAATATCGTTCCTTGGTCTCTATGAGAAACTATGGCTTCGGCTTCTTTTAGTGTGGAAATTCCCAGAACCCGTTCTTCATAGAAGACTATCGGGTCTCGGAGATAAAGGGTTAATGCCGAAGGAGAAAAGCCCTGTGTTGCTATTTCTTGCAGGCGTTGTAGTAATAAGGGTGACTTCTGAATTTCATGTTCTGCACTATCTGCGGCAGTGTATTCTGCTTGAAGTTGGGCTTTTTGGAATTGATGAGCCGGTTGACAAAAGTGCTCCAATTGATAGATAAATCGACTGGGGGCTCCTCCACCCAATCCTTCTTGGGTAGCATTATATAATAAATAGATGTCGTGCGATCGCTGCAACAAACGATAGAAATGATAGGTGAAAATGGCATCTTTTTCCTGATAAGTCGGAACTCCAAATTCTTTTTTCACCTCAAAAGGTAAAAAACTGTTATTCACTTTTCCAGCAGGCAACTGTCCTTCATTAAGGTGGGTTACGATAACCCGGTCGAAATCCAACAAACGGGTTTCCAACAAGCCCATGATTTGCAATCCCTTGGTTGCATCGCCTTTCAAATCCTGTGTTTCGCGTTGCAGCAAATCCTTGAAAAATGTTTTTACAAGCGAAAGGCTGTCCAGAATATCAGTTGCACTGGTGGTGTCTAGCAGTTGGTTCAGTATAACTTCTAACGCATAGAAATTGGACTCATAGTTTGGATTGGGTTGGGTTTTATAAAAAAAGGCTTGAAGCTCAATGGAAAGCAAATGCATACGCATAAGTAATTCTGTGGCATTCTGAAACGGAGCAAAAAGGAATTGCCAGTCCGAATGATCAAACCATGCCAAAAGCTGAGAACGATTCAAAAAGGTTTGATTTCTTTTTATAGCTCGTTCCAGAGGTTCTTTAACGGATATCCCTAAAGGACTCAAATAGTGATGAAAAAATGCCGAGTGCATCAATTTCTCCAAGGCATCCAAACGGAGACGATCAGATTCAAGTGCCTCCAAGCAGTCCAACCATTGAATGAAAAGATCAGCCGCCGGAGTCTGGATAAGACTATATCCCATGGTCACATTCCAGTCTTGAAAAGAAGTCTCAAAACCTGAAAGGGTCGGTACCAAATAACTTTCATCACCCAAGACCAAAGCTATCTTCTCCTCTGGATAGGCTTGTGTTAATTGCTGTGCCAGTTGCGCTGCATATTTCACTTGACTGATGGAATGATCCGACGCAATACATTGGATGGATTTTTTTTCGGCAAAGGTGCTCTTCTGCCATTGGGGCTTTTTGCCGCGCAGAGACTTCCATTCTTGGAAATACCGTCGGATAAAATATCCACTGGCATGACTCGAATGCTCATAAAATACGGGGTCAATATCCCACAAGACTTGCCCGCGCTGCTGACTAATTATTTCTTGAAACAGCAGCGCCTCGGATTGGGTTAAGGCGTTGAATCCTATTAGATAATGGTATTGTTCTGTATGTTCGAGATAGAGTGAAAGGTTCTCCACCGATTCAGAAAATAAAAGGCCTAAAAATCCAAGTTTATCATGCAACAGCCCTTCCGTGAAATGGCGGAATAAATCCGGGAGCTGTTTCCAAAACTGGATATAATTCTTCACCAAAGGCGTTTGCTGGTCTTTTTGCGCCCATTGTTTGAGGGTTTCCACCTCCGTTAGATAACGGAAAATTTGATCTTGCGGAACACGATGCGCACATAAGTCGTTGAAATCCTGAAGCATTACAGGTGCCCAGTTCAAAAACTGCTCAAAATTATCTTGTTGTTTTCCAGGAACTACGGCACAGTAGCTTTCATAGCATCGTAAAAGCAACTGATGCGGCGCAAGCTTCTGTAATCCGGAAAGTTCCCCAACAAATTCGGTAATGGAGTGAATCTCTGGACTCAAACTGGGTATTTCCAACGATTCCATTATGGCTTGTCGCAAAAAACGGGAAGCACGCTGGGAAGGCAATACAATCTTGAGTGAAGCCAATGGTTTTTCCGATTGGATCAGTTTTTTAGCGACATGCGTAAGAAAGGCTTCCATAGGGCTAATTAGACAGATTCAACATTGACTTGGGATTCCATATAAACTAAATAGCGAGCGCGAACTTCATATCCCATACGCTCAATGACATCCGCATAGGCGGCTATCTGCTTCCGGTCTTTGGCCTGTGGGCTTCCTGTTTTAAAATCAATCAACACCGCTTGATTTCCCTCAATCACTACCCGATCCGGACGAACCAATAGTCCTCCAGGAAGCAAAATATCTCGTTCTATCCAAAGTGTGGCAGCCGAATCAAAGGCCAGCGCTAATTTAGGATGAGTCATTACCTCGTGAACCAAAGCTTCTGTTTTATCTCTATTAGAAGCCTCCAGCCGCCCACTTCGAAGGGCTTCCGAGATTACATACTCCAACTGTTCCGGGACCTTTATTTTTCCTAATAAATCATGTATTAAAATTCCAAAATCGCGAGCAGCTTGGTCAAATCTTCGTTCAAACAGCAAACGATTCCGCCAATGAAGATTATTTTTCATTTTGACTTTCAGCAATAAATTTTCAGTGGACTCTTCTTCTGGAAGGGGCGCGACATCGCTCCAATAATAGATGTCGGGTAGGGTTTCTCCACCTTGTTGTTTTTCTAGAAAATCTTGAAGCAAGGAATCAAAACTAGGGTGGGATGGTTTTTTCTCCACCGTTCGAGTAATCAAATGAAGTTGTGCCACCGCGCGGGTACATCCCACATACAATACATTCAACGCATCCAAAGCTGAAGCCCTTTGAGCCGACTCTTTTACCACCGCACCCATCGGACCGTATTGATCTAACGATTCGCTAAACGGAAAACGAGCCCAAGAGGTTTCTAAGTCGTCAAATTCTGCTAATGGATACCAAACCTGATCCCGTATGCTCGGCTGCAAAGAATCTTCTAAAAAAGGATAAATCACTACTTCAAACTCCAAGCCTTTGGACTTATGGACTGTCATCACTTGAATGGCTTCTGAGTTTTCCGGCAACTGAATTGTAAGCTTTTCGCTTTCCCGTTCCCAAAAAGTCAAAAAATCTCTGGGATGAGAAGAAAACTGTTGGCTTTGTGAAAAAACAACGTCTAAAAAACGTTGCAAGTAAACATCACTTCTTAAGAGAAAATCAAAGTGTTCAATACTATACTCTATCGCTTCATACACTGAAAGCGATCGAAGATGCTCCCAATTGAGCTTCAAGTTAAATTCTTTGTTGAGCCGCTTGAAAAAAAGACCGCTGCTTTGCTTAAGGTGGGAACTTATAAAATCGTGATAATCTGTACTCGATTCTTTCTGCTCCCAAATCCAACCAAGGATCTCTTTCATGGCATTTCGATCTTTGGGAAAACATATCAATTGAAGCAACTGAATTAAAACGCCTACTTGTTTTGAATTTACCAGTAAAAGGGAATCCGTGGAGAGTACTGGTAGGGACTGCTCCTGTAGATGCTCAACCAAGATGCGTGCTTGCTTTTTATTACGTATCAAAACCACCATGTCCTTCCAAGCATACCCTTGCTTGCGTAATTCTTTGACCAATCCCACAACCTTTTCTCCATAGAGCACTCCTCGTTCTGCTGCAGTTTTTACCGCTTCGATACGGTGAATGGCAACCGTTCCGCCTTTTTTGTCATTTGATTTTTGAATCACTGATTCTGAAAACAGTTTTTGGTGCTGCGGGTCTTTGAGTGCCTTCGCTGCATCGGTAAAAAATTGATTGTTAAAAGCTATCAGTTGATCGTAGCTCCGATAGTTTTTTTCCAAACGATGGATTTCTGGCGGTACTGAAAAGTTTGTTTTTTTATTGAGTAAATCAAAAAACTGCTGAACATCGCCCCCACGCCAACGATAAATGGCTTGCTTGGGATCTCCCACAAGAACAAGGGAGTTGTTAGGGTCGCTTTCAATCGCATTGGCTACAAGTGGCACTAAATTATGCCATTGTAAGACCGAAGTATCTTGAAACTCATCAATGAAATAATGGCGATAGCGGCTTCCCAAACGCTCGTAAATAAAAGGGACGGGCTGTTCTTGTACAATGGCCGCAATCCGTTCGTTAAACCGACTCAGAAGACGTCGGTTTTGGAGCTGTTGCTCGGATTCGAGAGCCTGACCTAAAGCACCCAACAATGACAACGGTACCCACTGTCCTTCCAAAGCTCTCAAAAAAAGATATTCGAAGGTATCGGCCTGAGTCTGTTGATACGCTTCATGCAAAGCAGGTATAAGTTGTTGAATTTTACCTACTAAATCTGAGGATGTATTTTTCTTGTAAAAGCCTTCGCCCTGTTCCAACTGTTTGCCCAATTGGTTCTTAGAAAATCCTTTTATCGTTTTTGTGTCATGCTGTCCCAAGGCACTTAGCCTCTTAAAATGGTTGATCAGCAAGCCTCTTGGAAATTCTTTTTCTGTTAAGCCAGCCGCTCGTAAGCGATCCGAAATTCTTGTGGCTACCGCCATGATTTGTTCAGCAAGACGCTGCTTCCGTTCTCGAATTCGACGTCGGTCCTCTTCAAAGGTTTGCAAAGACCTTTGCTGCAATACCTGCAGGGGGATACGGTCATTTTCATTTAATAAGATGGGAGCAAATTCATTCAGATCAATACTGACATCCCAACTTTTTCCATCATTTATTTTTTGAAGGCTGAACTGTGTCAACAACTGTGTGAGCTCCTTGGACACACCTACTTTTTCAATTAATTGATCTACAATTTCTCGGATAAATGACTTGCTATCGATGATGACTTCAAAACTATGCGAAAGACCCAAATCAAAAGCAAAGGTACGTATGACTCCATGGGTAAAACTGTCTAAAGTGGTTACTTCAAAGGCTCCAAAATTATGCAGCAGCGAATGTAACTTGGTCTGGGCGCGCCATTGCAATTCGGTATCACTCAACTCCAAACTGCTCTTAAGATCTTGAGTCATTGAATGAGAATTACCCGTAGCCAATAGAGACAATACTTCGAGAATTCGTTCTTTCATCTCGTTGACCGCCTTATTGGTAAAAGTCATGGCTAACATATATTGATAGCTGTCTTTTTGCGGTGTGGCCAAAAGCTGTTGCATATACTGGAAAACCAAGGTGTAGGTTTTTCCAGATCCAGCAGAGGCATTGATAATATGAAATCCTTTTTGTGGCATTAGCGTTGGGTTCCTAAATGTACACTTTTTGAAAGCAGTCCACCAATGGCTTTATAAAAGAAGTTCTATTTTTGTAGAAACCTAAAAAAATAAATTATGCCGTTTGAATTACCTGCGCTTCCCTATGCCCACGATGCATTGGAGCCACACATCGACACTAAGACTATGGAGATACACCATGGAAAACACCACCAAGGATACACCACAAAACTCAATGCCGCTATTGAAGGAACAGCAGCAGCCGGTCAATTCATCGAGGAAATTCTCGGAGGACTGGACATGAGTAATGGTGCTGTTCGCAACAATGGAGGTGGCTATTACAACCACTGTTTGTTCTGGGAAATTCTAAGTCCCAACGGAGGAGGAACCCCTTCTGGAGATTTGGCTACTGCTATTGATCAGAGTTTTGGTTCTTTCGAAGCTTTCAAAACTGCTTTTTCTAACGCAGCAGCTACTCAATTTGGTTCGGGCTGGGCTTGGCTTTGCGTTGACAAAGATGGAACGCTTGAAGTCTGTGGCACACCCAACCAAGACAATCCACTCATGCCAGGTGTTGGCTGTGGAGGAACGCCTATTTTAGGAATTGATGTTTGGGAACACGCCTATTACTTGAATTATCAGAATCGTCGTCCTGACTATATCAATGCTTTTTTCAGTGTTATTAACTGGGAGGAAGTAGGAAAACGCTTCGAGACAAACCGATAGAAAATAAAAAAGGAGGAATAAATTCCTCCTTTTTTGCCCCAAATCTTACCATGAACTTAACCTACTTATGTTCTGGTTTTGTAAAGATCTGTTTTTACCCTTTCATACCCCTAAAATATCGTTGAAATACAGTTATTTCGGATTATCGGTCAATAAGCCCTTTTTACTTTCCCTTCGTAAAAGTTCATAAATGCCCGATTTACCATACGATTTCCACCCGGTGTAGGGTACTCTCCAGAGAAATACCAATCCCCTAAATTCTCAGGGCAGGCCTGGTGTAAGGACTTAATCGGCTGATAGACAATAGACAACTCGGCTTGCATCTCATCCCCTCGAAGTAGCGTAGCAATTTTTTGTGAAATCTGTTCGTCTGAAAAAGGGGCATAAAAGGTTTGTACATGGTTTTTTTCCATCTGCTCTTCATCAGCCTTACAACGATTGTAAATAGTATCCAGTACTTCTTGATAGTTACCATTGTCTTTGTGTAATTCAATCGCTGCTTGAAAGGCAATAAAATCTTGCAGCTTGGCCATATCAATCCCGTAACAATCTGGATAACGAATTTGTGGCGCGCTGGAAACAACAATAATCTTTTTAGGCCCCAGTCGATCCAACATTTTTAAAATGCTCTTTTTAAGAGTGGTTCCCCGAACAATACTATCGTCAATAATAACCAAGTTGTCGGAGGGTTTTACAACTCCATACGTAATATCATAGACATGAGCCACTAGATCGTCTCTGCTGGAGTCTTCCGTGATAAATGTGCGGAGTTTGGCATCTTTGATCGCAATCTTCTCAATGCGGGGCTGCAGGGTAATCAAATGCTCCAGCGTTTTGTGATTAACCTTGTCTTTGTCAATCAATGCATTTGTCAACATTTGCTTGACATAAGTTTGGGCGGCCCCTACCATCCCGTAAAAAGAAGTTTCTGCTGTGTTGGGTATATACGAGAAAACTGTATTCTCAAGATCTTCATTGACTTCTTCCATTACTTTAGGAAAAAGCAAGCTTCCCAATTCCTTTCTTTCTTTATAAATCTCCGCATCACTCCCGCGAGAAAAATAGATTCGCTCAAAAGAACACGCTTTTTTGGGGAGCGGTGGAACAATTTCTTTGATATTGGTTTCCCCTCCTTTTTTCATGAGCAAAGCATGACCAGGAGTCAATTCTTGAACAGATTCAAAAGGTACATTGAAAACAGTTTGGATCACAGGGCGCTCAGAAGCCACCACAACTATCTCATCGTTTTCCATAAAGTAGGCCGGGCGAATCCCAGCAGGATCACGGAGCACAAAAGCATCACCATGACCTAATAAGCCCGCCATAGCGTAGCCTCCATCCCAGTTTTTAGCAGCCTTACGCAGTACTTTGTGCATTTTCAATCGGGCTGCAATATGAGGCGAAGCTTCGGCCTTAGTATAGCCCTCCGCTTTCAGTTTTTTATAAATCTTAGCCACGGCAGAATCTAAAAAATGACCGATTTTTTCCATTACTGTAATGGTATCTGCCTGTTCTTTTGGATGCTGACCCAGATCCACTAGATTACTAAACAACTCGTGAACATTGGTCATGTTAAAATTCCCTGCTACAATCAGATTCCGGTGCATCCAATTGTTTTGGCGCAAAAAGGGATGGACACTTTCCAAGCTGTTTTTACCAAATGTTCCATAACGAACATGCCCCAAAAGCAATTCTCCTAGATAAGGCGCTTCCTGTTTGAGTTGTTCTGCATCTTCCAACAAGCTTGGATTTTCTTTTATGGCTAAAGAAATTCGTTTGTTGATTTTCTTGAATATCGACTGAATCGGTTGGTCATCATTGGAGCGAACACGGCTGATGTAGCGCTGTCCAGGGGACATATTGAATTTGATACTGGCAAAGCCTGCTCCATCTTGGCCCCGATTGTGTTGTTTCTCCATCATCAAATACATCTTGTTGATCCCATAGAGTGCCGTACCATACTTTTCTTGATAGTACGACAGAGGCTTTTTGAGGTGGATCAGGGCAATTCCACATTCGTGTTTGATGATATCACTCATTCATTAAAGGTATTTATGCAAGGTCGATTTCAAATTTTGTCAATTGATCAAAAGCCCGTAATCGTTGCTGGATTTTCTCTTCCGTTAGTGTCTCTAGGTTTTGAGGGCCAAATTTTTCTACCGTAAAAGAAGCCATAGCCGAAGCGTATACAATGGCTGATTTCATGGCTTCAAAAGAGATGGTTCCTGTTTGTGCCAAATAAGCTGCAAAGCCTCCTACAAAACTATCCCCGGCGCCTGTGGGATCAAATATTTCTTCCAAAGGAAGGGCTGGCGCACAAAAGACTTCTTCCTTGTGGAAAAGTAATGCTCCGTGCTCTCCTTTTTTGATAATCACATATTTGGGACCCATTTGCTGAATCATCTTCGCGGCTTTGACCAATGAATTTTGAGCCGTTAACTGTCGTGCTTCCTCATCATTAATACACAAGACATCCACACGAGGAATCACAGCATCAAGTTCCGAACGGAAACTGTCCATCCAGTAGTTCATCGTATCCATGATTACCAATTTCGGTCGCGATGTCATTTGATCCAATACAGCTGCTTGATTGAGAGGATTTAAGTTACCTAGTAAAACAATCTCGGACTTAGTCCAAGCAGTTGGAACTTTTGGGTCAAACTGCATCAAAACATTCAAGTCTGTTTGAAGCGTTGTTCGTGTATTGAGATCGTTGTGGTAGCGTCCGCTCCAGAAAAACGTTTTACCCCCAGCAATGGTTTCGACTCCCGATAAATCAATGTTTCGTTTCCGAAGCATTTCCAAATGGGCTTCTTCAAAATCGTCGCCAATGATCGAAATAACACTCACTTCAACATCCAACTGGCTTGCCGCCAATGCAATGTAGGTGGCGCAGCCTCCTAGGATTTTATCCACTTTATCAAAAGGGGTTTCGATGGCATCATAGGCCATCGTACCTACTACTAAGAGTTTGTTTTTCATAGAGTACAAATATACTATTTCTGTTGGGGCTCACTCATTTTATTCACGTTCTCGATGCAGTCGTTCGTAATAGCTGTCTTTGAGCTTTTCTTTTGACTTGGCTGCTTTCACTGCCAGCTGATCGCACCACTCATTTTGAGGGTGTTGATTGTGGCCTTTGATCCACTGAAAATGAACTTTATGACGACGGTATACCTTTAAGAAACGTTGCCATAGGTCTTCATTTTTTTTCCCTTTAAATTGTTTTTTCTCCCAACCAAAAACCCATTTTTTTTCTACCGCATCCACGACATATTTTGAATCCGAATAAACGACGACTTCCAAAGGGGATTTTTGCAATAACTCCAAACCCACGATCACTGCCATTAACTCCATTCGATTGTTGGTTGTCAGTTCAAATCCTTGCGAAAAAGACTTTTGATATTGCTGTCCGGCCCATTCCAAATGAATTCCGTATCCTCCTGGACCGGGATTACCAAGGGCAGAACCGTCTGTGTAGAGATAGATCGTTTTAGACATGACGCATAAATATCTTTTCGATCGTTTGTGGAAAGTGCTTGTATTCTAACTGATGTACCTTCTGGGCGATTGTTTCAGGGGTGTCGTTGGAATCAAGTGCTACAGACGCTTGATGGATGATCCCTCCTTCATCATAATGCTCATTTACGTAATGTATCGTAATTCCCGTTTGCTTGTCTCCTTGTTGATGAACCGCTTCATGAACACGGCTTCCATACATTCCTTTACCGCCGTATTTTGGCAATAAAGCCGGATGAATATTAATAATCTGATTGGGAAATGCTTCAACAAATGCAGCGGAAATCAACAACAAAAAACCCGCTAGGACAATTCCATCGATGCCTCGTTCTTGAATTTGAGAAAGCACCTTTCCGGAATTAAAATCGGTTTTATTAAAGACAAAAACAGGACAACCATAAGGCTTCATCCGCTCGATAACCCCTGCTCTAGGGTTATTTGTCCATATGCTATCCACCTGCAACTGCTGGCTTTCTGAAAAATATTTTGCGATATTTTCCGCATTAGTTCCGCTTCCTGAAGCAAATATGGCTATTTTTTTCACAAAGAAAATGGTCTTTGGCACCCCCTTACACAAGGGTTCGTCCAATTTTACACCACAAAGAAAAGTTATATTTTATAGTGCAGATGTTGTTTTCCTTCAAAGTTTTATATTTTTGTCCACAACATTTAAACTTAAAATCATGTCAGATATTTCTTCACGCGTCAAAGCAATCATTGTAGATAAGCTAGGCGTTGACGAAAATGAAGTTGTTTCCGAAGCCAATTTCACCAATGATCTAGGAGCAGATTCACTAGATACAGTGGAACTAATTATGGAATTTGAGAAAGAATTTGATATTCAAATTCCTGACGACCAAGCCGAAAATATTGCAACGGTAGGTCAAGCTATCCAATTTATTGAACAAGCACAGTAAACAACAAGTGCCATGAATCCAAGACGTGTAGTCGTTACTGGATTGGGAGCACTTACCCCTATTGGTAACACCCTCCCAGCATACTGGGAGGGTTTGTTATCTGGTACTAGTGGGGCGGCCCCAATCACTTACTTTGACGCAAGCCTATTCAAAACAAAATTTGCTTGTGAACTAAAGGGATATGACCCTTTAGATCACTTTGATCGGAAAGAAGCGCGCAAAATCGACCGCTTTGCTCAATACGCCATAGTAGCGACCGACGAAGCTTTGCAGGACTCTGGTTTGGACCTTGACAAAATTGACAAGGACCGAGTCGGTGTTATCTGGGGGGCCGGAATTGGGGGCCTCGAGACCTTTCAAAATGAAGTTCTAAACTTTGCTGCTGGAGATGGTAGCCCTCGTTTCAATCCATTCTTTATCCCCAAAATGATTGCGGATATTGCCCCTGGAATGATTTCTATAAAACATGGTTTTGCAGGGCCAAATTTTGCAACCGTATCGGCTTGTGCCTCCTCGGCCAATGCCTTGATTGATGCCTTAAACTATATCCGACTTGGCTATTCTGACATTATGGTCAGTGGCGGATCAGAGGCCTGTGTCACGATCGCTGGCATGGGAGGATTTAACGCTATGCATGCCCTGTCAACCCGAAATGATGATCCTAAAAAAGCTTCTCGACCCTTTGACAAAGACCGTGACGGTTTTGTCCTTGGAGAAGGTGCCGGATCAATAATACTCGAAGAATACGAACATGCCAAAGCACGTGGTGCCACTATTTATGCCGAATTGGTTGGCGGTGGCTTGTCAGCCGATGCCCACCACATGACAGCTCCACACCCAGAAGGTTTAGGAGCGATCAAAGTAATGCAAAACTGCTTAAGAGACTCTGGACTCGAAATTTCCGATGTGGATGCCATCAATATGCATGGAACCTCTACTCCTTTGGGTGATATCGCCGAGTCAAAAGCCCTTAAAGAAGTATTTGGGGAACATTTATACGACATGAATATTAACTCCACCAAATCCATGACAGGACACCTGTTGGGAGCGGCTGGAGCCATTGAAGCCATTGCTTCTATTTTGGCGATCAAACATCAAATCGTACCCCCTACTATCAACCACCAAACAGCAGACGAGAACATTGACCCAAAAATCAATTTTACCTTTGGAAAAGCACAAGAGCGAAAAATTGATGTGGCACTATCCAACACCTTTGGGTTTGGAGGACACAACGCCTGTGTTGCTTTCAAGAAAATTTCCTAATTTGGGGGAGTGAATCTCTTTAGAACCATACTTAGACCCCGTTTGACCCCAAGCGGGGTTTTTTATACCCAATTGAAAAAGATTCTGGGGTTCAAACCAAAGGATTGGTCGATCTATGAAGAAGCCTTTACCCACCGCTCAATGAATATTCGCAACAATAACGGAATTACCGTCAATTATGAGCGCTTAGAGTTTCTTGGTGATGCCATGTTAGGTACCATCGTATCTGCTTTTCTCTATCGCCATTTTTCCGAAGCGAAAGAAGGGGAGTTAACCAATCTTCGAGCCAAAATTGTCAGTCGCGAAAATCTAAATGCCGTCGGTACTCATATGAAGCTACTGGAGCAAGTAGAAAGCACGCATCCCAAAGCTAGTTTTGGGATCGACATCAACGGAAATCTTCTTGAAGCACTTATTGGAGCCGTATTTGTCGAAAAAGGCTATGAAGGTTGCAAACGCTTTGTATTAACCAAAATCATCGACAAATATGTGAATTTAGAGACCCTAGACACTCGCATTTTGAGCTATAAAAGCACCTTGATAGAATGGGGTCAGAAAAAGAAACTCCGAATCAAGTTCTATACCAAGAAAGATGCGGGTCTGGATCCTAAAATCAATTATGCTACCGTGATTATGATTGATGACCGTGTATTAGTCAAAGCACGTGGAATATCGAAGAAAAAATCCGAAGAAAAAGCAGCTAAACGCGCCTATTACAAATTGAATTTGTAGTCCCATGGGAAAACACTATTTGCTAGAATCTGTTACGGAAGATACCTTCGATCTGTGGGCTATTCACTCGAGTCTGGCGCCCTATCAGGTTGCTTTTGCACTTAATAAGTACTACCAAACGGGTTTTCGCCGCCATCGAAACCCTGTTTTATTAGAAACTAAAAAAGCCTCTTTTGAACGTTTTCATTGGGAAGTCCCTAACAAAGATATTCACCTGGAATTAGTTTCCAATCGCTATTCGTATCAAGAAAAAAGTCAAGCCAGCTTTTCATTGTTTGACATACCCCAAACAAAAGAAGTATATTTGGCACCGAAACTGAATACAATAGACTATTTTATTTTGCAATACGGTCACGCAAACCTCTCTAATTTAAGTGAGGAAAAAATCCGCTCTGCGCCTTTTGAAATGGTTTATAAAGTTGCTCTCGATGAGCAACCACCCGAATTGAATTTAATATTTGACTAATGCAAAAAAAAACGAAGATAGTTGCCACACTGGGGCCTGCCTCAAGCAGTCCCGAGGTGATGGAGCAGATGATACGTAGTGGCGTGGATGTCTTTCGAATCAATTTTTCTCATGCCGATTATGAGGATGTAACAGAACGAATCAAAATGATTCGAAGCCTCAATGAAAAACTAAATACCAACACTTCCATTTTAGCCGACCTCCAAGGACCCAAACTCCGCGTGGGTCAGATGGAAGAAGGAACAGAAGTTGATGAAGGCGATGAAGTACGCTTCCTAACAGATGCTCCCTTTTTAGGGAATCGGGAAAAAGCCTACATGACTTACAAGAATTTCCCTAATGACGTAAAAGCTGGAGAACGCATTCTTTTAGACGACGGGAAACTTATTTTTGAAGTTGTTCGCACCGAAGCCAGTGAAGTTGTAGCACGTGTCATTCAAGGAGGACCCTTCAAGTCCAAAAAAGGAGTAAACCTTCCCAATACGGACATTTCATTACCAGCACTTACGGCAAAAGATATTGAAGATGCCAAATTTGCGATCTCTCAAAATGTAGACTGGCTCGCACTTTCTTTTGTTCGTAACAGTCAAGACTTAAACGACCTCAGAACCCTGATTGAACAAGAAACAGACCAGAAAATCCCCATCATTTCTAAAATTGAAAAGCCTGAGGCCATTGAAAATATTGATAAAATCATTGCCTATAGTGACGGACTGATGGTTGCACGTGGTGACTTGGGTGTAGAAATTCCAGCCGCGGAAGTCCCATTGATTCAGAAAAAACTGGTTCAAGCTGCCAAAAAAGCGCGAATCCCTGTCATTATTGCTACTCAAATGATGGAGACGATGATTGATAGTCGAACCGCTACTCGTGCAGAAGTAAATGATGTTGCCAACTCTGTAATGGACGGAGCTGATGCTGTGATGCTCTCCGGGGAAACCTCCGTAGGAAAATATCCTGTTCAAGTTATCGAGACCATGTCTGCTATTTTGCAAAGCGTGGAAAATTCCGATCTTATCCAAGTGCCACATCAGCCACCAACGATTCGTACCAAACGCTATATCACCAAATCCGTTTGTTTTCATGCCGCCCACATGGCCAATGAAATCAAGGTAAAAGCCATTTGCACCCTGACCAATAGCGGCTATACCGCCTTCCAGATATCAGCGTGGCGCCCTCAATCGCATGTGTTGGTCTTTACTTCCAACAAACGTATCCTTACACAGCTCAATTTACTTTGGGGTGTCAAAGCCTTTTATTATGATGCCTTTGAAAGCACTGACAATACGGTTCAGCAGATCAATGCCATCGCACACGAAAAGGGATATGTCGAAAAAGGGGATATGTTGATTAACCTTGCAGCCATGCCTATCAAGGAAAAAGGAATGGTCAATACACTCCGTATATCGGTTGTTTAAAACGGAAACTGAAGCTGTTCGATCAAGGGAGATGTTGTCTCTTGTTGTATACTAGTCTCACTGCCTTTGAGGTTGGAAAGAGAAACACCGATAAGACGAACAGAGTCTTTTAATTTTTCTTGATACAGCAAATCTTTGCTATGTTCCAAAATCAAACTTTGATCTGAGATATAATGTCCAAAGGTTTTGCTTCGAGTTTGTATGGTAAAGTCGCTGTATTTTATTTTTAGGGTAATGGTCTTACCACCTCCTTTATGGCGCTGAATACGTCGATCCAAAGCAGTCGTGATTTGCAATAATTTTTCTTCTAAAAAAATCTCACTTGTCAGGTTTTGTGAAAAAGTTCGTTCGGCACCAATCGATTTAGGAATCCGCTCAGGCTTTACTTCACTTGTGTGAACACCTCTAACAACACGATAGAAATGAGCTCCTGATTTGCCGAAGTTATCTGTTAAAAATGCTTCTGATTTGTGTTTTAAATCGGCTCCTGTGAAAATCCCCAATTGATACATCCGATCCTTGGTTTTCTTACCAACACCATAGAATTTTTTAATTTCTAACTGGGCTAAAAAAGGAAGTACTTCTTCAGGAGGAATCGTTTTTTGTCCATTGGGTTTATTCCAATCACTAGCGATTTTGGCCATAAACTTATTGATGGAAATCCCCGCCGAAGCATGCAATTCTGTTTTTTCGAAAATCTGCTTTCTTATTTCTTCTGCTATGAGAGTGGCTGAAGGGTTTTTAAATTTATTTTCTGTTACGTCCAAATACGCTTCATCCAATGACAAAGGCTCTACCAAATCGGTATAACTATAAAATATTTGTCGAATCTTCTCAGAAACTTCTTTGTAGCGATCAAATCGGGGAGAGACAAAAACCAAATCGGGACACAAACGTTTAGCCACCCGACCACTCATTGCAGACCGCACCCCAAAGGTTCGTGCTTCATAACTGGCCGCTGCCACAACCCCGCGTTCCATGCCCCCACCTACGGCCAAAGGAAGACCTCGTAGTTTCGGATTATCCCGCTGTTCTACAGATGCATAAAACGCATCCATATCCACATGAATAATTTTCCGATCGGCAACTATTTTCTCAGACATCGTTAGAGGATTGGGTCATTCAAAAGTAAGCAGCTATTTTTGAATGAAATTGATCCAACAGCATGAATACAGAAATTGAACGGAAGTTTTTGGTGTCCGCAGGCACGTATAGAAAACTCGCACGAGAATCCATGTGCATTCAACAAGCCTATCTAAACAAAGACGCGGAACGAACCGTCCGGATCCGAATTGCCAACCAGCAAGCGTGGATCACGGTCAAAGGAAAGTCCGATGCTTCTGGATTGGTTCGTTTGGAATGGGAAAAGGAAATCGCTGTGGAAGAAGCCCAATCGCTTTTATCACTTTGCTTACCAAAGCCCATTTTAAAAACGCGTTTCTTGGTTCCCTATCACGATTTGGAAATTGTTGTGGATGAATTTGAAAAACCCAAAAAAATGATCTTGGCAGAAGTGGAACTCCCTTCCGAAGACACCCCTTTTAATCCCCCAGAGTGGTTGGGAAAAGAGGTTACAGGTGATCCAAGCTACTACAACTCAAAAATCTGAATCGTAACCGTAGGAACGTAGCACTTCGCACACTTGCACGCGATAGTGCTCATAGGCTTTTTCACGCCCATAATGCTGCGCGACTAGGTGTTCGCTATTCTTTTTCCAATTCAGGACATCCTCTTGCGTTTTCCAGTAGCTGATCGTGACCCCCGAACCGTCTGAATTGCGGTAGCTTTCCAAGCCAATATAGCCGTCTTGCTTCTTCGCAAGTTCTCGGAGGTTCGTCGATAACTGGGTATAAAACGCATCGCCCTGCTCCCGTAACTGATTACTAAAAATCACCGCATAGCATCCTTTTTGCATGGGTTTCATTCGTACTTATAGATTTTGATGGTTTGCTCCCCTTGGGCATTCATATGAGCGCGATACATTCCTTCCGTATTCATTTCCATAGCGACATTGCCAAAACGATCCAAACCTACAATACCTCCATCGCCTCCAAGTTTGGCTACTTTTTCATGAATTACGATTCGAGCGGCTTCTGCAATACTAAGCCCTTTATATTCGACCAAGGCGGCGATATCATGTGCCACCACAGAACGAATAAAAAATTCGCCCCAACCTGTCGCCGAAATCCCACAACTGGCATTGTTAGCATAGGTTCCCGCCCCAATAATGGGGGCATCGCCAATACGATTCCATTTTTTATTGGTCATTCCTCCTGTAGAAGTTCCTGCGGCAATATTCCCCGCTTGATCAAGTGCTACGCAACCCACAGTCCCCATCCGCTGTTGCTCGTAAAAAGCTGTTTTTTTATCAAGGGAAGCTTGCCCGGAAGCTTTTTCGGCTTGTACCCGTTTTAAGGCATCAATTCGTCTTTCGGTCACGAAATAATCAGGCGGTGCTACCGCCAAGCCTTGTTCTTTGGCGAAACGATCGGCACCGGCACTGGAAAGCATTACATGGGGTGAGTCATTCATCACAGCGATGGCTGCACTAATGGGATTTTTGATGGTTCGGGCACCAGCAATAGCTCCGGCATCCAAACGCGCTCCATCCATAAACGACGCATCCAACTCTACTTCGCCTTCGGCATTTAAAACAGCTCCTTTACCCGCATTAAACAAAGGTGAGTTTTCCATCACATGGATGGTCTTTTCAACAGCCGCTGTGCTTGTTCCACCCGCCGCCAAAATAGCGTGGCCAACGGCAATGGCTTCTGCCAAGGTTTTACGATACGCAGCATCCATTTCTGGAGTCATATTCTTCCGAAGAATGGTTCCGGCGCCACCGTGAATAACGATTCCAAAAGTATCTTTGGAAGCGTCTTTGGATGGTTTTTTGGGTGCTTCTTTGCAACTAAAAAAAAGTATTCCTAGGGATAGAAAAAGAAATTGTTTCATCTGTTTTACATTTTATTTTTTTGATACGTGACAGATAGAGTTCGATCATCGTCATTTCGTTGTTTATCAATCTTTTGCTGTACGCTTTTCAGGGAGTTGTTTTTTGTTTTTTCAAGATATAAAATATCCCTCATTTGAAGGTAAAAGCTTGCATCCATATCCGCCACAACAGACGTAAAAATTTATGTACCTTGCCCGTCAAATGTACCCAATTATGAAAATAAACATACCTTCTGTGCTAAAAGAATTAGGACTTGAAGCCAACGAAAAAGGAGTTTCCACAGGAAGCCACTGGTCGGGTTCTGGGGCCTCTATCCATTCCTATTCTCCCGTCGATGGAAAGCAGATTGGCGCTGTTAGCGGTGCTTCCTTGGAAGACTATGACATGACCCTAAACAAGGCCACTGAAGCCTTTGAAACGTTTCGCAAAATACCGGCTCCCAAACGGGGAGAATTGGTACGGCAATTTGGAAATAAACTACGCATCAAAAAAGAAGCACTGGGCGCCTTGGTTTCCTACGAAATGGGGAAGTCCTATCAAGAAGGGCTTGGAGAAGTTCAGGAGATGATCGATATCTGTGATTTTGCCGTCGGTCTTTCCCGTCAACTACAAGGATTTACGATGCACTCGGAACGTCCCGAGCATCGGATGTACGAACAATACCACCCCTTAGGTGTGGTTGGGATTATATCCGCCTTCAATTTTCCCGTAGCGGTTTGGAGTTGGAATGTCGCTTTGGCCTGGGTCTGCGGAAATGTATGTGTTTGGAAACCTAGTGATAAAGCGCCTTTTTGCAGCCTCGCTTGCCAACGAATCATCAGCGAAGTATTAGAAGAAAACAACATCCCTAACGGAGTCTCCTGTTTACTCAACGGAGGAGCCGATGTCGGTCAATGGATGGCGGAAGACCCGCGCGTTGCTTTGGTCTCTGCGACCGGTTCTACTGCCATGGGCAAAAGTGTAGCACAAACCGTAGGCGCCCGTTTAGGGAAAAGCTTATTGGAATTGGGTGGAAATAATGCCATCATCGTTACGCCTGATGCCGATTTGGAAATGACTCTAATGGGAACTGTCTTTGGAGCCGTGGGAACCTGCGGGCAACGCTGTACCTCCACCCGCCGTTTGATTGTTCACGAAGCAATCTATGATCAAGTCGTACAAAGTTTGCAAAAAGCCTACGGTCAATTGAAAATTGGCAACCCCCTAGAGGAAAGCAACCACGTGGGCCCCTTGATTGATCCGGATTCAGTAGCGCAATATACTGCCACTCTGAAAGAAGTGGAAGCGCAGGGTGGAACCTGGATTGTAAAAGGAGGGGTTTTAGAAGGCAAAGGCTATGAAAGTGGCTGCTATGTCAAACCAGCCATTGCAGCAGTTACTGCCGAAACAGCTATTGTACAAACAGAAACTTTTGCACCTCTGCTCTATGTCATTCCCTACACTGGTAGTGTAGAAAACGCCATTGTGATTCAAAACGACGTTCCGCAAGGACTTTCCTCCGCTATTATGACGCAAAACCTAAGAGAAGCCGAAACCTTCTTGACACATTGGGGAAGTGATTGTGGCATTGCCAATGTCAATATTGGTACTTCTGGTGCTGAAATTGGAGGTGCCTTCGGAGGGGAAAAAGAAACTGGTGGAGGAAGAGAAAGTGGCTCTGATGCATGGAAAGCCTATATGCGTCGTCAGACCAACACCATAAATTACTCCACAGAATTACCACTTGCACAAGGAATAAAATTTGAACTCTAGTTAAATAAAATATCTTTGCATTAAATAACCATTTATGTACGCTATTCTAAAAACCATACACTCTTATTGGGCTTTTTTAGTTCTTCTCATTCTTATTGTTGCTGCTGGAAATGCCTTGTTGGCTCGTGTTCGCGGCAATAATTTTGAAGCTCGAGATTTACGGATCGCTCTATTTGGGTTGATCTTTTCACACATCCAACTCCTGATTGGACTCATTCTTTACTTTGTATCTCCTTGGTTTGACCAGTGGTCGAGTATGGGAATGGGGGGAGTGATGAAGGATTCAGAAGCGCGGTTGTACCTAGTGGAACATCCCATTACAAATATCCTAGCCATCGTATTCATTACTCTTGGCTGGTCATTACACAAAAGACAAACGGAGGCATCTAAGAAGTTCCTCCGGATAGGGATCTTTTACAGCTTGGGCCTTTTGCTATTGCTCAGCAGAATTCCTTGGCAATCTTGGCTTGGCTAACCAAAATTTATTTTTTTGACTCACCTCAAATCAAAATCCACAACGATCGCCGTTTTAGGGGGCGGAAGCTGGGGCACGGCACTGGTAAAAATTTTGACCGACAACGGCCATCAAGTCTATTGGTATATCCGTGACACCCATGTTATTGGTCATATTCAAAATACAGGACACAACCCCAACTATTTGACCTTTGCAAAACTCAACTTGAATTATATCCAGCTCAGCAATGATGTCAAAGAAGTAGTCAACAAATCCCCAAACCTCCTCTTAGCGATCCCTTCAGCTTTTATTGGGCCTGTTCTTGAAACCATTGGCGATACACTCCAAACCAAAACCATCTTGTCGGCTGTCAAAGGAATTGTCCCAGAAACCCAGTTGGTCGTTGGGGAGCACCTGCTCCATCTTCAGGTACCCAAAAATCAAATTGGGGTGATCGGTGGACCCAGTCATGCCGAAGAAGTGGCCAATGAAAAACGTTCCTACCTGACCATCGCTTTTAGTCGAGGAAAAACAGCTACTCTATGGGCCGATCGACTGGCTTGTCGCTACATCAGAACCAAGGCATCCAAAGATGTCATTGGCATTGAATATGCCGCCATGCTCAAAAACATCTATGCGCTTGCCGCAGGTATTGCCCTAGGATTGGAGTATGGCGATAATTTCAACAGTGTGCTCATCAGTAATGCGGTTCGAGAAATGAAGCGATTTCTACGCATCGTTTACGGTAAAAAAAGAAACATCAACCACTCGGCCTATTTAGGAGATTTGTTGGTTACCGCCTTTTCCAGCTACAGTCGTAATCGGAATTTTGGGGAATGGATTGGTAAAGGCCATTCGGTGAAAGAAACTCAGGCCATTTTAAAAATGGTAGCCGAAGGCTACTATGCGGTTGCCTCTGCCATTAAGATTAATGATGGGCAAACCCATATTCCCATCATTGAAGCGGTTCATGAAATTTTATACCAAGGGGGGGCTCCCGAAAAAGTCTTCGCGCAACTCAGTGATCAACTCAGCTAGAGACTTCCTTTGAATTGCTTGAGAAAGCGGACATCGTTTTCGAAAAACATACGAATATCGCTAATTTGGTAAAGCAGCATCGCAATACGTTCAATACCCATTCCAAAAGCATAGCCTGAGTATTTCTCAGGATCAATACCGCAGTTGGAAAGAACATTAGGATCAACCATTCCACAGCCCATTATTTCCAACCAGCCAGTTCCTTTGGTGATTCGATAATCCGTTTCCGTCTCCAAACCCCAATAGATATCAACCTCAGCACTAGGCTCTGTAAAAGGGAAATAAGAAGGCCGCAGTCGGATTTTGGATTTTCCAAACAACGACTTCGTGAAATACAACAGCATTTGCTTCAAATCGGCAAAAGACACTTTTTCATCTATATAAAGACCTTCGATCTGATGAAAAATACAATGCGATCGGGCCGAAATAGCTTCGTTGCGAAATACACGCCCCGGGGAAAGGGTTCGAATGGGAGGGGTATTGTTTTCCATATACCGTACCTGAACCGAAGAGGTGTGCGTTCGTAAAAGAATATCGGGATCCGTTTGAATAAAAAAAGTGTCTTGCATATCCCGGGCAGGGTGGTACTCGGGTAAATTCAAAGCGGTAAAGTTGTGCCAGTCATCTTCAATCTCTGGCCCTTCCGAAATGGAGAAGCCTACTTGTGAAAAAATATCAATAATGCGGTTTCGCACTAATGACAGAGGATGACGACTCCCTATTTCAAGAGGAAAAGCAGGACGAAAAGGATCGGCAATGGTTCCCGTTTGGTTTCCTTGAAAAGTTTGTGTTTGCAAAGCCTTTACCTTGTCCGCAACGGCCTGTTTTAGTGTATTGAGCAGTTGACCATACTCTTTTTTCTCAGCAGGAGCCACTTCTCGAAAAGCCGCAAATAAGGCATTGAGAATTCCTTTTTTTCCAGCATACGCAATGCGGAATGCTTCAACGGCTTCCGTGCTGTCTGCCTCAAAGGTCTCGACAGTTGCTAGATGTTTTTTCACCGGGTCTATCATGCAGCAAAAATAAAGGTTTTATTGGATCAAACCACGCTCTAAAAAATAATCCACAATGGCTGATTTCATTAAAATTCCCTGCTCCCCAGGCTTGAGGTTTGGAAGTGCTTCTAACAGTTCAAAATGGGGCCATCCATCCGGGTCGTAGTATTCAAAACGATAGTAGCCATAGGGTTCCAAAACACGACAAATACCAATGTGTATCAAATTGACATTGTCATTTTTTTTAAAATGCTTGTCCAATTGACCCAATTCCTGCAAACCGATCAAATACAAAACCCCCTCAACATCAAGGGGTTCCCCATCAGAAAAACGATCTGTAAGAAGAGAAATCAATGCTTCCCAATGTTCTTTGACTTGGTTTGGTTTTGAGGATACTGACATACGGATACGAAGATAGTCCTTTTCTGTACTATTGTGGAATCCCAAAAAAAATCCCAACTTGCCGTTCATGACAGTTAACCCCATTGATTTAATTCTCTGTATTTTACTTGGATACGGTGCCCTTCAAGGTTTTCGGAAAGGGCTTTTGGTTGAAGTAGCCTCCCTAGCCGCTCTGGTCTTTGGGCTTTGGGGTGCCTTTTTCTTTGCCGATTGGGCCAAAATCTATATCGAATCTTACATAAGCCTCAACCCTGCCGTCCTTAATGCTGTATCCTATCTATTGGTGTTTGTTGCGATTGTCATTGGCATTTCTTTGGTAGCCAAGGCCGTCACAAAAGTCATTCAACTTGTCGCGCTGGGTTTTTTGAACCGTATTCTAGGAAGCGTCTTTGGAGCACTAAAAGTAGGCATCTTGCTTAGTGCGGTATTGGTTGCCATTCAACGTGTCAATTTCCTTATTACGCTAATCGATCCAAGCCTTATTGAGGCATCGGTATTGTATGAGCCGCTATTAGACTTGGGTAGTTTAATTTTTGATTGGGTGATGACTTCTGATTCTTTGGGAGAACTCCCCAGTAATTTGGTGTAATACTTTACAAAGACCGAATGTTGGCATCTGAGACCCAGCCTTCTGCACCATTAGCAATTCGTATCTTTTGCCACTCTTGAAACTGCTCTAGGATTTGAACCTTGGTTCCCTCATGCAAAGTAAATTGAATTTCGGAGCGACGATTGGGTTCATTATTTACCTCAATTCGTTCAGAAAAAACAATCCCATACTGTTCTGACTGAAGTTGGCTGTTTTTTGTGTTAGCTGCAAAATAAGCGGCAATTCCCAAAGTCCCAAAAAGCAATGCTGAGACAAAAAGTTGTTTTTTGACCCGAGAAGATTGAAACCATAAATAGCCTGTCATAAAAAGGGCAAACAGCCAAAACAATAAGAGGCTTAACCACGTCCAATGCTGCAAACTCAATACGGATAAAAACTTGGATTGAAACTGTGCTACTTGCGTCTGCGGCAGTTCTTCAATGGCATCCACTGTCATGTTTTTAGCAAAAAGAATATTGTTGTTCAAGTCCGGATCATCGGGAGCCAAGGCCAGCCCTTTTTCAAAATAGTATATGCTTTCCGCCACGGCATTCATACGGTAATAAACACTTCCTAGATTGTAATACAAGGCAGCACTGTGTTCGCCCTCTTCCAATGATTTTAGATAGGCTTCTACAGCTTGTTTGTAAGCAGCATTGGTGTAGGCGGTATTGCCTTTTTGAAACCATTCTTCAGCGGTTTGGGCATTTCCCTGATAAAGCCCTAGGCCCAACAAAAGCATCCCAAAAAAAGTGAAATTCAGTCTCATAACTTTCGATCTATTTGTGTGATTGTCCGAACGGCCGCTTCATAGTCGTTCTGTATTTGCACCTCTGAAGAAGGTGCATAACGCGCCTGCTCACAGTTGCCTAATAAGGCTACAAAGCCTTTTGACAAGTCGGCATCAACACCTTTATCCCGAAGAAGCGTTTCGATCGTTTCTTTATTAAAATCAGTCGTTTCGATTTTCAACTTAGACTTCAAATAGTTGTGTAAGGCCGCTTCCAGTGCCTCGTAAAACAGGGTCTTGTTTACACTGTTTTTCTTTGCCCTAGCTAAGAATCTTCGGGCCCTTTTACTCGCTGCTTTCTGTTTTTGGGATTGCACATCCGGCACATGGGATTGCTGCCAACGACGCAATGGAATCATCATCAATAAAAGAAAGATAGGACTAATCAAAAGCAAATAAAAACGTTTCGTTCCCCATAGCGGCTGCGAATTCATCTGCTGCCATTGGGCTTTGAGCTTGATAAACTTAAAGTTGGCATTGGTTGTTGGAATCACATTGGAGGGAGTAGACTGTGGAGCGTTGCCATTGGTCGCCAAAGGCCCTTCAAAGACATCCACTACAAAGTTCTGCGAAACGGCTTTTTCATAGCGTTTTGTTTTGGGGTTAAAATAGCTAAACGTCAACGGACTAATGGGGTATTTCCCTTGATACTGGGGAACAATCGTATAGGTATCTTGGATGGTGCCTTGCATCCCACGTAAACTGGTTTTTACATCTTCCTTGTGCTCGGGTTCATAGACCTCTAGTGTGTTGGGGACTTTAAGCTTTGGAAGCTTAAAAAGGGTAAGATTCCCTGATCCAGACACTTTGATTCGCGCTTGAAAAGATTCAGAGGCTTTAAGCATTTTTTTGTTGAGCAAAACATCAAAATTGAAATCCCCAACAGCTCCGGTAAAATCATCGGGTTTGCCTTGTTCGGGTAAGGGCTTAACATTTAGGCGTAATTCCCCTGCCGTTACCACACGATTGACTTGTCGCATGATCCGATCTCCAAAAAAATCCCGGCGATTGGTCGGCAATTCCGCCGTCACATTAAGGGTAAGGGGTTCCAAAACCAACTTGCCCGTTTTTTGGGGATATAAGACTGTTTTACGCCACACCACGACATTGTATGCCTCTCCCTTGTAGGAGCCTTGCTCAATCCGAAGTTGAGGGATTTTAATGTTTTGACTCCAAAAATCAACAAACTTTGGGCTTTCCATTTCTCTGGGAGCCTGTGATATTTTGATGGGATTCCGAAAGTATAATTTATACTGAACTGTTACCCGCTCGTTTAAATAGGGATTCCGTTTGGAGACCTCCGCCACCAAGTGCATATTCTGATCAGCGAGGTACTCCACGCTGTTAGGATCTTTGGGCATGGCTACGGCCTCTGTAACTTGGACTTGTAGTGGAGTGGTTTTATACTGCTCACCTCCTATGTCCACCGTGGCTTGTTTGATGGTCAACTGCCCTTTTCGCATCGGGGTCAAAAAGTAGGTGAAGGACTTGGAAAAACTTCGCCGTCCGTTTACATACGAATTGCTGATTGACTGGTTGGGCCCTCCCATCACTCGGAAACCTTCGAACTTCGGTGGTGTAAAATTGTCGCCGTTTTCATTCATCACAAAGTCGACCCGTAAACGCTCGTTTATCCCAAGTTTTTTGTTACTCACTCGTGCTTCGAAAGAAACCTGTCCCCAAAGCTGGGGCGCTGCCAATAGCAGTAGCCCGAGTTGGAGCCAATATCGAAAATGTAAAGCTCGTTGCATCTTACCAGTCCTTCTTTCCTTTTACAGGAGTTCCTTTTACTTTTTTAGCTTTGATTTTATCTTGCACTTTTTTCTCCTGATTATTCATCGCCTCTAAAAGGCTTTTAACCTGCTGGGGCGAGAGTTGTCCTTCTTTAGGCTTAGGAGGCTGTTGCGGATTGGGCTTGTCATCTTTTGAATCGTTCTCCTTGGGGTCATTCTTAGAATCCTTGCCTTCGTCCTTATCTTTATCACTGTCTTTTTCATCCTTTTTGGCATCATCACCCTCTCCTTTTTGATCGCCTTCCTGTTCCTTTTTGTCGCCCTTATCTTGATCTTTTTCAGAATCTTGGTCTTTATCCTGATCCTTATTTTGATCCTTGTTCTGGTCTTTATTTTGATCTTTGTTTTGTTGGTCTTGCTGCTGTTTTTCTTTCTCTAACAACTTTTTGGCCAAGGCGTAGTTGTAACGGGTTTCTTCGTCTGCAGGGTTGTTGCGCAACGCATTCTTATAGGCTTCTACCGCCTTGGCATAGTCTTTTTGCTCCATGCTTACATTCCCCATATTGTGAAAAGCCTGATGCCGCTCTGCACGGTTCGCTGTTTTTTTCTGCGTTTCAAAATAGCGTTGTGAAGCCTCGTCAAAATCACCCGATTCGTAATGATTATTCCCTAAGTTATAAAGGGCTTCAATGCGATTGGGGCTGTCGGAAAGCGCCTTTCGGTATTCCATCTCAGACACTACAGCTTCCTTATTTTTCAACAACTCATTGGCCGCCGCAATCGTATTGGACACTTCTGATTGCTGGGACCATCCCCAGCTAAAAAAGACCAAAAAAACCCAATATTGTTTTTTCATGATGAATAATAGACGGTTTTCGATTTTATGCATCTTTTTTCGTGTGCTGTTCTGTCATACTGGTTTCATTGAATAAATTCAATCGCTTTATCCATTGGGTTTGGGTTGAAAAAACCAAACGTTCTGCCAAAATTAAGAGGAATGCTGCAAATAGAAAAGCTTGAAATTGATCCTTATAACTCACAAACTTCTTGGCTTCAAACTCTTTTTTATCCATTTCTTTGAGACGTTCACTCACAAAATCCAATACCGCTTGGGTATTGTTCCCGTCTTGGTAGGCACCGCCCGTTGCTTCTGCGATTTGTTCTAGCATGGCGCTATTTCGTTGGGTAACAACTACTTCGCCTTCCAAGTCTTTTTTATAGCTTTCGACAATTCCGTTTTTTTTCAGGGGAATAGGAGAACCGGCTTCGGTTCCTACGCCCAAAGTAAAGATAGTGATCCCTGCCGCCGCTGCACGGTTGGCTGCTGTGACACCTTCTTCGGAATGATCTTCTCCATCAGAAATCAGAAAAACCACTTTATTGGTTTGTGCGGCATCGTCAAAAAAGGTAGCTGACAAATCCAAAGCGGCATCAATAGCGGTTCCCTGTGAGGATAGCATCTCGGTATTCAATCCCTGTAAAAACATCTTAGCCGCTCCATAATCAGTGGTAATCGGCAATTGGGGGACAGCTTGTGCCGCATACGCAATAATGCCCACGCGATCACTCGCCAAACGATTGATGATCGCCGAAACCAAACGCTTGGATTTTTCCAATCGGTTGGGGGCAATGTCCTCGGCCAACATACTTTTCGAAACATCTACAGCAAAAACCAAATCAACCCCTTCTCGGGTCACGGTCTCCAATTCCGTACCTATTTTAGGATTGACCAGACCGCCAACCAGAATGGCCACCGCCAACGTTAACATAAAGAGTTTGAGTCGGGGTTTGAATTTAGAACGATTGGGGCTTAATTTCTCCAACAACTCTGGGCCTCCTAATTGCAATTGGCGTCTTTGCTGCCATGACACATAGATCCATTCTCCTAGCCACAGCAACGGAAGTAGTGCAAGTACATAGAGGTAAATGGGAAGATCGAGTTGGTACATTATATAAAGCTTTTAAAAAGGGTTCTCCGCAACAGCCATTCCAGTACCAACAATACCAATGCAAGCAGGGCTAACGGACGGTATTTTTCTTCAAAATTGTAGTATTTGAATTCTTCAATTTCTGTTTTTTCTAATTTATTTATTTCCTCATAAATCTCTACCAAACGCTGGTTATCAGTGGCTCTAAAATAAAGTCCTCCTGTGGTTTTGGCAATGGTTCGTAGCAATGCTTCATCAATCTCTACTTTGGTCAGGCCGTACTGGAATTTTCCATTGGGTAATACCCCAATGGGGGCTTTCGCAGTGCCATTACTCCCCAAACCAATGGTATAGGTTTTGATATTGTACTCCACAGCCAACTCTGCGGCAATCCGTGGATCAATGAACCCAGAATTGTTGACACCATCTGTCAACAAGATAATCACTTTACTTTTGGCGCGACTGTCCTTCAATCGGTTTACGGCCGTTGCCAATCCCATTCCAATGGCTGTACCATCTTCAATCAGCCCTTCAAAATTAATCTCTCGAAGGCTCTTTTTTACAATATTCTTATCACTGGTGATGGGTGTCTTGGTATAACTTTCTCCCGCATAAACCACCAATCCGATCCGATCACTAACACGGTTCCCGATAAAGTCGCTGGCTACTCTTTTGAGGGCAGTGAGGCGGTTGGGTTTCAAATCCTGTGCTAGCATACTCGAAGAAACATCAATAGCCATCACAATATCAATGCCGCTATTGGTGACCGTGCGTGTGGAGACGTCTTTGGTCTGAGGGCGAGCCAGAGCAAGGATCAAAGTGGAAAGAGCCAAAAACCGAAAAACCAATAATAAAAAACGGAAACGCGCCAGGCCACGATGCTTTTTGGCAAAACCTCCCAAGGACGACCATCGGAGTTGTGGTTGGGATTGACTACGTGTCATGTACTCCCACACCAACCAAAGTGGCAAGACTGTAAACAGCCATAAGTAATTGGGGTTCGCAAAGTAGATTCCGTTTAGCACTGCTTACAATTCTTTTATGAGTTCCACACTGTTCACAATTCGTTCTTCCAGTCCGCTTCCATAGCGGTCTTCTTTCCCATACATCAGCGTGATTTCTATTTTTCCCTCTTCAAAATCAAAAATCAAACTGGTATAGTTGTTACGAATTCGCTGATTTTCCCCTTTTCTTGGATAGTCAAGTGTCCCGTAAATCTTTAAGGCCGGGATGCCCGAGGCCGTGGTGATCACTTCCGAATTGATCAAGATATTGGTTGCCCCTAGCTTCTGATAATTCTCGATGGTGGCATCAATAATCGCCTGTACTTCGACTTCGGTAGCCACATTGGGTGATGAATTCTCTTCTTTGGATTCGGCTTCTTTTTTGGGTTTTTCGCTGAACTTCATGGCCATAAAAAAGACATCGTCAGGAGTTCCTAGAACAAAATGCTTAAAGACATTCGCGTCCATCGATTCTACCCTCTTTAGAACACGAGGCGTAGACATGCGAATCGGAGGGGTCCCATACATGCTGGTAACCCATTGATTATTGTCTAATTTTTTGGTTGGATAGCCTACAAGAGTATCACGAACGGGATAGTATCCGTAATACAAAACCGAGCTTGTAAAAGTAATAAGGAGCAGTCCCAGAGCCGTCAACCCTATAATTCGGATCCGCTTTTTGAGTTTTTGCTGGCGGAGCAACTTCTGATAGGCCGCTTTTTGTTGCATTTCTTCAAAAGTAGGCTTGGGCAGTCCTTTTTGAGTATCAATGACCACTTCTTCGACCAGTTCTCTGTCGATGGCGGCAATCCCGTGTTCGGGAAGAGAACGGGCAAACTTAACTAAGTCTGCTGTGCCCAAGACTCGTTTCAGATTTTTAAGGGTCTCTGTTTGGAGGGTGATTTTTCCCGCATCTTGTAGCAGTTCTAATTTTTGTAAAAGCTCATCAGAAGTGCTTTCCAATGCATCAACCTTGGCTTCTTCTTCCAAATAACGTCGAACGATATCCGTAAGCTTGGAATAATATGATTTAAATTCTTCTTGATTGGATGGGATTCGAGCTTCTAGAGATTTTAGGTCATGGAGTGCCTGATCAAAAGGAGGAAGCTGCTGCTCTCGTTCTCTTTTTCGTTTTTGCAAAACAAAATAGGAATAGAATCCTCCGAGTCCCAAAATAAGAATCAACAAAGCCCACAAAAGGTTTCGAATCCATTTGTCATAATTTCGTTCCACTTCGATCAAGGGCTTGATCGCATACATTTTCTGCTTTAGGGTGTCCACCACCACATCGCGAACTTCAACTTCAATGGAATCGGAAAGCAACGATTGGCCATTGACAATAATCCGCTGTTGCGGCATCCAATAGCGTCCAGAATCAAACTGAATCAGTGCATATTTCTTCGTGTATAAATAGTGTGTTTGCGCTTTAAGGGTGTCCATTGGGAAATCCTCAATGATCTCAAAAGGTAAAAAAGACGTTCGTTCGGGGAAAAGTACTTGGTCCGTACTATCTGCTTTGATCTGTAGGGTATAGTTAAGTTGTGCCCCAATGAGAACTGACAATGAATCAACGGCAGTAGTCAGTTCAGCACGAGGGGTCTGTGCTCCACTGCTAAGGCAGCATAGCAAAGTCAATGCACTAAATAGTAATGGTTTCCTCATACACGTGCTTTGAAATAGCCCAATAATTTTTTGACATAACTTTCATTGACCGAACATGCAATGGTTCCCGCACCGTTTTTCTGATGGAGCGAAGCAAAAGCTTCTGCCTGTTCTTGGTAGTACTTTTCGTAGGCGAGCCGCAGCGGTTTGGATTGGGTATTGATCCACTGCATTTGTCCTGTCTCACCATCTTTCATGGGCACCAAGCCCAAGTTGGGAATTTGCGCTTCTCGAGGATCATACAAACGAATGCTGGTGAGATCGTGTTTTTTGGCTGCTATACGAAGGGTTTTTTCATAATCCGTAGGACCTATAAAATCCGAAAGCATAAATACGATGGCTTTCTTTTTCAATACCGCCGACACAAATTCATAGGCTCGCGCCACGGAAGTTCCTTTTTTCTGTGGTTCAAACTCCAACATCTCTCTGATAATCCTAAGGATGTGAGAACGTCCTTTTTTGGGAGGTATGTAAAGTTCAATGTCTTCTGAGAATAAAACCAAGCCCACTTTGTCATTGTTTTGCAAGGCTGAGAAAGCAAGGGTTGCGGCAATCTCGGTCAACACTTCTTTTTTAAATTGCAACTGGGTGCCAAAATATTCAGAGCCACTCACGTCAACCACTAATAGCAACGTGAGTTCTCGTTCTTCTTCGAACACTTTTACAAAGGGTTCTTGATACCGAGCCGTCACATTCCAATCAATAGCACGAACATCATCCCCGTACTGATATTGGCGTACTTCGCTAAAGGTCATTCCTCGTCCCTTAAAGGTACTGTGGTATTCCCCGCCAAAGACGTTGTCACTCAAACGCCGGGTTTTGATTTCGATTTTACGAACCTTTTTTAAAAGTTCTTTGGTATCCATAAATATATTTAGTGTTGCAAGTACGGTCTAGGGCACCTCCACTTCGTTGATGATTTGATCAATCAAATCTTCCGTTGTGATATTTTCAGCCTCGGCTTCATAAGTCAACCCTATCCGATGGCGTAGCACGTCCAGCACCACAGCACGAACATCCTCTGGAATCACATAACCACGATGCTTCAAAAAGGCATTACACTTTGCTGCCACTGCCAAATTGATGCTTCCCCTAGGGGAGGCGCCAAAATTAATTAATGGCTTTAGTTTCTCTAGGCGATAGCGCTCCGGATAGCGTGTGGCAAAGACGATGTCCAAAATATACTTTTCGATTTTCTCGTCCATATACACCTGTCGCACCGTGTCTTGGGCTGTGGTGATTTGCTTTGGAGTGACCACGGCTTTGATTTTTTCATGGGATCCCGCTAGATTGGAACGGATAATCAATTGCTCATCATCCAATTTGGGATAGTCGATAACCGTTTTGAGCATAAATCGATCCACTTGCGCTTCAGGAAGTGGATAGGTACCCTCCTGCTCCACGGGGTTTTGTGTTGCCATCACCAGGAAAGGTTTGGGCAGTTTAAAGGTGGTATCCCCAATGGTTACTTGTTTTTCCTGCATGGCTTCTAGCAGTGCTGATTGAACCTTAGCGGGGGCACGATTGATCTCATCGGCCAAAACAAAATTGGCGAAAATGGGCCCTTTTTTGATCGAAAAGTCGTTTTCTTTTACGTTGTAAATCATGGTTCCTACCACATCTGCGGGAAGCAAATCCGGAGTAAACTGAATACGGCTAAATTGTCCTTTAACCGCTTGACTCAGTGTGTTAATTGCTAAGGTTTTGGCCAAACCAGGGACGCCTTCCAGCAGAATATGCCCTTGACCAATTAAACCAATCAACAGTCGTTCGACCATTTCTTTTTGTCCAACAATGACTTTATTGATCTCTAATGTTAGCAGATCAATGAACGCACTTTCTTGTTGAATTTTTTCATTCAATGCGTTCATATCTACGGTTTGTTTTGTCTCACTCATAGGGTTCCTAGTTTTTAGGTGTCCAAAAATGCTAAATATATTTAGTAGCTGTTGTTAATAATTGGTTAAAAAAAGCGGCGAAAGCCTATTAGCTAGGGGCTAATTGTCACTAATTTAGATGGGAAAAAGAAAGTGAAAAAGCAGATGAAATCAAAATTTTCAAGAATTATTTCAGGAACCATGACTTGGGGGCAATGGGGAAAGCAGTTGTCTGAAAAGGAAATGACGGGACTGATTGAGACTACTTACGAACTGGGAATCAACACCTTTGACCATGCCGATATTTATGGCGGCTATACCACAGAGGCCGAGTTTGGAGCTGCTTTTGCGCAAAGTGCCGTTGCTCGTGAACAGGTGGCTTTTATCACCAAATGTGGGATTCAATACCCCAGTGACGCCCGTCCTTTGAAGGTCAAACACTATGATTATACTCCCGAACACCTTCGGTTTTCGCTATCCAATTCTCTTCAGAATTTACAGACGGACTATATTGATTTGTTGTTGTTACACCGACCCAGTCCACTGATGGATGCTGCAGCAATTCACAACACGCTAGAGACCTTGATGAAGGAAGGGAAAATCCGAGCCTTTGGCGTTTCCAATTTCACCCCCTCTCAAATAGATTTACTAGGCACCAAACCACAGGTCACGTGGAATCAGATTGAATGTTCCTTAACACATACCGATGCCCTGACCAACGGAGATTTGGATTATTGCCAGACCCATGATATTGGTGTGATGGCTTGGAGTCCTTTGGGTAGTTATTTTAAAGACGATAACCCAACCCAGCAACGCCTGCGCCCATTACTCAAAGAATTACAAAAGACCTATGCCGCCACTGAGGATCAATTACTGCTGGCATGGCTGATGCAGCACCAAGCCACTATTTATCCAGTGGTGGGAACCACTCAGCCCGAACGTTTGAAACAAAGCCTTGCGGCTGAATCATTAACCCTTGATATTCAAGATTGGTTTCGATTGTATGAAGCCAGTCGAGGACATCGTGTTGCGTGAATTTTTATGACAAAAACCGTTTTAATCACTGGAGCAAGTAGCGGAATTGGCTGGGCCACCGCAGAAAAATTGGCCGCCTTAGGCTATCAAAGCATTCTTTGTGGCCGCCGAGAGGAACGACTCAAAGAACTGCAACAATCCCTCCCTGCCACTTCGCATATTCTTTGTTTTGATGTAAGCGATCGTACTGCCGTATTCCAAGCCATAAAACAGATCCCCGAAGCATTCCAACAAATCGATCTGCTGATCAACAATGCAGGAAATGCCCATGGATTGGACGTTTCCCATGAGGCCAATCTGGATGATTGGGATGCTATGATTGATGGAAATGTCAAAGGCTTGCTTTATGTCACCAAAGCTGTGCTTCCGCAAATGATTGAACGCCGGAGTGGACAAATTATCAATGTCGGTTCCATTGCTGGTAAAGAAGCCTATCCAAAAGGCAATGTTTACTGTGCCAGTAAAGCCGCTGTTGACAGTTTTACTCAAGGACTTCGGGTAGATACCAATCCCTATGGATTGCGAATTGGTGCCATTCACCCCGGTTTGGTAGAAACCGAGTTTTCAGAAGTCCGATTTAAAGGAGATCATCAAAAAGCCGAAAGTGTTTACAGTACCATAACGGCTCTAACCGCTGCCGATGTCGCGGATGCCGTTGCATATATGGCTGAGGCACCTCCGCATGTGACCCTTGCCGATGTTACTTTACTACCCACTGATCAAGCCAGTGCTTATGTGATCAATCGTCGGTCATGATCAACAAACGGCTGCTCATCAAGGCCCTTTTGGCCCACAATGATGAAAACAGCTTTTATGACAAAAAGCTCAAAATCAACTTGAGCCACAAAGAAGGGAAGGCCAAATTTCTCAAACACGTCTGCGCCTTGTCCAACAGCAACCCTGCGAATAATTCCTATATCGTGATTGGTGTTTCCGATCAACAAAATAAGATTGTGGGGGTCGATTTTTTTGATGACAGTAAGTTGCAAAACCTTGTCAATGCCTATTTGGAGAATCCCCCTCGGGTGATGTATGAAAACATTCCCTTTCCCCATCTTCCGATTGGGAAAGTGGTCGGTTTGGTAACGGTTTTTCCCAACAATCAACTCACCGCCCTGCGGAAAAATATTTGGAAATATTACGGCGGCAGTGTGTTTGTTCGGGAGGGGAGCATCTCCCAACCCAAGGTGTTCGGAATTACGATTAAAGACACCAATTCAAGCTTGGTGGAAACCATTCAACAACAAGCCCAAAATAACATTCAACTGACCTTGGATGGTGTGGTAGATTTCCTTAATCAACACCAAGGCGATCGAATACACGCGCAGTATTTGGTCTTTAAAGAAACCTTTATTCTTTGCTGGGCCGGGATTGAAAAAAATGTAAAAGGCGTCCGCTACTATTCGCGGGTGGATATTGAACTGATTAACGAACAGGTCAAACTTTTTTATTCCAATCTGGATGAAGTGGAAATTGCTTGGACAGACAATGCCTTCACTATCACAGAGTATGTTCAACTGGGAGTGCAGGATCGACTGCGTTTTTTCCCTTTGGAAGAAGTCGCGATTGAATTTGAAGAAAATGGTTCCTACCAACTGCATACACGACTGCTTTTTGAGCCGCCCCAACTGGATCGAAAAACCCTCTTGCACCGCTACAATGCGAACAATGCCCTCCTGGATAAATTGGAAAAGAAAATAGCCCTAAGCTTGACCGAACAAGAAGATCTGTATCAACTTTCTTCCAGCTATATGCTCTGCTACCTTAACCTTATTCATGAAGCCAAAGAACAGCTTCAACGGGCACGTCCGCTTCTAAAAAACCAAGGGAATGCCGTTTATGAAACCTATAAGGAAACACAACGGATCTTACGAAAAATCAAATACAATTAGGGTTGGTATGAACTTTTCTAGGGGAAATAAATCTTAGCCCCTGCAAACGGTTTTGTGTATGATGGCGTAGGCTGTGTTTAACAGCTACAAATATTACACCCATCCAATAATCCCAGCCGTTTTCTTTTTTATCTCCCGTGATATTCCATGTTTGGTAAAGTGTCGTTATTTTTTAAGTATTTATCAAACCCATTGATTTTCAACCCATCACTTAAATATGTTATCCCATAAACATCAATACTGTCCAAATATTTGTATGCTTTCTTCCATTCTTTTTCCCCATTTTCATCTTCTACCAATCTCGGATAAATGGGATATTTTGACCAATCGGAAATCAATCTTTTACTTATAAGTAGTTCATTCGATTGCCCTTGACAATTGGAAAACAATAGCGTTTTTAGAATTAGTTTGATATACTTCATTGTATGATTTTCGCTTTATTATTTGATAAATGCACGAAACATCACCCCCTATAAAAGTGGTTAAAAAGAAGTAAAGATGACGTATCTTAGCTTTAGGGTATTTGAAGAAAAAAAATCGAACCATCAAAAAGCCATTAATCCTGAGAATAAATTGTAAGATCATCCAATTCATAGTTACTATCGCTGGTGGTTTTTCCGCTACCGGAATAGACAAAGGTAAGTCGTAGATGCGAGACTGAAGGAAGCGTAATCGTTCCCGAATCTACCCATTCTTCGGAGGCTGTCCCTCGACTGGCCAGTGTTGCTGAAATAGGCTGCCAATCTATTGCGAAAGGCGTCTCTGTTGTAGCGTCCCATCGGGTGGTATAAAAAATCTGAAGACGGCTCGCGTCTCCAAACGCCACCGAAGTTCGAAAGCGTAGCATGGGGTTTGAAAGCGATCGTAAATCCCATTCTGGGGAGATCAGCCAACTGATAGAAGTTTCATCCCCCGATCGATAGGAACCGATACGAGCGGACTGCCCCAAAGAATTTTCATCCCGATAGACTTCCCAATCTAGAGACCCGGCTTCTCGCCATTGAAGCCATCCGGCTTCGTCTATTTTTCCAAGGCGAAACGTTTCAAAATGCTCCCCATAAAAAGGATCACAACGTGCTTGTTCAAAGTCAACCGACAAGGGTGTGTTGAGCTGCACTTCCGTCTGTTCGTCATAATAATCCCGCGTCAGAATGCCCTTCAAAGTACCCGCTCCAGAAGGTACTGTCTGTGCTTTAAAACCCGAATAGGTGCTTGTGCGGACAAAAACCGTTTGATAGCCGTCACAATACTCCAAAACACGAGCCCCGTCATAGCGATCAAAAGCCTCACTCGCCCAAAAAGGCTTGGGAAGTCTCGCTTATCGAGACCAATGGTTTTTATTCGATCAAATCCTTCTATCCCCGGCTTGGCTAAAAGACCCTAACTTCTTTTATCTTCAAACTAAAATTTTTAATCCCCCTTGGCTTCGAACTATGCAGGTTCGTTACAAGGGATACCCCTATCGCACAAATCGTTCGGGAGGTTTTCTAAAAGGGTATTCCGATCATTTTCCCGTTTATATCCTTTTGGGGCTTAAAAAGTCCTAACGGTCAAGTATGTTCTTCGTCTGAAATCTCTGGATAAAGGAAGTGATTGTATGGGAACCTTTGAACATGTAAGGCGCGCACTTCTTTATAAACGCGATCCCGAAAAGACTGTAGATTTGTTTTGTTGAGTGCAGAAATAAACAATGCTTGTCCGTTGGTTCGACTCATCCAAGTAGCTTCCCACTCGGCAATACTGTAATGTTTGGAACTGCGCTCAATTTGCAAATCGTCCTGATCAAAAGGCGAGGCTTCGTAAACATCAATCTTATTGAAAACCATCAATGTGGGTTTATCCAAGGCCTTAATATCTCCTAAAATCTCATTCACCGAGGCAATATGTTCTTCAAAGTTGGGATGGGAAATATCCACCACATGAATCAGTAAATCCGCTTCTTGAACTTCATCAAGAGTGCTTTTAAAAGATTCGACCAACTGGGTAGGGAGCTTGCGAATAAAGCCTACGGTATCACTCAACAAAAAAGGTAAGTTTCCAATGACCACTTTTCGGACGGTGGTGTCTAAAGTGGCAAATAATTTGTTTTCAGCAAATACCTGACTTTTAGCAACCACATTCATCAGAGTCGATTTCCCCACATTGGTATATCCGACCAAAGCCGCACGAATCAAGCTCCCTCGGTTTCCGCGCTGGGTACTCATCTGCTTGTCAATCGTTGTTAGTTTTTTCTTCAATAGCGAGATCTTGTCTCTAACAATACGACGGTCGGTTTCAATTTCCGTTTCTCCAGGGCCTCGCATTCCAATCCCTCCGCGTTGTCGTTCTAAGTGCGTCCAAAGTCCCTTGAGTCGCGGGAGTAAATATTGGTATTGTGCCAATTCTACCTGAGTTCGGGCATAGCTAGTTTGAGCACGTTGGGCAAAAATATCCAGGATCAACCCCGTACGATCCAAAATTTTACATCGCAGCAATTCTTCAATATTACTCTGCTGTGCTGGCGTCAACTCATCATCAAAAACCACGGTGGTCACCTCATGCTCTTTGACAAAGTCAGCAACCGTTTGCATTTTTCCACTCCCAATAAATGTTTTTGGATTGGGGATTTGAATGTTTTGTGTAAATCGTTGTAGTACTTTCCCCCCAGCGGTGTAGGCCAAAAACTCCAATTCATCCAAATATTCCTTGGACTGCGTCGCATTTTGCTGAGACGTAACGATTCCTACTAAAACTGTTTTTTCGTAAGTGAGTTGATTTTTTTCAATCATGGGTCGGCTTCCATTTTTCTAGGGTGAGCTTTTGTCCGTCGAATACGGCATAGGTAAAATGATGGATCCAATCACCTGTATTGACATACAATGCGTGCTGGCCTATCGGAATCTCTAGTGGTAAATGACGGTGTCCAAAGAGAAAAAAATCAAAAGGTTTTTGCTCTCGTTTTCGGTGACAATATTGCGCCAACCATTCGTTTTCAGCTCCCTGAAATTGAACATTATCATCTCCTGAAATCAATCGATTACGGACCGATAAATATTGAGCCAACCGCACCCCAATATCGGGATGCAACCATCGAAATAACCATTTGGACAATGGGTTTACAAAAAGTTTTTTCATTCGCTTATAGCCCTTGTCTCCGGGACCTAGTCCGTCGCCATGACCGATTAGAAACTGCTTGTTATTGATCGTAAATTCTTGCGGTTTATGATAGACAGGGATGCCGAGTTCTTGTGTGAAATAGTTGCGCATCCATAGATCATGATTCCCAACAAAATAGTGTATTTCAAGACCTGTATCGGCTAATTGCGCCAATTTTCCTAGCGTCCGGACAAAGCCTTTGGGTACTACCTTTTGGTATTCAAACCAAAAGTCAAACAAGTCCCCCATCAAAAACAGAATCGCTCCGTCTTCGGCTACTTGATCCAACCATTGGATAAAAAGAGTTTCTCTTTCTCGACTTTCTTTATACGTGGGCGCACCCAAATGTTGATCGGAAGCGAAGTAAACACGTTGATGTGATGGAATTGTCCGTTGCATTGCCTTAGCAAAGATAGCGATTCTCTAGCCTAAGGCCTGCTCCAAATCAGCAATCAAATCAGTACTATCTTCAATCCCTACACTCAGACGAATCAAACCGTCCACCACGCCTTGTTCTTCTCGCATGGCTTTAGGAATGCTAGCGTGTGTCATGCTGGCGGGATGTCCTGCCAGACTTTCTACACCGCCCAGGGATTCAGCGAGGGTGAACAGTTCCAGCTTGCGAAGAATTTCTTTGGCTCTTTCAAAATCGACATCTTTAGAAACAAAAGACAGCATGGCGCCAAAATCACGCATCTGTTTTTTGGCTGTTGCGTGCTGTGGATGGCTTTCAAAACCGGGCCAATAAACGCGTTCCACCTTAGGATGTGCAGCCAAATACTGTGCGATTTGAGCCGCATTTTCACAATGACGTTGCATTCGCACAGATAGGGTCTTGATCCCTCTAAGGGTCAAAAAACTATCCATAGGCCCTGGAACGGCACCGCTTGCATTTTGAATAAAGGCCAATTGCTCGTGCAATTCCTCATCATTAACTACTAGAGCTCCCATGATGACGTCGCTGTGTCCTCCCAAATATTTGGTGGCAGAGTGCATGACAATATCTGCACCCAAGTCCAAAGGTTGTTGGAGATAGGAAGATGCAAATGTGTTATCTACAGCTATTAATATATTTTTCCCTTTGACCATTGCAACATAAGCTTCAATATCCACTACCTGCATCATAGGATTGGTTGGTGTTTCGATCCAAATCAGCTTTGTCTTGTCATTGAGTTTTTCCGCAACCCTCTGGGGGTCTGTCAAATCCACAAAATGAAAACGAATGCCCATTCCTTCAAAAATCTTGGCAAAAAGACGATAACTGCCTCCGTACAAATCATTGCTTGACAATACCTCATCTCCAGGTTGGAGCAATTTGATGACCGCGTCGATAGCCGCTAAACCCGAAGCAAAACACAAACCGTATTCACCATTTTCAATACTGGCCATACTTTTTTCCAAAGCTGTCCGAGTCGGGTTATGCGTTCGACTGTATTCATAGCCCTTATGGCCTCCTGGTTCTGCTTGCGCATAGGTCGAGGTTTGGTAGATCGGTGGCATTACGGCTCCGTATGCCGGATCAGGTTCTTGACCACCGTGGATGGTCTTGGTGTTGAATTGCATGGGTTTCTTCATGGCCGTTATTTGCTAGCAAATGTATCTTTTTTTGACATTGAAATAATGGCTTACGCAATAAAATAAACGAACTTTGACAACTGAATACCGTAAAAATGAAGGCTTTTTATTATTTAAAAACATGCAATACCTGCCAACGGATATTGGAGACGCTCCAGCTTCCAGACACGGTAGTAATCCGAGAAATTAAAAGTCAGCCCATCACCGAAGCTGAACTACAGCAAATCCATTTGCGAACAGGCAGTTATGAAGCTTTGTTCAGTAAGCGAGCCCGTTTGTATCAAGAACGTGGACTGAAAAACCAAGCCCTATCAGACACAGATTTTAAGAACTTGCTGCTGGAACACTACACCTTTCTTAAACGGCCTGTCTTGATTTGGGAGGATCAAGTTTTTGTGGGAAATAGCAAAAAAACAATCGAAGAAGCATCGAACTGTATTCATGGGTAAGCAAAAAATTCTTGCGCTCTTAGCTGCCTTTGGAGCGACGCTAATATATGGGCTCAATCACACCATTGCCAAGGTCCTTATGCCCGACTACATTGGTGCTTATGGCTTTATCATGCTCCGTTTATTAGGTGCTGGATTGCTTTTTTGGATGATCAGTCCCCTGGGACCCAAAGAAAAAATTCAAACCGAAGACTATCCTCGTTTGTTCTTTAGTAGTCTCTTGGGTATGTGCATCAATATGCTGATGTTTTTTAAAGGACTAGAACTCTCTACTCCTATAAATAGCGGTGTTATAATTACCATCACTCCTATTATGGTTCTGCTGTTGTCTTACTTTTTCCTTAACGAGTCTATTGGCTGGCGTAAAACCATGGGGATTTTGCTGGGTTTTTCTGGAGCTTTGGGATTGACCCTTTTTGGGGCTGAAAGCCAGCAAAACGCCCCAAATATCCCGTTGGGAAACTCCTTATTTTTGATTAACAGTAGCAGCTATGCTGCATATTTGATTCTTGTAAAACCCCTCACTCAAAAATACCATTCTATCACCTTAATGAAATGGTCTTTCCTATTTGGTCTTTTGTTGTCGTCGCCAGTCACATTCGGAGAGTTTCTTGCCGTAAAGTGGGACTCTTTACCCTTTGATGTGATTTGGAGAATGGGCTTTGTTGTGGTAGGGACTTCGTTTTTGACCTATTTGTTTAATGTCTATTCATTGAAAACACTATCCCCTACTACCGTTGGGGCTTTTATTTATTTCCAACCGCTTATTGCGATCCTTTATGCTTTGTTTTCTGAAAACGACTCCCTTGATGGGATAAAAATCGCTGGTACTTTGTGCATACTTACTGGAGTTTATTTAGTTACCAAAAAAAGAAGTCCTAAGTGACTTTGAAGGACGCTTTATAAATTATAATAGAGGGTTCTTTATTTACACTACATATTAGTATATTAGAAAACACATTTAAAAGTACAAATGAAGCGTACGATTGGACTATTAGGAATGGCTTTTCTCCTTTTTTCTTGCGGAGGTGAAGGCAAAAAAGAAAAAAAAGGCTTTGAATACAACCGTGTTCAAAAGACAGAGAAAAAAATCTCTGCCGCTGCTGACAAAGCTCCCGTTGATCTTTCAAACAAGGGAATTGGACCTATTTCAGATTTTGAATTTCCCTCTGACATTGATGCTGATATGGCAGCCACAGGTAGTACTATATTCAAACAAAAGTGTACGGCCTGCCACTATCCAGACAAACGTTTGATTGGCCCAGCCATGACAGGCATCTATGAAAGAAGACATCCTGCTTGGGTTCTCAATATGTTGCTAAATCCTACGGAAATGCTTGAAAAGGATCCTGTCGCAATGGGTTTGTTAAAGGAGTATAACAATGTAATCATGCTCAATCAAAACCTTTCGCAAGAAGAGGCTAGAGCAATTGCAGAATACTTAAGAACGCTATAGAGGATCTATAGCGACCAAGCTTTTCCTCCAGTAGTTTCCATTAAATCCACACAGCCTTTTTGCTGTCCGGGAACGGGTGCGTAGGCCAAAACCTGTTCACCAATATATTCCGATCCTTTGTAGGCATTAACTGCCAAGCTTCGAATTTCTCTAGTCACGGCAAAAGCTGCTGGCTCAGCTTCCAAAACGGTAGCCGCTCCAGATTCATCCGCCGCAATCGCCGCTTCTTGAATCGCTTTCCACCATTGGCTAGCAATCGTTTCAGTGGGTTTAAGATACTTTGCTATCTGACCTTCAATCTCTTCTTTTGTGATAGCATTCCATTCAGATTTTTGATTGTCAGATAAAGTGACCTCTTTGAATTTCTGCAGAGACATTTTTACCTCTTCGATACTTTTATCTTCCACAGCTAAGTCCATGTAGGTGTCTACAAATTGAATCAAATTCAAGTCAGTTGCACCTGGGAGAGCTTCACTGGAAGGCAAAATGATATCCATGATCTCAGCGACCAAGTTTGCCTCATCACTAGTGAGCACCTTTGGGGTCCATCCAGTATTGGATTGACAACTTTGGATTACACTTGAAAGGGCTGGAGTGATGGTGATCGCTCCAAAAGAAAGTCCAATATTTTTTAATGCTTGTCTTCTATCCATGGTCGTTTTGATTAAAGATTCATTTTTTTCAATTCTTTTACAGCATGATCGGCTGCTCGTGCAGTCATTGCCATATAAGTCAAGGATGGGTTTTGATTGGCTGCCGAAGTCATCGCCGCTCCATCAGTCACATATACATTGGGTACCGTATGAATCTGATTATGACCATTGAGAACAGATGTTTTCGGATCACGTCCCATTCTGGCGGTTCCCATCTCGTGAATCCCTAGCCCTAAACTATAGCCGTCATCATAACCACTAACGTTTTTAGCTCCCATTTTTTCGAGCATTTCCATGGCTTGCTGTTTCATATCTTTCCGCATAATTTTTTCGTTTTCACGAATTTCAGCATCAAAGGTCACTGTAGGTAAGCCCCACTCGTCAAGTTTCTCATAGTCGAGATACATTTTATTGTCATGGTACGGGAGTGTTTCTCCAAATCCATTGAGTCCAATTCCCCATTGTCCTGGTTCAAGAATTGCATTTTTATAGGCTTCTCCGTAGGCCGCTTCTTCAGCCGACTGACTCCAGCCCCAACGACTTCCACCTCCTTGGTAGCCATAGCCTCGGATAAAGTCTTTTTGATTGGTCTTTCCACCAAGGTTTCGGAACCGGGGAATGTAAATTCCATTGGGTCGTCTTCCTGTAAAATAGCGATCTTCAAACCCTTCAACAACACCTCGTGCTCCTGTACGGAAATGATGATCCATGATATTATGCCCCAGTTCTCCTGAATCGTTCCCCATTCCATTCGGGAAGCGCTCCGATTTTGACTGCATCAAAATTGAGGTAGAGGCTACAGCAGAGGCACACAAGAAAATCACTTTGGCATAATACTCATGGGTTTCTTTGGTTTCTGCATCGATCAATCGAATTCCAGTGGCGCGTTTATTGTCTGCGTCATAAAGTACTTCGTGGACAATCGAGTTGGGTCGTAATGTCATGTTGCCTGTTGCTTCTGCCGCAGGTAATGTAGAGGAGTTGCTACTAAAGTAAGCTCCAAAAGGACACCCCCGCGCACAGCGATTTCGGTATTGACAGTTCAAACGCCCCAAACCGGGCTTGGTGCCTTCAGTAATATGTGCTACTCTACCAATGGTTACCACACGGTCGTTGTATCCAGAGGCAACTGCTTTTTTCAATTCTTCCTCGGCACAATTGAGTTCCATAGCCTTTAGGAATTTTCCATCGGGAAGCTGTGGCAAACCTAAGTTCTCCCCACTCACTCCTATATACTGTTCTACATAGTCATACCATGGTACGATATCTTTGTAGCGAATGGGCCAATCCACAGCAATACCTTCTTTGGCATTGGCCTCAAAATCAAAATCACTCAAGCGGTAACTTTGGCGGCCCCACATTAGGGATCGTCCTCCTACATGATAACCTCGCAACCAATCAAAAGGTTTTTTTTCATTATAAGGATGCTTGAGGTCATTGACGAAAAAATGCTTTCCAGATTCTCGAGTAGTATAGCCCGAACGTGATTGTTTGGGTTGCTGCTCTCGGGTCTCTTTGGTAATAATGTCTCCCGCTGGATAATCCCACGGATCGTCATTCATTGTAGGATAATCCTCAATATGATTGACCATTCTGCCGCGTTCCAAGACAAGTGTCTTTAAGCCTTTTTCACAAAGTTCTTTTGCCGCCCAGCCGCCGGACATTCCTGTTCCCACAACAATAGCATCAAATTCTTGATTCATTCTGATTGATTTTTTTGGTAAAACTTAAGTAACAGTAAATCCAAATATAGAAGAATTAATTTATCTATTTCACAATGAAACCTCCAAACTTTTTCTAAATTGAAGCGCAGATTGACAAATGGATGAAAAGTCCATAAATCGTTTATAAATACAACATGACTTATGAAAAAAAACAGTTTTTTAACAAACATGAAGCTCCTAGGTTTGAGCTTGTGTTCCTTCGCTTTAATCACTCAATGTGCTCCTGAAAAAAAAGAGCCCTTCTTTAAAATTTCATTAGCCCAATGGTCCATTAATAAAATGGTCAAAGCAGGTACGGTGTCTCAATATGACTTTGCACGCTTGGCTTCCGAATGGGGCTTCGAGGGTATTGAATACGTAAGTCAATTGTATTTTGATGTAGCCGAAGCAGAAGACAAAGAAGCTGCCTTGCAAACTTTTGTTGAAAAAAGCAAAGCAGCATCTGAAAAATACGGCATTCAAAATGTATTGATCATGATTGACCATGAGGGAGACCTATCAGCTCCTGACTCCATCGTTCGTGCCAAAGCGGTTTCTGATCATATGGGATGGGTCAAAGCAGCAGCAGCCTTAGGCTGTCATGCCGTTCGTGTCAACCTCGACGGTACTGAAGATCCTGAAGAATGGCTGGAAACTTCTGTTGCTGGACTTTCGGAATTGGCCCGTCAAGCTGCTGAATACAACATTAATGTTATTGTAGAAAACCACGGAGACCTTTCTTCCAATATTGACCTTTTGATGCAGGTAATCAACACCGTTGACCTTCCCAACTGCGGAACCCTCCCTGATTTTGGAAACTTCTGTATGAAAGGAGCTACAGCCATTCGAGATGCCAGCTGTGAAAAAGTCTATCCGATCTATCAAGGCGTAACCAATATGCTTCCCAAAGCCTTAGCAGTAAGTGCCAAGGCTTATGAGTTTGATGCTCAAGGAGCAGAGATACATATAGACTATACCAAAATGTTGAAACTGGTGCACAATGCAGGATATGCCGGATTTGTTGGAGTAGAATACGAAGGAGACAAACTATCCGAGTCAGATGGTATCAAAGCGACCAAAGCCTTGCTCATCGATGCAGCACAGGCGATAGAATAATAGAATTTGACACCATAAAAAAACCAAAATGAATACGACAACACGACTACAACTCTCCCTGATGATGTTCTTAGAATTCTTCATCTGGGGAGGCTGGTTTGTAACCCTTGGCACCTATTTAGGGAATACTCTTGGTGCTAACGGAGCCGAAACTGGAATGGCTTTTTCCACCCAATCTTGGGGCGCCATCATTGCCCCTTTCTTTATCGGGCTGATTGCCGACCGCTATTTCAATGCTGAGCGCATCCTTGGTATTCTCCACCTGATCGGTGCGGGATTGATGTATCTAATGGCCAATGCGGAAGACTTCGCTGCCTTTTACCCCTATGTGTTTGGCTATATGTTGGCTTACATGCCAACCTTAGCATTGGTTAACTCGGTTTCTTTTTTTCAAATGAAAGATCCAGCCAAAGAGTTTTCCAACATTCGTGTTTTCGGAACCATTGGTTGGATTACCGCAGGACTGGTTATAAGCTATTTCTTTCATTGGGACAGCCCAGCCAATATCACTGCTGGAGCCCTAAAGAATACCTTCCTAATGACCGCTATCGCTTCGGCCTGTTTGGGGCTTTTCAGCTTTACGCTTCCCAAAACACCTCCAGCAAAGTCAGACTCCAAAGAGATCCGTATTGCCGATATATTGGGGCTAGAAGCCTTGAGCCTTCTTAAAGAACGTAACTTTTTGATGTTCTTCATTACTTCTGTACTCATCTGTATCCCTTTGGCTTTCTACTATCAGCAAGCCAATCCTTTTTTGGTTGAGTTAGGAATGCCTAACCCCACTGGGAAAATGACCCTCGGACAAATTAGTGAGGCCTTTTTCCTTTTACTTCTACCCATATTTTTTAAGCGATTTGGGTTCAAAAAAACCCTTTTGGTAGGAATGGCTGCTTGGGCAATTCGATACACCTTATTTGCCTATGGAAATGCTGGAGAGTTGACCTATATGTTATTGATCGGGATTGCACTCCATGGAATTTGTTATGATTTTTTCTTTGTGTCTGGACAAATCTACACCGACTTTAAAGCCGGTGAAAAAGTTAAAAGTGCTGCGCAAGGTCTCATTACACTCGCCACCTATGGCGTAGGAATGCTGATTGGGTTTTGGGTAGCTGGGCAAATCTCCGATGCCTATACCACAGCCGACGGACACGATTGGTCGCAAATCTGGCTAATTCCTGCTGGTTTTGCTGTTGGGGTACTTATCCTTTTCTTGCTTATTTTTAGGGATGAAAAAGTCGAACTCAAAGAAGACGCATAACAGATGAAAAATAAAATAAAACTCGGAATTTTAGGGGGTGGCGGTGACTCCTTAATTGGAATCGTACACCGTATTGCTTCCTCCATGCACGATCGCTATCAAATTGTGGGAGGTTGTTTTAATCCAAACCCCAAAGAAAATAAAGATTTTGCCGAAAGCCTAGGGCTTGATTTAGGTCGGGTATATGACAGCATTGATGCCATGATGGAAGGGGAAAAACGACTTCCCGAGGAAGATCGAATTGAAGTAGTTTCTGTCCTTACACCCAATTTTTTGCACTATCCCATGGCCAAACAATTGCTGGAAAATGGCTTTCATGTTATTTGTGAAAAACCCTTGACCACCACCCATTCGGAAGCAGAAGAACTAGTGGCTCTACAGGCCAAAATGCAAACAGTTTTTGCCGTTACTTATACCTATACGGGGTATCCAATGATTCGTCAGATGAAACATTTGATTGAAAGTGGTGCCATAGGAAAGGTGCAAAAAGTAGATTTACAATACTATCAAGGTTGGATCAATCCCATCATTCACGATGCAGAAGCCCGAAAAAACACCTGGCGTTTGCAGCCCGATAAATCGGGGATCAGCTGTTGTGTAGGAGATATTGGCACTCATGCTTTCGATATGCTAGAATACGTTACCGGTCACAAAGTAACTGAACTCCTGGCTGATTTGAATTATTTATATGAGGACAATCCCATGGATATTGATGGAACAATTTTAGTCCGTTTGGACAATCAATCCAAAGGAGTCATTCGAGCCAGTCAGATTGCCACCGGAGAAGAAAACAATTTTACCGTTGCTATCTACGGAGAAAAAGGAGGCTTAAAATGGGAGCAAGAAAATCCTAATTACTTGCATCATCTCACCGATCACAAGCCTTTTCAAATCTTTAAACGGGGCAACGCTTACAATTCAGCCATTGCACAAGACGGTGCCAAAGTACCTCCAGGGCATCCAGAAGGCTTGTTTGATGCCATGGCTAATATTTACAAAGGGGTGGCCAAGGCCATCCGTGGGGAAACCGCTTTTGAAGGGGAATATCCAAGCCTTGAAGAAGGTGCTAGAGGAATGAAGTTTATTGAACAAGTGGTGGCTTCTCACAAAGAAGGAAACCGTTGGACGCAATTATAAAACCACACACGTGAAAACTATTAAAGGACCGGCCGTATTTCTGGCTCAATTTGTCGATCAAAAAGCCCCTTTTAATTCGCTTGATGGGCTTTGTCAATGGGCCGCTGATTTGGGCTATAAAGGCATTCAAATCCCCACTTGGGAATCGTTTTTAATTGACCTTGACAAAGCCGCAGAGAGTCAAACCTATTGCGATGAACTAAAGGGTAAAATCAACAGTTATGGACTTGAGATCACCGAACTATCTACCCATTTGCAAGGGCAGTTGGTTGCGGTGCATCCCGCTTACGACTTGATGTTTGACAACTTTGCTCCAGACACTTATAGAAACAATCCTAAAGCCCGTACTGAATGGGCTGTGGAAACAGTGAAAAAAGCAGCCGTGGCTTCTCGTCGTTTGGGATTGAATGTCCATGCCACCTTTTCCGGAGCTTTGCTCTGGCACACATGGCATCCTTGGCCCCAACGCCCGCCGGGATTAGTGGAGATGGGTTTTGAGGAACTGGCCAAGCGATGGAAACCCATTTTGGATGTGTATGATGAAAACGGAGTCGATGTGTGTTACGAAATCCATCCCGGAGAGGATTTGCATGATGGGGTTACCTTTGAACGTTTCTTGGTAGCTACCAACAACCACAAGCGTGTTAATATCCTCTATGACCCGAGCCATTTTGTGTTACAGCAATTAGATTATCTCACTTACATAGACCACTATCACGAATTCATCAAGGCTTTTCACGTAAAAGACTCTGAATTTAAACCCAATGGTAAAAAAGGTGCCTTTGGAGGCTATGGTGATTGGAAAGATCGAGCAGGACGCTACCGCTCCCCCGGTGATGGACAAATCGATTTTAAAACTATTTTTACCAAGCTAACCGAATACGGCTGTGATGTTTGGGCCGTAATGGAATGGGAGTGTTGCATTAAAAGTCCTGAGCAAGGTGCTCGAGAAGGAGCCGCCTTCATACAATCCCATATCATTGAAGCAACCGAAAAGGTATTTGATGATTTTGCCGGTGGAAACACCGATCCCCAACTCTTAAAAAAGATTCTTAACCTCTAAAATTCACGTTTATGAAAACTGTTATTTGGATCAGTGGCGCATTGCTCAGCTTGAGTTTTTGCGGAAATCCTCCAAAAAAAATGGAAAAAAAAGAAGTCACATCATTGCAAGGCGAATGGGAAGTTCTTTTTGATGGAAGCTCTACCGATCAATGGCACATTTTCAATGGGGAGGGAATAAGCGAAGACTGGCATATAGAAGACGGTGCTTTGGTATTTCGACCCATCAAAGGACACCCCAAGCAAAATCTTGTGACCAACAAAGAGTACACCAACTTTGAATTATCACTAGAATGGAAAATCAGTGAAAAAGGAAACAGTGGAATTTTTTATGGTGTCATTGAATCCGACAAATACTATGAGCCCTATCTGATCGGCCCTGAAATTCAAGTGCTAGACAATGACGGTCATCCCGATGCGCAGGCCAATCCGAAATACCATCAAGCAGGAGCACTATATGATATGGTGCAACCCAGTGCTGATGTATGCAAACCTGCCGGGGAATGGAATCACGTTCTTTTAACCGTTAATCATAAGACTAACACCGCCAGTGTGCAACTCAACGGAACTGAAATTGTTCGCTTTGAGCCTCATGGTGAAAAGTGGGACGCAATAGTCGCTGCTTCCAAGTTTGGGAACAAAGAAGCGTACAACTACACCAAAGCGCCTGACTTTGGAAAGTTCCAAACGGGAAAAATCGGGTTGCAAGACCATGATGATGTTGTTTCCTATCGAAACATTAAAATCCGAGAAATCCAGTAACTTCGCGTCATGATGCAATCCATGACGGGTTTTGGGAAAGCCGAAACCACCTTTGAAGACAAAAAAATTACACTCGAAATTCGTTCGCTCAACAGTAAGAACCTAGACCTAAACACCCGTTTACCTAGTTTCTACAAAGAAATGGAGGCTGAATTTCGAAAAAAAATTATCGGGTCCCTCAACAGGGGCAAAGTAGATCTTGCCCTTTTTTATGAAGCCAATGCCGCCGAGAGTGCCTCCGAAATCAACATCCCCATAGTACAAGCTTATATGGAACAGCTCGCTTCTTTTGACCTAGAAGAAAGTGAGAAACTTAAAATTGCCATTCGCCTACCCGATACCTTAAAGACCGAACGTGAGAGTATTAGTGCTACTGAGAAAAAAGCAGTACTTAGCCTTGCGGATGAAGTTCTTCAGAAGATTATGAGTTTCCGCCAGCAAGAAGGGGAAAGTCTTCAGCAGGATATTTTGGAGCGTATCGCGAAGATTGGACAGTTTTTGGAAACAGTAAAAACAGTAGAGTCCCAGCGAATCAATAAGGTTCGGGAACGATTGCAAACCAGTTTAAGTGAATTGGAAGCCAAAGTGGATGAAAACCGATTTGAACAGGAGCTTATTTACTACCTAGAAAAATTTGATGTTACTGAGGAAAAAGTACGGTTGGAAAACCACTTAAGTTATTTCAGCGAAATCGCCAATACAGGTCATGCACAAGGAAAAAAACTTGGTTTTGTGGCTCAAGAAATCGGACGTGAAATCAATACGATTGGATCCAAAGCCAATGATGCAGCCTTGCAAAAAATCGTTGTGCAGATGAAAGACGAATTGGAAAAAATCAAGGAACAATTGCTCAATGTCCTCTAAAAACGGAAAACTAATCGTTTTTTCTGCTCCTTCAGGGAGTGGCAAAACCACTTTGGTACGATATCTTCTGGCACAGGACATTCCCTTTGGATTTTCCATTTCCGCCACCTCACGATTACCAAGAGGAGCAGAACAAGATGGGGTAGATTATTATTTTTTGACCGAAGCTGCATTTCGTGAAAAGATTGCTCAAAATGCGTTTTTGGAATACGAAGAAGTCTATTCGGGTAATTTCTATGGCACCCTCCGAACCGAAGTGGAACGCTTGTGGGCTTCAGCTAAGCATGTCCTTTTTGATATCGATGTTGTGGGGGGACTCAATATCAAACAACAATTCCCAGAAGAATGTCTCGCCTTGTTTGTCCAACCTCCTTCCTTGGAAGAACTTGAAAAACGACTCCGTGGTCGTGGGACTGACTCGGAAGAAACCATTCAACAGCGACTGGCCAAAGCCAAGGAAGAACTCGCTTACGCCCCTCAGTTCGATCGAGTGATTGTTAACGATAATCTGGAAACCGCCCAGCAGGAGGTTCGGAAAGCCATCGAACAGTTTCTCCAATCCTAGGGGAATTGGCTACCTTTAACTCTATGAAACAGGTGGGTCTTTTTTTTGGTAGTTTTAACCCTATTCACGTAGGGCATTTGATCCTGGCTAATCACTTCGCCGAACACACCGCGCTGGAGGAAGTATGGCTGGTTGTAACCCCTCAAAATCCCTTTAAGGTCAAACAAAGCATGCTGGACAACCGCCAGCGATTGGAATTGGTCTATCGTGCCTGTGAACCCTACCCCAAACTCAAACCTTCCGATATCGAATTTGATCTTCCCACACCCAACTATACTATTGACACACTAGTGCGATTAAAGGAAAAATACCCCTCACATCAATTTACACTCTTAGTGGGGCAGGACAACCTTTTCCATTTCCACAAATGGAAAAACCACGATATTATCTTAAAAGATTATGGTTTGCTCGTTTATCCACGCAAAAGTGCTGAATCCATTCCAGAAGCCCTCAAAAACCATCCTAAGATTGTTCTGGTAGCTGCGCCGGAAATCAATATTTCCTCCTCAAGTATCCGTACTCAGATCAAAAATGGACAAAATATTCGCCCATTGATGCCTCCCGAAAGTTGGCAGTATTTGGACGAAATGAATTTCTATAAATAGGTCTTCTCCTTACCATTTGAAAAAGGGTTCTTATATTTAGATACAAAAAAATCATATGAAACGATTTTTCCTTGGCAGTCTCCTACTTCTCTGGGCCGGTTGCCAAACTCCAGCACCCAAAAAAATAGTTCAATACGATATCGATCTATTTTTTCAAAACACCTCCATACGTGGGGGGTACTTTTCCAGTGATGAAAACAAACTTGCCTACACTAGTGATGCCAGTGGTATTTATAATATTTACGAAGTAGATCTCAGTAGTGGAGAAACAAACCAGCGCACCCAATCAGAAAAAGAATCGTTTTATGTTCTTGGTTATATACCCAATAGCAATGCCTTGCTATATTCTGCCGACAAGGGTGGGAATGAAATTTCACATTTGTACCTACTAAAAGAAGACAATACCACCCTAGACCTCACGCCACAGGTCGATGAAAAAGCTCGTTTTTTTGGTTGGTCAAAAGACCGAAGCCACTTTTACTATCAATCCAACAAACGGGATTCGCGCTACTTTGACCTCTACAAAATGAAGGTCGGTCAATGGAACCCTATTCTGGTTTATGAAAACAGGCAAAACCTCTCCCTTCAAACCCTTTCCAACAACGAACGTTACTTCCTTTTATCAAAGGCTCTAACGACTAGCACCAATGACTTTTTTCTCTTTGACAACAAAACCCAAGGAATAACCAAAATTTCAGAAACCTCTGGAGGCTATAGCAGTGCTGGCTTTTCTGATGACAATACACAGTTTTTTTACCGAACCGATGTCGGAAAAGAGTTTGATTACTTGAAATCCTACACTATTGAAACTGGAGAACAAAAGATAGTCTATGAAAGTGATTGGGATGTGATGTATAGCTATCTGAGTGAAAACGAAACTTATCGCGTGGTAGGAATCAACGAGGATGGAAAAACAAATTTGGTCATTTTCAACACCCAAGATGGCACCCAAGTGGATTTTCCCGAAATTCCGGACGGAACCATTACGGGAGTATCAATTTCCCAAAGTGAGCAAAAAATGCGACTCAGTGTGGGATCTTCTAAAAGCCCAAACGATTTTTACCTCTACGACCTCAAAACCAACACTATCAAAAAACTCACCAACAGCCTAAACCCTGAGCTGAACGCAGATCACTTAGTAGCGGCTGAAGTTATTCGTTTTGCTTCTTTTGATGGCTTGGAGATTCCAGCCATTTACTACAAGCCTATACAGGCTTCTGCCAAGGAAAAAGTCCCTGCTTTGGTTTGGGTACACGGTGGCCCTGGAGGACAATCGCGGGTGGGCTATTCTTCCTTGATCCAATATTTAGTCAATCAAGGTTACGCCATTCTGGCTGTAAATAACCGCGGCAGTAGCGGCTATGGAAAAAGTTTCTACAAAATGGACGACCGTAATCACGGTGATAAAGACTTAAAGGACTGTATCTGGGGTAAAAAATGGCTGCAAGAACAAGACTATATTGACCCTGATAAAATTGGGATTATCGGCGGAAGTTATGGCGGTTACATGACCATGGCGGCCATGGCCTTTGCCCCCGACGAATTTAAAGTTGGAGTTAATATTTTTGGAGTCACCAACTGGATTCGGACCCTTAAATCCATTCCTCCTTTTTGGGAGGCTTCTCGAAAAGCCTTGTATCAAGAATTGGGCGATCCCTATACCGAAGATTCCATTCGTCTAAAAGCCATATCCCCTCTATTCCACGCAGAAAAAATCAAAAACCCTGTCATGGTGCTCCAAGGAGCCAATGACCCAAGGGTATTGCAAGTCGAATCCGATGAAATAGTCGCAGCCGTCCAAGAAAACAAAGTTCCGGTGGATTATGTTATTTTTCCCGATGAAGGACACGGCTTCCGTAAAAAAGACAATCAAATTAAAGGTTATGGACAAATCAAACAGTTTTTAGACACCTATCTAAAAAAGCTGGATTGGGAAGTCAATTCCGATTTGGATTAGACTGTTTTTACTGGAGTATTTCTTCCACCAAGCGCTTGGTTATTCCTTCTCGAGTCCACTGCGTTTTGTTCGGGAAATTGTTGATCCACTGCCCTTTTTGCTGTTGGGCTTTTTCCAAAAAGGCAATCAGCTGTTGAGTATCGGAAGGAGCGATCATGGCAGCAGCGGCTCCTTGGGCAAGCAATTGACCCGCTTCGGATTCAGGATCCCCTAATGACAGAACGGGAACACCTGTGGCCATATATTCTAGTAATTTACCGGAGATCATCTGCTTATGGGCGCCTTCAAAAATAAAGTTGATCAGAACATCGGCGCTATGCATCAAGGTCAAGGCTTGTGCATGGGGCAGATAACGGTGATAATCAATTGTGGCTTCAGGCAAGGCTGTTTGTAAGGCCTTTACCAATGACAGCTCCATTTGCCCAGCTAAGGAAACGCGAAGCGGTAAGCCGTTCTTCATTTGTTGTAAGGCTTTTAAGAGTGCGGGATAAGCTTGGTTACGAGTCAGTAAACCGGTATAAACTAAATGAAATTCTCCTTGGCGTAGGCTTCGCTGATGCTGGGCAAAAGCATTGGCATCAAAACCGTTGGGCAAGGCAAAAAAACGTTGTTTAGGGGCTTTTACTTGCAACTGTTGATGAAGCTCGCCTCCTACGGTGGTTAGTACGGCATCCGCATGTTGGAGTATCTCTTGCTCATAAGCTCGGTCTTTGCGAACCGCAAAGGGCAGGCGATAGAACTGACGGTTGTAAAACAACTCCGACCAAGGATCACGAAAATCCACCAACCATCGAAAATTAAATGTGTGCCGCAAGGATTCCACAGTCAAATGGGTAGAATGGGGTGGCCCGGTACTAATCACCCACTCAACACTCTCTTTCTCCAGTATCGTCCGTAATGCTTTGTGGGCAAAAGGAATCCAACCTTTTCGGGCATCGGGAATAAAAAAATTACCTCGAATAAAGGCCGCGATCCGTTGAAAAAAATGCTGTTGGGGTACTTCTCCCTGCGGGATGCTCCCTTTTCCAAACCAACGCGCATAGCCGCGAATGGGTTCACGAGTAGCCGTTCTTATTACACGAATGTCTTTGGTGAGGGCTTGTAAGCTTTTGTCCTCCTGTGGATAGGAGGCCTGTTCTGGATCCACCGTAATCACAATGGGTTCCCATCCTAAGATTTTGAGATAGTGGGTGAAATAGACCCAACGCTGTACACCCGAACCCCCAGAAGGAGGCCAATAATAGGTAAGAACGACAAGCTTGCGCGCTGACAAAGCCGTTATTTTTTTGCCTTATAAAGCGGTACCGACGAACAAGCTTCGCCAAAAAAGAGACTTTTGGCGATGGGTTGCAGTTTGCGAATCAAGCCAATATATGCCGATTGGGGAACACTGGGGTCCGAGCAACCTTTGATAATCAAGGGTTTGCCTTGATAGTTTTGACTATCCAAAGCCGCAATGGCCTGGTCATAAATCGCTTGCTCTAGCTGATGGGGATCGCCCCAAACGACCAATTGCGCCTCTTGTAAATAGGTAGTGACCAAAAGGGAGGCCCAAGCTGGCAATACGGCTTCACTACTGCATTGCACAGCAACAAATTGATTTTGATATTGTGACCAATCATGTGAGACCAGTACCTGACGAAATTCTTTTTCACGAAGAATAAACCCCGATTCCAACCACTGCGCCAAATCCACAACATGGCGTTCCCCGGAGGGACGCAAGTCTTCCAAATCAATAGTGATTATAGGGCTTTTCGCTACCCGATTGACAATATCTTCCATCCTAAAGCAGTCCTAATTCCAGTTTGGCTTCCTCACTCATCAGGTCTTGCGACCAGGGTGGGTCAAATGTAATTTCCACCGCGGCATCTTTCACCTCGTCCAAGGACTTTACCTTTTCTTCTACCTCTTGAGGAAGGGTTTCCGCCACAGGACAGTTGGGGGTGGTAAGGGTCATCAACACCTTTACCTCATCTGCTTCATTGACAAAAACGTCATAAATCAAGCCCAACTCATAAATATCAACGGGGATTTCCGGATCAAAAACGGTCTTTAATACCCGTACGATCTTTTCTCCTAAATCTTGTGTTTCTTCAGTTGTTTCTGCCATAACAGGTTTTAATTTAGTTGGGTTTGAAAAGCAATTGCATATAGCTTCATTTGTTTGATCATAGACAGTAAGCCATTGGCACGTGTGGGTGACAAATGTTCTTTCAGTCCAATTTCATCGATAAAACTTGTATCGGCCGCCAATATTTCAGCAGGGGGTTGATGCGAAAAAACGCGAATCAATAGCGCAATGATCCCCTTGGTGATGATAGCATCGGAATCAGCGGTAAACACCAATTGGTCTTTGTCCAAAGCAGCATGAATCCACACCTTACTTTGGCAACCTTTAATAATGTTATCCTCTGTTTTGTGTTTGGGCTGAATCAAAGGCAAGGATTTACCCAATTCAATCATATGCTCATAGCGCTGCATCCAGTCTTCAAAAAAAGAAAACTCTGCAACAATTTCGTCTTGTATATCTTGAATCTTTGACACTTCTTAAAATTAGGAATTATTCCAACATCATTTGGGCTTTTTTTACCCCCGCTACCAGTCGATCTACTTCTTCAAAAGTGTTATAAAATGAAAAAGAGGCGCGAATGGTACCCGGTATTTGGAAAAAGTCCATGATGGGTTGTGCACAGTGATGTCCTGTTCGAACCGCAATCCCCATTTTGTCAAGGATGCTTCCCATATCATAGGGGTGAATAGCACCTACAAGGAAAGAGATCACCGCTGTCTTTTCGGGAGCCTCGCCAAAAATGCGCAAACCTTCAATGCCTTTCAGTTGTTCTGTCGCATATTGGAGTAATTCTTGTTCATAGGCTGCAATGGCCTCTAATCCAATACCATTCATATAATCCAAAGCGGCTCCAAAAGCAATACCGCCTGCAATATTGGGAGTTCCTGCCTCAAACTTGTGTGGCAAATCGGCATAGATTGTTTTTTCAAAAGTCACCGTAGCGATCATTTCGCCACCTCCTTGATAAGGAGGAAGGGCTCTAAGAAGCTCTGTTTTTCCATAAAGCATTCCAACACCCGTGGGACCACAGAGCTTGTGGGCCGAAGTTACATAGTAGTCAATATCGAGAACTTGAACATCGGTAGCTATATGCGGAGCAGCTTGGGCACCGTCCACCAATACTTTGGCTCCTACTGCATGCGCTTGTGCAATAATCGTTGGGATAGGATTGACCGTCCCCAAGGCATTTGATACCTGATTGACAAAAACCAATTGGGTGCGTTCACTCAACAAATGGGCGAAGGCTTCCATGTCCAAAGTGCCATCGGGAAGCATTGGAATCACTTTGAGTTGCGCCCCTGTTTTTTGGCAAAGCATCTGCCAGGGTACAATATTGGAATGGTGTTCCAAGGCCGAAATCAATAATTCATCACCGGCCTTCAATAGTGTGGAATATCCGGAAGCCACAATATTAATACTGTGGGTCGTTCCCGAAGTTAATATCACTTCATGGGCATGTGCTGCGCTAAAATGTGCTTGGATCGTTTTCCGTGCTTTTTCGTAAGCATCTGTCGCTTCTTGGCTCAGCGCATGAACTCCTCTATGGATGTTGGCATTGTATCGGGAATAATAGTCGGCAATGACATCAATGACTGCTTGAGGTGTTTGAGAAGTGGCGGCATTATCGAGATACACCAGGGGACTGCCATTGACCTCACGAGAGAGGATGGGAAAGTCAGCTCGAATCTCAGCAACGCGTTCTTTCATAAATCAAAACCTAAATTGACTCCTAGCTTGTTGGCAATAAGCTTATTAATCTTTTTCTTTAAGGTTGGAATTTGAACACTTTCCAGTACGTTGTTAGCAAACGCATAGGTCATCAAAGCCTTGGCTTCTTTTTTAGGAATACCACGAGAACGCAGATAGAACAGTGCTTCTTGATTTAATTGTCCAATGGTACACCCATGAGAACAACGTACATCATCGGCAAAGATTTCCAACTGTGGTTTGGTATTGACCTTTGCTTTGTCATCCAAAATAATGTTATTGTTTTGCTGGAAAGCATTAGTCTTTTGTGCGATTTTGTCTACTAAAATTTTACCGTTAAAAACCCCTACCGAACGGTCGGAAAAAATGCCTTTGTAGTCTTGATGACTTTCGCAATTGGGCTGTGCGTGATGCACCAAGGTATAGTGATCCACATGTTGTTTTTCTTGCAGCAGAGTAATGCCTTTCAGGGTAGAATTGATGTGCTCTCCGTTTTGGTAAAAATTCAAATTATTACGGGTGATTTTCCCTCCAAAAGAAAACGTATGTACACTTACATGACTGTTTTTGTCTTGAGCGATATACGTATTATCAATGAGTGACGCCGAATCCAAGTCATTTTGGATTTTATAATAATCGACCAATGCCTCTTGATGGGCAAAAATCTCTGTCACACAATTTGTTACTACTCGATGCTCTTTCAAACTTTGGTGTCGCTCTACAATTTGAACTTGAGCGTTCCTATCCACAACAATTAGATTGCGTGGCTGCAACCAAACAGCACCTTGATCTCCGGTGGATAAATGAATGATTTCAATCGGCTTTTCAGCAACTACAGAAGGAGGAATATAGATATAGGCCCCTTCACGAGCATAGGTGGTGTTCAGAGCTGTCATGCTTTCGTGATTATCAGCTACAGAACCAAAATACGTGTCAATGAGTTTTTTATACTTGGGTTTGGACAAGGCAGCAGACAACAAACAAACATCCAATCCGTCATGAGTTGTGTCTGACAAAAAGGGACTGTGAACACCATCGATAAAGACCACTTTATAGGTGTCAATTTCATAGAGAAAGGCGTGTTTGATTTGGTTCAACTCCACGGCCTTTTCAGACTTTGGAAACAATAAATAGTCGCTTTGCAACAGGCTGTTTAAAGAGGTGTATTTCCACGCCTCTTGTTTCTTCGATGGAAATCCATGGTTTTCAAACGTTTTAAGGGCTTGGGACCGCAGTTTTTGAATGCTGTCTTTGGGGCCCAATTCTTCCTCAAAAGCAATATAGGTGTCTAGAAGTTTGTCTTTGAATTCCATTAGCCTGCCACTTCTTTTTTGATCCAATCATAGCCTTTGGCTTCCAGCTCTTTGGCGAGCTCTTTCGTTCCTGATTTTACGATTTTTCCATTGTACAAAACATGAACAAAGTCGGGAATAATATAATCCAGCAAACGTTGGTAGTGTGTGATCACAATGGTGGCATTGTTTGGCGTTTTTAGTGCATTCACCCCATCGGCCACAATCTTAAGTGCATCAATATCCAAACCGGAATCGGTTTCATCCAAGATGGCTAATTTGGGTTCAATCATCGCCATTTGAAAAATTTCATTGCGCTTTTTTTCCCCTCCTGAAAACCCTTGATTGAGCGAACGAGACAAGAATTTTGAATCAATCCCTAACAAGGATGATTTTTCTCGAATTTTCTTCAGCATGGCAGCGGCGGGCATGTCTTCGTCTCCAGCGGCTTTGCGTTGTGCATTGAGGGCTGTTTTGATAAAATTGGTCACTGAGACGCCTGGAATTTCAACGGGATATTGAAACGAAAGGAAAATTCCTCTGTGAGCGCGTTCCTCTGGACTCATTTCATGGATATCTTCGCCTCCAAAAAGGACACTTCCTTGGGTAACCTCATAATCTTCGTTTCCGGCAATGACGGAAGAAAGGGTGCTTTTCCCAGAACCGTTAGGGCCCATGATAGCGTGTACCTCTCCGGCTTTGACGTCTAAATCAATTCCGTTTAGAATGCCTTTCTCTTCGATTTCGGCATGCAAGTTTTCAATTGTAAGCATATTGCTTGTTTTATCCCACTGAACCTTCGAGGGAGATTTCTAATAATTTTTGAGCTTCTACGGCAAACTCCATTGGGAGTTTATTCAGGACTTCTTTGCTAAATCCGTTCACGATCAAAGCAATGGCTTTCTCCGTATCAATACCGCGCTGGTTGCAGTAAAAGATTTGGTCCTCTCCAATTTTACTAGTGGTTGCTTCGTGTTCGACCTGTGCCGAATTGTTTTGTGTTTCGATGTATGGAAAGGTGTGGGCGCCACAGTCATTCCCCATCAACAAACTATCGCATTGGGAAAAATTCCTAGCATTCGTAGCTCTGGAATTCACCTGTACCAGACCTCGATAGCTGTTTTGTGATTTTCCAGCCGAAATTCCTTTGGAAATAATGGTTGATCGGGTGTTTTTTCCAAGGTGAATCATCTTGGTTCCCGTATCGGCTTGCTGGAAGTTGTTGGTGACGGCAATGGAGTAAAACTCTCCAATAGAATAATCTCCTTTAAGAATACAGGAGGGGTATTTCCAAGTTACTGCAGAACCGGTTTCAACTTGTGTCCATGAGATTTTGGAATGGTTGTGACAGATTCCTCTTTTGGTAACAAAATTAAAAACACCGCCTTTGCCTTGCTTATTTCCGGGATACCAGTTTTGAACGGTCGAATATTTGATCTCCGCACGGTCTAGCGCAATAAGTTCAACTACTGCGGCATGCAGTTGGTTTTCATCTCGAGAGGGAGCCGTACAGCCTTCCAAATAACTCACATAGCTGCTCTCATCGGCCACTACAAGGGTGCGTTCAAACTGCCCAGTACCCGCTTGGTTGATACGGAAATAGGTTGATAATTCCATAGGACATTGTACGCCCTTGGGGATATAACAGAAAGAACCGTCCGAAAATACGGCTGAGTTCAAGGCAGCAAAATAATTATCCTTGGGTGGAACAACGGAGCCAATATATTGGCGAACCAATTCTGGATGTTCTTGAATGGCTTCTGAAATAGAACAGAAAATAATCCCTTTTTCAGCTAGTGTTTCTTTGAATGTGGTGGCCACAGAAACAGAGTCCATCACGATATCTACCGCCACTCCAGCTAATTTTTTTTGCTCATCGAGAGAAATTCCCAATTTGTTAAAGGTCTCTAACAACTCAGGATCTACCTCATCAAGGCTTTCGTATTTGTCTTTTTTCTTGGGTGCTGAATAATAGGAGATGGCTTGGTAGTCTGGTTTGTCATAGGTCACATTGGGCCACTCGGGCTCTTCCATTTCTTTCCATACCCGAAAAGCGTCCAAGCGCCATTCGGTCATCCATTCCGGTTCTTGTTTTTTTTGAGATATTTTACGAACGATCTCTTCATTGAGACCCACGGGAAACGTTTCCGCTTCAATATCGGTATAGAAGCCGTATTCGTACTCCTTGCTTTCCAGCTCTTTTTTTAGTTCTTCTTCGGTGTAAGCCATTTTCTTTTTCTTTTAGAGTGAAAAACTCTCCCCACAACCACAGGTGCGCTGTGCGTTGGGATTGTTAAACACAAATCCTTTGCCATTTAGACCACCAGAGTACTCTAGAGTCGTTCCGATCAAATAGAGCAAGCTTTTTTTATCGACTACTATCTGCACATTGTTATCTTCAAAAGCCTTGTCATCTTCCGCTTTTTTAGTGTCAAAATACAGATCGTAGGACAGTCCGGAACAGCCGCCACTCTTGACACCAACGCGGACAAAAGCCTTGGCAGGATTGAAGCCTTCTTCTTGCATTAGCGAAACTACTTTACTTTTGGCAGATTCAGATACTTTGATCATAGCTTTATAGCAACTTATTTTCCAGAACAAATATACGACAAAGCACTTGATTCCTATGAGGCTATCATAGCATTATACAATTTGGGGATAAAGTAATTTTATTCAATCCCCTGGACCAATACCCTGACCAAAGTTTGGATCGCTTAAAGATCGGAGAAAGGCAATTAGATCGGCCTTGTCTTGGGCGGTCAATTGAACCCCTCCTTGATTCACTTTTTTCATCAAAGGATCGATCGTTGCCGAAGGGTTTAGCCCTTCGCTGTAGTGATTGACCACCTCTTCCAAGGTCTGAAAACGTCCGTCGTGCATATAGGGTGCGGTTCGGGTTAAATTTCGCAAGGAAGGGGTTCGGAACTTCCCGTTATCCGCCGGGTCTCCGGTTATCGCTCCAAGACCTAGATCTGCAAAATCCGTGTCTAAGCCATTGTTGTGAAAATCATTATCGGTCCACAAGGGATTGTTTTCACTTCCGTGGCAATGGAAGCAATCGCCTCGGTCTTCATCCATAAAAATCGCTAATCCATTTTCTTGTCGAGGGGTCAGATTGCGTTGCCCCAATAAAAACTGATCAAAAGGGGCTTGGGCTGAAATCAGTGTTCGCTCAAATTGAGCCAAGGCTTTGGTAATGACGACAGAATCGATTTTATAAGTTCCAAAAGCTTGTTCAAATAAGTTGGGATATACTGTGTCTTCTTGAAGTGTTCTGGCCACGTTGACCCACGTATTGCCCATTTCTTTGGGATGCGTGACGGGTCTAAAAGCCTGTGCCTCCAAACTTAACGCCTTCCCATCCCAGTTGAAACGATCGTCATAATTCCACGCTAGATTAAATATCGGCATTGCATTGCGCTCCCCTTCTTGTCCGCGAATCCCGAGGCTCACCGCTCGGCGATCGGAAAAAGCTTGTTGGGGTAGATGACAACTAGCACAGGAAATGTTTCCGTCCAACGAAAGACGTTTATCAAAAAAAAGTTTCTCTCCCAGAGCTACTCCTTCTTCCGTTAGGGGATTATTGGTTGGAAGCACTGGGGTAATCAATTTTTCGGAAAATAAGCTCGGGATTTCAAGCGCATAGGGAGTAGGACCTTGTACCATTCCAGGATCGTCTTTTTTACAGGCGGTCAAGAATCCGATCAGTAACAATATAAATACCCTGTATCTCACTATTTCAGTAGCTTTCTATTTGTATCGAAAATACGGATTTTCCATTGGCGGCAATACGTTTTTGCGCTTCAAAATTGGGCATTAGACTAGTAGCGTCCGATTCCAAGTACCACAAATGAGGATTGACAAACCACTCCGAAATATCCATGTCGATAGTAATCCGAATGCGTGAAGTGGTAGACTCTATGGATTGCTCCATTTCAAAAAAGCTGTCTTCAAATTTCAGATTTTCTGGGTCGGATTTGTCAACCGCACGAATCGCATGAAAATTGTAGGGAGCCAATTCACCGGCGTTATTTTCAAATTTTCCGTCCAACTGCATAAAGTGGTAACCCCCACCGAGCATTTTTGGAACATTCCACGAAACAGCATTCAAATCGGGATAAATCCCATCTTGATTGGCTTCATTATCAAATCCAAAAAGCAAAGAAACGGCTTCAATATCCTTGGAAGTTACAAATGTTGTAAGATTTGTTTTTAGGCTTTCTTCCTTTTGGAGGTTCACCAGATGAAATGCCTTTAAAGGAATTTCCGTTCCATTGGATAGTTGCAAATGAATGTTTGAAAGCAAATAACGGAGCCGCTCTATGGAGAGCTTTTCCCCTGCTTCATTTTGAAATTGAAAGCTGTTCAACGATTCTGAGGAAATGGGAGTTCCGTTCCAACTTTGGGTAAATTGTAATTCGAATTCGGTTGTTGTTTCTTTCTCGGATTTTGTACAAGCCATCAAAAGGCACAGTGAAAAAAGACTTAGGTTTCGTAGGATCATGTTATTGGTTTAGGATTATGACTAGATCAGAAAAGCCCGCATTGTTGTTGAAATCACCATCGGCACTGCTGCTTTCACCCACAGTTACCACGGTCCCACTAGAGAGCTGAGTGGCATCATAAGCAAAATCAATTTGTGAACCTCCAAGAGTCTGTTGCCAAACTACTTGCTGTGCTTTACTATCCAAAACCAACGTCCACAGGTCGTTTTGACCTTGGTTGGTGGTAAGATCCCCATCGGTACTTCGAGAACTTCCGGCAACAAGCCATTGTTTATTCGTAATCTTTTCAATGGAGCGCCCTACCTCAAAGCTGGAACCTCCGATGGTTTTCTCATTCAAAAGGGTGCCATCGGAAGCAATCTCCCAAAACCACAAATCAGCTCCTCCCTTATTGGAGGCTTTTGACAGATCTTCGCTACGGCTGTCTCCAACCAATACAAAACTCTCGTTTTCTGTCGAAGCAATGCCATAAGCATTGTCAATCTGACTGCCGCCATAATTTCGCTCCCACTGTTTTTGTCCGTCTCCATTAATTTTGACCACCCAAGCATCGTAACTTCCAATATTGCTTGTAATATCTGTATCGGCACTATCCGAAGAACCTGCGATCAAAAAGCTGCCATCGGCTGCTTCAGCAAGTCCATAGGGGGTGTCTGTCTGCAAGCCTCCAAAATAATTCCGCCAAAGCAGTTCCCCAGAGGGGTTGAGTTTTAATGCCCAATAATCCCCCCCAGCATGTTTCCGAGTTGAGCTCTTGTTTCCCAGTCCATTGGAAGCGGTAACGTCCAAAACACCACTGAGCAGATAACCCCCGTCGGAAATCGCAAGCAAATGGGTGCCATAGTCCGCGCCCGAATATCCAAAACTTTGTTCCCATTGGAGGGTGCCGTTGGCATTCACTCCCACCACCCATAAATCGGGATTGGCACTTCCTCTTTCAAGATTTTCCTGAGACCCAAGAAGGACAAAACCTCCTTCGGGGCGGAGGACAATATCTGCTGCGCGTTCATTCCCAACACCTCCATAAGTTCTATCCCATAAAAGATCTCCTTCTGCATCAAATCGCATCAGCCAAAGATCAAAACCAGTATTGGTTTTTTCCTCCAAATCACCATCTTCACTTTGTGTATGCCCCAACACTGCAAAGCCTCCGTCTGGGGCTGCAACCACCGCCTGTGCCGATTCGTTCAAAGACCCTCCAAAAGTCAAAATTTGTGGGGAATTGGTTGTCCATGGCATCACAACAGCCGTATTTTTCTCTTTTCGACAGCTCCAAAAGGTATTGACGAGAAGGGCAAATCCCACGAGATAGCTGAGTCGCTTCATTTGTATTAATGTACTGAATTCAAGGGGCATGAACAACCGCCTCATTTAGGGCTAATTGGCTTCACTTTTTTTAACTAGGTAAAAGCCCGTATTGATATCGTTAATAGCGATCAATCCACTTTCAAAATAAGGGTAGATACTCCATACACCCGCAAACTCTACATTATTGTTTTTAGGATAGGTGTCAAAAAAACCTACTTCTTCCATTTCGCTGTTTTCGATATTTTCAACATCAATAACACGAAGCCCGCCAGTATAATTGGCTAAATAATAATGACCTTCATGGTAATAACCGTTATGATCTATGGCATTCGTAGTTCCGCGATAAGCATGGTGTAGTGAGGGTTCGTCCAGATTGCTTACGTCATATACAAGGGTTCGGGTACGACCGCCAAAATTAATTTCATCCACCTCATCTCCTAAAAATATGTAACGATGATCTTCCGATATCCAGTTTTGGTGGGCATAAGCCGGATTGCTATATGAAATTTTCTTAATAAGCTTTGGCGCCTCTTTGTCCGTTACATCTAAAATGACCAAGTCAAAATAGTTTCCTCCATCACTATGGGAACCCATATAAATTTCTTTGCCAACATGATCCGTATCCGGGCCTTGGTACATGATAACCTGTGCGTCATGAGAATAGCGTCCGCCATCATAACCGCCTACTTTTACAGGGTTTTTCGGATCTGACAAATCAAAGAAAATAGGACCTGCTTGATATAATTGAGATCCAACCACATAGGCAAAGCCGCTTTCTTCGTTAATAGCAATATTATGAGCACTGCCGAAACTGGTGTTGTGTCCATCGGCAGTAAAGGTTTGTCCCTGCTCTGTAACATCTCGCAGTCGGGTAAGATCAAATACCTGCATTCCATGCCCAGGAGCCTCACTTACAATATAGGCGTGATCACGATATACCTTAATATCTCTCCAAATACTGGGATCGGTAGCCGTTGGGAGTTTCCCCAGATTGATGGGTTTTTCAGGGGTACTAATATCCACAAAAGCGGTTCCGTTATCCAGACCTACCATCACATACTCCTTTCCCGTTAATGCGTCCGTCCAGCCCCAATTGTCATTGGCTTCTTTACTATCAAAAACGCTTAATCCGATATGAGCATACAAATCATAGCCCAGGCAGGGATAGTCCCCAGCAAATCCATTTTCACAAGGTGTAAAACCGATTGGTTCCTCAACCGTTGGCGATGTGGGTTCCTCAGAAACTGGAGGTGTAGGGTCGGGTCCATTGCTGTCCGGATTACAGGCAAAAAATAGCCCTAAAAAAAGGAGGGGGATTCCATGGAAATTTTTCATTTCACTTGGGGTCTTTTATGTTGTTATGCCCTCAAAATTATCAAAAATTTAAACGCAACTGTGGACTCGTTTTTAGGGATTTGGGTTAAAGTAGTGTTAAAGGCTTTATTTACAACTCTATAAATGGTGTCTCTAAGCCTATTTTGAAGGCTAGAAGGGTCCTTTCTTTTAGAAGGCAAACGTGTATCTTTGTACCATGCTAGAAGACAAAAGCCCAGCGCGCACACCCTTAGATCAACTGGGGGAGTTCCTGTTAATCGAAAAATTGACCCACTCCTTTACACTTCAAAACACCAGTTCCGTTGTAGGAATTGGCGATGACGCAGCAGTTTGTGATTTTTCCGCAGGACAAACCGTCTTAACCACAGACCTACTAGTGGAAGGAATTCACTTTGATTTGTCTTATATGCCTCTCAAGCATTTGGGCTACAAATCCGTGGTGGTCAATCTATCCGATGTCTATGCCATGAATGCCAAACCCGCACAGATCACAGTTTCTTTGGCCGTTTCCAATCGATTTTCTTTAGAGGCCTTGGAAGAACTCTACGCAGGAATTCGTTTGGCTTGTCAAAACTACAAGGTGGATTTAGTCGGTGGAGATACCACCAGTTCCACCACAGGCCTTATTCTTTCAATTACGGCTACGGGACAGGCAGCAGCAGAAAAAATTGTACGGCGCAATGGAGCTCAAGCCAATGACTTGCTAGTTGTCAGTGGAGATTTGGGAGGCGCCTATGCTGGCTTACAAATTTTGGAGCGCGAAAAAGCAGTCTTTAAGGCCAACCCTCAGTCCCAGCCAGACTTGACGCCCTATTCCTATAGCATCGAACGGCAACTAAAACCCGAAGCACGAAAAGATGTTTTTGAATTGTTGGACGAATGGGACTTGGTTCCAAATGCCATGATGGATATCAGTGATGGCTTGTCTTCTGAAATTTTACACCTCTGCAAGCAGGGCCAACTCGGCTGTCATTTGTATGAAGAAAAGCTCCCAATAGATCCGGAGGTTGTTTCTATTTGTGAAGAATTTAAAATCAACAGCAGCACTGCTGTATTGAATGGTGGAGAAGATTATGAATTGTTGATGGCCGTTCCGCAGTCGGCTTTTGAGAAAGTCAAAAATCATCCTTGGCTAAGCATTATTGGGCACTTTACCGACAAACAAGAAGAAGCCTATTTGATCAACGGTCTGGAACAAGCCATTCCTCTTGAAGCCCAGGGGTGGCAAGCTTTTCCTGAGGACTAGCCTAGGGCTACATCCAACGTCATCATCACCACAAAACCGCCTATAAATCCGAGTGTGGCAATGTCTGTGTATTTATCCAACTGGGTTTCAGGGATTACCTCCTCCACCACCACAAAAATCATAGCCCCTGCTGCAAAAGCCAAAGCATAGGGAAGAATGGGAATAAAAAAGGTGACCGCAACAGCTCCTATCACTGCTGCAATAGGTTCTACAATTGCAGAAAGTTGACCATACCAAAAACTTTTGAAGCGGCTCAACCCCTGACGGCGAAGCGGCATTGATACGGCAATTCCCTCGGGGAAGTTTTGAATTCCGATTCCTAGGGCAAGGATTACAGCCCCAGAAATAGAAGCCTCAGGGATGCCCGCAGCGACTCCACCAAAGAGAACGCCCACCGCCAATCCTTCGGGGATATTGTGCAATGTGATGGCCAAAACCAGCAAAGTAGTTCGATGCCAAGGTGTTTTGATTCCTTCACTTTCCTTGAAATTGATATGGATATGCGGCAGTACCTTGTCTAAGCCAAAAATGAAAAGGGCACCAAGAGTAAATCCAACGGCTGCTGGAATTACTTTTACAAAACCTTCGCCAGGACTCATCTCAATTCCTGGTGCTAACAAGCTCCAAAAGCTAGCCGCTACCATTACACCGCCCGTAAATCCCAACATTCCGTCCAATACCGCTCGATTCATCTTCCCAAAGAAAAAAACAAAAGACGCCCCAAAGGCAGTCAGTCCCCAAGTAAAAAGGGTGGCGTAGAAAGCTCCTAGAATGGGTGGCGTGCTACGAAAAAATTCAATTATAGAATCCAAGGTGTGATCATTTGCGGCAAATTTAATAAATGCGTTCTGATTTCGGGCTATTTCGCTATTTTTGAGGGACAGCTATGAAAAAAGATACCTATGATATAGTCATCTGCGGAAGCGGAGCTGCTGGATTGCTTTTGGCTTTACGGTTACATCAAAACCCTTTTTTCAAAGACCATTCCGTGCTCCTTGTTGATGCTGCCATCAAAAATACCAACGACCGAACTTGGTGCTTTTGGGAACAACAACAGGGATCTTTGGAAGAAATCGTCCATCACCGATGGGAACACGGTTTGTTCAAATCTCAAAATTTCACCCAAAACCTCCACCTGAATCCTTATGCCTATAAGATGATTCGAGGGATTGATTTTTACAATCATATCCTTCCCCAGCTAGAGGCCAATCCACAATTTGACTTTCTCCATGCCAAAGTAAATTCATTGGAAAATCAAGATACGCGAACCGCCGTGCACACGGATCGGGGTACTTTTGTTGCAGCACAGGTTTTTTCGAGTATCTACCGACCGGAATGGGTGGCTAAACAGCGAAAATACCCTGTCTTACAGCAACACTTTGTGGGATGGATTGTCGAAACAGAAAATCCGTGCTTTACACCTGAACAGATTACGTTTATGGATTTTGACATTCCCAATAGTAATGCTACCCGCTTTATGTATGTATTGCCCTTTACCCCTACCAAAGCACTATTGGAAGATACTTTTTTTTCTGCCGATCTGCTCCCCAAAGCAGTATATGAAAAAGCTCTTACGACCTATTTGGAGAAAATTGGTGCTGGATCTTTTAGCATTTTAGAAAGAGAGCAAGGAAGCATTCCGATGACGGCCTATCCCTTTCATAAACACAACACTCCTTCCTTATTGCACATTGGAACGGCAGGAGGCTGGACTAAAGCAAGTACGGGCTACACATTTCAAAACACGCTGGAACAAACCGAACGATTGGTCGCTTTTTTACAAACCAAAAAACCCTTAAGCACCTTTTATAAACATTCTAAATTTGCTTTTTACGACCTTCTATTCTTAGATGTTTTAGCCCGTCATAATGCCCGAGGAAGCGAACTTTTTCAATTGATGTTTCAGAAAAATTCGGTGCAACGTATTTTCAAATTTCTGAGCAATAAAACCCATTTTTGGGAAGATCTTATGATTATGCGGTCTTTCCCCATCCGCTGGTTTGTCCACGCCTTGTGGAAACGCCTTTTCTAAACGTCTCGTTGGATCAAATAATAAGCTAAATCAGTAAACAATTCCTCATGAGCTTCTGAAAGATGTAACCCCTTCAAGGCTTTAAAAGCTCTTGCCAGGTACACTTCCATCTCAGCCTTAATAGCATTCGGAGCCGCTGCCTGATCAAATAAGTCTTTTACAGCATTTACTTTGGCAGCTGTATCCTTTGGGTGGCTTGTAAAATAGGCTACTAGAGCTTCCTGTTGCGCGCCTTGAAGATGCTCTAATGCATGGAGAAAGAGATAAGTTTTTTTGTTTTCAATAATATCCCCTCCGACTTGTTTTCCAAAAGTTTCTGGATTGCCAAAAGCGTCTAGATAATCATCTTGAAGTTGAAAGGCGATCCCTAGATTTTCCCCAAAATCAAAAAATAATTGGCTTTTGGCCAAAGACAAACCCCCGGCAATAGCACCCATCTTCAGACTTGACCCAAGTAAAACAGCCGTCTTTTTCCGAATCATTTCAATATAATCAGGCAGTAATACGATTTCCTGCTTGGGAAAATTCATGTCCATTTGCTGCCCCTCACAAACCCATCGCGCCGTTTCACTAAACGTTTTTGTCAATTGTTTAAATACCTCTCCTTCGTAGGCTTCCAAATACTGATAGGCACAAACCAAAAGCACATCCCCGGACAGTATTCCAGTATTTGCATCCCATTTTTCGTGAACGGTAGCCTGCCCGCGTCGCAAAGGAGCGTCATCCATAATGTCATCATGAATCAGACTGAAATTGTGAAAAGCTTCTACCGCAAGAGCTACCGGAAGTGCTTTTTCAGACTCTTGACCACTGGCCTCGCAGGCCCAAAGTGCTAAAAGCGGGCGGATGCGTTTACCGCCTAATTCCATAATATACCGCAGCGGTTCATAGAGCTGATTCGGCTTTTCTTGTGGCAATTCTTTGGCCATATAGGCTAAAAACAAGGATTGAGAGGTCTTTAATACATTCATACCATTCAAAAATACGACAATTCCAAAGAGGTGTAAAACCCTTTAGCATTATCAAAGTAGATGTTCTCCTGAATTTATTTATCCTCAATTCCGTTCAGAATTTCACAGTCTCCTAAATGCAAGGAAATGGTGGTGCTAAAACAAGCCTGACTCCTGAAAGGCTGCTTTTTTCATGACAATAAAGGCATCAAAAAAATGTTGCTATCCTCTGACCTTTAGCTGAAAAAACCTTGGAAACTATTTTGGTATTTCTAGTTTCCATATTATTTTAGCGAGCACAATGCCATGAAAAACAAAATCCTCAAAACGTCGCTGAACGAGTTCATCCAATTTGGTTTCAAGAGTGTTACCATGGACGATATTGCACGCCAACTTGCGATTTCCAAAAAGACAATCTATGAGCATTTTGCCAACAAGACAGAATTGATAGATGCCTGTGTAGACTTTGTATTTAAGCAGCTGACCGATCGAATTAACAGCATTCAAAAAAATGAAGCCAATCCCATCGAGGGGATTTTTGAAGTCAAAAAGCTGGCCTTAGAACACATCTCTAACAGCAGCCGTTCCCCAGAATACCAATTGCAGAAATACTATCCTGAGATTTATGCCGATTTGAAAAAAAGGGAGCTCAAAACAATGGGAAAAGGCTTTAAAGAGAGCCTTAAACGCGGTATTGAAATGGGCTTATTCCGTTCGTCAATTGATATTGAATTCATCACCCGCCTTTATTTTAATGGATTCCGGGGTTTGTGTAATCCGGAACTCTTCCCAGATTCCGACTACAAACCCAACGAACTCCTCGAAAAATACTATGATTACCACCTTCGGGCCATTGCAACTTCCAAAGGAGTGGCCTTATTAGAACAGTACAATACCGAAAAGAAACTATGATAAAACGGATTTTCTATTTTTCACTTTTACTATCAGTAGGACTCCAAGCTCAGCAACAAGCCACAGTTCTTGATTTGCAAGGAGCTATAGAATATGGAATGGCCAATAACCCTTCCATGCAAAATGCAAGCCTCGAAATTCAAAAAGCCTACAAGGAACGCTGGGCTACTATTGCGATTGGACTCCCACAAATTAGTGCTTCGGGAAGCTACCAGAACTTTTTAGAATTACCCGTTTCTTTGATTCCCGCCCAGTTTTTTGGAGGACAAGAAGGCGAATTTGCAGAGGTACAGTTCGGAACCACCCAAAATATGGTGGGAAGTGTTCAACTCAATCAATTGCTCTTTGACGGCTCTTATATCGTGGGCGTGCAAGCCTCCAAAATTTTCTTGCAAATCTCAGAAATCGGCTATGAAAAAGCCGGCTTGGAAGTTCGCAAAGCCATTGTAGATGCCTATGGAACGGTATTGTTGGCACGCGAAAACGCAGCCATCCTTGCCAAAAACAAAGCCAATCTGGAACAAACCCTGGAGGAAACAAAAAAGATTGTTGCCAATGGCTTTGCCGAAGAAGAAAACGCAGAACAACTAGCTCTTACCCTTTCACGAATTGACACCCAACTCAAATACGCCAACAATCTAAAAATCATTACACTTGACATGCTTAAGTGGATTCTTGGAATGCCGGAAGCAGAAAATCTTGTTTTGGAACAATCCTTGGAAGAATTGGTTGCCTTAAAAATACTGGAAACCATGGGTCCCAATGAAATAGACATCGAAAACAATGTCGATTTGAAATTTGCTCAAAACGATCGTACGTCTGAAACTTTGCTTTATCGTTATGAGAAGTCAAAAGCGCTTCCGCGATTATCGGCTTTTCTGAATGGTACTTACACGGGGAATAGTAATGAATTCAGTTTTACCGATTCCAACCAAAAATGGTTTGGTTCTTCTCTATTAGGACTCAATTTACAAGTGCCTATTTTCAGTTCCCTCATGCGGTCGGCTAAAACCCAAAAAGCCAAACTGGCCGTGGAACAAGCCGAAATTCGCGTATCGGATACCCGTAATCGCCTTATGATTGAATTGGAAATGGCCCTCAATGATCTGAATCTAGCCTTAAAAACCTATGCCACCTCCAAAGAGGATTTAGCACTGGCCGAACGTATTGAACAGAAAAATAAAATCAAATTTTTAGAAGGGATCAGCAGTAGCTTTGAACTTCGACAAGCGCAGCAACAGTTGTACAGTATCCAAAATCAATACCTGCAATCTATGAAAGCGGTTATTGATGCCAAGACCAAACTCGAAACCCTCACCAATACTCCGAAATAAAAATGCCATGAAAAAATATCTCTTTCTATTCAGTCTTATGCTACTCACCCAATGTGGTGGAGAAGCTCCTGTTAATATTGACGAACTGATCACCAATGGCTCTTTAGCCGATATTCAAAACCTGAAAACGCAAAAGCAAAAAGAGCTCAATAGTCTCAAACAAGACATTGACCAGCTTGATGCGGCGATCCGAAGTCAAAACTCAGAAAAGAAATTACTCTTAGGCACGGATATTTTGATTACTCCTCAAGAATTCAAACATTACGTAAGCTTCCAAGGAACAATTGACACCGATCAAAATCTAGTCTTATATCCCGAGCTACCCGGTCTTTTAAAAGCCATTTACGTAAAAGAAGGACAACGAGTAAAAAAAGGGACACTTTTGGTTCGACTCAGTGATGGTGGGATGCAAGATCAATTGGAGCAACTACGCTTGCAATTGGAATTGGCCAAAACCACCTATGAACGTCAAGGGAAACTTTGGGATCAAAAGATCGGTTCGGAAATTCAATACCTACAAGCAAAAACGGCTTACAAAACACTTCAAAAAAGCGTTTCCCAAATGCAAGATCAGGTCGCCAAAACTCAAATCCGCGCTCCTTTTGATGGGATTGTAGATCATATTATTGCCGACAAAGGAGCCAACCTCGCCCCCGGAGCCACTCCTATTTTACGTTTTGTTAATCTTGATAGAATGCAAGTAGCTGGTGAAATTCCAGAAAAACACCTTCCCAACATTCAAAAGAATTCCCAAGCCAAAGTCGATGTCCCCGTTCTAGGAAAACAATGGGTTTCTAAAGTATCACTCGTAGGGAACTATATCAACCCTAACAACCGTTCTTTCCGTGTTGAAATTGATTTGGACAACAAAGAAGGAAATTTGAAACCTAATATGACCGCTCAGGTATTGCTCAATGACTATATGAATCCTGAGGCCTTATTGGTTCCGTTAAAGAATATTTTAAAGAATCAAGACGGAAGAAGTTATGTTTTTGTATTGGAACCTATTGCCGATGAAAAAGACACCTACAAAGCCGTTAAAACGTTTATTGAAACCGGAGCTGAGGCAAATAACAAATTAGAAATCATTAACGGGCTCAAGGCTGGCGATCGTATCCTTCAAGAAGGGGTTCGCCTTGCCAAAGACCAGCAATTGATCAAAATCATTAACTCCTAGGGAGGTATACGCACATGAAAAAATCATCTAAACTCAAAGAATTTGGTCTCTCGTCTTGGGCGATTGATCACGCTACAGTGATCTATGTCATCATTGGGCTGTTTTTCTTTTTGGGGATCTCAGCATATCTAAACATGCCTAGAGAAAACTACCCTGAAATTAACACCAACGAAGTCTTTGTCAGCTCTGTATTTCCAGGAAATACCCCGGAGGATATGGAACGCCTCATTACCGATCCTTTGGAGGAAGAGCTTAAGGGGGTTCCCAATTTGGTGAAAATCACCTCCTCTTCTTTGGAAAACTTCTCCCTGATCACCGTTGAGTTCGATGAAAACATCACTAAGGAAAGTGCCAAAATAAAGGTACAAGACAAAATTGACAATGTTGTTTCATCTGCCGATTGGCCCACCTTTAATGGTGCTAAAATTGAACCTACCGCTTTTGAGTTTAGCCTTTCTGAGGAAATACCAATTCTCAATGTAGGCCTATCGGGTGACCTTCCAATTGAGGAACTCAAAAACTATGGTGAATTATTACAAGATCGTATTGAGCAAATGCCTGATGTCAAGGAAGTTGCCCTGCGAGGAGTTCAAGATTTTGAAGTAGAAATTGCTGTGGATTTGATGAAAATAGCTGCCGCAACCATCTCTTTCGATGACATTATTAACGCGATTCGCCGGGAAAACAGTACCATCTCTGCTGGAAATGTTGTCGGTGATGGTCTTCGAAGAAATATCCGCGTATTGGGAGAAATTGAAGCCCCTGAAGACCTTGCAGAAGTAGTCGTCAAAACCCAAAATGGAATCGTCTATCTAGGTGATATCGCCGATATCCGTTTTAAAGAAAAAGAAATCAATTCTTTTGCTCGATCCAAAGGAATTAAGGCGCTCGTTTTGGATGTCAAAAAACGCAGTGGAAAAAACCTAATTAAAACGGTAGAGGAAATACGAACTATCATCAACAAGACTGTTTCGAATGAATTTCCTTCGTCTATTGATGTTGAAATTTCAAACGATCAATCGAATACGACCAAAAACATTGTAAGCGACTTGGCCAACAATATCATCTTTGGAGTATTATTGGTTATTACTGTATTGATGTTTTTCCTTGGTTTCCGCAATGCTCTTTTTGTCGGTTTTGCGATTCCCATGTCCATGTTTATGTCCTTTATGATTTTGGATTTCTTAGGGAATACAATTAATACGATGGTTCTTTTTGGACTCATCATGGGATTGGGAATGCTCGTGGACAATGGAATTGTGGTTATTGAGAACGCCTATCGCTTGATGGAAAAAGAAGGGATGAGTGCTATTGAAGCTGCCAAAAAAGGCATTGGTGAAATCGCCTATCCAATTATTATTTCCACAGCAACCACCATTGCGGCCTTTTTACCGCTTGGCTTTTGGCCTGGTTTGATGGGTGAGTTTATGATTTTCTTCCCCATGACACTTTCCATCGTTTTGGGATCCTCCTTATTTGTAGCCATCTTTTTCAACTCCGTACTAGTGTCGCGTTTTATGGAAGTGGGCGATCGTGAACTTAGTCAAAAAGGTCTTTGGCGACTCACCTTTATATTGGGAGGATTGGGGCTTATTTTAATTTTTAATGTCGGAACACTTCGTGCATTGGGAACACTCATGTTGTTAACTACTGCCTTGTTTTGGGCCTATAAGTTCTTCATCAAACGATGGGCGGTTTACTTCCAATCCCATACACTGGTAACCCTAGAAAATCGTTACCGTCGTGCCTTAACCTTTGCCCTGACGGGTCGCAAGCCCTATTTGTTTTTATTCGGCACCATCGGATTGCTCTTTTCTTCCTTCATCATTTTGGGTCTTGCAGCACCCAAGGTGGAGTTTTTCCCTGAAAACGAGCCACAGCAAATTCTGATTTACTCAGAATATCCCGAAGGAACTTCCATTGACAAAACCAACACCACAGCAAAACGTATTGAAGAAGAAGTCAGAAAAATAATCGACAATGAAAAATACCGAGACGGGGACACCAATTTTATGATTGATTCCAACGTCGCTGTTGTTGGAGCGGGTGCGCAAAACCCTGAAACAGACCGGGGCGGAGATCAGGACATGCCCCACAAGGCCAAAATCACCCTTACGATGACGGAGTTTAAATTCCGTCGCGGTTTGTCTTCCGAAACCATGCGTATGGAGATTCAACAGGCACTAAAAAACAAATTCCCGGGAATTGCCATTTCTGTAGAAAAAACAGGTGCAGGCCCCTCCGCTGGCTACCCTGTCAATATTGAAATCAGCGGTGAGGATTACGATCAGTTGATTTTTGAGGCTGAAAATATGCGTACCTACCTCAACTTAGAGAACATTCCAGGAGTAGAAGAACTCAAGATTGATGTCAACAAAAGCAAGCCTGGACTGGCCGTTGAAATTGACCGCCGCAAATCTGGAAGTCTCGGCGTTACCGCAGGACAAATCGGACAACAGCTACGACGAGCGTTGTTTGGCGAAAAAGCAGGAATCTACAAGAAAAACGGAGAGGACTATGATATCAATGTCCGTTTTGATGAAGAAGAGCGCCAAAATACGGAAGTACTCCTCGATCAATACGTCGTGTTCCGCGATCAAGCCAGTGGTCGTATCAAAGAAATTCCAGTGAGTGCTGTCGCAAACTTGAAAAACACAACCTCTTTTAGTGCTATCAAACACAAAGACCTCCGTCGCGTAGTAACCCTTTACTCTGCCGTTCTTGCTGGATACAACGCCAACGAAGTAGTGGATAATATTAAGCAAAGCCTGACGGGGTACACCCAACTGCCCAATGAGGTAGCCTATGAATTTACGGGAGAGATTGCCGAGCAGGAAACCAATATGAACTTTTTGACAGGAGCCTTATTCACCGCTCTTGGTTTGATTCTATTCTTGCTTGTTCTGCAATTCAACTCCATCTCCAATCCCTTGATTATTCTCCTATCTATCTTCTTGAGTTTTACAGGAGTGCTTTACGGAATCAGCATTTTCCGGATGCCTTTTGTAATCATGATGACCATGATGGGAATCATTTCACTTTCGGGAATTGTTGTTAATAATGGAGTAGTCTTGATAGACTACACCCAGCTTTTGATTGCTCGACGCAAAGAAGACCTAGGCTTGCCCTATGATCAACTCCTTCCGCGTGCCGAAGTTCGAGAGGCCATCATTGGTGGTGGTGTGGCGCGATTGCGCCCGGTATTACTTACTGCGATCACCACGATCTTAGGGTTGATTCCCTTGGCCACTGGACTCAACATCAACTTTTTCTCTTTGGTAAGTGAGTGGAATACCAAAATTTATATCGGTGGAGACAATGTGATTTTCTGGGGACCTTTGGCTTGGACGGTGATTTTTGGATTGACCTTTGCCACTTTCTTAACCTTGGTTATCGTTCCTGCTTGTTTTTTCCTTATTTATCGATTGAAATTGCGGATTCAAGCATTCCGAAAGCCAAAAGAACTTAATACCTTAGCCGAGAATTAGAAACTACTATGCTTCGAACAAACAATTGTGGTGCTTTAGGCCTTGCTGAGGTCGGGCAACAAGTTACCCTAGCCGGATGGGTTCAAAAAACCCGAAACAAAGGATTTATGCTATGGGTAGATCTTCGCGATCGCTATGGTATCACCCAAATCATTTTTGATTCGGAACGTACTCCAAAAGCTGTCTTTGAACAAGCGCAAAGCTTGGGTCGTGAATTTGTAATTCAAATCCGAGGGGAGGTCATTGAGCGAGAATCCAAAAACCCCAATATGAATACTGGGGATATTGAAATTTTAGCCGATCAACTTCACATTCTGAATACTGCTAGCACCCCCCCATTTACCATTGAAGATAAAACTGACGGTGGAGAAGAACTACGAATGCAATACCGCTATCTGGATATCCGAAGAAAGCCCGTCCGAGACAATTTATTGTTTCGTCACCAAGTAACTCTTGCCGTACGCAACTATCTTTCCAAGGCCAATTTTGTAGAAGTAGAAACCCCTTATCTGATCAAATCAACCCCTGAAGGGGCTCGAGATTTTGTAGTCCCATCGCGTATGCACAAAGGGGAATTCTATGCGCTTCCACAGTCACCTCAAACCTTCAAGCAATTGCTGATGGTGGGAGGAATGGATAAATATTTCCAGATTGTAAAGTGCTTTCGAGACGAAGACCTTCGCGCGGATCGCCAACCAGAGTTCACCCAGATTGACTGCGAATTGACCTTTGTGGAGCAAGACGATATTCTGGATCAATTTGAAGGGCTTACGCGCCATTTGATAAAAAATATTCACGGCGTTGACGTTGGGGAATTTCCGCGCATGCCCTACGAAGAAGCGATGCGTCGCTTTGGTAACGACAAACCCGACATACGATTTGGAATGGAATTTGCCGAAATGAATGCTGTGGCGAAAGGCAAAGGCTTTGGTGTTTTTGACAACCAAGAATTCGTGGTAGGAATTGCCGTTCCCGGAGCCGCTGAGTATACTCGTAAACAAATTGACGGTCTAATCGACTGGGTCAAGCGACCTCAAATAGGAGCTTTGGGTCTGGTCTGGGCCAAATACAATGCTGATGGGAGTTTCAAATCTTCAGTGGATAAATTTTTTACTGCTGAAGACCTCAGTGCTTGGGCAGAAACTACTGGAGCTCAGCCCGGTGACTTAATGCTCGTGATGGCCGGAGCCAAAGACAGCACCCGAAGCCAGCTCAGTGCCTTGCGAATGGAGATGGCAGAACGATTGGAATTGCGTGACCCCACCGTCTTTGCACCCCTGTGGGTCACAGACTTTCCTCTTTTAGAATGGGATGAAGAAAGCCAACGCTACCATGCCATGCACCACCCTTTTACCGCTCCAAAACCCGAAGAGATTGAACTTCTTGCGACGGATCCAGGTAAGGTAAAAGCCAATGCCTATGACTTGGTGCTTAATGGAAATGAAATTGGGGGCGGTTCCATCCGAATCCACGATGGTGATTTACAGCAAAAGATGTTTGACCTTCTCGGTTTTACCCCTGAAGAAGCTCAAGCGCAATTTGGCTTTTTAATGGATGCTTTTCAATATGGAGCGCCACCACATGGTGGTATTGCTTTTGGACTTGATCGTTTGGTGGCTATTTTAGGAGGACAGGAAACCATCCGTGATTTTATCGCTTTCCCAAAAAACAATAGTGGACGCGATTTGATGATTGATGCCCCTACAAGTATTGATGCCGGTCAATTGGATGAACTTGCACTTGTGATTCAACCCAAAGACGAGGTGTGAAAGTAGTACTTCATCTTTTGTTTTTTTCCTGGTTGGGTGGACTCGCTTTCGGCTTCTACACCCGTACACAAGACTATGCTTTGGGTGAGAAAATCATTGGTTTTTCGGTCTTAGGAGCTGTATTTATCTACCTACCGCTTTTTCTATACCATCGCTGGAAAGGCAAATCCCTATCAGACTATACCCTAACACCGGAAAACATGGAAAAAATGCGTTCCAAAAAAAAACAGGAATAATAAGCCGAAAAGCCTTGCCCTCCAATTAATTGGCGTACCTTGCGGCAAATTAGTAAATCACAATATGACTGGTACAGTTAAATTTTTCAATGAGTCCAAAGGATTTGGTTTCATTACAAACGATGAGTCGGGAGACGACGTATTCGTTCACGTTACAGCCCTAGACGGGTTGACACTCCATGAGGGTGACAAAGTTGAGTATGTAGAAGAAGACGGTAAAAAAGGGAAGCAAGCTTCTCAGATTAAGCTCTTATAATATATATACAAACTGCTGAAAGCGCCTTTCGAGGCGCTTTTTTTTTACCCTCTTTTGCCGATAAAAAACTGCTGCATCAAATCGAGGGCTTCTGTTTCCATCACACCTTTGCTGTAAAGCGTTTTAGGGTGCAGCCCTATTCCAGCCGAAACGAAACCCCGTTTTGGATCCGCTGCCGCAAAAACCACCCGCTCTAATTGACTCCAATACAAAGCCCCCGCACACATCACACAAGGCTCTAAGGTCACATAGAGGGTACATCCTTTCAAATATTTCCCATTGAGATAATTGGCTGCTGAAGTAATGGCTTGCATTTCCGCATGTGCCGTTACATCGTGGAGTTGTTCCGTTAAATTGTGCGCACGAGCAATGATTTTTTGCTGAATTACCACCACAGCCCCTACAGGAACCTCGTCCTTTTCATAGGCTTTTTGGGCTTCTACCAAAGCCTGTTTCATAAAATACGAGTCGTCCAAAAGCATTTCCATTCCGTAAAAATACAAAAATGCAACACCCACGGGTGGATGCCCTATCTTTGGAACATGCTACTCGAAAAAATCACCTCCCCCGAGGACGTCAAAACGCTTTCCGATACGGAAAGACTAAAGTTATGCGGGGAGCTTCGTGAACGGATTATTGCCGTAGTAGCCAAAAATGAAGGCCACCTCGGAGCGAGCTTAGGCACCGTAGAACTGACCGTGGCATTGCATACCGTCTTTACGAGCCCCAATGACAAGATCATTTGGGATGTAGGACATCAAGCCTATGGCCACAAGCTCCTTACGGGTCGTAATACTGCCTTTGACAGCAACCGCCAATGGGGCGGTCTGAGTGGATTTCCTAGTAGGGACGAAAGCCCGCACGATAGTTTTGGGACGGGTCATGCTGGCACCTCCCTTTCGGCAGCATTGGGCATGGCGCTAGCTGCAAGGCTTCAAGGAAATTCCAACCAGCATCATGTTGCGGTTATTGGCGACGCTTCCATCGCGAGCGGAATGGCTTTTGAGGCCCTCAATCATCTAGGAACCACAAAGGCTAATGTCCTGGTTGTTCTCAACGACAATGCCCAAAGTATTGATTCCAGTGTGGGTGCCCTAAAAGTCTATTTTGAAAAAATTAAAATCAAAAACACCCCAAGCACCAATCTTTTTCAAGCGTTGAATATTCCCTACAGCGGCCCAATCAACGGACACGACCTTCCCCTTTTACTTAATAAATTATCCGAAATGGCCGCCTTGAATGGGCCTCGGATACTACATATCCTCACTACCAAAGGCAAAGGCTTGGCCGAAGCTGAAAAAGACCAAGTACGCTATCATGCCCCTGGGAAATTTGATCCTCTTACAGGAAAAATCAATCGTGCTGCTAAAGGGAACAGTCCAAAATATCAAGAAGTCGTCGGTAAAAGTTTGGTTGCCTTGGCAGAAACCAATAAAAAACTCGTAGCAATCACACCAGCCATGGTAACCGGGAGTGGATTGAGTGAGTTCTTCAAACGATATCCGGAAAGAGCTTTTGACGTAGGGATTGCAGAGCAACACGCGCTGACGTTGGCCGCGGGTTTCGCCACTGCTGACCTACAACCTTTTGTTGTTATCTACTCCACCTTTTTACAGCGGGCTTATGATCAATTGATTCACGATATCGCCCTGCAAAATCTTCCCGTGGTTTTCTGTATTGACCGCGCCGGTTTGGTAGGCCACGATGGTCCCACACATCATGGGGTGTTTGATATCAGCTTTTTGAGAAGCCTTCCCAACATGACCCTTATCGCGCCCTCAGATGCAGAGCAACTGCGGAACTTTCTATACACTCTTCAAGAAACTCCCCAGGGCCCTGTTGCCATTCGTTATCCACGTGGGTACGTCAATCAAATAGATTGGGAAAAACCCTTCAAAAAAGTCCCTTGGGGGAAAGGACGTATTCTTAAGAAAGGAAAATCCTACGCTCTTATTAGTGTCGGGCCCCTCAAACACAATTGCCAAGCAGCCCTCAATCAACTTAAAAATGCAACTGCTTGGAGCCACTATGACCTTACATTTATCAAACCGTTGGATGGAGCGCTTCTCCATGAGGTTTTCCAAAAACACCAACAAGTTGTCGTCGTTGAAGACGGTGCACGTCAAGGCGGAGCTGCCAGTGCTATACAAGAATGGGCACAAGAGCAAGAGTATGGCATTCCTATAGCAGCACTAGGAATTGATGACTGCTTTGTCCCACACGGAAAAACAGAAATTCTTTATGATAACCAAGGCTTAACGCCAGAACGCCTTGTAGAACGCTTAGATCAAATAGTGTTTAAAAAGGAGGGATAGGGTGCTTTTTTTCCCCCAAGAAAAGAGTATTTTAGAAAAATTTTGCGCCATGGCCACTCCAAAACGACTCTTTCTACTCGATGCCTATGCTTTGATTTTTAGAGGTTATTATGCCTTTATCAAAAATCCTCGCATCAACTCCAAAGGCATGGACACTTCGGCCATCATGGGATTTATGAATTCTCTGTTGGATGTGATCAAGCGCGAACGACCCGACCATCTAGCGGTCTGTTTTGACAAAGGTGGGTCACAGGTTCGTACCGAGCTTTTTACTGACTACAAAGCCAATCGAGACGAAACCCCCGAGGCCATTCAAATTTCCATTCCCTACATTCAGCAACTGCTCGAAGCCATGCATATCCCCGTTGTGGTTAAAGAAGGTTACGAAGCAGATGACATTATTGGCACCTTGGCCAAACAAGCTGAAAAAGAAGGCTTTGACACCTATATGGTAACTCCCGATAAAGATTTTGCCCAGTTGGTATCCGAACATATCTTCATGTACCGTCCAGCACGAATGGGCAACGGTATTGAGATTTGGGGTATTCCAGAAGTGCAAGAAAAATTTGAGGTGGAAAGACCTGAACAGGTTATTGATTACCTCGGAATGATGGGAGATGCGGTGGATAATATTCCTGGCCTCCCTGGAGTGGGCGACAAAACCGCTAAAAAATTCTTGAAAGAATTCGGAAGCATGGAAGCGTTGCTTGATAATACCGACCAACTCAAAGGAAAAATTAAAGAAAAAATAGAGGCCAACAAAGAACTTGGTTTGCTTTCAAAAGAATTGGCAACCATTCTCTTGGACGTCCCAGTGACTTTTGATTCAAAAGCTTATACCTTATCGAAACCCGATACGGAAACCGTGGGAAAATTGTTTGAAGAATTGGAGTTCCGACGAATGCAGGACAATTTCAATAAGATCTTTTCTGACGAGCCAATAGCTAAAGTGGCTGCTTCCAGCCCGAAAAAAGAAGTCCCTGCCAGCGAGGGATTTGACCTCTTCAACCAACCCGGAGCCGGAACGGAATCCATCGAAAATAAAAGTGCCCTTGATGCCGTGGAGCACTGGTATCAGACCATTGATAGTCCCGCAGGACAACGCCTCTTGCTCCAAAAATTGTTGGAACAAAAAAGCGTTTGCTTTGACACAGAAACTACCGGGTTAGATGCCTTACAAGCCGAACTGGTGGGTATTGCTTTTTCATGGGAAAAAGGGAAAGGGTATTACTTGGTCTTATCAGAGGACTTTGGCGCTTGCCAAGCAATTGTTCAACAATTCCAAGCTTTTTTTGACCATCCCGGTATCGAGAAAATTGGACACAATCTAAAATACGATATCAAGGTGCTTCTCAAATACGGAATCAAAGTAGCCGCACCGATTTACGATACCATGATTGCGCATTACCTGATCAATCCGGATATGCGTCACAATATGGATGTATTGTCAGAAACCTATCTCCAGTACCGTCCGCAATCCATCACCGAACTTATCGGTAAAAAAGGAAAAAACCAGCGTTCCATGCGAGAAGTTCCCATTGCCCAACAAACCGAATATGCAGTGGAAGATGCCGATGTTACTTTTCAACTCAAACAGCATTTTAGTCAGGAATTAGCAAGCGGGGGTACTCAAGAACTTTTTGATACTGTCGAATTGCCCTTGGTTCCAGTATTAACCGCCATGGAAGCCGAAGGCATTTGCCTTGACACACCCTTTTTGAATGAATTGTCCATACAGCTACAAACCGATATTGACGCTTTGGAAAAAGGGATTTACGAACAAGCGGGGGAAAGATTTAACTTAGCGTCTCCCAAGCAGCTAGGTCCTATTTTATTTGACAAGCTTAAACTGGTGGATAAGCCCAAAAAAACCAAAACCGGGCAATATTCTACGGCTGAAGACGTATTGTCCTATCTAGCCAAAGACCATCCTATTGTTGCCCATATTTTGGAATGGCGTTCTCTTCAAAAACTTCAAAACACCTATGTGACTGCACTGCCTCAGGAAATCAATCCTAAAACTGGACGTGTGCATACGGTTTATAACCAAGCGGTCGCTGCCACTGGGCGGTTAAGCAGCAACAACCCCAACCTTCAAAACATCCCGATTCGTACCCCGAGGGGACAAGAGGTTCGGAAAGCCTTTATTGCCAAAGATACCGATCATGTCTTGCTCGCTGCGGACTATTCTCAAATTGAACTCCGCATCATTGCAGCTTTGAGTAAAGATCCTGCTATGGTCGCTGCTTTTCTAGAAGGCCAAGACATTCATACCGCTACCGCCGCTAGCGTTTTTGATGTGGCTCCCAATGCAGTGACCCGTGCCCAGCGAAGCCAAGCTAAAACGGTCAACTTTGGAATCATTTATGGGGTTTCGGCCTTTGGGCTAAGTCAGCAGACAGAACTCAATCGAACAGAAGCCAAAGAATTGATTGACACCTATTATGCCAGCTATCCTCAACTGCGAAACTATATGAGTGATCAGGTAAATTTTGCTCGCGAACACGGTTATGTGGCAACGGTACTGGGCCGCCGCCGATACCTCAAGGATATCAATTCGCAAAATGCAGTCGTTCGTGGTGCCGCCGAGCGCAATGCCGTTAATGCTCCCATCCAAGGAAGTGCTGCCGATATTATAAAACTGGCTATGATCCGATTGCAGCAACGCATTCAAGAAGACGGTTGGCAAGCCAAAATGCTATTGCAAGTGCACGATGAATTGGTTTTTGAAGTACCCAAAACCGAACTCGCTGATTTCCAAATCCTGGTAAAAAAAGAAATGGAACAAGCCTTTACCCTTGACGTTCCTTTAGAAGTAGATTTGGGCGTTGGGCAAAACTGGCTGGAGGCGCATTAGGGTTTAATTTATTTTGAAACGGTCCTGCTTATTTGTTGTTTTTTCTGACAACTTTTTAAAAATACACTTCGCACTGTCCCCCTATGTTTAGTGGAGCCTAAGACCCATTTTAATGAAAATAAATAGAAGTTAGATTTTGTGATTATTTTAAATAATTCACCATCAAATCTTTTATCATGAAATCATTGTTTTTTAGTTTATGCCTACTTACGGTTTCCCTAACTTATGGACAGATTGGAGCATCTGTGGGCTATGGCAGTGCCAAAGCTACTGCTTCAGGAAATGGATTTTCTGAAAGTTCAGAGTCTGTGAGTGTGTTTAGTTTTGGGGTTTTTTCGGATGTAGAAATATCTGAGAAATTTGATGTTCAACCCTATGTCAGTTTTGGAATTGGAGAAAAAATAGACAACAAATCGAATAATGCTCTAGGTTTTGGTGCCAATTTACAATTCTACCCTTCTAGAGAAACTATGAGGTTTTTATGGGTCCTTCCCTTGCATACGGTCTTTCACTGGCAGATGTTGATATCGATTCTGTAAAAAAAGGCATTTTTGAAGGAGGACTCCAAGCTGGGTTTGACTTTTCTGAGCATTTTACAGCACTGTTACAGTTCCAGACAACGCTTCAAAATGCCTCTAAAATAGATGGTATAAAATTGCATGCCCGTGGTTTTGGCGTTACACTTCAATACAAATTCTGATTGTCTAATTGCTCAAGGTAAGACTTGACGGATCACAAGTCTTACCTATTTAAACAGCTTAATCTCATGAAACGCCTT